>NZ_JBNHHW010000002.1:0-612167 GCF_059092625.1 Arthrobacter sp. Y3221114
AATCCATGGTCTGCGCGTCATCCAGTTCCGCCGGCTCCACCACCGCCAACAGGCCGGCCAACACCGCGGGCACGCCCACGCCGCCCTCGGGCACCACAGGGCTGCCCCCGGTGCCCTCTGGCAACACGGGCAGGGATGCGCCGTCCTCCCCGGTCCCGGCGGATTGCAGTCCGCTGCCCAATCCCTGAGCTGCTTCGACGTCCTCGGGCACGGGAGGCTCGCCGCCGGTGGCTTCGGTTGGGGAAGAAACCTCTGCAGAGCCGGCGCCGCCACCGCCGCCAGCGGCACCAATGTCAGCGGCCGCTGGAAAGAGTCCGCCGTCATCAGGCACGATGCCATAACGTCGCAGCAACGCCTCTGCAACCACTCGCTGCAGCAGCGCTTCCAGCAGGGAACTGTCCGGACGCGAGGGCACACCCAGGTCCATCACCAGTCCCTGTCCCGGAACCGGGAACCGAAGCTCGCCGCCCTCGCCGCCCATATCCTCACGCTACCGGCTGCCTCGGACAGTTTGAGGGCCTCTTTCTGACACCAACAGTGCACGGAGTGGGCACGTCCAGACTGCGCACCGGAGGATTAAGCCACGCATTCAACCTGGAGCGGCCGAGCCTGTAGAACCGGGGCGCGGGCCCTGAGTTTGATCTGGGGCTGCGCCGCGCAGTGCCCCGCGGCACACGTCCGGAACACAGGCACGCCACAGCTTCAGCGGGCCCCACAGGCGTGGCCCACGGCACTGGCGTTGCCCCGCCCCTGCGTCAGCTTCAGCAGCCGGTGGGTCAGCACCGGCCGTTCCCCCGCTCCTACGACCGTCCCAGCAGCCCGTCGGCCCGCGCCGGCCGTTCCCCCGCTCCTACGACCGTCCCAGCAGCCCGTCGGCCCGCGCCGGCCGTTCCCCCGCTCCTACGACCGTCCCAGCAGGCGTGGCCTAAGGCGCTGCCGTCCCCCCTCCCTACGTCACGGCTCCAGCAGCCGGTACGTCCGCGCCAGCCGTTCCAGCCACCACTGCCGCCGGTCCTCGGGCGCAGCAAGACGATCCAGCAGGTCCGCATCGGGCACCACGTCGCGCACCGGGAGGCGGCCGGCGACCGGCACCAGCGGCTCCGCCGCCACGTCGGCGCCCATCAGGGACACCGTCGCCAACCCGCAGGCAAAGGGAAGTTCCGGCAGCGCCGCCGCCAAGGCCACGCCGGCACGGATTCCCACGGAGGAGTCCAGGGCGGAACTGACGACGGCGGGGAGCCCGGCTTGCGCGACGATCTCCAGCGCCCGCCGCACGCCCCCGAGGGGCTGCACCTTGACCACGATCAGGTCGGCGGCGTCTTCGCGGGCCACCCGCAAGGGGTCGGCGGCCTTGCGCACGCTTTCGTCGGCCGCGATCGGGGTGGGGATGCCGCGCCGGCGCAGTTCGGTCCGCACCGCCCGCAGCCCGGCGATGTCGGGGACCGGCTGCTCGGCGTACTCCAGCGAGTACCCGGCCAGCCGGGTTAACGTCGCCACGGCCGCGGGAACATCCCAGCCGCCGTTGGCGTCCACCCTCAGGGCAGCGTGCGGGGCTGCGGCACGCACGGCCGCAACGCGGGCCACGTCCTGATCGATGTCTTGACCGGATTCGGCAACCTTGATCTTCACCGTCTGCGCACCGTCGTAGCGGGCCAGCACGCCGGGCACGTCCGCCGGCGCCACCGCGGGAACGGTGGCGTTGACGGGGATGCTGTCCCGGACCGGGTCCGGGAAGCCCCGCCAGCCGGCCTCCACCGCGGCCGCCAGCCACGCGGCGGCTTCTTCGTCGTCGTACTCAAGAAAGGGCGAGAACTCCGCCCAGCCCGCTGGGCCCTCAAACAGCAGGACCTCGCGCTTCATCACCCCGCGGAAGCGGACCTTCATCGGCAGCGACACCACGCGCGCGGTGGCCAGCAGGTCGGCGAGGTCGGGGAGCTCCGGCCGGCCGGAAAGCCCCGGAAGATCGGGAATCTGGTGCGGTCTCATCAACTCCAACTTTACGGCCGGCCGCCCTTCCCGGATGCTCTCAGCATTGTGTGCGACCCTAGAATCGATGACTCCGCAGCGTTCCCGTGTCCGCTCCCGGCCCGCGTCCAGCCGTCCGGCGGCGCACGCTCCCGCCCTGTTCTGGCTGGGAGCACTGTTGTGCGCGGGAGCCTTTGTGCTGAACTACTACGCCTTCGTCCGCACCACCACCGGGCAGTTCGCCGACGAATCGGCGTGGGCGGAGGCGGACTCCGGCTGGCGGCTGGGCCGCGGCGTTTTCCTGGACTTCCTGGACCTGCTGCCGGATA
Source organism: Arthrobacter sp. Y3221114 (assembly GCF_059092625.1). Lineage (NCBI taxonomy): Bacteria > Bacillati > Actinomycetota > Actinomycetes > Micrococcales > Micrococcaceae > Arthrobacter > Arthrobacter sp. Y3221114. Next base: position 2,295 of record NZ_JBNHHW010000002.1, read on the forward strand.
TCTCCGTCGCCGTGGCGGCCGTCGTGCTGCTGGTGGCGGCCTTGGTACGACGCCGGTGGGGGCCGGCCGTGGTCGGCGTGGCGGTGGTCGCGGCGTCGGCGGCGACCACGTGGATCCTGAAGAACCTCATTCTCGACCGGCCCGACCGCGGCGTGCCCACGCTGGAACACAATTCGCTGCCATCGGGGCACACCACCATTGCGACGGCTGCGGCACTGGCCATCTTCCTGGTGGTCTCGCCCCGGTGGCGGCCGTTCGCTGCGGCCGCCGGCGGCCTGTATGCCGTGCTGGCCGGTGCCGCTACCCTCATCAACGGCTGGCACCGCCCGGCGGATGTGGTGGCCGCCTTTTTGGTGGCCGGCTTTTGGGTGCTGGCTGCCGGCCCGATCGTGCTGCGGCGCGGCAGCGACTGGAACATCTGGTCCGGCTACGGCAGCTTCTGGGCGGCTTCCGCCTGGTGGCCCCGGCTGTGCTGGCTGCTGGCCGTGCTGGGCATCGGCGCCGCTGCGGGGCTCTACCTGCTCGCGCAACAGGCCGGCGCCGCGCCTGTCCCCGGCACCGGCAGGATTCCGTTGTTCTTTTGGGCCGGCATGGGCCTGATCACCGGCACCGGCATGCTGCTCAGCGCCCTGCTGACCTGGCTGTTCGGCCTCCAGTCGCGCCGCCATTGAGTCACGCGCGGGAACGATAGACGCGGCGCCGTCCGGAGCATTGCCAGCATCGGATGGCGGTGGCAGGGTGATTCCATGGCCATCGAGGTGCGTCCGGCAACGGTGTTCGGCGATGTGAAGACCATGCTGGGGCCAAAGCGCGCCGATGCGAATGTCTGTTGGTGCCTCAGCTATCGTCTTTCGTCGAAAGACAACGTCTCGTTGCGGGGCCAGGATCGAGGGGCGCTCGTCGAGCGCTTGTGCGGGCAGCACCCGCCGCCCGGGGTGCTCGCCTACGACGGCGACGAGGTGGTGGGCTGGGCCGCCGTGCATCCCCGCGCCGACACGGCGTTTGCACGCAACCGCAAGATTCCGCACGTGGACGAGGTCGACGTGTGGTCGGCGTGGTGCATCCGGGTGCGGCCGGGGCATCGCGGCAAGGGGATCTCGCACCACCTGCTCGCGGGCGCCGTCGACCTCGCACGCGCGCATGGTGCCCCCGCCGTTGAGGGCTACCCGCTCGACAACGAGGGCAGGAAGGTCGACCTCACCATGGCCTACGTTGGCACCCGAAAGCTCTTCGAACAGGCCGGCTTTACGAAGGCGGCAGACACGGACTCGGTGCTGAACGGGTTCCCCCGCGTGCTCATGCGGCTTGACCTGGACTGACGCCCCACTCCCTCGCCGCAGCACAGCTTACCGGGTGGCGGTGAGGCGCTGCAGCAGGGCGCGGGACTGCGCGGGGCCGTAGGGCAGGATGGGGATGGCCTTGGTGGAGTCTGCGGGAGTGTCGCGGCTGGCCTGTTCGCCCATCCGGACGGCCAGGGTCATGGTCTCGCACATGTTCTTCACGAAGGCGTCGCTGACGGTCTGGCCGTGGCCGGGCACCAGCACGTCGTACTCGTGCCGCAGCCCGGAAATCCGGCGCAGCGTTTCCACCCAGTCGCGCGGGTAGGAATCTTCGAAGGCGGGCGGGGCGCCTTGCTCCACCAGATCGCCGGCAAAAAGCGTGGTGGGCGAACCGACCAGCAGGTCGCCGTCGGTGTGGCCGCGGCCCAGATGGAAGAGTTTGACGCTGACTTCGCCCAGATCGACGGTGGTCTCCGCATCGACCAGCTTGTTGGGCATCTTAATTTCGGTATGCTCCCCGTCGGCGGCCGCCATTTCCGGTTCCGTCCCCCCGACTGCCTCACGCTGGAGCACGCCGTATTCGGCGATGTCGTGCGCGCAATTGCGGTGCGCGTAAAAGTCCTGCACGCCCTGGGCCGCGAAGTAGGCGTTGCCAAAGACGTGGTCGTAGTGGAAATGCGTGTTGACGACGACGAGCGGCAGCTTGGTCAATGCGCGTACGGCCGCGTAAATCCGCCGTGCCTGTCGCGGCCCGGCACCGGTATCCACCACCAGGGCCTTCTTCCCGCCGACGACGAGCCCGGAGTTCAACAGATACTCCCGCGTCCTGATCACGTAGTTGCCGGGTGCCACCTGCTCGCATTCCGCCGGTTCGCCGGCCTCGTCCGCAGGCTCGCCGGTCTTGTCCACTGATCGGGCGGCATCGCTCATCCGGCCGTCACCCTCCATCGCGTCGAACACGGCCGCGCGGACGCGCGCAGCCTGATCCTGCTACGGTACCGTGCCCGCCCGTCGGCGCACTCGGCCACCCGACCGCGGCCACCGGCGGCGGTCTACTGTCGAGCGTCCCGCGCTCAGGCTTCGTGGACGGAGCGAAGCACCTCGCGCACCTCGCCGAACGGCACGGAGTCGTCGACGTACGCCTGCACATGCTTGGAGCCCATGCCACGGACCATCACGCCGTGTTCCCCCTCGGCAGCCGACTCGAGGAACGCCGGCCGAAGCGCCTCGGCATGGTGTGCAGACAAGCGGGAGAGGTACTTTTTGTACGCCTCTGGCAGAGTGACCATGCCCTAAGGGTAGCGCCGCCGGGACGGGCCAGCTAGGAAAAAATTTCGGGCTGTCCGCAGGTCAACCTCGGGCTCCCGCCGGCCGCTTCGGTCTGCCGCCGGCGGGGAGCTGCTACAGGTCGGCGAGGACGCTGCCGGGGTTTTCGATGGCGTCCGCGACGTAGCGCAGGAAGCCGCCGGCGGTGCCGCCGTCGCAGACGCGGTGGTCGAAGGCCAGCACCAGTTCGGTGACCTTCCGGACGGCCAGCTGCCCGTCCACCACCCACGGCTTGTCGATGATCCGGCCGACGCCGAGGATCGCCACCTCGGGGTAGTTGATGATCGCGGCGCTGCCGTCCACACCGAACACGCCGTAGTTGTTCAGCGTGAAGGTGCCGCTGGTCAGCTCGGCCGGCGTGGCCTTGCCGTCGCGGGCGACGGCGGTGAGCCGCCTGATCTCGGTATCCAGCTGGCGGGCGCTGAGCCTGTCGGCGTTGCGCACGCTCGGCACCATCAGCCCGCGGTCGGTCTGGGCGGCGAAGCCCAGGTTGACGCCCTCGAACCCGACGATCTCTTCGCCCTCCACCCGGGTATTCAACTCCGGATATTTGGCCAGGCCGGCCAGCACGAACCGGGCGATGAACGCCAGCAGCCCCGGCGTGTTCTCCGGATCGCGGCGCTTGAGGTCGGCGCGCATCTGCAGCAGGGCGGTGGCGTCCACGTCCACCCAGACGGTGGCCTCGGGGATCTCGCTGCGGCTGCGGGACATGGCCTGGGCCACGGTCTTCCGCACGCCCTTCATGGGGGTGCGGGTGGCGATACCCAGGCCGGTACGGGCGTCGGTGCCGGCGGCAGCCGCCGCGCGAACCTCAGCGCGGTCGCCTGCCAGCCCGCTGGCGGGGGCCGCGGCATTGGCCACGCCGCTGACCGCCGGAGCACCGGCCAGCGCGGCCTCCACGTCCTTGCGCAGCACCATGCCGCCTGCGCCCGAGCCCGTGATGTCGGTCAAGCGGAGACCCGCGTCGCGGGCCAGCTTGCGGACCAGGGGCGAGATGACCAGCGGGGCCCGGCCGCCGCCGGCCGGCACGGGTTCCGCCTGTGTTTCCGCGGCCGCCGGGGCGGTTGCCGGGGCGGCCAGCGGTGTCGCCGCCACAGTCGTCGGCGCAGCAGCAACAGCCGTCGGCGCGGGCGGGAAGGCGGCCACGGCAACGCGGCCGGTCTTCGGTTTGCGGGTGCGCTTGGATCCCGCCGACCCGCCGGGTGTGCCGTAGCCGATCAGCACGTTGCCGGAGCCTGATTCGGCCGGTTCCTGGATGCCGGCGCGCTCCTCCCTCCGGTAGGCCTCGCCGTCGGGATGGGCGGCGCCTGCCCTCGCGCGGTCCGGGTCCGGAGCATCTCCCGCCGCGACCGCGGCGGCAGCCTCCCCCGCCCGGGGTGCCTGCGGCGCGGCTCCCGAGCCGCCGTCGTCGTGCACGTAGCCCGGCGCATCCACGGAGATGAGGGGCTTGCCCACGTCCAGGGTGTCGCCGGCGGCCCCGTGCAGCACCGCGACGGTCCCCGCGAACGGGCTGGGCACCTCCACCATGGACTTGGCGGTCTCCACCTCGGCCACCGGCTGATCCACGCGGATCTCGTCGCCCACCTTGACCAGCCAGTTCACCAGCTCGGCCTCGGTCAGGCCTTCGCCGAGGTCGGGCAGTTTGAATACCTGTCGCGACATGGCTACGCGTCCTCCCACTGAAGTTCATCCACCGCGTCCAAGATGCGGTCCACGCTGGGCAGGTAGTGCCGCTCCAGCTTGGGCGCGGGATACGGAATGTCGAAACCGGTCACGCGCAGCACCGGCGCGGCCAGCGAGTGGAAGCAGCGCTCCTGCACCCGCGCCACGATCTCGGAGGCGACGGATGCGAAGCCGGGGGCTTCCGCGACGACCACGGCGCGGCCGGTTTTGCGCACTGACGCCATCACGGTTTCATCGTCGAACGGCACGATCGACCGGATGTCGATCACCTCCAGCGAGCGCCCCTCCTCGGCGGCGGCCGCGGCGGCCTGCATGACGGTGGGCACGGACGGACCGTACGTGATCAGCGTGGCGTCGGTTCCCTCGCGGGCGACGACGGCGCGGCCGATGCCGGACCCGGCGGTGCCCGCCTGCCCCGCCCCGGATCCCTGCACGATCTCGGGGGCGGCCCACTGCGACTGCAGTGCTTCGAGGTCCAGTTGCTCCTTCGAGAAGTAGAGCTTCTTCGGCTCCAGGAACACCACCGGGTCCGGGAAGCGGATGGCCTCGCGGAGCATGGTGTAGGCGTCCTCCACCGTGGCCGGCGCCACCACGGTCAGGCCCGGCGTGTGCGCGTAGTAGGACTCCGAGGAGTCGCAGTGGTGCTCCACTCCCCCGATGCCGCCGGCGTACGGAATCCGGATGACCATCGGCAGCTTGACCCTGCCGCGGGTCCGGTTGGGCATCTTGGCCACGTGCGAGACCACCTGCTCGAACGCCGGGTAGGCGAAGGCATCGAACTGCATCTCCACCACCGGGCGGAGGCCGTTCATCGCCATGCCGATCGCCATGCCCATGATGCCGGATTCGGCCAGCGGGGTGTCGAAGCAGCGTTCCTCGCCGAACCGCTTGGTGAGGCCGTCGGTGATGCGGAAAACGCCGCCCAGCGGGCCCACGTCTTCACCGAAGACGACGACGGAGCGGTCGGCTTCCATCTCATCGGACAGGGCCGTGTTCAGCGCCTTGGCGAACGTCATTGTTGTGCTCATGGTGTGTCCTTTTAGTCGGCGGCGGCGCTCAGGCCGACTCGCGCGAGAGCTCGTCGCGGAGCATGGCGGCCTGCTCGCGCAGCTGGCTGGTCCTTTCGGTGTAGACGAAGCGGAACAAGTCCTCCGGGTCCACCTCGGTCTCGGCGTTGAGGCCGTCGCGCATCTGCGCGGCCACGGCTTCGGCCCGCCCGGCGATCTCCTCTTCCAGTGCCTCGTCCAGGACGTTCAGCTCCTGGAGGTAGGTCCGCAGGCGCACCAGCGGGTCCTTCGGCGCCCACTCGGCCACTTCATCCTCGGTGCGGTAGCGGGTGGCGTCGTCGGCGTTGGTGTGCGACTGCATCCGGTAGGTGTGCGCCTCCACCAGGGCAGGGCCGCCGCCTTCGCGGGCGCGGGTCACGGCCTTGCCGAGCACGGCCAGCAGCGCGGCAGTGTCGTTGCCGTCCACGCGCTCGCCCGGCATGCCGTAGCCGATGGCCTTGTGCGCCAGCGACGGCGCCACCGTTTGCTTGTTCAGCGGGACGGAGATGGCGTACTGGTTGTTCTGCACGAAGAACACGACCGGGAGGTGGAACACGGCGGCGAAGTTCAGTGCCTCGTGGAAGTCGCCCTCGCTGGTGGCCCCGTCTCCGCAGAGCGCGACGACGACGGTGTCCTCGCCCTTGAGCTTGGCGGCGTGGGCAACGCCGACGGCGTGCAGCAGCTGGGTGGCCAGCGGGGTGGCCTGGATCGACACCTTGTGCTCGTAGGGGTCGTAGCCGCCGTGCCAGTCGCCCTGCAGCAGGGTCAGGGTCTGCACGGGGTCGACGCCCTTGGCGATCACGGCGACGGTGTCGCGGTACGTCGGGAACAGCCAATCGTCCCGGCCCAGGCACAGGGCGGCCGCCACCTGGCAGGCTTCCTGGCCTTGGGATGACGGGTAGACGGCCAGCCTGCCCTGGCGGACCAGGGCGTTGGCCTGGTCGTTGACGCGGCGGCCGACCACCAGTTCGCGGTAGGCGTCCAGCAGGGCTTCGCCGTCGGGCAGCGGGTACTTGTCGTTGTGCACGTGCCGGCCGTCCGGGTCCACCAACTGCACGGGCTGCTCGGAGGGCAGCATGTAGGCCTCGGCGGTGACCGGATCATCCATGCCGGCGCGGCCGGACGGGTCGGACATTGATCCCTCGATCGGGTTACCGGTTGAGATGGTCATGGTGTCTCCCTCGAATCCTTGGTCGGCGGTGGACGGTCGGCGTCGACAGCGGCGGCGCCGTTGCCCTCAGCCCTGCGCAGCGCGGGCGGCTCTGCGTGAAGAAACTGTGTAGCTTTAGTATGGATTCGGCTACTTTTCGTATCCACTTATGCAGGAAAACGTGGAATATCTGCCGGTCTGGTCGTAGTCTTGGAGACGAATTGTTAATGTGAGCTGGATAACCCCGCGAGGTGTAGACAGATGGCCAACGGTGCCGCCGTGAAAGTCCCGCAGCTGGATGAGATCGACCGCCGGATCCTGGCGGAACTGACCCGGGACGGCCGGCTGTCCGTGACTGCGGTCGCCGAAAAGGTCCACATCTCCCGGGCACACGCCTACTCGCGCATTGCGCGGCTGACCGAGGCGGGGGTGCTGACCAAGTTCACGGCGTTGGTGGACCCGATTAAGGCGGGGTTGAAGGCCTCCGCCTACGTGACCTTGAAGCTGCGCCAGCACTCCTGGCGCGAGCTGCGCGAAGCCCTGCGCGCCATTCCCGAGGTGCACCACATCGCCCTGGTCGGCGGGAACTTCGATGTCATCCTGCTGGTCCGTGCCGTGGACAACGTGGACCTTCGCCGGGTCATCTTCGACCAGATCCAGTCCATGCCCGGCATCCTCGATACCCAGACCTTCCTGGTGTTCGAGGACCTGGACACCCGCTGATCCGGCCGGCAGGCCACGGCACCCACACCGCCGCAGCAATGGAGGATCAGGCGCTCAGCCGACGTCCCCGCTCCCGCGCGCCTCGACCTCGGTCATGTCGCCGGTCTCGACCTCGCCCGCACGCTCATATACCAGTGCCACCGAGCCCTTGTCAAAGGTGCGGGCAGGGCCGACGAGGCGGAATGACGCCGGAATCGTGCCGGGGCCGAAGAGCCGCTTCCCGCTGCCAAGCGTGAGCGGATACAGCCAGAGGTTGAGACGGTGGACCACGTCCTCGGTGAACAACGACTGCAACAGGTCGCCGCTGCCGAACAGGTGCACCTCGTCGTGCCGTTCGCGAAGGTGCGCGGCCGCCATGGCATCGTGCAACACCGTCGTGCCCGCCCAGGCAGGCTCGGTGAGCGTCGTCGACACGACGTACTTCGGCGCCGCGTTGAACTTCACCGCGATCGGAGAGTCGTCGCCGGCATTCGGCCAGTAGCCCGCGAAGATGTCGTAGGTCTTCCGCCCGAGCAGCAGCGCGTCGATGCGGTCGATGACGGCCCCGATCGCCTCGCCGGATGCTTCGTCGAAGAACGGCGCCTGCCAGCCGCCGTATTCGAAGCCGTGCTCCGGGTCCTCGTCGACTCCGCCCGGCGCCTGGTAGACACCGTCGAGGGTGAGGAACATGTTGGCCACGATGATGCCCATAGGTCATCCCTCCTCCGGCGCCGGCCCACTGTCGCGCCGCCTTCATCGTGCCCGCGGGGCAGGAGGGTTGTCCAGACCCCGCCCCGGGTTATCGGAAGTGGCCCGGCTGCACCAGGTTCTCCGGCGCCTGGCCGGCTGCGACAGCCGCCAGTTGATGCTTCAGGAGCCGGACGATCCGCGGTTCGAACGCCGTGGTGTCGCCGCCCAGGTGCGGGGTGATCAGCGCGTTGCCGGCCCGCCACAGCGGGTGGTCCGGTGGCAGCGGTTCGGGATCCGTGACATCCAACGCGCACTTCAGCCGGCCGGAGACGACCTCCGCGGTCAGGGCATCGGTGTCGACCACCGCCCCGCGCGCGACGTTGACCACCAGCGCCCCGTCCGGGAGGGCTGCCAGTACCCCGGCATCGATCAACCCGCGGGTGGCGTCCGTCAGCGGTGTGATGAGGATCAGCACCTCGTGGGACGCGGCCAGCTCCCTCAGCTCGTCCGTGCCGTGGACGTGGCCCTCGCCGTCGTCCCGGGCGCGGGTCCCCACCCGGGTTAGCTGCACTTCGAAGGGCTCCAGCCGGCGCGCGATTTCCCGGCCGATGCCGCCCACGCCGACGAGCAGCACCTTTCGGTCCGCCAGCGACAGCCGGCGCACATGGCGCCACCGCCCCTCGGGCTGGTCACGCGCGGCGACGTCGATCCCGCGCAAGGAGGCAAGCACGAGCCCGACGGCGAGTTCGGCGGTCGCGGCGGCGTGCACCCCGGCCGCGCTGGCGATGGCGACGTCCGGTCCGACGACGGCGGCGACGCCGTCAACCCCGGTGGTTTGGGTCTGCACCAGCTTCAAGTTCTGCAGCTTCGGCAGGCTGGGGAGCGCGCCGGCCATGTCCGGATACGGCAGCACCACGGCCTCGAGCTGGTCCAGCCTGGCACCCGCGGGGTCGCCGTCGAAGTCCCAAAAGACGGTGCGGATCCCCGCCGGCAGGGGTTCCAGAGCGGCCATCAGGTCCCGGTCGGGGCAGGCCACGGTCGTGATGAGCGGCGGGGCGGCATTCATGTGACTCCTGGAGCAGAGGCCGGGAGGCCCGGCAGCGCGAACGGGCTACGCGTGGAAGCCTACCCTCCGGCTGCGCGGCACCGGCCTCGGCCCGCCGTCAGCCCTTGAAGACCGGCTTGCGCTTCTCTTGGAAGGCCTTGAAGCCTTCGGCGTAGTCGTCGCTCTTGCACAGCCGGCCCTGCGCGGCATTTTCCTCTTCGGTGGCGAGCCACAGGCCCAGCCGCTGGTCGCGGATGTTGGCCACCAGCTCCTTGGAGGCACGGAACGCGCCGGTGGCGCCCTGGGCGACCTTGCCGACGATGCCGCGGGTGGTTTCCAGCAGTTCGTCCGCCGGCATGGCGCGGCTGAACAGCCCGGCCTTCACCGCTTCCTCGCCGCTCATCAGCTCGGCGGTGTAGATCAGATCCAGCGTGCGGTGCGCGCCGAGCCGCTCAGTGAAAAGCCAGTGCCCGCCCGAATCCAGGGTGGCCCCCAGGTTGGCGAACGGCGAGCCGATCTTGGCGCTGTCGGCCACGTACACCACATCCGTGGCGATCAGCAGGCCGAGCCCGACGCCGAGCGCCGCCCCCTGCGCGGCGGCGAAGGTGGGGGCGGGGAACTCCGCCATCTTGCGCAGGACCGGGGTGACGACGCCGGACAGGTAACCGTAGGCATCGTCGGTCGCCGGATCCACGCGGGAAATGTCGCGGCCGGCGCAGAAGCCGCGGCCCTCGCCGCGGAGCAGCAGCGCCCGGACGCCGGCGGCCGCGGCGTCGTCGTACGCCTTGCCCAGATCATTGAGCGCCTGTTCGTCCAGCGCATTCATCTTGCCCGGTGCGTTGAGCACCACTTCGGCGATGTTGTCCTCGATGGACAGCTCTATCATGCTCATGCGGCTCCTTCGGGGTCGGTGCTGTCTAAGGTCGGTCAGGCGTCGTAGTCGACGGTGATTTCGTCGCTGGTGGGGCGGGTCTGGCAGGTCAGCACGTAGCCGCGCTCGATCTCGTCCGGTTCCAGCGCGTAGTTCTCCTCCATGGTGAACGTGCCGGAGACAACCTTGGCGCGGCAGGTGCCGCAGACGCCGCCGGCGCAGGCGAACGGAACGTCCGGGCGGACGCGCAGCGCGGCGTTGAGCACCGACTCGCGGGCATGCTTGGGCGAAGCGACCATACCGGAGAGCCCGTCCAGCCTGAAGTTGATCTCGTAGTTGTCCGCGCTGGGGTCGAGCTGCACCGGCCGGCCAATGTTGCCCTGCGGTTTGGTCGGCTCACCAGTGCTGAACAGCTCGAAGCGGATCTTCTCGGCGGGCACGCCGCGTTCGGCCAGGGTGTCTCGGCACAGCTGCACCAGTTCGTAGGGGCCGCAGAGGAACCATTCGTCCACATCGTCGGTGCGGAGCACGTTGTCGAACAGGCTGGTCAGCTTCTCGGCGTCGATCCTTCCGGAGAGCAGCGGCGAAATGCGCTGCTCGCGGGAAAGCACGTGGTGCAGCGCGAAGCGGGTGGGGTATTTGTCCTTCAGGTCGGCCAGTTCCTCCACGAACATCACGTCCATGGCGGCCTTGTTCGCGTAAACCAGGTCGAACCGGACGCTGTCACTGGCAGCCAGCACGGTTCGCGCGATCGAGATCACCGGAGTGATGCCGGACCCGGCGGCGAACGCCACGAAGGTGGCCCCGGCGTCGGCATCGATCTGTTCCGGGTGGTTGATCTCCGTCATCTGGTGCTTGGAGATGAAGGCGCCGGTGGGGCTCATGACGTCCAAAACGTCCCCGGCCTGAAGGTTGTCGTTGGCCCAGTTCGAGAACAATCCACCGATGTCGCGCTTGATCGCCACCCGGATTTCGCCCGGCTTCGGCTCGGCGCAGATGGAGTAGCTGCGGCGGATTTCCTGGCCTTCGAGCGTGGTGCGCAGCGCCACGTACTGGCCGGGCACGTAATCGTACTGGCCGTGCAGTTCCTCCGGCACCTCAAACGTGACCTCGACGGCTTCGTCGGTGAGCTTGCGGACCTCCGCGACGGACAGCGGGTGGAAGGTGGCGCGGCGCTTGACCGCCGGGGCATCCGTGGTGGAAGTAGTCATCTAGAGCACCTTGAAGTAGTCGAAGGGTTCATGGCAGTCGTTGCACTGGTACAGCGCCTTGCACGACGTGGAGCCGTAGCGGGACAGCTCGCGGGTGTTGAGGGAATCGCAGCGCGGGCACTTTACGCTCATGCCCAGCTTGACCGGTCCGGTGCGGACCGGCGCCATGCCCGACGGCGGGGCGATGCCGTACTCGTTCAGTTTCGCCTTGCCGTCGGCGGTCATCCAGTCCGTGGTCCAGGCCGGGGCAAGCACCAGCTTCACCCGGACGTCGGTGTATCCCTCGGACGCCAGCGCGGCGACAATGTCGTCTCGGATGGCGTCCATCGCCGGGCAGCCGGAGTAGGTCGGGGTGATGGTCACCTCGACGGCCGGGCGCCCGCCGGCGTCCGTTTCATCCAGCACTGACACGGACCGCAGGATGCCCAGGTCCTCGATGCTCAGCACCGGGATCTCCGGGTCACAGACGGTGGCCGCGACATCCCAGGCGCGCGCCGCTTCGGTTCCTGCCGGCCGTTGGGCCGTATTAGTGGACATGAATAGCTCCGTTGCTCCGATCAGCCGGCCTGGTTACCAGGTGGCGCCGGGGTGTTCGCGGGCCAGCACCTGCAGCTCAGCCAGCAGGTAGCCCAGGTGTTCACTGTGTTTGACGCGGGTTTTGTCCGTCATGGCCGGTTGGACGTCCGGGACCTCCAACGTTGCCTCGGCGAAGACGTCCGCGATGAAGGCGTCGAAGCCTTCGCGCAGTTCCGAGGGCCGCACCGCGATGCCGGGCAGACGGTCGATCAGCTCATCGTCCAGGAACAGCTGCTCCACGTACGGCCAGACGGAGAGGAAGCCGGCGGCGATGCGCCGGTGCGACTCTTCCGTGCCGTCGCCCAGGCGCAGGGTCCACTGCGCCGCGTGGTCGCGGTGGTAGTCCACTTCCTTCAGCGCCTTGGCCGCGATGGCCGCCAGGGTTGCGTCCTGCGAGTCGACCAGCCGCGAGTACAGTTCGTGCTGGTAGGTGGCGATGACCAGCTGGCGGGCGATGGTCTTGCCGAAGTCGCCGTTGGGCTGTTCGACGAGGTAGCTGGAGCGGAACTCGTTCTCCCCGCGCCAGTAAGCCAGGTCATCTTCGGACTTGTCCCAGGCGGAGCCGGCGTAGGTCAGGAACGACCGGGCGTGGCCGATCTGGTCCAGCGCGATGTTGGCGAGCGCAACGTCCTCTTCCAGCTCGGGCGCGCGGGAAATCCACCAGCCCAGCCGCTGGGCCAGGATCAACGCGTCGTCGCCCAGGCGCAACGCGTACTCGGCGACGTCGTTGCTGGCCCTGGTGCCTTCGGTCACCTGCGCGGCGATGTCTTCCGGGCGCAGGGCGTTGCCCGGCGTGATCCGGGTGGCGCTTTCGCCGCTCACAGGTGCTTCACCCCTTCGCTCTTGGTGTAGTACGTGGCATGGCGGTAATCCTTGCCCTTGGGCGATTCGAAGAATTCGCCCTTCGCGTCAGGGTCGCTGGCCACGATGGCCGACGCCGGCACCACCCAGAGCGAGACGCCTTCGTTGCGCCTGGTGTAGAGATCCCGCGCGTTCCGCACGGCCATCTCGGCGTCCGGGGCGTGCAGCGACCCGGCGTGCACGTGGGACAGCCCGCGCGAGGAGCGGACGAACACCTCCCACAGCGGCCAGGGCTGCTTGTCGGACGTCGCGCCTTCCGCTGTCGCCGTCTCCACGGGTCGGGCCATTGCGGTCTGGTCTCCAGTTGCCATTCAGGCCACCTGTGCTTTCTGTGCCTTCTTGTCCGCGTAAGCGGCTGCTGCTTCGCGCACCCAGGCGCCGTTCTCGTGTGCCTCGCGGCGGCGCTCCATCCGCTGCGCGTTGCAGGGGCCGCGGCCGGCGAGGACTTCGTAGAATTCGTCCCAGTTGAGTTCGCCGTGCTCCCACATGCCGGTTTCCTCGTTGTAGCGGATCTTGTCATCGGGCAGGGTCAGGCCCAGGACCTTGACCTGTTCCTGGATCATTCCCACGAACCGCGAGCGCAGCTCATCGTTGGTGAAGCGCTTAATGTTCCAGGCCATCGACTGCTGGGAGTTCGGCGAGTCCGTGTCCGTGGGGCCGAACATCATCAGTGCCGGGGCGTAGAAGCGGTTGACCGCGTCCTGGGCCATCTGCTTCTGCGCCGGAGTGCCGTTGGCCAGTTCCAGCAGGATCTCGAAGCCCTGCCGCTGGTGGAAGGACTCTTCCTTGCAGATCCGCACCATCGCCCGGCCGTAGGGACCGTAGGAGGCCCGGCAGAGGGGCACCTGGTTGGCGATCGCGGCGCCGTCTACGAGCCAGCCGATGGCCCCCATGTCCGCCCAGCTGTTGGCCGGGTAGTTAAAGATCGAGGAGTACTTGGCCTTGCCCTCGAGCAACTGCTGGTTGAGGACGTGCCGGGGCGTGCCCAGGGTCTCGGTGGCGGAGTAGAGGTACAACCCGTGGCCGGCCTCGTCCTGCACCTTGGCCATCAGGATGGCCTTGCGCTTCAGGCTGGGCGCGCGGGTGATCCAGTTCGCCTCCGGCTGCATGCCGATGATCTCGGAGTGCGCGTGCTGGGACATCTGCCGGACCAGCGTCTTGCGGTACTTCTCCGGCATCCAGTCGGCCGGCTCGATCCGGGAGTCCTCGGCAATGATCTTGTCAAAGTAGGCCTTCCCGGCCTCGTCCTCGGGGGACGGCACGGCGTGCAACTGGGAGTCGCCGGCCTGGGTCTGCGTTGCCACGATGGTCACCTCACTGTACGAAATCCGGCCGCGAAATAATTACCGACCGTTCGTTCAGGATATAGCGCATTTTCCGTGGCCGTCAAGGCCATCGGCTGCGGTCCGGCCCCGCCGGAGACGAACTTCCGATTCCCCGCCGCAGCCGACAGGCCGCGGGGCGGGAGCGGCCCGATCCCACGGGACGCTTCACCTGCTTCCACCCTCAGCCGAACCCGGCCGACGGAGGGGAAGGGCTCTATATATTGGTGGCATGACGCACTCCCCCGCCGAAACCGCCCACGCCTCCTCCCCCGCAGGACTGCCGGAACCGCCGGCCGCCCGCAAGGTTCCCGTCGAGCGCTCCCACCACGGCGACGTCTTCGTGGACCCCTATGAGTGGCTGCGGGACAAGGAGAACCCGGAGGTCGTTGCGCACCTGGAGGCGGAGAACGCCTACACGGCGGCGGTGACCGGGCACCAGCAGCCGTTGCGCGAGGCCATTTTCAACGAAATCAAGAACCGGACCCAGGAAACGGACCTGTCGGTTCCGGTCCGCAAGGACGGCTGGTGGTACTACGGCCGGATGGAAGAGGGCAAGCAGTACGGCATCCAGTGCCGGGTCCGGGCCGCGGACACCGGGGACCGGGCAGCCGACTGGACGCCCCCGCAGGTCGACGCCGGCCGGCCGGTGACTGGCGAGCAGGTGCTGCTGGACGGCAACGCCGAAGCCGAGGGCAAGCCGTTCTTTTCCCTGGGCGGCTCCGCGGTGACCAAAGACGGCAGCCTCTACGCCTACGCCGCCGACTTCGCCGGCGATGAGCGCTTCACCCTGAGGATCAAGGACCTGGACACCGGCGACCTGTTGGACGACGTGGTGGAGAACGTCTTTTACTCGCTGGCGTTCGATCCCGACGGCAGCCGCGTGTTCTACACCGTGGTCGATGAGTCCTGGCGCCCGTTCCAGATCAAGGCGCACACCATCGGCACACCGGCGGCCTCCGACGTCGTGATTTACCAGGAAGACGACCCGGCCATGTGGATGGGGTTCGAGCTCTCCTCCGACCGCCGGCACCTGGTGATCGGGATCGGCTGCTCCGAATACTCCGAGACGCGGCTGCTGGACTTCTCCACCCCGGACGCCGGGTTGCAGACGCTCATCCCGCGCAGCGAGCGGGTACTCTACGACGCCGAGCCGTTCCTGCTGGACGGCGCCCAAAAGGTGCTGCTGACCCACAACAAGGACGCGGTGAACTCCATGGTCTCGCTGGCCGACCTCGCGGAGTTCTCCAAGCCCCTGGCCGAGCAGCACTGGGACACCGTGGTGGAGCACGACGACGCGGTGCGGGTCAACGGGGCGGGCGTCACCGCCACCCATGTGGTTTTGTCGATCCGCCAGGACACCATTGAACGCGTGCAGGTGCTGCCCCTCGCGGGATTGGGGACGGCCGCGCAGGCCGCCCCGGCGGAGCCGGCGTTCGACGAGGAATTGTTCACCGCCGGCGTCGGCGGGTCGGACTACGAGGCGCCGGTGATCCGGCTGGCCTACACCTCGTTCCTGACACCGCCGCGGATCTACGACTACGAGCTGGCCACCGGCACGCTGCACCTGCGCAAGGAAACGCCGGTGCTCGGCGGCTACGACGCGGCGGACTACGTGGCGGAGCGGGAGTGGGCGACCGCGGCGGACGGCACGAGGATCCCGCTCTCGGTGATCCGCAAGGCCTCGGTGCAGCGCGACGGCAGCAATCCCGCGCTGGCCTACGCCTACGGCAGCTACGAGGTCAGCATGGATCCGGCGTTCAGCACGGCGCGGCTGTCGCTGCTCGACCGCGGCGTGGTCTACCTGGTGGCCCATGTCCGCGGCGGCGGCGAGATGGGACGGCACTGGTACGAGGACGGCAAGAAGCTGCGCAAGAAGAACACGTTCACGGACTTTGTCAGCGCCACCGAGTGGCTGGCCGCCTCGGGCTGGGCGGATCCGCAGCGGATCGCGGCCATGGGCGGCTCCGCCGGGGGCCTGCTGATGGGCGCCGTGGCCAATTTGGCGCCGGAGAAGTATGCGGCGATCGTGGCGCAGGTACCCTTCGTCGACGCGCTGACCTCGATCCTGGACCCGGACCTGCCGCTTTCGGCGCTGGAGTGGGAGGAGTGGGGCAACCCGATCACGGACCCCGAGGTCTACGCCTACATGAAGTCGTACAGCCCCTACGAGAATGTCCGGCCGGCCGCCTACCCGAAGATCGCTGCGGTCACCAGTTTCAACGACACGCGGGTGCTGTACGTGGAGCCCGCCAAGTGGGTGGCGGCCCTGCGGGAGGCCACGGCCGGCTCCGCACCGATCGTGCTCAAGACCGAGATGGACGCCGGACACGGCGGCGCGTCCGGTCGGTACGAGGCCTGGAAGGACCGGGCCTGGGATTACGCCTTCGTTCTCGACGCGATCGGTGCCACCGGGCTGGCTTAGCCGCCGCTCAACGTTCCCGGCCCGCCTTGACTTGAATCACAAATCAGGATTACCTAATGAACATTCGGTAATGAACAGCAAGGGGCTTCCATGACGGACATCGACGTCGACACTTCCCGGGACACTCCGGCGGAAAGCAACGAGCTGCAGCAGGGCGAACGCCCCGTGCACCCGGCCTTCGTCAACGACCAGGCCGCGCGCTGGATGGGCGTGGAGGTCGTGAAGGCGGAGTTTGGCGACGTCGTCATCGAGATGCGGCTGCGCGAGGAGATGCTCAACGGCTTCGGCATGGCGCAGGGCGGCATGGTGTTCGCGTTCGCCGACGTGGCCTTCGCGCTGGCCTGCAACGACCCCGACGGCGACGGCAGCACCATCACGGTGGCCTCCGGCGTCGACGTCAATTTCCTCAATCCGGGGCTCGCCGGCCGGCTGCTGACCGCAACCGCCCGGCTGGTCAACCAGACCGGCCGCAGCGGCCTGTACGACATCACCGTCACCCAGGAGAATCCGAACGGCGGGGCCGACGTCCTGCTCGAATTCCGCGGCCGTTCCCGCACCGTCCCCAATCCCGCACGCAACCAGCGAAAGCCCTGACCGCGCCGCACCTTTCGGACAGCGACGCCCCAGCCTTCACCGACAGCACAGCCCGACCCGCATCAAAGGACCGTTCCCATGACGACCACCACCGGTACGAAAGCCCGCAAGACCACTCCCGCCGCCGAGGACACCCTCGACCGCGAGGAGCTGATGAGCCGGGACGAGCTGGAGGCCCTCCAGCTGAAGCGCCTGCAGCATACGGTCGCCTACGCCTATGAGCGCGTGCCGATGTACAAAAAGAAGTTCGACGACGCCGGCGTGCGCCCCGAGGACCTCAAGGAACTGTCCGACCTGGCCAAGTTCCCCTACACGGACAAGGAAGACCTGCGCCAGTCGTACCCCTTCGGCATGTTCGCCGTGCCGCAGGAAGAAGTGGCCCGGATCCATGCGTCCTCGGGCACGACCGGCCGGGCCACTGTGGTCGGCTACACCCGTCGCGACATCCAGAACTGGGAGACGCTGTTCGCCCGTTCCATCCGCGCCTCGGGCGTGAAGAAGGGCATGAAGGTCCACAATGCCTACGGGTACGGCCTGTTCACCGGCGGGCTGGGTGCACACTACGGTGCGGAAAAGCTCGGCTGCACGGTGATCCCGATGTCCGGTGGCCAGACCGAGAAACAGATCCAGCTGATCCAGGACTTCGAACCGGATGCCATCCTCTGCACGCCCACCTACCTGCTGACCATCGTGGACGCGATGGAGCACGCCGGCGTCGATCCGTCCAAGACGTCGCTGAAGGTCGCGGTGCTGGGCGCCGAGCCGTGGACCGACGAGATGCGCCACGAGCTGGAGGGCAAGCTGGACATCGACGCGTGCGACATCTACGGCCTCTCCGAGGTCATGGGCCCGGGTGTCGCCGGCGAGTGCGTGGACTTCAAGGACGGCTCCACCATCTGGGAGGACCACTTCCGGCCGGAAGTCATCGATCCGCTCACCGACCGGGTGCTGGACGACGGCGAGGCCGGCGAACTGGTGTTCACCTCGCTGACCAAGGAAGCCATGCCGGTGATCCGCTACCGCACGCACGACCTCACCCGGCTGCTGCCCGGCACCGGGCGGCCGAACATGCGCCGCATCGGCCGGATCACCGGGCGCTCGGACGACATGATCATCCTGCGCGGCGTGAACCTCTTCCCCACCCAGATCGAGGAAATCGCCCTGCGCATCCCCGGCCTGAGCCCGCACTTCCAGCTGGAAATCAGCCGCCCCAACCGGATGGACGAGCTGACCGTCAAGATCGAACGCCGCGAAGACTGCACGCCAGCCAAGGCAACCGAGGCGGCCCGCGAGCTGCAGCGCCAGATCAAGATCCACGTGGGTTCCAGCTGCAAAATCGTGGTCGCCGACCCCGGCACCCTCGCGCGCTCCAGCGGCAAGCTGCGCCGCGTCTACGACCTGCGCGACAACGCCTGACGGATGTGGGGACGGCGGGCGGATGCAGGC
Organism: Arthrobacter sp. Y3221114; assembly: GCF_059092625.1. NCBI lineage: Bacteria > Bacillati > Actinomycetota > Actinomycetes > Micrococcales > Micrococcaceae > Arthrobacter > Arthrobacter sp. Y3221114. The sequence continues at coordinate 20,523 of NZ_JBNHHW010000002.1, forward strand.
GTTTGCAGGCACCGCCCGCCGCGTAACTGACCTAACGGTCGTGGGAGAATAGGACAATGGCGAAGACAAGGACCCAAGAGACCGCCCGCCGCGGCCGCCCCGGCTACGACCAGCAGTCGGTGCTGAACGTCGCCGTCGCCGTGTTCAACAAGCACGGTTACGAGGCCACCTCCATGGGCATCCTCGCCGAAAACCTCGGCATCTCCAAGAGCGCCATCTACCACCACGTTCCGTCCAAGGGCGACCTGTTGCGCCTGGCCCTTGAAGAAGCCCTCGGCAGCCTCGAAGCCGTGCTCGAAAACCCGTCGGCTTCCACCGGCCGGGCGGATGCCCGGCTGGAGTTCGTGCTCCGCGGCACCGTCCAGGTCCTGTGCGACAAACTGCCCTACGTCACCCTGCTGCTGCGCCTGCGCGGCAACACCGAGATCGAACGCGACGCGCTGGACCGCCGGCGGGCGTTCGACCACAAGGTAGCGGACCTGGTGGACGCCGCCCGTGCCGAGGGCTCCCTGCGCGGGGACATCGACCCGAGGACCACGGCGCGGCTGCTGTTCGGCACGATCAACTCCATCGTCGAGTGGTACAAGCCGGGCGGATCGCTGTCCCCGCAGAAGCTCGCCGACGACCTGATCGCCATGATGTTCGACGGCCTCCACTTGCCGGCCGCGGCCCGCGTCCTCGCCTGATTCTCCGGCGGCGCCGCGGACCCGCACCGCCGCGGCTTTGAAGCCGCCCGACGGGGCTGAAGTACTTACTGAATTCACGGTCCTCCCCTGCTAGGCTGACCTCAGCCATTCGATGTTATGGGGACGTGATCGATATGGATGGGGAGTTTTGGTGGGTCTCGGCGCTGAGCATGGCGCTCACGATCGCCGCCATCGTTCTGTTCGCCTACCGGGTGCCATGGGCCTGGTTGCTGCCGGTGGCCGCAACCGCCGTGCTGCTGGCCACCGGGATCCCCTACGGCCGGTTGAACACCAGCACCGTGTTTGTGCTGGCCGCGGCCCTCTACGGCCTGTGGAAGTGGACCCAGTACCGGCGGGAAGGCATCCGTGTCCCGCTCCGCTCGGCCCAAGGCCGTGAGTGGGGAATCGGCGCGGGGCTGCTGCTGCTGCTGTTCCTGCTCAACGGGTTCGCCGGCGTCACCCCGGTTGCCGAGATCGGACCCCTGTACCTGTTCAACGCCCTGCTGGCCGCACTTCCGGCCGTCATGTACCTGGGCTTCGCCCACGGCATCCTGCAGTCGTGGTGGCTGGGCGTTGCGCTCTCGCTGTCCACCATGTTCCTCTCCGCCATCCAGGACGCGCCGGTCTGGGTCTCCCTGTACGGGGCAATCGCGGCGGGCCTCCAAATCTTCGGTTACCTGGGGTGGCAGGCGGCCCTGCGGCGGCCGGTCCGGAGCAAACACCGGCTGGCGTCGGTGCGGCCGGGACGTCCGGCCGCACCCGGTCCCGGCGCTGCGGGACGGGCCGCGTAACCAGCACAACGGAGGTCGGCGGCATGGACTGGATTATGGCCTTGAAGGTGCTGGACGGTCCTGCCGGCGCGCTGGTTTCCGTGGGCTACCTGCAGGCATCGGTGGGCCTGCTGACCGTGTTCCTGTTCGGGCTCCACTCCCGCTGGGCGTGGCCTGTGCTGCTGGTCCAGGAGGCTTTGGTCTTCCTGCTGCTCCTCACGCCGGCTTTCGGCGGCGGCGGCGCGTTCTTCGTCGATGCCTCGATAGGCGTGGCGCTGCTGCTGCCCTGCTACGGCGCGTGGCGCTGGCGGGCCGCAGCCTCGCCCCTTGCACCGGCCGGCCCGGGCGCGTGGGTGCACCGGGCAACGGGGCGAAACTGGGCGGTGGCCGTGCTGGTCCTCATCGCCGCCACGGTGGTCTTCGCGGCCAGCGACATCCAGGCGGGCTTTCCGCTGGAGGGCGGCCTGCTGACCGTCCTCCTGCTCCAGGCGTTCTATGCCGCGGTGATGACGGTGGTGCACTTGGGTTTGGCGCACCGGATCTATGAGGCTTGGTGGCTGTGGCTGGCCTTTGCCGTGGTGCAGCTGGCCACCTCACTGGTATTTCCCAGTCAGCCGACGCCCCAACTGCTGTACGGCGCCACCGTGCTGCTGGTGCTGTTCGCCTTCTGGCGCTGGCACACGGTGGTGTTCCTGCCGGTCCCCGGGGCCCGGGCCGCCGGGGACACGGCAGGAGGAGGGGCTCCGGCTACTTCTCCACCAGTGTGAGCACGTCGTAGGTCGCGACGATCTCGTCGTTCTGGTTGGTCAGCACCGCATCCCAGGCGACCTCGCCGTAGCCGTCCGTCTCGCGCGGCGTGATGCGCTTGGCGGTGAGGGTCACCCGGATCGAGTCGCCGACAGCCACCGGAGTGATAAAGCGCAGGTTCTCCAGGCCGTAGTTGGCCAGTACCGGTCCCGGTGCCGGCTCCACGAACAGCCCGGCACCCCAGGCGAGCAACAGGTAGCCGTGCGCCACGATGCCGGGGAAGAACGGGTTGGCGGCGGCGGCCTCCTGGTTGGTGTGGGCGTAGAAGGTGTCGCCGGTTTCGTTGGCGAACGCGGTGATGTCCTCCAGCGTGACCTGGCGCAGTTCCGAGCGCACGGCGTCGCCGATCCGCAGCGTGGCCAGGTTCTTGCGGAACGGGTGGACGTCGTCGAAATGCTGGTCGGCGCCGGTATGCCACACGCCGGTCACGGCCGTGAGCATGTTCGGCGAACCCTGGATGGCGGTGCGCTGCATGTGGTGCAGGACGGAGCGGATCCCGCCCAGCTCCTCGCCGCCGCCGGCGCGGCCCGGTCCGCCGTGGACCAGGTGCGGCACCGGGGAACCGTGGCCGGTGGAGGTCCTGGCGTCTTCGCGGTTGAGCACCAGCACCCGGCCGTGGTGGGCGGCGATCCCGGTCACCAGCACGCGGGCGGCGTCGGGGTCGTTGGTGGCGACCGTGGCGACCAGCGATCCCGCGCCCTTGGCGGCCAGCCGCACGGCGTCGTCCAGATCCTCGTAGCCGATTACGGAGGAGACCGGGCCGAAGGCTTCCAGCGAATGCACGGCATCGGCTTCGGCGTCTGCCCAGGTCAGCAGCACCGGCGACATGAAGGCGCCCTCGGAGTCGCCCACGGTTCCGTCGGCGCGGGTGACCTGCGGCGAATCGAGCGTTCCGTAGGCAAGCTCGCCGCCGGCGTCGACCATGGCCTGGACGGCGGCGCGGACGTCCTCAAGCTGTTCCACCGAGGCCAGCGCACCCATGGTGACGCCCTCGGCCCGCGGATCGCCGACGACCACGCGCTGCTCGATCCGGGCGCGCACGGCGTCGGCGACGTCCTGCATGCGGTCCTTGGGGACGATGGCGCGGCGGATCGAGGTGCACTTCTGGCCCGCCTTGGCCGTCATTTCGGTGACCAGCGACTTGATGTACGCGTCGAACTCCGGGGTGCCCGGCACCGCGTCGGGCCCGAGGATCGCGGCGTTGAGCGAGTCCGCCTCGGCGGTGAACCGGATGCCGCCCCGGGCCACGTTCGGGTGGGACTTCAGCAGGTTGGCGGTCGAGGCGGAGCCGGTGAAGGCGACCGCGTCGCGGTAGTCCAGGTGGTCCAGCAGGTCGCGGGCGGAGCCGGAGACCAGCTGCAGCGAACCGGCCGGCAGGATGCCGGACTCAATGATGAGCTTCACTGCCTCGGCGGCGACGTAGCCCGTGGGGGTGGCGGGCTTGACGATGGTCGGCACGCCGGCGATGAAGGCCGGAGCGAACTTCTCCAGCATGCCCCACACCGGGAAGTTGAAGGCGTTGATCTGCACGGCCACGCCCGGGATCCGGGTGTAGATGTGCTGGCCCATGAAGGAGCCGTCCTTGGAGAGCACCTCCGCGGGCCCGTCGACGACCACCTGCGAGTTCGGCAGTTCGCGCCGGCCCTTGGAGCCGAAGGTGAACAGCACGCCGATGCCGCCGTCGATATCGATCATGTTGTCGATCTTGGTGGCGCCGGTGCGGTGCGAGAGTTCATACAATCCCTCGCGCCGGGCGTTCAGGTACTGGGCCAGCTCTTTGAGCTTGAGCGCGCGCTGGTGGAACGTCAGCCGGCCCAGCGAGGCCTGGCCGACGGTGCGGCCGTGTTCGACGGCTGCGGCGAGGTCCAGTCCGTCGGTACTGACCCGCGCGAGCACGGCGCCGGTGCTGGCATCGCGGACCTCGGTGCCGGAAACATCGCCCGCGGGCGTCCACCAGGCATCCTGGATGTAGCTGGGAACAATTTCGACATCAACGGCGGTAGAGGTCATCGTTGACAGCCCTTTCTTCGCCCGGCCCAGTGCTGGCGCAGATGGGGCGGGACATAAAATACTGAACGGTCGGTCGGTAACGTATCTAGCCTACATGACAGCCTCACCAGGCACAGCCCCTTTGCGGCCTACGCATTCACCCGAGCCGGCGACGGAGCGCCTCGATGTCGGCGCGCGTCACGCCATGGCGCAGCAGGAACGGCTCCACCTCCAGCTGGGCCAACACGTGCAGCAGGGACCCGCGCATGTCCGCCACCCGCGCCTCCAGCTCCTCGCCGCCGACGTACCGCTCCACCGGATGCGGATAGGGGCTGATCCGGTGCCAGTCGTTGATGCCGCGGATGCCCAGCTCGTGCGCGTCGGCGATCCGCTCGGCCGGGACCCCGGCGAGCTGCAGCAGCATCATGGAGACCATGCCCGTGCGGTCCCGCCCCGCGGAGCAATGGACGACGACGGCGCCCTCCGCGTGCGCCAAGGTGCGGAATACCTCGGCGATCAGGTGCGGGAAGACCCGCACGTTGTCCAGGTAGTAACGCGGGTGGTTCATGTACGGAGCACTGTGGGCGAACTGTGCATGCCCGGGCTCTTCGGTCGGCCGGTTGAGCACCATAAACTTGTCCAGCGCCCCGTCCGGCACCACGGGATCGGTCGGGCGGCGCGAGCGCTCGCCCGGGTTCCGCAGATCCACGATGGTGCGCACGCCGTCGTCGTACGCCTGCTGCCAGCCCGCGGCAGTCAGCCATTCCGCGCGGCCCATCCGGAAGATGTCCCCCGCCACCCGGCGGGCGTTGACCGCGCCTTCCCAGGCGACAGCGCCGGCGTCGGCCCCGGCGGGCGCCGGCACACCCGCGAAGTCACCGGGTTCCCGTGCCGCCGGCGGGCCGCCGTCTGGCCCCGGTGTGCCGGAGCGGGCGGGGCCGGCCTGCCCGGCTTCGGGCAGCCCGGCGGCGTCGCGGGACTGTTCGGACGACATTCCAGCAGCCTACCGCCGCCGGGCGCCGGATTGACATGCCGCTCCCCTTAACGGCTGCAGCCCGGCACGTGGCCGGGCTGCAGCTGTCAGGGTTCCGCCTTCAAACGGGGCCATGTCCTACAGACCGGCCGGCCGGCGTGGCGCCTAGTCCGCCCAGTCGAAGAAACCCTTGCCGGACTTGCGGCCGAGCTCGCCGCGGGCCACCTTGTCGCGGAGGATCTGCGGCGGGGCAAATCGATCCCCGAGCGTGGAATGGAGGTACTCGGCAATGCCGAGGCGGACATCCAGCCCCACAATGTCGGTGGTCTTGAGCGGGCCGACCGGGTGCTTGTACCCCAGCACCATCGCGTCGTCGATGTCCGCCGCGGATGCCACGCCCTCTTCCACCATGCGCATGGCTTCCAGCGCGATGGCCACCCCCAGCCGCGAGGAGGCGAACCCCGGCGCGTCATTGACGACGACGGCGGTCTTCCCCAGTGCCTCGACCCAGCTCTTGGAGGCGGCGGCGAGCTCTTCCGACGTCTTCGGGGCCAGTACCACTTCGACCAACTGCGAGGCCGGAACCGGGTTGAAGAAGTGCAGGCCGCAGAAGCTCGCCGGGCGCTGCAACTGGTCGGCCAGCTTGGTGATGGACAGCGAGGACGTGTTCGTCGCCAGCCATGCCGTCGGGGACAGCTGGGCCTCGACGGCCTTCAGCGCGGTGGCCTTCAGCTCGAAGTCCTCCGGCACCGCTTCCACGACCAGCCCGCACGCGGCGAACGAACCGTAGTCGACAGAGACGGACAGCCGGGACTTGAGCGCATCCAGGGGTTCGGTGGTCGTGCCCCGCTCCACGCTCTTGGCCAGCGCACCGGTCACGCGCTCGCGGGCCGCCTCGGCCGCGGCCTCGTCGCGCTCCACCACGACGACGTCGGCTCCGGCCGTCAGGAACGCGTGGGCGATGCCGGCGCCCATGCGCCCGCCGCCGAGGACACCCACGTTGTTGGGAATGGTCTGCACGGAATTCATCTCGCTCACTCTGCTCCTTGCTGCTCTGCGGCGCCGGGGCTTCGGACGGCGTCCCCGCCCCGTGCGGCGGCCGCCGGCTTTGCGGTACTGCGGGCTGCGCTCTTGGCGGCGCTTTTGTCCAGGAATGCCTGCATCCGGTCGAACTTCGCCTGCGACTCGAACAGGATGCCCTGGGCGATGGTGTCGATCATCGGGTGCGCCTCGCGCGGGGTATGGAACACCGACTTGGTGATGCGCACGGCCAGCGGATCCTGCTTGCCGATCCGGTCCGCCAGCGCATGCGCGGCGTCGATGAGCCCGGCCGGCTCGTGGATTTCGGTGACGAGGCGGGCCGCCAGCGCTTCTTCGGCGTCCAGGATGCGGCCGGCCAACAGGATCTCCTTGGCCAGCGGCTCTCCCACCAGTTCCTTCAGGCGCCAGGTGGCGCCCGCCGCAGCCATGATGCCCAGGCCGACCTCGGGCTGCCCGATCTTCACCGAAGGCGTGGCGATGCGGAAGTCGGCGGCGTAGGCCAGCTCCGCTCCCCCGCCCAGTGCGAAGCCATCGAGGGCCGCGATGACCGGCATCGGCAGCTGTGCGATGCGGTGGAAGACCGTGGAATTGATCCCGGCCAGCGCATCGTCGCGGCGGCGCTCGCGCAGCTGGGAGATGTCCGCCCCGGAGGCGAAAATCCCCTTGCCGTTGACTTCGGTGCCGGACAGGATCAGGATCCGCGGTGCGCGTTCCAGCACGGCGCACACGGCATGCAGTTCGTCGACCATGGCCTGGTCGATGGCGTTGCGGACTTCCGGACGGTTCAACGCCAGGTGGACGCGGTCCTCCCGCTCGTCCAGCCTCAGCGTGCTGAAGGAGTAGTCGTCGAAGAGCATCAGACCCGCTCAACGATCATGGAGGTGCCCTGGCCGACGCCCACGCACATGGTGGCCAGGCCGCGCTGCGCGCCTTCGCGCTCCATCCGGCCCAGCAGGGTCACCACCAGGCGGGATCCGCTGGAACCGAGCGGGTGCCCCAAGGCGATGGCACCGCCGTCGTTGTTCACGATTGACTGGTCCAGCTTCAGGTCCCGCAGCACCGCGAGCGACTGGGTGGCGAAGGCTTCGTTGAGCTCCACGGCGCCGAGGTCGTCGACGCTCCAGCCGGCACGGTCCAGCACCTTTTGCGTGGCCGGCACCGGCCCGATGCCCATGATCTCCGGTGCGACGCCGGCCGACGCGCCGTCGACGATGCGGGCGCGCGGGGTGAGGCCGAACTTGTTGATGGCGGCCTCGGAGGCGATGACGATGGCCGAGGCGCCGTCGTTGAGTGAACTGGAGTTGCCCGCGGTGACCACGCCGTCGGGCTTGATGATGGAGCGGAGCCCGGCCAGGACCTCGAGGGTGGTGCCGGGGCGGGGCCCCTCGTCGGTGTCGACGACGGTGTCGCCCTTCCGCCCCTTGATCGTCACCGGAACGATTTCGTCCTTGAGCCGGCCGGCCTCGATGGCCGCGATCGCGCGCTCGTGGGACTGCACGGCGAACGCGTCGGCGTCCTCGCGGGAGATGCCGTAGACATCGGCGACTTCCTCGGCGGTCTCCGGCATGGAGTAGGTCATCTTGCCGCCGCGGCTGAGGTCGCCCTTGGCGAAACGCTGGTTCACGAACCGCCAGCCGATGGAGGTGTCGAAGATTTCGCCCGGCTTGGCGAAGGCCTTTGCCGGTTTCTCCTGCACCCATGGCGCGCGGCTCATGGATTCCACGCCGCCCGCGATGACGATGTCCGCTGCGCCCGCCTTAATCATGTGCGACGCCTGGATGATGGCGCTCAGGCCGGAGGCACACAGCCGGTTAACGGTGATGCCGGGAACGTGGTCGCCATAGCCGGCCAGCAGCCAGGCCATGCGGGCCACGTTGCGGTTTTCCTCGCCCGCCCCGTTGGCGTTGCCGAGGATGACCTCCTCGACGGCATCCGGATCGATGCCTGCCCGGACCACGGCTTCCTTGACGACCAGCGCCGCCAGGTCGTCGGGACGGACTGCCGACAGTGCCCCTCCGTAGCGGCCAACCGGGGTCCGCGCCCCGCCAATCAGGAATGCCTCAGCCATAGAAATAACCCCTCGCGCTTGATCGTTCAACGATGACGATGAGCGGTCGCTTCGGCTGCCGCAGACGACTGAAATTACCGACCGACCGTTCTAAAAAGAATCCCACGCGGCCGGGGGCGGGTCAACTACCATGACGTGGACGATTGCAGGCAGCGCCTCCGGCGGAACCCGTCCGGCTCAACGGGCGGTTTCGTCCCGGCCCTCGGCCTTGGCCTTGGCCTTGGCGGCAATCTCTTCCAGGTCTTTGGCCATCTGCTTGCGCGCCATGCGCAGTCCCAGCTTTCCGAAGAGCGCCATCATCAGCCTGGAGAGCTTTCCGGGATTCTCCAGCTCGGCCCCGAAGAACATGGCCAGCCGGGTGCCGCCGTCCGCTGGCGTGAGCGTAAACCTCGTGGTGTAGTCGGCGCCGTTCGATGTCGCCTTGACCGTCGTCGCAGCCGGCGCGTTGACCTCCGCCACCCACATCTCCTCGGTGGCCTCCTTGCCCATCATCTTGCGGGTTTCGCGCCAACGGAAGCCTTCGGCGTACTCGCCGGGCGTCAGGATCTCGACGCGCGTGACGGAACTCAGGGTCCGGGCGGACCCGGGAATATCAGTGATCACGCGCCACACGGCGTCGACCGGTGCGTTGACGTGCCGGACTAGTTCAAGGTGATGGCCCACAGTCGCTCTTTCGGAAGGAGTCGGTAGTCCCGAACAGCTTAGTGGAGGGGGTGCTCCCGGCCCAGCCCGCGGGAGGGCAACGATAAACTCGAAGGGTGACTTCCGAGAGCCCCGCCCCAGCCAGTACCGCCAACACCTCCGCCGGCAGCACCGGCGCCCCGGCGCAGCCTGCCCTGCCGGAGAAGGTATCCGACCTCTTCGACCCGACGCGCTGGCGCGTGGTGGAAGGCTTCGACTTCCAGGACATGACCTACCACCGCCAGGTGGAGCGCGACGTCAGCGGCAACGTGGTCCGCGACCTGCCGGCGGTGCGCATCGCCTTCAACCGGCCGGAAGTGCGCAATGCCTTCCGACCCGGCACCGTGGACGAGCTTTACCGCGCCATGGACCACGCCAGGATGACGCCGGACGTGGCCACCGTGCTCCTGACCGGCAACGGCCCCTCGCCCAAGGACGGCGGCCACTCGTTCTGCTCCGGCGGCGACCAGCGCATCCGCGGCCGCGACGGCTACCGGTATCCGGTGGAGAACGCGGCCGGCGAGTCGGCGGAATTCATCGACCCGGCCCGCGCCGGCCGGCTGCACATTCTGGAAGTCCAGCGGTTGATGCGCACCATGCCCAAGGTGGTCATCGCCGTCGTCAATGGCTGGGCCGCGGGCGGCGGACACTCCCTGCACGTGGTGTCCGACCTGACCATCGCCTCCCGGCAGCACGGCAAGTTCAAGCAGACCGATGCCACCGTCGGCAGCTTCGACGCCGGTTACGGCTCGGCGCTGCTGGCCCGGCAGATCGGCCAGAAGGCCGCCCGCGAGATCTTCTTCCTGGCGCGTGAGTACTCCGCCGAGGACATGGTCCGGATGGGCGCCGTCAACGAGGCCGTGGACCACGAGCGGCTCGAGGAGGTGGCGCTGGAATACGCGGCGGACATCGCCCGGCAGTCCCCGCAGGCCATCCGGATGTTGAAGTTCGCGTTTAACCTGGCCGACGACGGCCTGGCCGGCCAGCAGGTATTCGCCGGTGAAGCCACCCGCCTGGCGTACATGACGGACGAGGCGGTCGAAGGCAAGGAAGCCTTCCTGGCCAAGCGCGACCCGGACTGGTCGTCTTTCCCGTACTACTTCTAGGGCGGGCGGCATGGACATCCAGCCGGCGCTGTCAGCACTGACCGCGGCGCTGGGCGGTGAGGGCCCCGCCGTCGAACTCGCACCGGACGGCACCCCATTGCCGGTGGCCTCGCCCGGGCTGGTTCCCGGGACCGCCGCCGTCGTCCGGACCTCGGGCTCCACCGGCACGCCCAAGGCCACCATGCTCGGGATCGACGCGCTGGCCGCGTCGTCGATGGGCACGGCCTTGCGGCTGGGCGGCGAGGGGCAGTGGCTGCTGACGCTCGCGCCGAACTACGTCGCCGGCCTGCAGGTACTGGTCCGCTCGCTCTACGCCGGCACCCGGCCCTGGGCCATGGATCTGTCCGGCGGGTTCACGGCCCGCGCGTTCACCGACGCGGCAGCCGCCCTGACCGACCGGTTCCGGATCACCTCGCTGGTGCCCACCCAGCTGCACCGGCTGCTCACCGCCGCGGAGCCGGAAACGCTCAAGGCGCTGCGCCGGTTCGATGCCATCCTGCTGGGCGGCGCCCGGATGCCGGAGGCGCTGCGGTCGGAGGCCGCCAAACATTCGCTGAAGATTGTGCGCACGTACGGCATGAGCGAGACCTGCGGCGGCTGCGTGTACGACGGCGTGCCGCTCCAAGGGGTCACCCTTCGGCTGGAACGCGGCCGGGTTTTGATCGGCGGCGACGTGGTTGCCGGCGGTTACCTGGACAACCCGCAGCTCACGGCCGCCCACTTCAGCGCGTCCGGCGGCACGCGCTGGTTCCGCACCGAGGACCTCGGGGAGATGGACGACGCCGGTGCGCTCACCGTGATCGGGCGCGCGGACGACGTGCTGATCACCGGCGGCGTCAAGGTGTCCGCGGCGGCCGTCGCCGAGGTGATTGAAGGACTGCCGGATGTCCAGGCCGCGCTGGTGGCGGGCATCAACGATCCCGAGTGGGGCACCAAGGTGTGCGCCGCCGTCGTGGGCTCCGCCGCGGAGGAGGACATCAGGGCCCGGGTCCACGAGGCGCTGGGCGGGCCCGCCGTCCCGCGCCACGTGGTGCGCCTGGAAGCGCTCCCGCTGCTGCCCAACGGCAAGCCGGACCGGCTGGCCGTGGCCGACATCCTGCTCCGTTCGGCGGCGGATGCCGCCGGGCACAACGGCGCGCCCCGCGGCGGGAAACCGCCGTCCGTATGACATCCGGCACTCCTGCGCCGCCGGCTGCACGGCCCTTCCACTTCCATGGGCGAGAATAGACCGGTGCTGCGGCTGCCCGCAGCCAACGATGCACGAAACCCCCACAGGTAAGGATTTTGCACAGTGGCTACAGCCGGGCAATGGCTCGAAGGGGCACGGCCCCGCACCCTTCCGATGGCGGTCGCTCCGGTGATCGTCGGCAGCGCGGCCGCCTACGATTTGGGTTCCTTCCGGCCGCTGCATGCCCTCCTCGCCGCGCTCATCGCGGTCCTGTTCCAGGTGGGCGTAAATTATGCGAACGACTATTCGGACGGCGTCCGCGGCACCGATGACGTGCGGGTGGGCCCGCTGCGGTTGACCGGGTCCGGGCTGGCCAAACCGAAAGCGGTGAAGGCCGCCGCGTTCGCCAGCTTTGGGCTGGCCATGGTGGCGGGGCTCGCGCTGATCATCCTGTCGCAGACCTGGCCGCTGCTGCTGGTGGGCGTGGGCTGCGTGATTGCCGCCTGGGGATACACCGGCGGCAACAACCCCTACGGCTACCGGGGGCTGGGCGAAGTGTACGTGTTCCTGTTCTTCGGCATTGTGGCCACCATGGGGACCACCTACACCCAGGCCCTGCAGGTCAGCTGGCCGTCCTTCCTCGGCGCGGTGGGGACCGGCCTGATCGCCACGGCACTGCTGATGGCCAACAACGTCCGCGACATCCCCACGGACCGCGAGGTGGGCAAACTGACGCTGGCCGTCCGGATGGGCGACGAGGCGGCGCGCGTCAGCTACGTCATGATGCTCGCGGCGGCCCTCCTGCTGCCGCTCATCATGGTCTACGACTTCCCGTGGATCCTGCTGGTGCTGCTGCTGGTGCCGGCGTGCCTGACGCCGAGCTGGCTGATGCTCAAGGGCAAGAAGCGCGAGAGCCTCATCCCGGTACTCAAGCAGACCGGGCTGATCAACCTCGGGTTCGCCACCGCCTTCGCGCTGGGCGTGGTGCTGAGCCGGCTGATGTAGCCGGTTGCCGGGCGGCGCCGCGGGCCCGCCCGGCCTGAGGCTGGGTCAGCCCTGGTCCCCGGGCCGGGTGCCGTGCGGCTTCTGCTCCGCGTCGCGGGGCTTGCGGGAGGAATCCACGCTCAGTTCGCCGTGCTCATCGACGGCCGCGTCCTCGGCCAGCGCGTCCGAAATTTCCGTGGAGGTCCTCGGTGCCTTGACGCCGCTGGAGAAACGGCGCGCCAGTGCCGCCCCCGCTTCGTCCCGCATCTTGCGGAAGAACAGGTACGTGATGCACCAACCCATGATCGCGGCGGCGATGGCCGAGTAGACAACACCCAGCCTCAAGAACAGGCAGATGACGAAGATGACGGCCATGATGCCGAGACGCAGGGCGCTGAATTTCCAAAAAGCCACGCCTCAAGTTTACGCTGCCCGCGAGATCGACCGGCCGGTCCCAAGATTCATCAGCCCGCAGCTTAACGCTCACCTACAATTGATTCATGGTCCGTCTCTATGTCCTGCTCGCGGTACTGGCCCTCGCAGTGGTGATCTATGCCCTCATCGAGTGCATCCGGTCGCGGCCGCATGAGGTGCGCAGCATCTCAAAACCGGGATGGATCCTCACGATCATCCTGGTGCCCCTGATCGGAGCCCTGATGTGGTTCGTGTGGGGCCGCCCCCGTGCGGGCGGCCGGCAACCGCAGCAGGCGCCCCGCCCGACCGCCCCGGACGACGACATTGCCTTCCTGCGCACGCTTGATGCGCAGCGCTGCGCCAAACAGCGTGCAGAGGAACTGAACCGGAAGGAACAGGAACTCAAGAAGCGCGAGGACCCCAAGCACGGCAGCGAGGACAAGCCCGCGGCCCATGACGACCGCCAGTTGAGCGAAGACGACCCGGAGAACGGTCCCCGCTAAACGGACCGTGACCTAACGCCGGCGTCCGGCTCCGCAGGTTCCCGGACCCGAAGAAGGCCCGCCGCCCCGATGGGGCTGCGGGCCTTCCGTGCAATGTGCCTGAAGCAGGCGCCCCCTAGAGTTTCCTGACGAAGACTCGCGCGAGGTACAGCGCGATAAGTGGTGTCACTATGCACAGGACGAGCCCGATCCAGCCGAGCAGTTCAGTGCGCCAAAAATCGGGGTCCATCATTTCTTCCTGCCTCTCGCCAAGCCGGCTTGGGCCATGCGTTCCCGGCCGAAACCAGTGAGTACAAACTTCAAGAGCATTTTTTCCACTCCATAAAACTTTTCCGGGTCCACGTCGGACCCGACTTCAGCGATCAGGCCTCCGGCGGACAGGTCGGTAAGCATCAGACGCACGGTTCCAAACCAATACGGTCCCTGGACTTCGAGCTCGTCCATCACTTTGTCGGCGAGCTCGTAGTCCCACTTCGCCCCTTGGGCCGCCAGCTCGCTGAGCACAATGCCTTTCATATGGAGTCTTTTCATGCCCTGGTCTCCGTCGACGTGCCGAGCTCAGTTCCGGTCGCGGGCGCGTCCCGAAGGGTCTCCTGCCCGTTCCGATGTTCCGCGAACAGGATAAAGCTTCCCGTCACCGCAATCAGGCAGCCCAGGATGAAGTGCCAACCGATGACGGCGGTGGAGAACGTCCACAGCCAGACGATAGCTATTGGGCCTGAGAGGGTGGCGATAGCTTGGCCCCGGCCAACCCCGATCAGTGGAAAGGATTTGTACCAAGCCAGGTAGCAAAAGCCGTAGGTCAACCCTAATGGGGCCAGCAGGACCCATACCGCCGGATTGGCTAGAGCCGCCCCGAACGTGGCCAGGGCCTGCGGGCCCCAAAAGATGATCATGATGGGGAAGACCACTAGCAGCCATACTCCGACTTCTGCCGTGAACCTCAGGGTGGAACCCACATCAGGGTCGCTGACGTCCAGCGCGCGCCCGGCGATGGCCCCTTCTGCGCCGAAACCTACGATGGTCATTAGCCCGCCGATGTACCCCAGCCAGGCCTGGTCGCCCTGGTTGGTCAGCTGTTCCCAGAGCCCAGGCGTGAAAACGACGGCGGCTCCGAGGACCATCACCACGATGCCAACCGCGGCCTGAAGGCTGATTTTCTCCTTGTACCAGAGCCGGGCGATGGTGGTCCCGGCCAGCGGAAACAGCAGCCCCGCCACCGCCCCGAAGGCCGAGCCAACAAACGTGATGGCCAAATAGATGCCCACGATTGCCATAAGCCCGCAGCAGCCGGCCGGCACATACCAACTGCTGATCCGCGGTTGGCGAAGGGTAACGGCGTATTCGCGCACCTTGCCCAGCGAGCCGAGCCATACGAACATAGCAGCCAACACGACGAGGGCATTGAGCATGCTGACCACCAGGGCGGCCAGGATCATGTCTTTGCTGCTGCCGGTAAGGGCGGACATCGGCTCCTCGAAGAAGATGGCCGAGCCGGGCACGTACCAGGCTCCCCAGAGGACCGCACACCAGAGGGCCCAAGAAAAACCCCACCGCCGCTGCCGCTGGCGGTGTCTCACTCGCAGATAGTCGATGCCGGAATGTGAGATTGACATGGAGCAAAACTCCTTCGTTCAAACCGTAGGCACGATGCCGCTGGAGGAGACGGGACGTCCCCCGGCGGCACGTGCAGCACCGTCGGGGAACAGCGACTCCGGTCACCTAGACGGAGGCTTCTTCCAAGCCGCGGGATATCTTCTTTTCGGGGTCGTAGTACGGCAAATCGACTATCTGGCAGGGATGAGACTGCAGGTCGAACCCGGTCACCGTGCCGGCGCGGGGCTCGACCTGGTCGGCGCTGTGCAGGCGAACGTAACCGATACCCGAGTTCAGGGCGGGGCTCCAAGAAGCCGCCGTTATTCGGCCGATTTCTGCACCGTCCCGAATTACAGCAGCGCCCGTCATCGGTTCTGCCTCGCAGACAATGCCAAAAATGCGGGTCCGCCTGTCGGCAGACTGAAGCGCGGCTTTTCCAAAGAAGTCGTCCTCCCGCTTGAGGTCAACGAAGTCACCGAGCCCGGCCTCGAACGGAGTCATTGTGGCGTCCATGTCTGAGAGATTATTGAGGATGCCCGCTTCGATACGGCGCGTGTCCATGGGGTCCAGCCCGATGTTCATGAGCCCAAAAGCCTCGCCCACGGAGGAAATGTGGTTCCAGAGTGCATCGGTGTCCAGGTCCCGGGTCGTGTAGATCTCGAAGCCGAGTTCGCCGGTCCAGCCAGTCCGCGTGATGAGCACCTGCTGGCCGCCCATGCTCACGTTGCGGGCGTCAAAATAGCGGAAGGATTCGGGGGCGCCGTCGTCGCACGCCTTTGCCAGCAGGTCCAACGCCTTGGGTCCTTGGATCTGATGGACCCAAGATTGCGGGTCGCTGATTTCAACATTCAGGTTGAGAGCGTGCGCGCGCAACCAACCGACGAAATCCCCGTCCGCCTGCACATACCAAAAGCGGTCTTCGGCAAGCCGGATCAGGATCCCGTCGACCAAGATGCCTCCGTCGGGCCAGCAGGCGACACCGTAGGTGCAGCGGCCGGGCTTGATCTTAGAGACCTTGCGCGTAAAGATGCGATCCAACAACTTTGCAGCGTCGGGGCCGGAGATCTCCGTGGGCAGTTCGCCAGTGTCAAGTCGGACAACGCCCCGACGCAGGGCCCAATATCCCTCTTCACGAGTAGACGTAGCTACTGACACCGCCATCATGCGGCGGTTGTAGATGCAGTAAGAGGCGCCTTCGGCGACATCGAAGTGATAAAACGGGGAGCGGCCGTGTCCGTAGTTCCATCCTGGCTCGGCGAGCGAACGGACAACGTCTCGAAGCGCCACATTGCGATCAGACATATCTGGTCCTCCTGGACTTCCTTGTTGTGTAGCCGCGAATCGGCCGCAGCTATCTGGCTGGTGAGGGGAATATCCGGGCCCCGCGCGGTAAGGCCTCGTTCGTGTCAGCCCGCCTGGCAAGCAAACAGTACAGACGGTGGCGGGTCGCCGGAAGGTGCGTTGGGCGCACCCTGTCCAAATTCCTACGCGGGAAAGGGCACGGAAGTAGGGACAACGTCATCAGGAAGCGCACGATGCCCGCTGCGTACCACGCGGTCGAAGCGGGTACCCCGGTAGCACGAGGCATGCGGCGGCCATGTCCGCTGTCTGCCGGCTTCGTTATCCCCTCGGTGGCTTTTGGCACTTTCGCAACTCCATCGTTAGCGAACTGATCAGTGTTTAGTACAGTCAGCACTACTCGACAGCGCTTGTCAACGTTTTGGGCAATTCTGTTCCAGCGCGCCGGAGAGGATGACGGAAATGCTTAGTTCACTAAACACGAACGGCTAGACTGGGCTCACGATGGACGCAACAACTTTGAGGGATCTAAGGTCTTTCGGCGGCCAAATACGTGACAGGCGCACTACGCTTGCGCTCTCCATACGTGCCTTGGCCGCCAGAGTCGGTGTCTCGCCGGCCTATCTGACCGCCATCGAGCTTGGTCGTAATCCCAGCACCGGGCGCCCGCCTGTCCCGTCAGTCCACATCGTGGCGCGTCTGGCAGAGGAGCTGGGGCTCGACGTCGCACAGGTGGTGGAACTGATCGGGGCCACCCGGTCGCATGCACAATGTGAAACGCATGTTCTGGTCTACGTGATGGACCATCAGCAGGGGGAACTGATGTCCGTCCTGGACGGCCTGTTCGGCGCCGAGGTCGACCACTGGCTCTACATCGCCGACCCACGGGACCCGGCCCCGGAAGACCTCGACGGCCGGGCGACGGTGTGTCAATGGGAGCTGGGTGCCTTTCCTTACGAGAGCCGCTATCTGAATCCTGCCCACGTCATCGAGGCACTCGACATCGCAGCCGCGGGCGTCGCCGGGGCGCTTGCCACGGCGGATTCTGTACAGCGCGTAGGGCTGGCGATCAGCGACTGTTCCGCGGTGATGCGGTGGATCCAAAACGCCGCAACCGAGGTGGAGCTAGAGCCGACCTGGCACCAGGAGGTGGAGCGGATTTGGCGTCGCCGCTTCGGCGCAGGTCCTGCAATGGATATCTGTGTTTACAGATCGGAGGACTTCCAGTCACTGGGCCTCACAGTCGACCAGATTGCCACGGCTCTCACACTCGTCCAGCATCACCAGCGCACCTATGTCCTGGAGGACGGACGGACCGTCACCGGTCCGGCCGCTATCAGCCGCATCCTTCACACTGCCCGGCCCGCGGGTGTCAGCAGTATTGCATGGAAGAGACTCGTCTCTGCGGCGGCCGAGTCACTTGGCAGCCGCAGCGGCAAGTCCTGACACACCACGGCACCGTTTTCTGCCGTCGGACAGTAAATTTCACCGAGGCGAAGGCTCGAAGAGTTTCGGACCCGACCTATGGGCCCAGGCTGCCAGGAACTTCGGCTCGGTCAATCCTGCCGACCTGTCCTCTAGACCCCCGCGTAGCTGTGCAGGCCGGCGAAGAAGACGTTGACGATCGTGAAATTGAAGACCACGCACAGGTAACCGACGATGGACAGCCAGGCGGCTCGGGTACCGGTCCAGCCGCGGGTGGCGCGGGCGTGCAGGTAACCGGCGTACACCACCCAGATGACGAAGGTCCACACTTCCTTGGTGTCCCAACCCCAGTAGCGGCCCCAGGCCTGCTCCGCCCAGATTGCCCCGAGCACGAGCGTGAAGGTCCAGAATACGAAGCCCACGGCGTTGAGCCGGTAGGCGGCATTCTCCAGCGTCAGCGCCGAGGGAGCCAGCCGCATGAACGCCAGCTTGTCCGCCTTGCCGGCGCGGCCGCGGGCCTCGCGTTTCGCCTGCACGAGCTGCAGCACGGACATGGCGAAAGTCAACGTGAACAGCGCCGAGGCCAGCACGGCGACCGAGACGTGGATGATCAGCCAGTAGCTCTGCAGGGCGGGCACGAGGTGGGCCACCGGCGTCGGGAAGCCGACCGACGCGGCGATGAGCATGATGACCACAAGGCCGATCACGAACGACCCGAGGAAGCGCAGGTCCTTGCGGGTCAGCACAATCAGGTAAACCACCGCCACCATCAGCGCACCCGTTGTGCAGAACTCGTACATGTTGCCCCACGGCACGCGGTGGGCGGCCACTCCCCGGGCCACCACGCCGGCGGCCAGGATGACGGTAGCCAGCACGCTCAGGGCCACGCCGACCCGGGCGGCGGCACGCCGTTCCTTGCCGTAGTTCATCGAGTCGGCGGCCATTTCGACGCCGGCGCCTGCGCTTCCTGCGCCGGCGGCCCTCGCGCCCGCAGCCCCGGACGCCGCACCGGCGGCGCCGACCAACACGCCCTGGTCGGCCGCGGCGGGCCCGGCTGCCAGCCGGTCTTCTACCGCCTTGATGGTCTTGCTGGACTTAACGAGGTCCCAGCAAAAGGCGATAAAGGCGACGGTGAAGGCCATCGCGCCGAGCAGGATGAACAGCTCGCTGTACTGGGCCATGGTCTGGTCAATCGTGGGCATGGGAAGAGATGTCCTTAGGAGTTGTCAACGCCGGCGGCGCTCTTGCTATTGTGCGCCCTGGGGGCGGGATCCGTCAGCCACTGGGTGCGGAAGAGTTTGCTGATCGCGGCCGCTTCCGGGGCCAGCCGATGGTCCTCGCCGCGGGCCAGCAGGCCCCACTCGACCATGGTGCGGCCGTCCTCGTGGGTGCCGGCCCGCACCCAGACGCGGCGGCGGCCGATGAACAGGGAGGCGCCCAGACCGGCCAAGGCCAGCGAGGAGAACACGAGGGCGCCGACCTTGCCGGGATCGTGGTGGATGTCCAGCGCGGCATAACGGACGAGACCGTCGAACGTGACGCTGCCCATCCCGTTGGGCAGTTCCGCCGTTTCGTAGGCGGCCAGCTCGATGCCGCCGTCGTCCTGGTTGCGGTCGTTGAGGACGGTCAGCTCGGTGGTGTCCAGGACGTAGACGTTCTTGGGATCGCCGTTGTCCAGGCCGAGGTCGCCGTAGTAGGAGTTCAGGTACAGCCGGGGGTTCATGGGATCCGGGTCGCTGCCGTAGGCCACCCCGTCTTCGCCCTCCATCGCGGTCGGCAGGAAGAACCCGACGAAGCCCAGCTGTTCCGGCTGCGCGTCCGGCACCTTGATCACCAGGGTGGAGGTGTAGGCGCCGTCGTTCGGAATGGCGACGACGGGGCCCTGGTGGGCGATGTTGCCCTCGCCGTCCCGGATGGTCACCACCGGAGCATAGCCGTTGCCCATGAGGTACACGTTCGTTCCGCCGATGGTCAGCGGGTGGTTGATTTTCAGCACCTGCTGTTCCTCGGGCGCCCCCGGCTCGCCCCGCACCGTCAGCGTGGCGGTGAAATCGAGCGGCTGGCCGTAGTGGGTCGGCGATTCCCGGTCGAAGACCACCTCGAACTCGTCGAGGCGCATGGAGAAGGGCTCCAGCCGGTTCTCGGTGAACCCGGTTCCCGGATTGAAGTTGTCGTAGCCGATGAGCGAATTCACGAACGTTTCGCCCTCGACCAGAATCCGCTGGCCGGTGTAGCCGAACTGCCCGCCGATGGCGACTGACACCAGCACGCCGATCAGCGAGGTATGGAAGACCAGGTTGCCGATTTCCTTGCCGAAGCCGCGCTCCGCTCCCACGGAGGGCCGGTCGGTGGCCGCATCGCGCACATCCACCCGGTAACCGCGGCGCTTCAGCAAGCGGGCGGCGTCCTCCACGGCCGAGCGCGCGGAGACGCCGGCTTCCGCGGGGACCGCCATGGACCCGTACTCGGGCAGTCGGGACAGCCGGCGGGGAGTCCTGGGCGGCTGCGACCGCATGGCCTTGTAGTGCTGGATGGCGCGCGGGATGACGCAGCCGATCAGCGACAGGAAGAGCAGCAGGTAGATGGCTGAGAACCACACCGAGGAGTAGACGTCGAAGAGCTGGAAGCGGTCCAGCCACGGCCCGACCTCCGGGTTGTCCGCAATGTACTGGGTCACGACGGCGGGGTTGGCCGGGCGCTGCGGGAACAGCGAACCGGGCACCGCGGCCACGGCCAGCAGCAGCAGGAGGAACAGCGCGGTGCGCATGCTCGTCAGCTGGGTCCACGCCCAGCGCAGCATGCCGGCGAAACCCAGCGCGGGGACGGCAACGTCGTCCCGGTCGCGGCTGCGCTTCCGGTCTTTGGCGGACTGACGGTCCTCCACGGCCCGGCCGCCGCCGCCCGTGCCCGGTCCGGCCGCCGCGGGAGCATCGGCTTCGTCATGGCGCCGAGCGCCGTCGGGTGTCTGACTCATCAGATCGGGAGCCTCACTTCATTTGCAAACCAGTCCTGCAATTGCGTCACCCAGTCTCCCCAGAGCCCGCTGGCCATCAGCAGGCCCAAAACCACCAGCATGGCGCCGCCGGCCCGCTGCAGGAACAGCCGATGCTGGCGGAAGAACGCCATGGCGCCCATCCCCCGCCGCACGCCGAGGGCGATCAGCAGGAACGGGATCCCCAGGCCCAGACAGTAAACGAAGGCCAGGAACGCGCCCTTGGCCGCATCCGCGCCGCCCGAGTAGGCCAGCGCCTGCACGGCCGAGAAGGTCGGGCCGATGCAGGGCGCCCATCCCAGCCCGAACGTCATGCCGAGCACCGGCGCTCCCCACAACCCGGCCGGCGGACGCGACTGGATCTTGCGGTCCCGCTGGAAGTAAGACAGGCCGCCCATGAAGATGATGCCCATGGCGACGACGACGACGCCCAGCACCTGGGTGACCCAGCCGGCGTCGCTGCCCTTCAACCAGGCACCGAGCTGGCCGAAGATCGCCCCGATGATCACGAAGACGACGGAAAAGCCCAACACGAACAAGCCGATGCCGGCGAACATCCGGCCGCGCCGCTGGCGTTCGAGGTCCACGCCGGTCAGGCCGGTGACATAGCCCAGGTAGCCGGGAACCAGCGGCAGCACGCACGGAGACAGGAAGGAGACCAGCCCGGCCAGCATGGCCACGGGGATTGCCAGCAGCACGGAGCCGTTAAGCACCGTGTCGCCAAAGGCGCCGCCCAAAGTCATCGGCAGCGCGGCCGTCGACCACCCCATAGCTAGGCGGCCACTGAGTCTTTAATCAGGGCCCTGAGGGTGCCCTTGTCCGCAACGCCCAGGATCCGGGCGGCGACCCGGCCTTCCTTGTCCAGCACCAGCGTGGTGGGTACGGCCTGCGGCGGCACATAGGCGGTCATCGCCAGCAGGACGTCGCCGTTCTTGTCCATGAAGCTGGGATACGTCACCCCGAAGTTGCGCTCGAATGCCTCGGCCGTGGGGCGCTCGTCCCGGATGTTGACACCGTAGAACCGGGCGCCGTCGGCAAATTCCTCGCTGAGCGCCTGCAGGTCCGGAGCTTCCAGCCGGCACGGCGCGCAGGAGGCGTACCAGAAGTTGAGAACCGTCACCTGTCCGGCCCAGTCGGCTGCATCGACGGTAGTGCCGTCGAAGAGCTTGGCGGTCAACTGGACGGGCTCGCCGCGCGAGTCGGGCGCGTACTCGGTGACCGACCCGTCGCCGGCAATGTAGTTCTTGTTGTCGCCCGCATTGGCCTGCTGGGCCAACGGATCCTCGGCGGAACAGGCGGCGAGCGAGAGGGCGCCCAGCAGCCCCGCACCGACCTTGAAGGCGGTACGGCGATTGAACGAACGGGGGTTATCGGCAGTCACAGTCACACTTTTCTTCGTGGGGTTGGGGGTATCCCACTTCTACAACGCGTAGTAATTCTATTATGCTCCGGGCAGGTTCGCCGCACCGGGCAGCAGATGGGCGCACGGCTCCGCATAACGCACCGCGGTGAGCCGGCCGTCGTCGAACTCCAGGGAAGTCACCGAGGCCAGCGTGCACTGCCGGCGGCGGGGATCGTGCCAGAGCCGTTTGCCCTCGCATGCCAGCCGGGTCACCCAGATGGGCAGCTGGTGGCTGACCAGCACCGCCTCGGCACCCTCGCCGCCGCGTTCCACCGCGATCCGGCGGGCGTCGTCGATGGCCTTGCGCATCCGGGCGGCCTGCGCCGCGTACGGCTCCCCCCAGGACGGCCGGAAGGGATTGTAGAGGTGCGGCCAGTGCCGGGGCTGGTTCAGGTGCGAGCGGATGTCCGCCAGGCCCTCGAAGTGGTTCTCGGCTTCGATGATCCGCTCGTCGGTAACGATCTCGAGGCCGAGGGCCTTAGCGGTCGGGGCGGCTGTTTCCTGTGCCCGGGTGAGCGGCGATGCCACCAGGTAACTGATGGTGCCGCCGTCGTCGCGGCGCCCGGAAAAGTAGCCGGCGGCGCACTCGGCCATTTCCTGGCCCAGGGCGGACAGCCTGAAGCTCGGCAGCCTGCCGTAGAGCACGCGTTCGGGGTTGTGGACCTCGCCGTGGCGGAGCAGGTGGACGGTAGCTTCGGGCATGCGTTCAAGTGTCTCAAACCGCCGGTGTTTGCCCAAAAGCCCGGCGTTCCGCCGGCGGGCGTGCACCTGGGGCGCGCGGCCGGCTGCGTGCCTGGCCGCGAGGCTGAAAATCATCCTTCAGACCGACCGACACGGCGCACGCCTGCATTGTAGTGTTGCATTAACAGCTGCCCAGCACCTCTGCGGCCGGCGCGCAGGCCGGCCGGCACAGACGTGCGACCCGTGTGGATGAGATGAAAAGGAACCGGCCATGAGCACCCCAGAGAACGAACCGAACCAGCCCGGTGACGGGGAAGGCCGGCCCGGAGGCCCAGAGCAGCCCCGGTACGGGCAGAACCTGCCGCAGTACGGCCAGAACGCGCCCCAGCAGCCCGGCTCGGATCAGCCCCCGTACGGGCAAAACGCCCCCCAGTACGGACAGTACGGGCAGAACCCGCCGCAGTACGGCCAGCAGTACGGACAGCCCGGCCAGCAGCCCTACGGTCAGGGCCAGCAGGGCCAGTCCCCCTACGGTCAGCAGTACGGGCAGCAGCCTTACGGCTACCAGAACGCCGTGCCCGGCCAGTACGGCTACCCCGGCGGGCAGGCGCAGACCGCCGCCAAGCCCACGGCGCCGCGCGAAGTCATGATCGCCTTCTGGTTGATCATCGCCGCCGCCGTGCTGACCGCCATCGAAATGCTGACGGAACTGGCAAACCTGGACGGCACCATGGCCATGGTGCTCAACGACCCGGCGGTCCGCGAAGCCCTGGGCGAGCAGGGCGGCCAGTTCTCCGACGCGGAGCTGGCGGAGATGATGAGCGGCACGGCGGGAGTGTTTATCGTCATCACCGCGGTGATCGCCGTCGGGCTGTACCTGATGGTGGCCTTCGGCGTGAAGGCAGGCAAGAACTGGGCCCGGATCACCGGCACGGTGTTCGCCGCGCTGTCGCTGTTCGGACTTTTCAACATCTGGTTCGGCACCTTGTCCGTGCTGCTGGGCATCGCGGCGATCGTGCTGCTGTTCCTGCCGGCGTCGAACAGGTACTTCCAGGCCACCAAGGCGCACAAGTACGGCATCTACGGCCGCTGAGCAGGAGCGGTTCCGGCCGTCCGGCGGGCGCTTGACGTCCGCCGGACGGGCGCTTGACGGGCGCCTGGCGTCCGCCGGCGGCGGGGCGTGCTGCTCAGCTATGCTCCGTCGCCTGCGCCCGTTGCGCGTGGTAGGCCAGGATCTGCAGTTCGGTGGCCATGTCCACCTTGCGCAGCTGCACGGACGACGGGACCTGCAGCACCGCGGGCGCAAAGCTGAGAATGCTCGTCACGCCGGCTTCGACGAGCCGGTCGCAGAGTCCCTGCGCCGCGGCCGCAGGCACGGCCAGGACCGCCATGTTGGCTCCGGTTTGCCGCAGGACGGGTTCCAGGTCGGTGATCGGGCTGACGCGCATCCCTGCGACCTCCGACCCGACGACCTGCGGGTCTGCGTCGAAGAGCGCCACGACCCCGAAGCCCTTGGTGCTAAATCCGGAGTAGCCGGCCAATGCCCTGCCCAGGTTGCCGATTCCGACGATCGCGACTTTCCAGTCCTGGGTGAGCCCCAGAGCCGCGGCAATCTCCTGGCCGACCAGCCGTACGTCGTAGCCCACGCCGCGGGTGCCGAACGACCCGAGGTAGGAGAGGTCCTTGCGCAGGGTGGGCGGGCTGACGCCGGCAAACTCGGCCAATTGCTCGGAGGATATGCGTTCCGTGCCTTCAGACACCAGCGAATTGAGGGCCCGGAGGTAGATGGTCAGGCGTGCGAGCGCGGCCGGCGGGATCTCGTTGCCGGATGTCCTGGCCGCCTCGGTATCCGGGAGGTGGGTCACTGTTGTCGCTCCGATGCCTGCTGCGGGGCTCCGGTCCTGCTGTGTCCAGCCGGTCCGGGCCCTGGGTGCCGCCGGCGGCTGTCCAACCGCAGGCTAGTGTCCCCCCAAGATTAAGCTGCCCCGCGCCGCTCTCCAACTCCGATGACGCGGGCCTGTGGGCCGCGGGCTACTGTGTGAGCAGCCGTCGCAGCCGGTCCGGATCGATGTGCCAGAAGTCCCGCTGGACGCCGTCGATCATGACCACGGGGATCTCTTCGGCGAAGCGCCGCTCGAGCTCGGGGTCCTCGAGGATGTTCTTCTCCTCCCAGGTCAGACCGAGCTCCCCGGCAACGCTCCCGACCGTCTCCCGTGCCGCCTGGCAGAGATGGCAGCCGGGTTTGGTCAGCAGCACCAGTTCGTGCGCACGGCCGGCGTCGGATCCACTCATGCCTTCCACGGTAGCCGCCAACGGCGGTGAACGGACAATTCCCGGCGCCTCGTTAGACTCGAAGCATGCCCAAGACCGCCGCCGGCCATGCACAGCGCGCCTCGGTCTCCACCGACCCGGGGACGGAAGCGGCATTTTTCGACGTCGACAACACCCTGATGCGCGGCGCCAGCCTGTTCCACGTGGCCCGCAAGATGTACCAGCGCGGCGCCTTCCGGATGCGCGACGCTGCCGGCTTCGGCTTCAAACAGGCCCGCTTCCTGATGCGGGGAGAAAACCTCAAGGACATCCAGTCCATCCGCGACACGGCCCTGGCCCTGGCCACCGGCCTGATGAGCGACGACGTCAAACAACTGGGCGACGAGGTCTACGACGAAGTCATCGCCTCCAAGATCTGGCCCGGAACCAGGGCGCTGGCGGACCAGCACCTGCGGGTGGGCCGCAAAGTCTGGCTGGTGACGGCCACGCCGGTTGAAGTGGCCGCCGTCATCGCCGACCGGCTTGGCCTGACCGGCGCCTTGGGCACGGTGGGCGAACTCGAAGACGGTGCCTACACCGGACGGCTCATCGGGGACATCCTGCACGGGCCGGCCAAGGCTGTCGCGGTCGAGGAGCTGGCCATCCGCCAGGGCCTGGACCTGGCGCGCTGCTGGGCCTACAGCGACTCTTACAACGACGTCCCGCTGCTGACCCTGGTGGGCAACCCGGTGGCCATCAACCCGGACACCAGGCTGCGCCGGCACGCCCGGCAGAACAACTGGCCGGTCTATGACTTCAGGAGCGGCCGGCGGGCGGCCACGGTGGGCCTCAAGGCCGCCACGGGTGCCGGCGCGGTCTACGGGCTCTGGCGCGGCGTCAATTGGTTCCGTCGGCCGGCGGCATAACGGCCGGCACCACGCCCAATTCACCCAACCCACGCCCCATGGCGCCAAACCCGCCCAGTCCCGCCCCGCACGACCCAACGGCATCACACCGGTTAACGGCACAAGGCCCGCCAGTTTCCTGGCGGACCTTGGAAGCTTGGGAACCGGTTGCCGGTCCTACTTCTTGTTGCGGCGCTGGTGACGGGTCTTGCGAAGCAGCTTACGGTGCTTCTTCTTGGCCATACGCTTGCGGCGCTTCTTAATAACTGAACCCACGAGTCCCTCATTCATTAATAGTTTCGCAAGCTGCCGGCGCCCGGCGGGGCACACGCCAACTCACGGTTTTCGACGATGACGTAAAACGTTCCTTAACAGGGTACCGCCTCTGCACCCCCGGCATTGACCGCCGGATGGCAGCAGGCCAGCACCGGAGCGTCAGGCGGTCCCGGTCTCCCGGTCGATCACGGCGCCGCGCAGGTACTCCTCCACGGCTGATTCGGGCACCCGGTAGGAACGTCCGAAGCGCACCGCGGGCATCTCGCCCGAATGCACCAAGCGGTAAACGGTCATCTTGGACACGCGCATGACTGCGGCCACTTCCGACACTGTCAAGAAGCGCACACTCGAGAAATTGTTCTCGTCAGCCATTACGCACTGTTCCTTTACTGTAAGCAACACCAACGGCGTGCCGCCTTGCCCCGCCCCAACAACCGTCTTCCTAGATACTTTAGAGGCTGTTGTGGCAAAAGTGAAAGTGCACACTGTAGCTTAAGCGTTTTAACCAAGCACGGCCTTTCGCCCTCAGGCCGCTTTCGTGGCGCGATGTCGGCTGGCCGACGCAAGCTGGGCCAGCACGTCGGCCGTCACGTCCCATTCCATGCAGGCATCCGTGACGCTCTGCCCGTACACCAACGCCCTTCCGGCGTCTTGGGAAACCTCCAGTTTCTGTGCCCCGCCCACCAGGAAGCTCTCCAGCATGAGGCCGGCGATGGCGCTGCCGCCTGCCTCGACCTGCGCGGCGATCTCCAGCGCCACCTCGGCCTGGCGGTGGTGGCTCTTGCCGCTGTTGGCGTGGCTGGCGTCCACGATCAGCCGCGGGTTCAGACCGGCTTCCGCCAGCGCCCCGGAGGCCGCCGCGACCTGGTCGGCTCCGTAGTTCGGCCCGCTCGCGCCGCCGCGCAGGATCACGTGGGTGTCGGGGTTACCGTTGGTGGACACCAGCGCCGCCCGCCCCTCGCCGTCGATCCCCAGGAACACCTGTGCCGCGGACGCGGCGTGGCAGGCGTCGAGCGCGACCTGCAGCCCGCCGTCGGTGCCGTTCTTGAATCCCACCGGCATGGAGAGCCCGGACACCAACTGGCGGTGGATCTGGCTCTCGGTGGTGCGCGCACCGATCGCGCCCCAGCTGACCAGGTCCGCCAGGTACTGCGGGCTGATCGGTTCCAGGAACTCCGTGGCCACCGGCAGTCCGAGCTCCGCCACCTCCAGCAGGAAGGTCCGCGCCAGCCGCAGGCCGGCGGCGATGTCATGTGAGCCGTCCAGCCGCGGATCGTTGATCAGCCCTTTCCAGCCCACGGTGGTGCGGGGCTTCTCGAAGTACGTGCGCATCACGATCAGCAGCTCTTCGCGGTGTTCCCGGGCGACCTGCGCCAGGCTACGCGCGTAGTCCAGGCCTGCCGCGGTGTCGTGGATCGAGCACGGCCCGACGATCACCAGGAGCCGGTCGTCCACTCCGTCCATGACCGCGCGGATCTCCTCACGGCCGCGGGCGACGACGGCGGCGGCTTCGGCGGTCAGGGGCTGTTCCTGCAACACGTCGCCCGGTGACGGCAGCGGGCTGAAGCCGCCCACACGCAGGTTGTTCGTGCTGCGCGGCGAGGCCGGGGCCGCCGCTTCTACCTCAGCGACGCCGTTGCCCGGCGTCGGCGCTTCGGTCTCCAGGAGGTGGTTGGCTGCTGCATTCATGGTCTGTGTCCCGTCTGTTGGCGGCGGGACTTCGCTACAGAACCCGCCGGAGAAATGGCGAAGGGCAGAGAATCATCTCTGCCCTGTTGGCTCTGAAGGTCGGTATGCGTAGGCGCTAAGCGGTTACGTCAGGCCCCTCCAGAGCCAACGCAAAATACGCATACCAACGAGTCGTCATACCCGGAACTCTACGCGGGACCCGCGGGAGAGGGAAAACGCGCGCCGGGACATGACAGATTATGACGACGCCGGGGCGCCGGGACCCGCGGGGCAGCGGAAGTCCGAGGCAAATCCGACGGCGGGGCGCCGGCACCCGCGGCGGCAGCGCCAGCCCGACGGCGGGGCGCCGGCACCCGCGGCGGCAGCGCCAGCCCGACGGCGCAGCGCCGGCTGCGGCGGCACACGGCCGGAGGGGCGGGAAGGGTGCGTGCGCGGAGCGCGCTCAGGCCAGGCCGGCCAGGACATCAATGCCGAAGACGGGCTCCCGGTCCAGCGGGCGGATGTCTGCGATCCCGTGCGGTTCCAGCGCGGCAACTAGCGAACGTTGGAACCGCGGGACGTTCATGCCGAGTCCGCCGCCGAGCACCACCGGGCCGCTGATGCCCAGCCGCCGGGCGACCAGGGCAATCTGGCCGGCCAGGTCCGCCGCGGCGCGGTCGACGATCGCCCCCGCCGGCGGGTCGCCTTCGTCGGCGGCGGCCACCACCAGCCGGGATTTACCGGCCCAGAACCGCCGGTCGGTTTTCGGTGAGTGGAACAGCGCGATCAGTTCCACCGGCTCCTGCAGCCCGCAGTCGTCCAGCAACACGTCCGTAAGCCGGTCCCGCGGCAGGCCCGCATCCAGCCGGGAGAGTACATGCCGCGCTGCTTCCCGCCCCAGCCAGTAGCCGCTGCCTTCATCGCCCAGCAGGTGCCCCCAGCCGCCGGCGCGGGCCTCAAGGCCGGCCTCGTTGATGCCCCATACCGACGATCCGGTGCCGGCCACCACGCCGATCCCCGTGCTGAGGTGTCCGGCGGCCAGCACCAGGCGGGTGTCGTGGACAACCTGGACGTCCGCCCCGGGTGCCAGCGGGGCGATCAGCGCGCGCAGCGCCGCGGCATCGCCCTCGGTGTCGATCCCGCCCGCCCCTGCGTAGACCGCGGTGATCCCGGCCGCCCCAAGCCGGCCGAAGACCTCGGACAGGGCCGCGGCTGCCTGGGCGGGGCTGGCGTTCTGGACGTTCGCGCTGCCCGCCGTCGCTTCCGCAACCAGCAAGCCGTCGTCCAGCCGGATGCCGTGCGTCTTGCTGCCGCCGATATCCAGCCCGATCAGTCTTTGCGCCATGGAGTGAGCTTACTCGGGGCGTCCCGCAGCCAGCGGCCTGGCCGGCCCGTCCGCGGGCCTGTCGACGCCGCGGGGACAGACCCGCGGCGCACAAAAACGACGACGGTGCCCGCCGGGGCGGGCACCGTCGTCGTGATCAGTGCTTTGGCTGCGTCCGCTGCCTTAGATGAGGCCCAGGGCGAGCATGGCGTCGGCGACCTTCTTGAAGCCGGAGATGTTGGCGCCCGCCACGTAGTTGCCGGGCATGCCGTATTCCTCGGCGGTCTCCGCGCAGCGGTTGTGGATGCCGACCATGATGTCCGCCAGGCGCTGCTCCGTGTACTCGAAGGTCCAGGCGTCGCGGCTGGCGTTCTGCTGCATCTCCAGGGCCGAAGTGGCCACGCCGCCGGCATTGGCTGCCTTGCCCGGGCCGAACAGCAGGCCCGCGTCCTGGAAGATGGAGGCGGCTTCGCTCGTGCAGGGCATGTTGGCGCCCTCGGCGACGGCGACCAACCCGGACTCCACCAGGCGGCGGGCGGATTTTTCATCCAGTTCGTTCTGCGTGGCGCACGGCAGCGCCACGGTGCAGTTGACGTCCCAGATGTTGCCGTCGGCTACGTAGTGCACGGCCGAGCCGCGACGTTCGGCGTACTCCGAAATGCGGCCGCGCTCAACTTCCTTGATCTGGCGCAGCAGTTCGACGTCGATGCCGGCCTCGTCCACGATGTAGCCGCCGGAGTCGGAGGCGGTGACCACGGTGGCGCCGAGTTCCTGCGCCTTTTCGACGGCGTTGATGGCCACGTTGCCGGAG
Source organism: Arthrobacter sp. Y3221114 (assembly GCF_059092625.1). NCBI lineage: Bacteria > Bacillati > Actinomycetota > Actinomycetes > Micrococcales > Micrococcaceae > Arthrobacter > Arthrobacter sp. Y3221114. Next base: position 50,342 of record NZ_JBNHHW010000002.1, read on the forward strand.
CCGGAGATGGCCACGCGCTGCCCGTCCAGGCTTTGCCCGCGGGTTTTGAGCATTTCCTGCGCGAACAGCACCGCGCCGTAACCGGTGGCTTCCGGGCGGACCAGGGAACCGCCCCAGCCGGTGCCCTTGCCGGTGAGGACGCCGGACTCGTAGCGGTTGGTGATGCGCTTGTACTGGCCGAACAGGTAGCCGATTTCGCGGGTCCCCACGCCCATGTCCCCGGCCGGAACGTCGGTGTATTCGCCGATGTGGCGGTAGAGCTCCGTCATGAAGGACTGGCAGAAGCGCATGACCTCAGCGTCGGACCGGCCGCGCGGATCGAAGTCGGAGCCGCCCTTGCCGCCACCGATGGGCATGCCGGTCAAGGCATTCTTGAAGATCTGCTCGAAGCCGAGGAATTTGATGATGCCCAGATAGACGGAGGGGTGGAAGCGCAGGCCGCCCTTGTAGGGGCCAAGCGCGGAGTTGAACTCGACGCGGAAGCCGCGGTTAATCTGGACATTGCCGGCGTCGTCCACCCACGGCACGCGGAAGATAATCTGGCGCTCGGGCTCGCAAATGCGCTGCAGGATCGCGGCGTCGGAGTACTCGGGATGCCGGGCGGACAGCGGCTCGAGGGTTTCGAAGACTTCGGTGACGGCCTGGTGGAATTCCGTTTCGCCTGGGTTGCGGCGGAAGACTTCGTCGCGGACTTCAAGCAGGTGGGCATCCATGGGTGCGTCCCTTCACTAGCTGACGTATTGGGGCACTCAGGTTGCTGCAGGCCCTCACACAGAAAACCACAAGAAGCGGAATCTAAGAAACACGCCTGACACATCCCTGAACCGCCCCGTAACGCGCCGGCTGGCGGTACAGTCGGCCGTTTTGTCGCACGGATCCGGGCATATCTGGCACCGATCGCCCTGTGGCTGGCGCGGAAAGTGCGGCCCGTCACGGGCGAACGGACCGGGCCGCCGGGGTCCGAATGTGCGGTTCATCACCGGCGGGTCATCACCGCCCGGGTCCTCCGCCCGGTGCGGGGTTGCGGCCCGGCCGCGGCGCGGGCTGTTGCCTGCAACGGCGGCAGGCCTGCCGCTCAGCCGCGGCGGCGGCGCGGCAGTTTGGGCAGGTGCGCGAAGATGTCCGCGGCCTTGGTCGTTGCCTTGTTCGCCGCCTGCCCGAGCGATCGGCTGAGGTTGGCGGGAACCGGAACCTCGAGGCTCCGCCCGGTCACGGCATGCGCGGGCTCCTGCGGGGCGACGACGGCGGCTGCCACCGCGGGTGCCACCGGCTCCGCCTCGGTCACGGGCAGAACATCAACACCGAAACCGATGATCCAATCGGCCACATCCTGCAACGGTCCGGCCTGCAGCGAGTAATAGCGCTTCTGCCCCTGCGCGCGCATGGAGACCAGTCCGGCTTCGCGCAGCACCTTCAGGTGCTTGGAGACGGTCGGCTGGCTGACCTCCAGTTCTTCGACCAATTCGCCCACCGCTTTGTCGCCGTCACGAAGCGAGCCGAGTATGTCCCGGCGGGTACCTTCCGCAATCACTGCAAAGACATCATCGATGGCCATTCCATTACCCTAATCGCATATATGCGTTGCGGCACACCCTTGGCGGCGGTCCGGAGCCCCGGCGCGGCAAAATCGTTATACCGCTGCCTGCGCCCACTGCCTGGTTAGCCCGCCGAACCGCGTGGACTCGACCGGACGGCCTTTCAGACCGCCTAGTCGAACCAGGGATCGAGCCCGTGGTAGGGGAAGATTTCCTTGCGCGTGGCCATCACGGTGCGGTCCACGCTGTCGTTCGGGTCATAGCCAACCTCCCACGAGCGCCACCACAGGTCGGCGTCGTCGCCCATGTACAACGGGGCCTGCTGCCCGTACCGGACCTCGACATAGTCCTGCCAGGACTGCGGCACCTCGCTGTGCAGCGGGATGGCCCGGCCGGAAACAATGGCCAGCATGTGGGTCCAGGACCGGGGCACCACGTTGAAGACGTCGTAGCCGCCGCCGCCCGTGGCGATCCACCGGTCGCCGCAGATCTCGCGCGCCAGGTCGGCCGTGTCCAGCATCATTTGCCGCTGTGCATCCACGCTCAGCCGAAGGCTGCTCAGCAGGTCGCGGGTGTGGTTGTCGCACCCGTGCTGGCTGACAATCACTTCGGGGGCAAAGGCCCTGACCAATTGCGGGACCACCGCGTGGAAGGCCCGCAGGAAGGCCGCGTCGCCGGAGCGCGGCGGCATGGAGACGTTCACGGAACTGCCCGGCGCCTCCGGCCCCCCGCTCTCGTTCGCAAAACCCGTCCCCGGGAACAGGTGGGTGCCGGTTTCATGCAGGGAGATGGTCAGCACCCGCGGGTCGTTGTAGAAGATCGACTGGACGCCATCGCCATGGTGCGCGTCGACGTCGAGGTACGCGACCCTCTGCACGCCGTTATCCAGCAGGTGCTGGATGGCCAGGGCGCAATCGTTGTAGATGCAGAACCCGCTGGCCTTGCCGCGCGCGGCGTGATGCATGCCGCCGGCGAAGTTGACCGCATGCAGCGCCGAGCCGTCCAGGATCGCGGCCGCGGACTGCAGCGAGGCCCCGGCGATCCGGGCACTGGCGACGTGCATGCCCGGAAACACCGGGTCGTCTTCGGTGCCCAGGCCCCGCTCTTCATCGATGGCGTCCGGGTCTTCGCTGACCGCCTTTACCGCGGCCACGTAGGCCGGGTCGTGAACGGTCTGCAGCGCCGCGTCGCCGGCGGTTTCCGCTGCGGCCAAGGTGACGTTCGGGCGGTGGAAGATGGCGAATTCGTCAGCCAGCCTGGCCGTCAGGTCCAACCGGATCGGCGACATGGGATGGTGCGCGCCGAAGTTGTACGCCAAGACGGATTCGCTCCACACCGCCAGAGTGGGAACCGCGGGAACTGGGGTCGCTGACATCACAGACAGGCTACGCGAAAGCAACGGCCCGCACGCATTCGTCCCGCGCCCGTGCTGTCAAATGATGATTTACTACTGCAAGGAACAAGTCAGCGATTCGGAGCCGGACAGAAGCGATTGGGATGACCAGACAGCAGCCGTCATGGCTGGCCGGGCGGGAACACGAACGATTCAGCCTCTTGCGCACGCTCCGCGACTTCGTGGACAGCGTTGCCAACAGTTCCCCGGCACGGCTGGCGTTGATCGTCTACGTGGCGGTGATCCTGGTCTTCACCGGGCTGCTGTCCTTGCCGGCCGCGGCGCGGGACGGCGACATCACGCCGCTGCACGACGCCTTCTTCACGGCCGTCTCGGCCGTCTGCGTCACGGGGCTGACCGTGGTGTCCACCGCTGCCCACTGGAGTTTCCTTGGCCAGGCCGTGATCCTGCTGGCCATCTTCATCGGCGGCCTGGGCACGTTGACCCTGGCCTCGCTGCTGGCGCTCATGGTGAGCAAGCGGTTGGGTGTGCGCGGCAAACTGATCGCCCAGTCCGCCATGAACAACGCAGGCCGCCTGGGCGAGGTCGGCGCGCTGCTGCGGATCGTGATCGCCACCTCGGTGATCATCGAGGTGGTGCTCGCCCTGGTGCTGTTCCCCCGCTTTCTGATGCTTGGCGAATCCTTTCCCCAAGCCGCCTGGCACGGCATCTTCTATGCCATCTCGGCGTTCAACAACGCGGGGTTCACCCCACACTCGGACGGCCTGGTCCCCTACGAGACCGACGAGTGGATCCTGCTGCCGCTGATGGCCGGAGGTTTCCTCGGCAGCCTCGGTTTCCCGGTGGTCATGGTGCTCCTGGAGCGGGGTTGGCGGTTCAGCAAATGGAACCTGCACACCAAGCTCACGGTCGAGGTGTCGCTGATCCTGCTGGTGGTCGGCGCCCTGGTTTGGGGAGCCATGGAGTGGAGCAACCCGGAGACCCTGGGCGGCATGAGCATCTGGGACAAGGTCCTCCACGCGACATTCGCCTCCGTCATGACCCGCTCGCTCGGCTTCAACCTGGTGGATATGAACAACCTGGAGCCGTCCACCATGCTCTTTTCCGATGCCCTGATGTTCGCCGGCGGCGGTTCCGCGTCGACTGCAGGCGGCATCAAAGTCACGACCATCGCGATCGTGTTCCTGGCCATCGTTGCCGAGGCGCGCGGCGACCGGGACGTGAAGATCCACGGCCGGACCATCCCGGAAGGCGCCATGCGGGTGGCCATCTCGGTGATCGTCATGGGTGCCACCTTGGTGGCCGTCGCCTGCGGCCTGCTGCTGGCCTTCACCGGCGAAAGCCTGGACCGGGTGTTGTTCGAGGTCATTTCCGCGTTCGCGACCTGCGGGCTGAGCACCAACCTGAGCGCCGAACTGCCGCCCGAGGGCAAATACGTGCTCTGCGCCCTGATGTTCGCCGGCCGCGTCGGCACCATCACGTTGGCCGCCGCGCTGGCGCTGCGCGAACGCCGCCAGCTGTTCCACTACCCCGAAGAGAGGCCCATCATTGGCTGAGAAGTCCGCATCGAACAGACGTCCCGCCCACAACGCGCCCGTGCTGGTGGTCGGCTTGGGCCGCTTCGGTGCCTCCACCGCGGAACAACTGGTCAAGCAGGGCCGCGAGGTGCTGGCGATCGAACGTGATCCGGCACTGGTGCAGAAGTGGTCGGGGCAGTTGACCCACGTGGTGGAGGCCGACGCGACGAACATCGACGCGCTGCGCCAACTGGGCGCCCAGGAGTTCAGCTCCGCCGTCGTCGGTGTGGGCACGTCGATCGAGTCCTCGGTGCTGATCACCGTGAACCTGGTGGACCTGGGCATCGAGCACCTTTGGGTCAAGGCCATCACCCCGTCGCACGGCAAGATCCTTTCGCGCATCGGCGCCAACCACGTCATCTATCCGGAGGCCGACGCCGGCCGCCGCGCCGCCCACCTGGTGGGCGGACGGATGCTGGACTTCATCGAGTTCGACGACGGTTTCGCCATCGTCAAAATGTACCCGCCGAAGGAGACCCAGGGCTTCACGCTGGGTGAGTCGCAGGTTCGCTCAAGGTACGGCGTCACCGTGGTGGGCGTGAAGTCACCCGGCGAAGACTTCACCTATGCGCGGCCGGAAACCAAGGTCTCCAGCCGGGACATGCTGATCGTCTCCGGGCACGTGGACCTGCTGGAGCGCTTCGCGGCCCGTCCGTAGCGGAGCCCGCGCCGGTCCCGGGATCCCAGGGCCTGCCGCGGTTCAGGCCAGTTCGCGCGACAGCTCGGCCGCCCGTTCGGCGGCGGCGGCGGCACCGCGCGCGATGACCCGCGGCAGCCCGTCGTCGTCGAAGGAGGCGATGGCGCGCTCCGTGGTGCCGTTCGGGCTGGTGACGGCGCGGCGCATGACCGCCGGGTCGGCATCCGGCGCGGTGAGCATGATGCCCGCGCCGGCCACGGTCTCGCGGGCCAGGGTCATCGACAGCTCCGGGTCCAGGCCCAGCTCCACGCCGGCAGCGGCCATGGCCTCGGCCAGGTAGAAGGCATAGGCGGGGCCGGAACCGCTGACCGCCGACACCGCGTCCAACTGGTTTTCCGGAACCACGACGACGGTGCCGGCGCCGGCGAACACCTCGCGGGCGGCAGCCAGCTGGGAATCGGTCACGTGGCTGCCGGCAGAGATGCCCACGGCGCCCCGGCGCACCTTGAGCGGCGTGTTGGGCATGCTGCGCACCAGCGGCTGGCCTTCCGGCAGCGCGGTTTCCATGGCGGCAACGGTGACCGCCGCGGCCACGGAAACCACCACCGTCGCCGCGTCCAAAGCCGGCGCGATGGTCCGGCACAGGTCCGCGATGCCCGCCGGCTTGACCCCCAGCACGGCAACGTCGGCACCCTGCACGGCGGTGGCGTTGGCGGCGGGGTCGTCCTGTTCCGCCAGCACCGTCAGGCCGGGATAACGTCCGTGCAGTTCCTCCGCGCGCTCGCTGCGGCGCACTGTCGCCGTCACGTTTTCGGCCGGTGTTCCCGAGGCCAGCAGCCCGGCCAGGATGGCCTCGTTCATGGACCCACAGCCCAGGAAAGCGATGCGGCGTGCGGTCGGTGTTCCGGTGGCGTCAGCAGTCATGTCTGCCATTGAATCATGTGGCCGTCATCGGGCGCGTGCCGCCGTTCCGTCCCCCGTCACAGCCGGCGGGGAAGAACTCACAGGTGTCGTTCAGGTATTTCACGGCGTTGTCCCAAAGTTGCCGCCTAGTGTCGTAAGCACCTCATCAAGGTGCGAGTGATGATGGACCGGATCTGCTGGTTCCGGTCCAGGCGCCGGCGAACAGCGGTTGACTCCCCCAACCGACCGCAACGTTCGCCGGCGTCGCCATTTAAGAACTCCCCCCGGGTACCGACAAACCTTGTAAGCCCCACGGGCACTGACAACTGCGCGGCTTATGGGCCGAAGTCGCTAGCTGCCCACCTTTTCGACGGCGGGGGCCGGCTCCAGCGCCTGCTGCACCAGCATGGTGCCCACCGGGCTGACCGGGGCGTCGCTGTCGTAGAGCAGGTGGTCGAAGCGTTTGAGGATCAGCCCCTCCCGCAGAGCCCAGGGGCAGATCTGCAAGGTCTCGATCCCGAACATTTCCATGGCCGCCTCGGCAACCATCGCCCCCGCCAGGAGCTGCGGCGCCCGCACCATCGAAACGCCGGGCAAATTAACACGGTCGCTGACCGGCATGGCGGCCAGCCTGCGCGCCCACAGGGACAGGTCCGTGCGGTGCAGTTCCCGCCGCACGTACGGGCCGGCGGCCGAGGGGGCGGCTCCGGCGATCCGTGCCAGCGAGCGGAAGGTCTTGGAAGTTCCGACCACCATGTCCGGCCGGCCCAGTGCAGAAAACTCTCCCACGACGGGAGCCAGCGTCTCGCGGATATACCCGTGCAGGTCCTTGATGCTCTTCACGCTCGGCGGGTCCTCGGGCAGCCACTGCCGGGTCAGCCGGCCGGCTCCCAGCGGCACCGATACGGCGAGTTCCGGCAGTTCATCATGGCCGATGGCCATTTCGAAGGAGCCGCCGCCAATGTCCAAATCCAGGATGGTGCCCGACCCCCAGCCGTACCAGCGTCGGACGGCCACCAGGGTCATGCCGGCCTCCTCCGGGCCGGTCAGCTCCTGCAGCGTGACATTGGCTTCCGCCTTGACCCGGTCCAGCACCGCCCTGCCGTTGTTCGCTTCGCGGATGGCGGAGGTGCAAAAGGCCAGCATGTCTTCGGCGCCATGCAGCCCGGCAAACCTCCAGGCCTCGCGGATAAAGCCGATGAGTTCCTGCTGGCCCTCTTCGCTGATATTGCCTTCGGCATCCAGGTAGGCCACCAGCGACAACGGCCGCTTGTGGGAGGCGAAAGGCACCGGCCGGGCACCCGGGTGGGCATCCACCAACAACAAATGCACCGTGTTGGAACCGATGTCGAGGACGCCCAGACGCATGTTCTCATTATGCAGTGTTGCGGCCCGGGCACCGCAAACAGGCAACGGTTCCGGCCCCGACCGCCGCGGGCCACGGCCGGGGCACGTCCGCTACTTCTTGGCGGCGGCCTTGCGCCGTACCGGTTTCTTTGCCGCCGGTTTCGCCGGTCCCTTCGCGCGCTTCTCCGCCAGCAGTTCGATGGCCTGCTCGCGGGTCAGTTCCTCGATGACGGTTGAGCGCGGCACCGTGATGTTCGTGACGCCGTCGGTAATGTAGGGGCCGAACCGGCCGTCCTTGACCACGATGTTCTTCTCCGACACCGGATCCACGCCGAACTCGGCCAGCGGCGCAGCCGCGGTGCGTCCGCCGCGGGTCTTCGGCTGCGAGTAGATCTCCAGCGCTTGTTCCAGCGTGATGGTGAAGATTTCCTCCTCGGAACCGATCGACCGCGAGTCGCTGCCCTTCTTCAGGTACGGGCCGAAGCGGCCGTTCTGCACGGTGATTTCGGTGCCCTCGGCGTCGGTGCCCAGCACCCGCGGCAGGCTCAGCAGCTTCAGCGCGTCCTCGAGGGTGACGGTGTCCACGCTCATCGATTTGAACAGGGAACCGGTGCGCGGCCTGACCTTGGCGGGCTTTTTCGGCGGCTTGGGCTTGCCGTTCTTGTAGTACTCCACCGGCTGCGCGGCCAGTTCTTCGGCCGTCGGCTCGTGGATCACTTCGGTGACGTAGGCGCCGTAACGGCCCTCCTTGGCCACGATCGTCCGACCGGTCTCCGGGTCCGTGCCAAGCTCGCGCTCGCCCGGTCCCTGGGTTTCCATCAGCTCGAGGGCTTTCTCCGGGGTCAGCTCGTCCGGAGCCAGGTCGTCGGGGACGTTGGCCCGCTCCGGCTCCTCGCCGTCGCCCTCGCCGTTGCGTTCCAGGTAGGGCCCGAACTTGCCCACCCGCAAGGTGATGCCCTCGGCAATCTCGATTGAATTGATCCGGCGCGGATCGATTTCGCCCAAGTCGTTCACCACGGTGTTCAGGCCGGTTTCCTTGCGGTCCCCGTAATAGAAGCCGGACAGCCACTCCGTCCGGCTGGCCTCGCCGCGGGCAATGCGGTCGAGGTCCTCTTCGAGTTCCGCCGTGAAGTCATAGTCCACGTAGTCGCTGAAGTACTCCTCCAGCAGCCGCACCACGGAGAACGCGATCCAGCTCGGAACCAGGGCGGAGCCGCGGGTGCGGACGTAGCCGCGGTCCATGATGGTGGAGATGGTGGCGGCGTAGGTGGACGGGCGGCCGATGCCGCGGTCTTCCAGCGTCTTGATCAGCGATGCTTCCGTGTAGCGCGGCGGTGCGGACGTCTCGTGTCCGACGGCGTCGACCGCCTGCGCGTCCAGCGCGTCGCCCTTGGCGAGGTTCGGCAGGCGTCCGCCGGTGGCATCGTCGTCGTCCTCGCGGCCGGCGTCCTTGCCCTCCTCATAGGCGGCCATGAATCCGGGGAAGGTGATGACGGTGCCGGATGCGGTGAACTCCGCGTCCCGCCCGTCCCCGGCCGTGGCGCCGAGCCGCACGGTGGACGTCGACCCCTTGGCGTCGGCCATTTGCGAGGCCACCGTGCGTTTCCAGACCAGCTCGTACAGCCGGTACTCGTCGCCGGAAAGCTGGCTGCGGACCTGGCCGGGCGTGCGGAACGAGTCCCCGGCAGGCCGGATGGCTTCGTGGGCTTCCTGGGCGTTCTTGTCCTTGCCCTTGTAGACGCGGCGGGCGTCCGGGACATATTCGGGTCCGTACAGCTCGGAGGCCTGGCGCCGCGCCGCGTTGACGGCCTGGTCGCTCAGCGCCGGCGAGTCCGTACGCATATAGGTGATGTAGCCGTTTTCATACAGCTTCTGCGCCACCTGCATGGTCGAGCGGGCGGAGAACCGGAGCTTGCGGGCTGCCTCCTGCTGCAGGGTGGACGTGGTGAACGGCGCTGCCGGACGGCGGGTGTATGGCTTGTTCTCAACCGCGCGGACGGAGAACCGGGCGCTGCGCAGGGAGTCTGCCAGGGCGGTGGCGGCGGCCTCGTCCAGATGGACGGCGGAGCGTGCCTTGAGCCGGCCCAGATCGTCGAAGTCCTTGCCGACGGCGACCCGGCTGCCGTCGACGGAGACCAGCTTGGCCTTGAACACCCCGCCCTTGTCGGCGTCCTCCGGCGCCACCGTGGCCACCAGGTCCCAGTAGGAAGCCGCCCGGAACGCCATCCGCTCGCGCTCACGCTCGACGACCAGCCGGGTAGCCACCGACTGCACGCGCCCGGCGGACAGGCCGGCCTTGACCTTGCGCCAGAGCACCGGGGAGAGTTCGTAGCCGAAGAGCCGGTCCACGATGCGGCGCGTTTCCTGGGCGTCGACCAGGTCGGTGTCCACCTCGCGGACCTCGGTCAGGGCGCGCTGCAGGGCTTCGCGGGTAATCTCGCTGAACGTCATGCGGTGCACGGGCACCTTGGGCTGGAGCACCTGCAGCAGGTGCCACGCGATGGCTTCGCCTTCGCGGTCACCGTCAGTTGCCAGATAGAGTTCGTCGGCGTCCTTGAGCATCGACTTGAGCTCGGAAACTTTTTTCTTCTTGTCCGGAGACACCACGTAATACGGCTCGAAACCGTTCTCGATATCCACGGCAAACTTGCCGACGGACGTCTTTTTCAGCTCGGTCGGCAGGTCGGAGGGCTGGGGCAGGTCACGGATGTGCCCCATGGAAGCCGTGACCTCAAAGCCCTCGCCGAGGTACCCGGCGATGGTTTTGCCCTTGGCCGGGGACTCGACGATGACGAGTTTCTTGCCGGTTTTTTCGCGGGCCTTGGCTGGCACTGTGCTCCTACGTAAAGAAAGGGGTGTTGATGCGCTTGTAAATACGTCCCCCAACCCGGCGGGGTGGAGGACCGTCAGCACTAGGTTAGCCGCAACAGTACCGCGAAACAGAAAACGCCAGCGGGTGCAGCCGGTTGCTTCCGGTGCCGCGGACCGCTGCCGATGCCCGCGGCAGGGCCCTAATCGTTGTCGATGTCGCCGGGCAGGAAGGAGAAGACATAGTAGAGCTTTTCCGCCCCTTCATCCCGGTTCTCCGGATTGGTGGTCGGGCTGTATTCCAGCAGGATCTCGCCGATCCGCCGGCCGAGGTCCTTTCGCTGTTCCTCGGTCAGGTAGAACCGTCCCGTGCTGAGGGCGGCCAGGTGCCCTTCCTGCCGCCACGTGTCAGGGTTCGGTAATTGCTTGTCCCGTTTAACGTACTTGGACAGACGTTCGCGCAGGTCGTTCAGTTCCACGTCCACCACGCCCATGGTGGCGGCACGGCTGTCCGCCACGCTGGTCACGTCCAGGCGTCCGGCTGCGGCCTGCCAATGCCGTTCCCGGCCGTCGCCCTGGTTCACGCACCGCTTGACGAATCCCCACTTTTCCAAGGCCCGGAGGTGGTAGCTCATGGCGCTGGGGGTCAGCCCGTGCCGCTGGGCCAACTCCGTGGCGGTGGCCGGCTGCTGCGTATCAAAGAGCTCTTCGATAACCTTCAACCGCACGTTATGGGCCAGGGCACGGATGGCTCGGGCGTCGGAGATATTGACCCTGTCTCCGGCTGCCGGCTCCGCCCGAGTGGCCGCCGCTGCAGCGGCCGCCCGGCCGGTCGTCGTGGTTGAACCCTTAGTCATGATCAGTAAGTGTAATGCCGGTCACCGCTCCCGGGCGGGGCTGCCGGGCAATCCCCGACTGCAATCCGGCAACAATTTCCTAGTCGCCGGCAGGCACCAGGAAGCCGTCTGCCACCAGGTTCCGCACTTCGGCGGACAGCTGCCGGGCGAAATCCGGCTCCTCGCGGCCCAACAGTGCCGCCAGGGCACCAATGATCTGGTCCACGCCCAGGTCGCCGTCGCTGGCGGAAACGAACCCGGCCAACTCGGTGCTCATCAGGTTGGTCCGGCGCAACCCCGCGCCTTGGCGCAGCAGGATGACGCCGGGATGTTCGGCGCCCGGCCGCTGGTGCCGCTCCTCGGTCACGTCCTCGGCCACCCGCAGATGCTGGCGGCCAAAGTCCGCGGCGTGCTCGGCCAGCCAATCGGCCCGTTCGACCGCTGCGGCCAGGTGCGGGCCGACGGGCTGCTCGATCGGATACGTGATCTCCTCGAACCGCCGCAGCGCTCCTGCACCTGCAGCGGCTGCCGTTGTCTCGAGCAGGGGGCGGCGCAGCCAGACCAGCCCAAAGCCGAGGGCCTCCACGTCCCGGGACGCGAAATCGTCCAGATAGGCGGCGTAAGCGGATTCGAACAGCTCCGGGTCGCGGTTCACCGAGGCGTCGCGCAGCCACGTCTGCGCATACTGCGCCGGGCTGAGCTGCTCCCGCTGGATCACCCAGGCGTCGATGTCCGGCGCCAGCCACTGCTCCAGCCGTGCGTGCCAACTGCCGGCTCCGGCCGGAATTTCCCAGTTGCCCAGCATCTGCGCAACACCGCCGTCGACCAATACCGAGGGCAGGGCGCGGAAGAGGGTGGCCACGATGTCGTCGCCGGGCAGCCCGCCGTCGCGGTAGGTGAATTGCTCGTCGGCGCGTTCGGCCGGGCGCCGCGGCGTGATCACGAACGGCGGGTTGGACACCACGAGGTCGAACCGCTCCCCCGCCACCGGTTCCAACAGGCTGCCCAGCCGCAGGCTGACCCGCTCCTCCAGGTTGTCCGGGTCCAGCCCGAGGGCACCGGCGTTGAGCGCCAGGTTGAACCGGGTGAAGGCCAGCGCCCGCTCCGAGATGTCGGTCGCGGTAGCGTGGCGGGCGTGTCCCAGCAGGTGGAAAAGCTGGATTCCGCAGCCGGTACCGAGGTCCAGTGCCCGTTCCACCTCGGGGCGGACGGTCAGCTGCGCCAGGGTCAGCGAGGCCTGGCCGATGCCCAAAACATGGTCGTGCCGGAGGACGCCGGGCCGCTGGTGCGCACCGAGGTCGCTGGCCACCCACAGCTCGGTCTCGCCGAAGGCGTACGGGCGGAGGTCAACAGCCGCCCTCCACTCACCGCCGTCGTGCTCGGCCAGCCGGAGGGCGGCCAGGCCGTCCAGCCCGGTGCGCGGGAACGCCCGTGCCAGCTGCCCGGGCTCCACGCCCCGGCCCAGCAGCCAGAGGCGCACGACGGCGGCCAGGCGGCCCTGCGCCGGATCCTCCAGCAGGCGGGCGGTGGCCAGAAGGGCCGGGACCAGCTGGTCGCGGTCGAGGGCCTCCCAGGCCTCTGCGCCGAGCAGCGCTGCCACCCCGTCCACGCTGTAATCGAGGTCGGTCATGTCTGTGGCCAGGTCCGCCAGCAGCCGCGGGTCGGTGCTGGCGGGCGCGCCGGGCACGTCGGAGAAGTCTGTTTTACGCACGGCCCAAGTTTAGTAACCCCGCCGGTTTCCCCGCCGTTCACCCCCACGGCGACGGCGTGTGGTACTGAGTGGGGCATGGATGCACGAACGAACGGGGCGGTCCTGCCCCGCACCGACCGGCCGAAACGCGTCGGCGACCTGGGTGTCAGGGTCCCGGTGGTCGCCGCCGACACCCTGGTGATGGAGGTCAACGGCTGGTTCCAGGCTGACCGCTCGCTGCAGGCCGTGGCGGTGGGAACGGACGGCCCGTACTGGCTGCTGTTGCGGGAGCGGCTGGAGTCGGAGCTCAGCGGCCGGCTCGGCTACGGCCGCGCACTTAACAGCCGCGCACGGGTGGGTCAGTTCCGGCCGGACCAATCCTTCGAAGTGGATCCTGAATTGTCCATGACGCAGACCGCGCGGGAGATCCTGGCCCGGCCGGCCGGCGCCCGGTACGAGGACTTTCTGGTGGTCGGTCCGGACGGTCCGCGCGTGGTGGCCGTCTCACGCATTTTCGAGGAAGTCTCGGCGCTCTTCCAGCATGACGCCATGCATGACCCGCTGACGGGACTGCCCAACCGGCGGCTGCTGGACGAGCGCGGGGCTGAGCTGGTCGGCGACTGCGACCCGGGCCGGGTTGCAATCCTGTGCATAGACCTCGACCGGTTCAAGCACGTCAACGACACCTTTGGCCACCGCGCGGGGGACGGCATCCTGAGGGGGTTCACCGGCCGGCTGCAGCGCACCGTGCGCGGCCGCGACATCGTGGCACGGCTGGGCGGCGACGAGTTCGCGGTGTTGCTGGTCGATGTCGGTCCCGAGCAGGCCCGCAGCATCGCGGACCGCATCTTGGCCGAGTCGATAAAACCTTTCCCCTTCGACGACCATGAGCTGCACGTGTCGGCGTCGATCGGGTTGGCCATGGCGTCCGACGTCGTCGAGGAAGAACAGCTAAGTCAACTGGACGTGCTGCTGCGGCAGGCCGACAGTGCCATGCTGGCGGCCAAACGCGCCGGGAAGGGCAGGGTTGTCTGGTTGGACACCCGCGGTGAAACCGCGCCGGTGGCCCGGCAGGCTCAGCTGCGGCGCCGGCTTCAGCTTGCGGTGGCACGGGGAAGTTTCCGCCTGCATTACCAACCCCTGCTGGATCTGGCCACCGACGGCAGCCTGGCAGTGGAGGCGCTGCTACGGTGGCACGACGAGGTCCTCGGCTCGGTGCCGCCGTCGGAGTTCATCCCCGTGGCCGAAAGCGTGAACCTGATCCAGCACATCGGACGCTGGGTCTTCAACGAGGCCTGCGCCCAAGCCGGCGCCTGGTTGGAGGCCGGCATCCCGCGAACCATCTCCATCAACGTCTCCCCGATCCAGCTGGCCGCGAACCGGGTCGTCGGCGAGCTGCTGGCCGCCATGCGTGCGCATCGCGTCCCGGCGGAACTGATCCGTGTGGAGATCACCGAGAGCTCCGCCATCGCGGACTTTCCCCGGGCGATTAAACAGCTGTCCGAGCTCCGCGCAGCCGGCATCTGCGTCGACCTGGATGATTTCGGCACCGGCTACTCGTCGGTCGGGATGCTGCGGGATCTGCCGCTGAACACCGTCAAAATCGACAAGTCCTTCATCGACAACATCGACACCTCCGAGCGCGAGGCCGCCTTCGTCGGCGGCCTGATCAATATCGCCCACGCTTGGGGCCTGAAGGTCACCGCCGAAGGCGTCGAACGGCTCGGCCAGCTGCGGGTGCTGCGGGAGCTCGGCTGCGACACGGCGCAGGGCTACTATATTTCCCATCCCACCGGCGCTGCGGACCTGCCCGGGGCGGAGTTGTTGGCGGGGCTTTAGCGACCACGGTCGCTGCTGCCCGTGCGTTACGCGGACGTGCTCGGGTGGTTAAATGACCTCATGCTCGTCACCACCACCTACCTTGAACAAACCGATCCGGCCCAGCTGGTGCCTGGCTCGCGCCCGCTGCCTGATGATGCCGCCGTGGTGCGGGTACCGCAGATCAGCCCCGAGTACAGCAAGTTTCTCTATCGGAGTGTGGGCAGCAGCTGGAACTGGGCTGACCGGCTGGTGCTCACACGCAGCGAATGGGACCAGGTCGTGCGTGCTCCCGGTGCGGAGACCTGGGTGCTGTACACCACCGGCGCCCCGGCCGGCTACGTGGAACTGCTGGGCCGCCCCGGCCAGGCGGGCACCGACGTCGAAATCATGTACTTCGGTCTGTTCCCCGAGGCGATCGGACGCGGCCTCGGCGGTGCCCTGCTGGCCGAGGGCATCCGGCAGGCCTGGCAGCTGCACGGCCGTTGGCACGGGTTTCCGCCGGTGCAGCGCGTCTGGGTGCATACCTGTTCACTTGACGGGCCGGCGGCGGTGGCCAACTACCAGGCGCGGGGCATGAGCGTGTTCAAGACCGAGGTCGAGGACATCGAACCGCAGGATGCAACTGCGGGCCTGTGGCCGGAGACCGCGAACGCCTGACCCGCCAGGGGACCGGACGTCCTTGGGAGGCCCCGAAATCGTCCCCGCGACGTAACAGTTCCTCGGGCAGTCCCTGCCCGGGAGCGACGTATGTGTTGCCGTCCGGGCCAGTCTGCAGGGCAGCCAGGCAGGGCAGTCGGGACAGTCAGGCGGCAGTCAGGCAGGCTCCGGGCAGCCGTCCGGGCAGCGCAGGGTCTGTGGATCCGCCGCGCACGCGGAACAGTACAACGTCAATTGGCGGCAGTCCGGGTTGGAACAGTTCTCGAACTTGTTGGTCGGCGCCTGGCAGCTGACGCATTCCCCGATGGTCTTGGCGTCCGGCGTGAACTCCAGGTGCATGCGCTGATCGAAGACGTAGAGCGAACCTTCCCACAGCCCGGCGTCGCCGAAGGTTTCGCCGTAACGGACGATTCCGCCGTCGAGCTGGTAGACCTCCTGGAAGCCCCGGTTGACCATCAGGGATGAAAGCACTTCGCAGCGGATGCCGCCGGTGCAATAGGTCACCACCGGCTTGTCCTTAAGCTCGTCGTACTTGCCCGAGTCCAGTTCCTTGATGAAGTCGTGGGTGGTGGCCACGTCCGGGACGATGGCGTCTTTGAACTTGCCAATTTGCGATTCAACGGCGTTGCGGCCGTCGAAGAAAACCACGTCTTCGCCGGCTGCCTTCTTCGCGTCGATGAGCTGGTGCAGTTCCTCCGGAAGCAGGTGCGTCCCGCCGCCGACCACGCCGCCCTGGTCCACTTTGAGCTCGCCCGGGGCACCGAAGGACACGATCTCGTCTCGGACCTTGACGCTCAGCCGCGGAAAGTCTTCCGCCCCGCCTTCGGACCACTTCACATCGAGGCCGCGGAAAGCGGGGTATTCGCGCATGGTTTTCACATACTGCTTCACCGCGTTCAGCTCGCCGCCCACGGTGCCGTTAATCCCGTCCTTGGAGATCAGGATCCGGCCGCGCAGGCCGAGTTTCTCACACAGCGCTCGTTGCCACAGCCGGACGGCGTCCGGGTCCGGCAGCGGGGTGAAGGCGTAATAAAGCACAATTCGGTTCAAAGCCACGCATCAAGGGTACGCGGTGGTCGGAAATCAGGGATTGTGACAGGGTTGTCATCGATTTCCTGTGCCGCCCGCGGCCGCTGTTCGGTACAGTCCTGCTATGGGTCACGAATACACGACTGACGTCCCCGACGACGTCCTTGCCGCCTGGGTTGCCGGCTGGTCGGCCTGCCGGGGCTACTCCGCCGAAGAGGTCGACGGACACCCGGCCGTGCTGCTGGCCGACAAGACCGGGGACTGGGAATACTTTGCGTTTGAACCGGGCGACGAGGAATTCGCCGCCGTGGCCCGCGACACCACCAAGTCGCCGGGACGGATCTTCACCGTGCTGACGCGCGACGCGCAGCGGATCCATCGACTGGCGCCGCAGCACGGGCTGCGCGTGCACCACAACGCCCAGTCGCTGATGGTCACCGACATGTCCGGCCAGGACACCGAGGACCCGTGGTACCGCGACCCCGATTTCAAGACCGAGGTCGAGAAGCACGGGAATGTCCACCGGGTCCGGGTGGTGCATGAAGGCAACGAGGCCGCCCACGGGGTCGCCGCCGCCGTCGACAATTTCGCGGTCTTCGACCATATTGAAACGGACGTTAATTACCGCCGCCGCGGGCTGGCCACGCACGTGATGCGCGCGCTGATCGCCTCCGTGTTGGAGCACATGGTGGACACCGGGCTGCTGATCGCCTCGCACGACGGCCAGATGCTCTACCGGCACCTGGGCTGGGACACCGTCTGCGATGTGATGATCCTCAAGCCCACGGCGGAGGGCTGACCGCCTACTGCCCGCCCAGTGCAGGTTGGCCGACGGCCCGGCAGGCGCCCGGCCTGCCGGGCAGCGGAAGCCCGCCCGCCGCGACCCGGGCGCCCGGCCTGCCGGGCTGCGGAAGCCCGCCCGCCGCGACCCGGGCGCCCGGCCTGCCGGGCTGCGGAGCCTGTCCGCCGCTCCTCCGTCTGGTGACACAATGTTCGGGTGGCCCTGCACGATTCCCTGATCCCGCTGCTCGGCTCCGGTCCGGAGCCTGAGCAACTCGTACACGTCCGCGAGCTTCCGGCCCGGGAGGCCGTGGCCGAGCCGTGGCCGGACTGGGTGCATGAAGATATTCGTGCCGCCTATGCCATGCTCGGGGTGCACGAGCCGTGGCGCCACCAAGTCCGCGCCGCAGAAAGTGCCCATCAGGGCCGCCATACGATCATTGCCACGGGAACCGCGTCCGGAAAATCGCTGGCCTACCAAGCGCCGGCTTTGGACGCCATCCACAGGACGGCCTTGGCAGACACCGTCAGGCTCGAGCCGAGCGGCGCCGTGGCCCTGTACCTGGCCCCGACCAAGGCGTTGGCGGCCGACCAACTGGCAGCCATCAAGGCGCTGAAGCTGCCCACCGTGCGGGCGGAAACCTACGACGGCGACACGGACCCGGGTGCCCGCCGCTGGATCCGGGACCATGCCAACTTCGTGCTGGCCAATCCGGACATGCTGCACTTCGGGATCCTGCCCAACCACGCCTGGTGGGCACGGTTCTTCCGCCGGCTGCGCTACGTGGTCATTGACGAGGCGCACAGTTACCGCGGTGTCTTCGGCTCGAATGTGGCCAACCTGGTGCGGCGGCTGCGCCGAATTTGCGCCAGCTACGGCGCGGACCCGGTGTTCATCGGGGCCTCTGCCACCTCCGCGGACCCCGGAACCTCGTTCGGCCGGCTGATTGGCGCGGAAGCCGAGGCTGTGACCGAAGACTGCTCGCCGCACGGCTCAACCACCGTGGCGTTCTGGGAACCTCAGCTGACCGAGCTCAAAGGCGAGAACGGCGCCAAGGAACGGCGCACGGTGGTTGCAGAGACATCCGACCTGCTGGCAAACCTCGTGGCTGCGCAGGTGCGTACCATCGCCTTCATCAAGTCGCGCCGGGGCGCCGAGACGATTTCCTCCATCACCAAGCGGCTGCTGGACGACGTCCATCCCTCGCTGCCGGGGCGGGTGGCTGCCTACCGCTCCGGCTACCTGCCGGAGGAGCGCCGCGAACTGGAAGCCAAGCTCAGGTCCGGGCAGCTGCTGGGCGTCTCGAGCACCTCGGCGCTGGAACTGGGCATCGACATCTCCGGGCTGGACGCCGTCCTGGTCGCGGGCTGGCCGGGCACCCGCGCGTCGTTGTTCCAGCAAATCGGACGTGCCGGCCGGTCCGGGCAGGACGCGCTGGCTGCCTTCGTGGCCAGCGACGATCCGCTGGACACCTACCTGGTGCACCATCCCGAGGCCGTCTTCGACGTCTCCGTGGAGGCGACCGTTTTCGACCCGTCGAATCCCTATGTCCTGGGGCCCCACCTGTGCGCCGCCGCCCAGGAGCTTCCGTTGACGCCGGCGGATATCGGGCTGTTCGGTGCAGCAGCTCCCGGCCTGCTCGACCAGCTGACCGCCGACGGTTATCTCCGGCGGCGGCCCGCCGGCTGGTATTGGACCCATCCGGAAAGCGCCGCGGCCATGGTGAATCTGCGGGCCGACGGCGGTGGACCGATCAGCATTGTCGAAACGGAATCAGGGACGCTGCTCGGGACCATGGACTCTCCGCAGTCGCACTACCAGGCCCACAGCGGCGCCGTGTACGTGCACCAAGGCACGACGTACGTGGTGGATGAACTCAACGAGCAGGACCACTGCGCGATGGTGACCCGGGCCAATCCGGACTACTACACGCAAGCCCGCGACGTTACGCAGATCGAAGTACTCGGTGCGCAGCGGACCGAGCAGTGGGGCGAGGTCCAGGCTTGTTTCGGCGACGTCAAGGTCACCACCAAAGTCATCTCCTTCCAGCGCAAGGCCTTCATCTCCAACGAAATTTTGGGCGAAGAGCCGCTGGATCTTGGCGCCCGGGAACTGTTCACCAAGGCCGTCTGGTTCGCCATCGGCGAGCAGCAATTGACGGCCGCCGGATTGGTCGCGGCCCGAGTCCCCGGCGCCCTGCATGCGGCAGAACATGCCGGCATCGGGCTGCTCCCGCTGGTGGCCTCCAGCGACCGGTGGGACATCGGCGGGGTGTCTACAGCACTGCATGCCGATACCGGCAAGCCAACCATCTTCGTCTACGACGGGCATCCCGGCGGTGCAGGCTTCGCTGAGCGGGGCTTCGAGGCGGCAAGGATCTGGCTGGCGGCCACCCGGGACGCCATCCGGTCCTGCGAGTGCGAAACGGGTTGCCCGTCCTGTGTGCAGTCCCCGAAATGCGGCAACAAGAACAATCCCCTGGACAAGTCCGGGGCGGTCACGCTGATCGAGGCCTTGCTTTCCCACGCCGGCCCTGCCCCTGCCGACCGGCACCAGACAGCCGTCGCATAACAGCGAGGCACCGCCGCCCTGCACTCGGCTTACCGCGCCGGTGGCGGTCCCGCCCGTGACAGGCCCTCGGCATGCGTCCATTGTCCGTTGAGCCACCCCAGCACGCCGGGCAGCCGGGTCCGGGTCCGAACGTCAACCACCACACCGCCGGGACCGGAGCGGCGGCAGGCGGACAGCTCGGCCTCCTGCTTGCGTGCCACTTCCGCGGCCAGGGTGCATGGTTCGCCGGCCAGCAGGCCGCGGGCAGCATCGGCACCGGCCAGGGCAGCCAGATCGGCCGCCTTGCCCGCCCGCGCCGATGCCGTACCCGCCTGCATCACCGTGACGACCACCGCGAGCATCAGGCACAGCAGCAGCACCAGCCCCACCGCCAGCACTGTTCCTGCCCCGTGGTCCGTGCCGTCCCCTCCTGTTGCGCCGGCACCGGCAGCCGCATCGGCCCCGGGCGGTGCCGCCCCGGGTGGTGCCGTCCCGGGCAACGGCGGACGGTTAACGGCCATCATTTCCTGCCTGACGGGACCACCGGCCCCCGGTCGGCTCGGCCGGCCCGGTGGCCCGGGCCTCCAGCGTCCAGCCGCCAAACTCCGGCCACGGACCCGGCACCTGCGCCGTGACATGGACAGTAACCCAGCCGCCGCCGCTGCCGGACGCCAACGTGGCGCCGTCCCCCGCGATGGAGCGGACGGTATGAGCGGCGGTTGTCTCCGACTCGCCGCGGCCGAGCTGCCGGACCGCGGCCTGCGCGGCCTTCTCCACATTCAACTGCGCAGCGCCGGCGGCTGCCCCGGCCAGCAGGAAGACCAGCACGACGACGACGGCGGGCAGGACGACGGCGAACTCAGCCGTAACGCTGCCGCGCTCGCCGGGACGGCCGAACTTGGCCTTGCCACGCTGACTGGCGCGGACGTGGGCGGGGCGGCACAGAGACACCGGTCAGACCGCCGTCAGCGCCAGTTCCACCAAGTCCGTGAGCATGCCACGCACTTCGCCGCTGCGCAGGATCAGGACCAAGAGGCCGGCGAAAGCCACCGCCGCAAGCGTCGCGATGGCATACTCGGCGGTAGCCATACCGGCTTCAGACCCTGCCAGGTGTCGCCATTTTCGCCTGTTCCGCTTGCCACAGCCGCCGGCCGGGAAGTCAATTTTCTCCGCCCGATGGCCGGAGTCCTCACGCTCCATCCGCGGCGGCCGCGACGGAGCGGGCCCGGCCGGCTGCGCAGCCGCGTTCCCGCGTGGATGCGGCAGCGCGGGGTTCGGCGTCAGCGCAGGGTTCGCCGGCAGCGCAGGGCTCGCCGGCAGCGCAGGGTTCGCCGTCAGCGCAGGGTTCGGGGCCGGCGCGGGGTCCGGCGGCAGCGAACGTGGTGCCGTCCGGTCCCGGATTTCGACCAGTGACAACGACATGTTTTCCTCCTGGATAAGGCCGCCGGATTGCGGTCATTCGAGCCTCCCCGACTACGCCAGGTGCGGGCACCGCCGACTTGCTGCCGGTGCACAACCTGCGGCGCGGTCTGCACTGTGGAGGAGTGCTTACAGCCTGGGCACGAGGGCGACGAGCACCGGCACGACGCCCAGCGCGATGAAGGCGGGAAGGGCGCACAGCCCCAGCGGGAGTACAAGCCTGGTGCCGAGGGCAGCCGCCCGCTGCTGGTCTTCCTGGTGCCGGCGCCGCCGCAGCTGGTCTGCTTGGGCAAAGAGCACCGCCGCCGACGGCGCCCCCGTTGCGGCACCGAAGCGCAAAGAATCACGCAACACGTCCAGTCCGGAACCGCGCTCCGCGAGCGCCCAGGCCTCCTGCCAGTCCACGCCCAGCAACAGCGCGGAAGCAACCTGATCCAACGCCGTCTTCGTCGTTCCCCGGATGGTGGCGGCGAGGGCAGCCACGGCGTGGGGCAGGGACAGCCCCGCCGACAGCATGGCACCCAACAAATCCAGGTGCAGGGCGGGATCGCCAGCCGCTTCGTCCCCGCCGCCGCCCTCCCGGCTTCCGTCTGAAACCCGCGGCGGCTTCGCGGCGATGCGCCTCGCGCCGAACAGGCCCGGCCACAGCAGCCAGGCCGCGGCAAAGAGCAGTACACCGGACAGCACCGGGATCACAGGCCCTCCCGTCCGGCAGCATGGCGCACGAGTCGCCGCGACCAGAAGCGTGCGCCCACCATGAGCGCCACCCCGGTGACCAGGACCGGCCACCCCGTCGGTGACAGCAGCAGCGTGGCGACGGGGTCGGCACCCATGGCAGCGCCGAGTCCAAGACCCAGCAGCGGCAGCCACCCGAGCAAGGCCGCGGTGGCCTTCGGCCCCGCCAGCGCGGTCCGGCGCGCAGCCCTGGCATCAAGCCGATGCTGCAGATGCCGCGCATAATTCTCCAGCAGCAACGCCAGTGGTGCCCCGGTCCTCTCGGAAACCTCCCAGCAGGAAGCCAGATCATGCCACATTCGTTGCACGGCGGCGGCCTCAGGGTGTGCCCGCCGGCCGCTCCCCGGCCCCTGCCTCCGCAGAACCGGTCCGATTCCCAGTCCCAGTTCCGCGGCCCGTGCTGCCGCCTCGAGGGTTGGGAGCAGCAGCCCGACTTCTCGCGCCGCCGCGCCCGATGCAGGCCCCGTTCCATCCCGCTGCCGTGCGCCCGGCGGGGACCGGTCAGACCGTCCCGGCGCAGCGTAGATCGAGAGCATATCCGGCCAGAGCTGGGCCGGTGTGCGCCCGGAACTCAACAGCGCGGCCAGCTGCCGCACGAAGAGGGGCAACTGGTCCAATTCGCTGGCAGCGGACCGCCGCCGCGTCCTGTCGCCGGCGCGCCCATGCCAGGAGCGGCGCCGTAGCCCGGCTGGACGGAACCTTGGCCTCGGCAACAGCAGCAGGCAGGCGGCCGCAGACAGCAGGAACACCGCGAGGCCCGTCACGGGAACAGCCGTCGGTGAAGTTCGTCCCAGCCAGCCGAGTACCTGATGCCGGCCCCGTCAGCGGCCAGCGCCGGGATGGTCTGCAAGCCACCCGCGGGATCGCGCCGCAGCAGGCAGATTTCCTGTACGCCACGCCCTTCCCCCGTGCGGTGCATCGAGATCACCAGGTCCAGTGCGCTCACCGCCTGCAGCACGACCGCTTCGGCGCTCATCCCGGCGAGCGCGCCCATCGCAGCCAGCCTGGCCGGGACCGCCGCGGCAGAGTTCGCGTGGATGGTGCCGCCGGCTCCCGCGTGGCCGGTGTTCATCGCCGCGAGGAACTCGCGGACCTCCGCTCCCCGGCACTCTCCGACCACCAGTCGGTCCGGTCGCATCCGCAGCGCCTGCCGCACCAGCTCCGCCATGCCGATCGATCCGGTGCCCTCGACGTTGCTGGTTCGGCTCTGCAGGCCCACCACATGCGGATGGTCCGGGTCCAGTTCGGGGCATCCTCGACCAAGACCATCCGTTCCTGCGGACCGGCGGTCCCCAGCATCGCCGAAAGCAAGGTCGTCTTGCCTGACCCCGTGGCTCCGCAGATCAGGAAGTTCAGGCGCTGCACGACGACGGCCTCAAGGTAGGGCTGCCACTGCGGTGCGGCGACAAGCAGTTCGGCGAGCGTGAAGCGGCGCGGACGGTGGAGCCGGATCGAGAGCAGTGTTGCGCCGGTCGAAACCGGGGGCAGCACCGCGTGGATCCGGTAACCCGCAAGGCGCACGTCCGCGCACGGGTTTCCATCGTCGAGCCTGCGCCCGCCGGCCGCGACCAGGCGTGCGGCCAGCGTCCGGACCTCCGCGTCGTCGGCAAAAGCGACGGGGGCGCGGCGCAGGCCGCTTTCACCGTCGGTCCAGACGTCCTGCGGGCCATTCACCAGGATGTCCGTCGCTCCCGCGTCGGCCAGGGGTTGCAGCGGCCCCAGTCCGCGCAACTCCGCGGCCAGTGAGTCCACCGCCCGCAGCGTACCGGCCGTTCCCAGCAAACGGCCGCTCGACTGAACGGCTGCCGCCAGTCGGGCTCCCGTTACCGGCGACGGATCGGAGAGCACGGCGCGGCGGAAGGGCTCAAGGCCGATGCCGGGGGTCGGTGCTGGGGCAGCCCGGTGCCTGCGTCCCGGGCCGTTCATGACCTGCTGCCCGGGCCAGGTACCGGGTTTAGGCGCTCCAGCAGGCCGGCGCACAACGCGCGGATCCGCCTGTTCGATGCCAGGTCCAGCAGGCGGCCTGCCCGCTGTGCAGCCGGGACCGCGCGCAGGTACGGCACATAGCCGGCCAACGGCAACCCGAGCTCGTCGGCGATCAGCTGCTCGTCGGCTCCCGCCGGCAGCGGTCCCCGGACCACCAGGTGCACGTTCGCTCCGGCGCCGGCAAGTGCAGCGGCTGCAGCGGCTGCCGCGGCCGCCCGCAGGGAACGGCTGTCCGTACGGGCCAGCAGCACGACGTCGTCCGCCGGCGGTCCCGCCTCGGGCGGCCTTCCCAGCCGTCCGGCGTCGACGACCACCAAACCAAAGGCACCTGCTGCGGCCGACATGACCTCCGCCGCGACCTCGTCCCGCGGGACGTCGTGCAGCGCGGGATCCCCCGTCCCCGGCCATGACAGCAGGGAGAAACCGCCCACAGCCGGCAGCGAGGCCGCCAGTTGGACCGGGTTCACCGTTCCCTGCACGGCCGCCAGATCCGGCCAAGCCAGGCCCGGGACATCGGCGGCGCCCAGGGCTGCCGAGAGCCCTCCGCCGAGCGGGTCGTCGTCCACCAACACCGTGGCCGTTCCCGACCGGGCTGCCGCTGTGGCCAACCATCCGGCCAGTGCCGAGGCTCCTACTCCGCCGCTGGCTCCGTGCACGGCGACCACCTTCCCGGCCGTTTCCCGCCGCCGGGTCCGGCTCAGGTATTCCGCAAGCCACGCTGCCCCCTCGGGCAGCACTGCCACCCGGCCCGCCCCCGTGGAGGCCGCGAGGTCCCAGAGGGCCGGTGCCTCGTCGATGAATCCGACCACGATGATTTCCCCGTCGGTCCGGTGCGCCCGGTGAGACCCGGCGGTTCCCAGCAGCAGCGGGGTGGCTCCGCCGGCAGCAGCAGGTGTTCCCGGCGCTCCGTCGGGGCGAAGTGCAAGCCCGGCGGCCGCCGCGATCCGGGCCACTTCATCGCGCAGCCGGTCGGTGCCGCCGACGAGCACGACGTCCGTCGCTTCCGCGGGCTTCCAGCGGGACCGTTCGGCGGCGGCGTGGTGTCCTGGCATGCTCCGATCGTCCCGGAGCTTCGGCCGGCGGCGGCCGAGGGGGCCCCGGATGTGGGCCGCGGCGGACGGTTTGGCCCGTGTGGAGGACAGGTCAGTGGAGAATTGAGGTGTGTACATGGTCCTGGCCTCCGCTGCGCGGAACATTTCCGTGCCGGAGGGCACGGAACCCGTCGCGTACCTGCAGCGCACCGACGCGCACGGCACCCCCTCGGGGCCGCCCGTCGTCGTGCCCCAGGGACAACTGGCCGCGACGGTCCGGAGCCTCGATGGCGAGGGACCCCGCTGGGTCTTCGAAGCCACGCGTGCCGCGTACCTGCCGCTGCTGGCCGCCGGCACCGACGTGGACCGCAGCCACGATCTCGCGCTCGCCCGGAACATCCTGGCGCTGTCGGTCCATGTCCCGGACACAGGGTATATCCGCGCGCTGCGGGAGGCGCCAGCCCTGCATCAGGACGAAGAGCTGCCCCGTCAACTGCCGCCGCCGCAGCAGTCCCCGGACCAGTTCACCCTCTTTGACGAACCACGGGTCGGCGGCACGGAGCTGGAGGACCTGGTGGCCGAGCTGCAGGACCAGTTGGCGGCCGTGGCCGCGTCGGCCCACCGCGGCCGGCTGCAGCTGCTGCTGGCGGCCGAATCGGCCGGCGCCCTGATCGCCACCGAGATGGAGCATGCCGGCGTGCCGTGGCGCGAGGACGTGCACCTGGGCATCCTTTCGGACCAACTGGGTGCACGTCCGCGGGAGGGCCAGCGGCCGGAAAAGCTGGAGGACCTCGCCGTCAGGCTCGGACGGGAGCTGGCCAATCCCACGTTCAACCCCGACTCCCCGCAGCAACTCATCCGCGCCCTGCACCGGGCCGGCATCGAGGTCAAAACCACGAGCTCCTGGGAAATGAAGCAGCATTCCCATCCGGCCATCGAGCCGCTGCTGCAATACCGGAAGCTCGCCCGCCTGTTCACGGCCAATGGCTGGGCGTGGCTGGACGCCTGGGTCCAGGATGGCCGTTTCCGGCCCGAGTATGTGGTGGGCGGCGTGGTCACCGGGCGATGGGCCTCACGCGGCGGTGGTGCCCTGCAGATACCCGGCCAAATCCGTGACGCCGTCCGTCCCGATCCCGGCCGCAAGCTCATCGTCGCGGACGCGGCCCAGCTGGAACCCCGGGTGCTGGCGGCGCTGGCGCAGGATGGGGCGCTGGCAGCGGCCGGCCGCGGCAAGGATCTCTATCAGGGCATCGCCGACACCGGATTCGGCGGCGACCGGGCCAAGGCGAAGATCGCGATGCTCGGGGCCATGTACGGTGCGACCACCGGTGAATCCGGCCGGCTGATGCCCCAGCTGACCCGGACGTATCCGCAGGCCATCGCCGTGGTCGAACGCGCGGCACGGGCCGGCGAAGCGGGGCAGGTGGTCAGCAGCTATCTGGGCCGCAGCTGCCCTCCGCCGTCGGAACGCTGGCTGGCCTCCCAGCGGACAGCCACCGCGGAAGAGCAGCGACGGGCCGACACCCTGGCGCGCAGCCGCGGCCGCTTCACGCGCAACTTCGTGGTGCAGGCCACGGCCGCCGAGTGGGCGCTGTGCTGGCTGGCGGAATTACGACGGCGGCTGCGCGCCTGCGCTGCCGAAGGAACCCCCGTGGGGGAGATGGTGTTCTTCCTCCACGACGAGGTCATGCTGCACGTCCGCGAGGACCGGACTCAACTGGCCTGCCGGTTGGTCGAAGAGTCCGCTGCTGCCGCCACCCGTCTGGTCTTCGGCCACATCCCTGTGGCTTTCCCGGTCAGTGTGGCAGTGGTCGATTCCTACGCCGACGCCAAGTAAAGCAGCGCGCCTCCCCCGCCCGGGTAACAAGGGGCCCACTACGACCGTCAGCCGGCTGCGGGGCGCGGGGCGATCGGCGCCGGGATCTCGCGCGACCTGTCCCAGTCCAACGACCAGCCCAGGTCGTCAAAAAGATGGCTGAGCAAAATGGCGGTGAAGCCCCAGACCACCACTCCGTGGACCAGGAACGCGGGGCTGCGGAAGACCTGTCCACCGCGGCGGAGCACCGACATGCGCCGGTTGACAGGGTCCAGCAAGTCGGCGACGGGCACCCGGAAGACCTGCGCCGACTCGGCAAAGTCGACCACGGCGACCGGCGAGGGGGCGGCCCACCAGGCCAGGACCGGCGTCACCAGGAAGTTGCTGACCGACAGCGGGATCTCCGGCAGGACGCCCAGGACTTCGACGCCGGCCGCATCCAGACCGGTCTCCTCGACCGCTTCGCGGACCGCGGCGGCGGCGGGTCCGTCGTCGTCGGGATCAATGCTGCCGCCCGGAAACGCCACCTGCCCCGGATGCGAGGAGAGGCCCGCGGCGCGTTCCACGAAGAGCAGGTCGAGGTCATCCGGTACGGCCGAATCGTGGAAGTGCGCCGGCGCGTCGTCCAGGGCGCCGAAGAGCAGGAGCACCGCGGCCGGCCGGGCCGCTTTCTGGTCCAGGGTGACGTCGTACCAGCGCTCCCGTTCGCGGACGGAGAGCCGCTGGTCCATCGGCAGCTCCATCAGCCGCTGGAGGTCCTTCTTGGCGCTCACCGTCAAGCTCCCAGAGGGAAGCCGGCTGCGCGAAGCTCCCGCCTCGTCTCACCGGCCATCATCCGGGCCAGCAGTTCTTCGCGCCCCGGCGCCAGTTCGTACTTCAACAGTTTCCGCGCCTTCTCCGGGTTTACCTCTCCCTCCCCGTAGGACGGGCACCATTGGGCCACGGGGCAGGCGCCGCACGCCGGCTTGCGGGCGTGGCACACCCGGCGGCCGTGAAAGACAACATGGTGCGAGAGCATGGTCCAGTCCTTGGGCTCGAACAGCTCCGCGACATCAAATTCCACCTTGACCGCGTCGGTCGACTCGGTCCAGCCGAAGCGGCGCGACAACCTGAGGAAATGCGTATCCACGGTGATGCCCGGGATCCCAAAGGCATTGCCCAGCACCACATTGGCGGTCTTGCGGCCGACCCCGGCGAGCTTGACCAGGTCGTCCAGGTTTCCCGGGACCTCGCCGTCGAACTCGTCGACGATCTGGTTGGCCATCTTCAGCAGGCTCTGGGACTTGGCCCGGAAGAAACCGGTGGGCTTGATCAGCTCCTGCAGTTCGGTCTCATCCGCGGCGGCGAGCGCACGGGCATCCGGGTACCGGTCGAAGAGCACCGGGGTGGTCATGTTGACCCTGACGTCGGTGGTCTGCGCGGAGAGGATGGTCGCCACCAGCAGCTCGAAGGGATTGGAGAAATCCAGTTCCGCCACCGCATACGGGTAGTGTTCGGCGAGCTCCTTGTTGATCCGCCGGGCCCGGCGCTTGCGTGCCAGGAGGGATTCTTCGGTTTTGCGCCGGCGGGGGGCCGGCGCCCGGTCAGGCACGCTCAATGTTTGTCAGGTCCCTTAGGACGCCCACCCGGCCGTCCGTGTGCTGCACCAGGAATTCGTCGCCGCGGTCCTGCAGCGCCAGGATCCATGACCCCGGCTCCACCGTGAACATGACCTGGCCGGTGTTCTCGTCCAGCACCGGGCGGGTGCGCCCGACGGCGAACCAAAAGGCTTCGTATTCCCCTTCGGCTTCCTCGTAGTGTTCCCTGGTGGCGCTGATGGGCGAAGACGCCGAGGCAGCGTCGGCGACGGAGCGCCCGGTGCCGGTCTCCCCGACGGACGGCATGGCCGTGGTGGCTGTTGTCGCCTGTCCGGCGGCAGCGGGAGCCGCGCTGGCTCCGGCCCCGGTCGGCTTGGCGGCTGCACCGCCGACGGCCCCACCGGCGGGAACGGCCGCCTCTGCCGGCCGTTCGGCTGCACCGGGCTCCGCTGTGCTGTGCTCCCCTGCGCTGTGCCCACCTGTGCCGTCGGCATGATCCCCAGCGCCGGTCCGGCCCGTTCCGGCAGGCTCCTGGGACTCCCGGCCCCCGGCCGACGAGGCGGAACCTCCCACCACCGTCCTCGCGGAGTAGCCGACGTCGCGGGCCACGCCGCCCGCTGAGGATGCGGCAGCGCGCGCAGTTGCGGATCCGCTCGCATCGGCGGTCACCGGAATGCCCACGGCCTCCCCGTCTGCAGCCCCCGGCGACACGGAATCGTCCGGTTCAAGGTCTTCGGCCCGCTGGGTGCTGATAGGGCTGGCGTCGGTGTTCCGTCCGGAGGCAATCGTCGCGGTACCGGCGCCGGGTTCGGACGAGTTCGCGGCGTGGGCGGCTGCGGCAGCGCCTGCTACTCCGGCTGCGCCGTTGCCGGAGGGTGAAGCGAACTGCCCGGTAGACGGTTGTTGCGCTCCGGTGTGGTGCGCGCCGGACGGAGCGTGGGCTGCGGAACCGGCGCGGGCTCCAGCGCCGGCGGTTCCCGGCGTCGCCTCGTCAATCCGGACGGCACCGGCCCGGGCCCCTCCCTTGCCGGCGGCTCCCCCATGGGCGGCCGGCTGCCCGGTGGCGGGCTTGGGCTGCCGCGGCCGGGGCGCAGCCGGAACAGCGTCGCGCGCCACGGGGTGGGCGACGGCTTTGGGGCGCCCGGCGAAATCGGCGGCAAGCTGCGGAATCCAGCGTGCGCAAACGGTTCCCGCAAAGAGCACCAGCGCGCCGATGAATCCGATGACTCCGCTGACGCTGAAGACGGTGACGATGGTCAGGAAGTAGAAAGCCAGGGCCAGGGAAGCGACCACCGAGGCGAATTGGTCGACCGACAAGGAGCCGACCCGCAGCGGCGTCTGCGGTGCCAGCCGCCGCACGACGAACAGGACCAGCACCACAGCCGGCAGCAGGATGCCCAGCCCCAGTTGGAACAGGCCGCCCGAGTTCCAAAGGTTCACGCCGATGCCCTGGAGAACCTGCAGGGGCATCACCGACGAGAGGAAAAGCAGGACGACGCCGGCGCCCACCACCGTGTCTCGCACGGTGAACGGGCCGGCCACCGCAGTTCCTGCCGTGCCGTGGGTCTGGGAGCTCTGGGACATCTTCGATCCTCCGGTTGTTACGGTTGCAGCGCGGGCCGGGCCCGCCATGGGTCGTTAGGGTCGCACCGCGGGCCGGGCCCGCCGTGCAACGTTCGGGCGCTGGTCTCAGCGTAGTCAAGGAACCCACCCTTCACTAGCCGGATTCCCGCGGGCGGAGGCCGTGCCGCGTGCCGTTCACCGCAGATTCACCTCCATTCACATCGCACAGTGTGACGCTGCACACTGCAGTCGGCGCGCGAAGGATTAGGCTGGCAAGCAGCAGGTGCGCCCGGCAGACGAGGCCGGGTGCACGCCATTGACCCAGCAAGACGAAGGGGCCTTCACATGTCTGAAGCCAACGGAACGCAGTCGACCGCCGCCACCGGCGACGCCCTGGAAAACCTGCTTCACGAGAACCGAAAGTTTGCGCCAAGCGCTGAATTCGCCGCCGCCGCGGTGGCCAAACCCGGCGTCTACGCGGAAGCCGAGGCCGACCGTCCGGCCTTCTGGGCCAAGCAGGCCCGCGAGGTCCTGTCCTGGGACAAGGACTTCACCCAGACGCTGGACTGGTCGGACGCCCCGTTTGCGAAGTGGTTCGTCGGGGGCGAACTGAACGCCGCCTACAACGCGCTGGACCGGCATGTGGAGAACGGGCTCGGCGACCGGGTGGCGATCCACTTCGAAGGCGAACCCGGCGACACCCGCACCTACACCTATGCGCAGCTGACCGAAGACGTGAAGAAGGCCGCCAACGCGTTCGAGTCCCTCGGCGTGGCCAAGGGCGACCGGGTCGCCGTCTACCTGCCCATGATCCCGGAGGCCGTGATCACCATGCTGGCCTGCGCCCGGATCGGCGCCGTGCACTCGGTGGTGTTCGGCGGTTTCTCCGCCGACGCCCTGCGTTCCCGCGTCGACGACGCCGATGCCAAACTGGTCGTCACCGCCGACGGCACCTGGCGCCGCGGCAAGCCGTCCCCGCTGAAGCCGGCCGTGGACGAGGCGCTCTCCGCCCCCGGACACACGGTCTCCAACGTCGTGGTGGTCAAGCGCAACGGCGAACCCGTGGACTGGCACGAGGGCCGCGACCTGTGGTGGGCGGACACCGTGGAGACCGCATCGGCCGAGCACATCCCGGTGCCGCACGACGCCGAGCACCCGCTGTTCATCCTCTACACCTCCGGCACCACAGGAAAGCCCAAGGGCATCCTGCACACCACCGGCGGCTACCTCACGCAGTGCGCCTACACGCACAAGGCGGTGTTCGACCTGAAGCCGGAGTCCGACGTGTTCTGGTGCACCGCGGACATCGGCTGGGTCACCGGCCACTCCTACGTCACCTACGCGCCGCTGATCAACGGCGCCACCCAGGTGATGTACGAGGGCACCCCCGATTCCCCGCACCAGGGCCGCTGGTGGGAGATCGTGGAAAAGTACAAGGTCTCCATCCTCTACACCGCCCCGACGGCGATCCGCACCATGATGAAGTGGGGCGAAGACATCCCCGCCAAGTACGACCTGTCCTCCATCCGGGTGCTCGGCTCCGTGGGCGAGCCCATCAACCCCGAAGCCTGGATGTGGTACCGGCGGGTGATCGGCGGCGACAAGGCACCGATCGTGGACACCTGGTGGCAAACCGAAACCGGCGCGCACATGATCGCCCCGCTGCCCGGAATCACCGCCGCCAAACCCGGTTCCGCGCAGGTCGCGATCCCGGGCATCGCCGTCGACGTCGTGAACGAACTCGGCGCCTCCGTCCCCGACGGGCACGGCGGCTACCTGGTGATCCGCGAGCCCTGGCCGGCCATGCTGCGCGGCATCTGGGGCGACCCGGAACGGTTCAAGGAAACCTACTGGTCCCGGTTCGAGAACATGTACTTCGCCGGCGACGGCGCCAAGAAGGACGACGACGGCGACATCTGGCTGCTCGGCCGGGTAGACGACGTCATGAACGTCTCCGGCCACCGGCTCTCCACCACCGAGATCGAGTCGGCGCTGGTCTCCCACCCCGCCGTCGCCGAAGCCGCCGTCGTCGGCGCAAAGGACGAAACCACCGGCGAAGCAGTCGTCGCGTTCGTCATCCTGCGCGGCGAAGCAGCCACGCAGCACGGATCAAACGAAGACATCGTCGCCACGCTGCGTGCCCACGTCGGCAAGGAAATCGGTCCCATCGCCAAGCCGCGCACCATCCTGGTGGTGCCGGAACTGCCTAAGACCCGCTCGGGCAAGATCATGCGCCGGCTGCTCAAGGACGTGGCCGAAGGACGCGAAGTCGGCGACGCCACCACGCTGGCCGACAACACCGTCATGCAGCAGATCGCGACCTCGCTGAAGGCCTGACGCCCGGCAACCGGCTGGATGCCGGGTCCTTCCGCCGCCCTTGGCGGCGGGAGGGCCCGGCATCATGCTTCGGGGACAGGGGCGCCCCGCCCGCAACAGGTCAGCTCCACCCGAACGTGATTGAGGCATAGTAAAAGGCATGACTGCAGACATCCCCGGCACCCGCCGCGTCCTGATCCTCAACGGCCCCAACCTGAACCTGCTGGGCACGCGCGAGCCGGACGTTTACGGCACCGCCACGCTGGCCGACGTCGAGCAGCTCGCCACCGACGCCGCGGCGGCCCGCGGCTGGACCGCCGAGTGCGTCCAGTCCAACCACGAAGGGGCGCTGATCGACGCCGTCCATGCTGCCCGCGGCACGGCCGATGCGATCATCATCAACCCCGGCGGCTACAGCCACACGTCCGTGGCGCTCCGGGACGCGCTCTCCGGCGTGGCCCTCCCGGTGGTCGAGGTGCACATCTCGAACATCCACCGGCGCGAGCAGTTCCGCCACCACTCCTACATCTCGGGCGTCGCGGACGCCGTCATCGCCGGCGCTGGCATCACCGGCTACCGGCTGGCGGTCGAATACCTCGCCGAGGCCCTGTAGCGGGACGGCCACGAACGATGGGCGGACAGCGAGGGAACATCGCCGGCTGGTACCGGAACTTCGGCCTGTACGAGGCCGCGGGCCAGTCCCCGGTGTACGTCAAGTGGGCCCTGGGCATCAGCGACGATCCCGAGGTCCTGGCGCTGATCGAGGCCCTGCCCGCGTCGAAGCGCCAGCCCAACCTGGTCCTGGCGGCAGCCCGCTCGCTTGGCGCCGGCGTCACGGAGTACGCGGGCTTCCGCGACTTCCTGCTGTCGCGGTGGGACTCGGTTCGGGAGGTGGCCCTGGCCCGCACCACGCAGACCAATGAACCCGGCCGCTGCGCCGTCTTCCTGCCGTCCCTGGCGGCCATCGCCGCCTCCGAAGCCAAGCCGCTGGCGCTGATCGAGGTGGGCGCCTCGGCGGGGCTGCTGCTCCATCCCGACCTGTACCGCTACCAGTACGACGGCGGTGCGGTCCTCGCGCCACGGCCCTCGCCTGCGGCCGGGGCCGGGGCGGACACGCCGGAGGCTGCACCTGCCGGCGGTGCCGCACCGGGGCCTCCGCTGCTGGAATGCTCCACCTCCGGCCGCCCGCCGCTGCCCGGATCGCTGCCCGAAGTCTGCTGGCGCGCCGGAATCGACCTGAATCCGCTGGACATCACCGATGCCGGCGATGTCGCCTGGCTCGAGGCCCTGATCTGGCCGGGGCAGGAGTTCCGCGTCCTCCGGCTGCACCAGTCCCTCGAGGTGGCCCGACGCAACCCGGTCCGGCTGGTGGCCGGCGACCTCACCGAACAACTGCCCGCGCTGGTGGCCCAGGCACCCGAGGATGCCGCCGTCGTCGTGTTCCATTCGGCGGTGCTGGCCTACCTGCCCGAGCCGGACCGGCGGCGGTTCCGCACCCTGGTGGAGGGGCTCATCCGGGAGCGGGGCGTGCACTGGCTCGCGCACGAAGGACCCGGCGTGATGCCGCTGCCGGAAGACGACTCCGGCATACCGGGCCTGGACGACCGGACCCAGCGGGGCCGCTTCCTGCTCTCGCACAACGGGAAGCCGGTGGCCGTCAGCGGCCCGCACGGCCAGTTCCTGGACTGGCTCCGGCCGGACAACCGCTAGCGGGTCACGCACTGGCCGGCGGAGATGGTCTCCTGATAGCCGAGGGCTTCGTCGACGACCGGCTGGACCTCGTCCAAGGTCAGGGCGTAGCCCACCGGCACGTTCTCCGTGGACTTGGCGAACACCACGCCCGCCACGTTTCCGTCGGCATCCAGCAACGGTCCGCCGGAATTGCCCTGCTGCACGTTCGCCGCCAGCGTGTAGACCTCGAGCGAGGACGGGTCCGCGCCGTAGATGTTCTGCACCAGCACCTGCGAACGGCCCTGCACGGTGGCCGGGTTGCTTTGGAAGGGACCGCCGGCCGGGTAGCCCTGGAACGCCGCCAGGTCGCCCTCGGACAGTTCGCCTCCCAGCGGCAGCGGCCGCACGTCCAACCCGTCCACGGCCAGGACGGCCAGGTCACGCACCGGGTCGAAGAACACCACCCGGCCGGGCAGCACCCGTCCGTCGGGGATTTCCACCACCGGTTCGTTGACGCCGGCCACCACGTGGGCGTTGGTCAGCACGCGGTCAGGTGCCACCGCAAAGCCGGACCCGGTCTGGTTCTGCCCGCATTGGAAGGCCGTCCCCGCGATCCGCAGCACGGAGGCCGCCGCCTCGTTCAGGGCCGCGGTATCGGTGCTGGCATCGGGAACCTGCGCCGATCCCTGCGGCACCTGCGGGTCGAGGACCAGCGGGATGCCGTCCGCAACGACGATGGAGCGCACCTGCGCCGCCCATGCCTTCACCGGATCCGGGGTCAGGTTTTCGATCGAAGCGATCACCTTGGACGCGGCAATCTGTTGCGAGATGAACGGCACACCCATGGTGCCCAGGCTGAACGCCAGCATGGAGATGACCAGCGCGGTCACGGCAAGGTTCATCACGCCGCCCAGCAGCCGGTCCAACGGCCGCAGCGGCGGGAAGTCCATACGGCGTCGGATGGCCGCACCGATTCCCGTCCCCAGGGCGTGCCCCAGCACCACCAGCAATATGGCCACCGCAATGGCTGCGGTCAGCCGCCAGGCGCTGTCCGGGACCCATTCGCTGACCAGCGGGATGGCGAAGAAGGCCGCCACCGCTCCCAGGGCGATGCCGGCTATGCCGCCGAGGGTGAGCAGGAACCCCTTGCGCAGACCTGAGACCAGGTACGCCAAGAGGATCAGCAGCAGGACGATGTCCAAGATGGTCAGGCCGAAAATCACTCATTCTCCGTTGCGGTGGGATGTGCATTAGTCTAGGCGGTCCGCCCGCGGGAATTATCAACCGCCGTTACCGGTTGTCACTTCCGGCAGCCCGTGTCGGTGCCCGATGCCGGCGCTTTCCTCCTCTGGGAGCGAAAAGCCTTGTGGAAGATGTCACAGGGGCTTTACATGCGGCAAAATGGAGAACAGTGCCCCAACGGGAGGGCAGCTTGAACCCCAGCCGAACAGTACTAACTTGGAGAATTCATGGACGTAGAGATCCTTCGCCGCGCACCGCTTTTTGCCACACTCGACGACGACGTTTTCGCCGCGCTGACCGACGAGCTGACCGAGGTCGATCTGTCCCGCGGCGCATCGGTGTTCCGCGAAGGTGACCAGGGCGACCAGCTCTACTTCATCGTCTCCGGCAAGATCAAGCTGGGCCGCACCGCTGCCGACGGCCGCGAGAACCTGGTGGCCATCCTCGGCCCGGGCGAGCTCTTCGGCGAGATGGCCCTCTTCGACCCGAGCCCGCGCAGCACCTCCGCCACCGCCGTGTCCGAAACCCGCCTCGCGGGGTTGAAGAACGAAAACCTGCGCGGCCTGCTGGAGACCCGTCCCGAGGTATCGGCGCAGCTGCTGCAGGCCCTGGCCCGCCGCCTCCGCCGCACCAATGACTCGCTGGCCGACCTGGTCTTCTCCGACGTTCCGGGCCGTGTGGCCAAGGCGCTGCTGGATCTGGCCGACCGCTTCGGCCGCCCCGCCACGGACGGCATCCTGGTGGCCCACGAACTGACGCAGGAAGAGCTGGCCCAGCTGGTTGGCGCCTCCCGCGAAACCGTCAACAAGGCGCTGGCCGAGTTCGTCCAGCGCGGCTGGCTGCGCCTGGAGGCACGCGCGGTAGTCATCCTGGACATCCAGCGGCTCCGCCAGCGTTCGCGCTGATTTTCGGCTGAAACGTACGACGGCGGGGGCTCACCAATGGTGGGCCCCCGCCGTCGTTGTGGTTGGGAGGATGGATCCGGGACGCCGACCCCGGGCCGCCGCGGCGGAGCGGGGTCCGGCTGAGCGGCGCGCGTGGCCGGATTCGGCGGAGCGGGGCCCGTGGCGGGGTCCGTGGCGGCTGAGCGGGTCCGTGTCGGCGGAGCGTGCTCAGCGTCCCCGCTGCGCGGCGCCGCCTTCGGTGGCGGAGTTGGCCGCCACCTGCAGCATGGGCACACCGTCAACCTGGATCAGTTCGGGGT
Organism: Arthrobacter sp. Y3221114; assembly: GCF_059092625.1. Classification (NCBI taxonomy): domain Bacteria; kingdom Bacillati; phylum Actinomycetota; class Actinomycetes; order Micrococcales; family Micrococcaceae; genus Arthrobacter; species Arthrobacter sp. Y3221114. The sequence goes on from NZ_JBNHHW010000002.1 coordinate 86,427, forward strand.
GGTAGAGCCGCTGCGGGCGCTTGTGCGAGAGGTAGGCAATGCAGCCGCGGGCGCCGGCGATCTTTTCCACGATGATTTCCACCGCCGGCGAGGTCACTTCGCTAAACGTCAGCCCACGGGTGTCGGGCTGGTCCACCAGATCGCCGAGCGCCGTGGTGTTCCGCCCGGCCACCAGCTCCTGTGCAGGCAGCCACGATGCCCACACGCCCTTGCTTTCCAGCAGGGACGGCCGTTGGTTGGCCGGCTGCGCCGCAGCGAAGTAGCGCGTGTCGAAGCGTCGGTGGGCGAAGTCCGGGCTGAGCCAGTGGGACACGGGTTTGAGCAAGTCCGTGCGGACGCCGAGTCCGCGCTTGCCCAGCGCTTCGCCGAAGGACTTTTCCTGGTCGGAGACGGCCTCCCGGGTCCGCATCCAGTCGGCGCCGGACGTGGATTCCGGCAGGCTGGACTCGTCCGGGCCGGCCAGCAACACCCCGGTTTCCTCGAACAGCTCGCGGATGGCCGCCACCACGTGGGCATGGGCCAGGCGGTGGTCGTCCAGCCCGAGCATCTCGGCCCATTTGGTCGGCGAGGGACCGTACCAGGTGACCGGGTCGCCGTCGTTCTCCTCCACGCTGCCGCCGGGAAAGGCCACGGTTCCCAACGGAGAGGACCCCGACCGGTAGCCAAGGTAGGTCTCCGTGCCGGCTGGTCCGTCCCGCACCAAGACCACGGACGACGCCAGCCGGGGCTTCCGCGGCGTGCGCTCTCCGTGTTGGAACCAGCTGTGGGCGGCGCCCAGCTGGTCGGGCGCCACGGGGAAGAGCCGCTGCTCCTCGCGAAGCGGACTAGCTGAATTCGGCAATCAGTTCTACCTCGACCGGCGAATCCAGCGGCAGCACTGCCACGCCGACGGCGGACCGGGCGTGGGCGCCGGCCTCGCCGAGGACCTGCCCCAGCAGCTCGGAGGCGCCGTTAATCACACCCGGCTGGCCGGTGAATCCCGGATCGGAGGCCACGAAACCGACGACCTTGACCACCCGGGTGATCCGGTCCAGGTCCCCGATGACGCTCTTGACTGCTGCCAAGGCGTTCACGGCGGCCGTAGCGGCCAGGTTTTTGGCCTCGTCGGCACTGACCAGGCCGGCACCGTCGCCCACCTTGCCGGCCGCCGGAAGTTCGCCGTTGACGAACGGCAGCTGCCCCGAGGTGTACACATAGTTCCCGGAGACAACCGCCGGTACATAGGCGGCCACCGGAGCTGCCACGTCCGGCAGGGACAGGCCCAGACCGGCCAGCCGCTCTTCGACGTTGGACTTCCGGGCCTCTGTCGTTTCCGTCATGGCTACTGCTTCTCCCGCTTCAAATAGGCAACCGGATTGGTTCCGTTCGGACCGGGGAACACCTGGACGAGCTCCCACCCGTCCTCACCCCACTGGTCCAGAATCTGCTTGGTCGCGTGGATAATGAGCGGAATTGTCGCGTATTCCCATTTGGTCATAACTCAAAGGGTAGCGCTTGCTTGTAAACTGAACCCCATGGCCGCTCGCAAATCCCCCTTCTTCGACACTGCGACCACCCTGGGCAAGATCGTTGGCTTCTTGGGTATCAGTGCGCTCTGTGGCGTTCTCGCAGCCGGCCTGCTGGTTCCGGCCGCAGCCGTAGCCGGTGTCGGGGCCACCTCATCGATCGAATACTTCGACCAATTGCCGGACGAACTGCAGACGCAGCCGCTGTCCCAGCCGTCGCGGATCCTCTCCGCCGACGGCAAACTGATTGCCACGTTCTACGCCGAAAACCGCGTCCCGGTGACCCTGGACAAGGTCTCCCAGCACATGCAGGACGCCATCATCTCCATCGAGGACGTTCGTTTCTACGAGCACAACGGTGTGGACCCCCAGGGCATCATGCGCGCCGCGGTGACGAACATGGCCGGCGGGGACCTGCAGGGCGCGTCCACGCTGACCATGCAGTATGTGAACAACGTGCTGATCGATGCCGGTGCTTCCGCAGGCAAGGGCGCCGAAGAGCTGACCATCAGCGGCACCAAGGACATCGGCGACAAGCTGCGCGAGGCGAAGCTGGCCATCGCCGTCGAAAAGGAATTCAGCAAGGAAGAGATCCTGCAGGGCTACCTGAACATCGTGTTGTTCAGCGGCCAGGTCTACGGCATTGAAGCTGCGGCGAAGACCTTTTTCGGTGTTCCCGCGGCCAAGCTGAACATCCAGCAGTCGGCCATGCTGGCCGGCATGGTTCAGTCGCCCAACTACTTCAATCCGGTGAACAATCCGGAAGCGACGGTGGAGCGGCGCAATACCGTGCTGTCCGCCATGCTTAGCGCGGGCAAGATCACCCAAGAGGAGTACGACGAAGCCGTTGCCAGCGACCTGGGTCTGAACCTCAAGCCGGTGCGTTCCGGCTGTGTCGCGGCGAACTTCGCCGACTACTTCTGCAGCTACGTGCAGCACACCATCATGCAGTCCGATGCGTTCGGCGCAGATTCCACGGAGCGGGCGAAGCTTCTGGCCCGTGGCGGCCTCACCATCAAGACCACGCTCGACTCCCGCCTCCAGAAGGAAGGCCAGAAGCAGATCGAGCAGGAAGTCCCCGTGGGCGATGAGTCCGGCGTCGGCTCGGCCATGGTTTCGGTTGAGCCCGGCACCGGCAACATCCTGATGATGGCCCAGAACACGAACTACAGCCCCGAAGACGGCGTGGCCAATACGGAGCTGAACTACAACGTCGACGCGGATATGGGCGGCGGCAACGGCTGGCAGCCCGGCTCTACGATGAAGCCCTACACCATGGTCGCCTGGCTCGAAGCAGGCAAGGCGCTCAACGCATCGGTCGACGCGCGCCGGACGGAGTACCCGGCGCAGTACAACTGGAATGCCAGCTGCCTGCCTCCGGACGCGTGGTTCAGTGAGTGGGACTTCCAGAATGCGCTGCCCGGTTTCGAGCGGACCATGACCGCCAGCCAGGGCCTGACGTGGTCGATCAACTCCGCTACCGCAGCCATGGCCGCGCAGCTGGACCTCTGTGACATCCAGGATGCGGCAACCCGCCTCGGCGTCCGCACGGCGACGGACAAAGAGCCGATCAGCATTGAGCACCCGTCCTTCATCATCGGCACGACCAACGTTTCCCCGATGACGATGGCGGCTTCGTTCGCGGCGTTCGCCAACGGCGGCGTGTACTGCAAGCCGATCGCGCTGACCTCCGTCACGGATGCCCAGGGCAACGAGTACGAAGTGCCGAAGAAGTCCTGTGAACGGGCGATCTCGGAAGAAGTCGCTGCCGCAGTGAGCGTCCCGCTGGAAAACCTGGTCAACCTGCAGCTGGGCGGAATCCACCCGATTGGTGTTCCCGCCGCAGTCAAGACCGGCACCACCGACAAGTCTGAGTACACCTGGACGGTGGGCTACACGAAGGGCATCTCCACTGCTTCCTGGGTGGGCAACCCGCACGCCTACAAGTCCATCAACAACATTCCGATCAACGGCGTTACGCGCAGCTACGTGGACGGTGCGACCATTGCCGGCGGCCAGTGGACCGATTACATGGAGAAGGTCGCCGGCTTGTATAAGACGGGCGAGTTCGGCGCCGCGCCGAGCAACATGCTGTATCCGCCCCGGCCGGTGCAGGCACCGGCACCCTCCGAGTCGAACAACAACTCGAATTCCAGCAACAGCAGCGACGAGGGCAGCGGGGATTCGGGCGGTGACTCCGGGGATTCCGGCAACGGAAACGGAAACGGCGGAGGCAATGGAAACGGAAACGGAAACGGTGGAGGCAACGGGAACGGCAACGGGGACGACGACTAACCGTGGACACTGACTTGCTGCGAGCACGGCTCCGGACCGCAGGCAACCTGGCCCTTGGGGCCACTGCCGCGGGCGGGGCCGCGCTGGTGTACGGCTCCGTTATCGAGCGGAACCTGTTCAAAGTCCGCGAAGAAACGCTGCCCATCCTGCCCGTCGGCCGCGGCCCCCTGAAGATCCTGCATCTGTCCGACATCCACATGACACCCGGGCAGACGCTGAAGCAAAGGTGGCTGCGGCAGCTGGCCTCGCTGGAACCGGATCTCGTGGTCAACACCGGCGATAACCTCAGCCATCAGCAGGCCGTAAAGCCCCTGCTGGACTCGCTCGCCCCGCTGATGGACGTTCCGGGCGTGTTCGTCCCGGGCTCCAACGATTACTACTCCCCGGTGATGAAGAACCCGTTCTCCTACCTCACCGGTCCCTCCACGCAGCCCAAGGACTATGCGGAGCGTGAACTGCCGTGGCGTGAGATGCACGCGGCATTCGGCACCGCCGGCTGGGTCGACTTAACCAACCGGCACCAGTCGCTGGTGGTGGGCCGCGTGCGGCTGGACTTCACGGGCGTGGACGATCCGCACCTGCAGCGCGACCGCTATGCGGGTTTCCCCAACGGTTCGACCACCGCCGATGAAGCCGCGTACCTGCGGATCGCGGTGGCCCACGCCCCGTACCAGCGGGTGCTTGACCGGTTCACTGCCGACGATGCCGACCTGATGCTGGCCGGGCACACCCATGGTGGCCAGGTCTGCATACCGGGCTACGGGGCCTTGATCAGTAACTGCGATCTGCCCACGTGGCGCGCCCGTGGACTGACGTACTGGGAGCACGAGGGGCGTAGCGTCCCGTTGAATGTGTCGGCCGGGCTGGGAACGTCCCGTCTGGCTCCGGTGCGCTTCGCCTGCCGCCCGGAGGCTGTGCTGCTGACGCTGACGCCGGCGGCTCCGGCCGGCGAAGTCCCGGCCGGAGCCCCCGGGCTCAGCTGAGCGCAAAAGCTCTATCCCGGGCAGAGCCGATAGCTCAGCTGAATGCTGAAGCTCCGTCCCGGGCGGAGGCCCATTAGCTCAGCAGAGCTTGAAAGCTCGCTCCCTGGCGGTGGGCCATCAGCTGGCACATAAGCCTGTGGTGCCATTTGTCCTACAAAAGCTGTGCCTCGCCACTTGCAGGCCGCTGATGCGTTCCAACTGTCCCGTGCGCGTCCACCCGCAAGTGCATCTCCACTGTTCCCGCGCGTCCACCCGCAAATGCACCTCCACTGTTCCCCGCGCGTTCACCCGCGCCGGATTGGTCATGGTGCCGTTTGGAGTGGTTGGGGTGGGACGTAGGTTTGCCAGTAGGAGTTGCGCAGCGGTTTGCGGCGGGGGTCGATGTAGTCCGGCGGGGTGAACCAGGGGATGCCGTCGAGGACGTTGATCTGCCAGTTGCCTTGCTCGATCAGGTCGTGGTGGAGCAGGCAGAGGCACACCCCGTTATCGACGGTGGTGCGGCCTCCGGCCCACCACGGGATGATGTGGTGCGCTTCGGTCCAGAACGCGGGCATGCTGCACCCCGGGAAGGCACAGCCCTTGTCCCGGGCGACCAGTGCCCGGCGGATGGCGCGGTTGAAGAACCGTTGCGACCTGCCCAGGTCCAGGATTTCGCCCTCGGACCCGAGGACGGCCGGGATGATCTCGGCGTCGCAGGCCATCCGGCGCACTGTGGTGGCCGAGACCGGTCCGTTGAAGACCGCGTTGCCGCCGCCGGAGAGCAGCCCGGCCAGCTGTTCGTACCCGGTGGTGACGATCACCTGTGTCCGGTGCCCGCCGGACTCCGGAAGCCTGCCGGTGTTCAGCGCGATCCGGCAGGCCCCGACCAGGCCGGCGAGCAGCTTCTGCGCCCGGGTGGCATCGTCCATCGCCTCCACCACGGCCGGATCCACCGCCACGCGGCCATCAGCCCCTGCAGACGCAGCATCTTCTGCCGCGGCCATTTCCGGGCCAGCAGCGTCAGTGCCTGCGTCGGTGTTTGCCGCGCTGCCGGTGTCGGTGCCGGAGGGTCCTGCCGTGTCACTTTCACTTCCGCCGTTGGCGGCGGTTTCGATGGCGTCGGGGCGGATCCGCGGGTTCGCGGCGCTGTTCATCACGGTGGCGAGGGCTTCGTACTGGGCATCGGTGGTATTGATGACGAACTGGTGCAGCCCTCGGCGCCGGCCCCGGTAGAACATGCCCTGCCGGGCCCGCAGTTCCTCCTCGGTCGGCTCGGCACCGTCCTGGTCGACCGCCGTTTCCCACGTCCTGGCGACCATCACCAGGGTATCGGCATCAGCCTCTACGGCCTGCCGGACCAGCGCCGCTTCCATCGCCTGCAACGCCTCCGGGGTACCGGCGTGCCGGGCCCGGTCCAGGGAATCCACCACCAGGGCCGCGGCCCGGCCGCTGACCTCCCCGCCGGCCATGGCCTCCGCCAAGACCGGCAGCGCCGGGACACCGGGTTCCCCGTCAAAGCGCGCCGCCGCGCTGATCGCCTTGCCGACCCGCAGCCTGCGCCGCGCCTCGACAATGCCGATCCCCAGCCTTGAGCGCAGATACTCCGCGTTGTTGGCAAACTCCGTCTTGCGGCGGCGCTGCGCCTGCTTAGATCGGGACAGGTCCGGGTTCGCGGCCTCCACGCCGCCGGCGTTGATCGCCGCCGCCGGATCCGCCCACTCCCCCGCACCTGTGCCGGCCCCGGCAGTACCAGACCCCACCGCGCCGGCACAGGCTTCGGCCTCGGCTCCGGTTTCGGGCGCCGTGGAGTGTTCCCCGTTGCCGGCGATGTCCGCCCGTTCCACGGACTGGGCGCCGACGGCCTGCAGGAACTCCACCAGCTTCGAAACGTCCTCGACCGCCGCTACGGTATTGGCCAGATCCCGGGTACACAAAGATGCAGACTCTGCGGGGAAGCGGTCAGCGACATCTTGCAGCAGGACAAACGCCTGGGCCAAGGATGTTCCCATCTCCCCGGTGCGGTCCAACGGTGCAAGAGCCATACCACAATTTTATTCGTACACACATTCGACGGCCATCGAAAGGTGCCATTGTGTAGGAGTAGTGCCGGTCCAGAGGCAGTGCATGGGGGTAACAATGCGTGCGGGCTCCTAAACAATGGGAGCGGCCCGGAAATCTGTATAGGCGGGCTCCAGATCACGGCCGCAGCAGCCCGCTCGCCCACGCTGCCAAATGGAAGGCAAGCAGCCCGCGAACGCACCATGACGGCGGCCAGCAGCCCGCGAACGCACAATGACAGCGGTAAGCAGCCGCGAACACACAAAGGCAGGCGGAAGCAGCCCGCGAGCGCCCGACGCCAAGGGAAGCACGCTGCTAGGCGGAAGCGGCCGTCTCCGCGTGCGCCGCGCGCCACCTGGACCAGCCGTACAGACTCAGGACGCCCAGCAGGACGGTGAACACGATGCCGTCCAGTGCAAAGAGGACCTGCGGGTTTGCGTTCGCTGCCCCTCTGGCCAGCCCCATCAGCGAGAGGGTGACGCCGATCCACCAGGCTTCGATGACGCCGCGCGCGAGACCGAGGTACAGCAGCGGGGTCAGGAGGCTAACGACCACTGCTTCAGCAATGGCCCCCGGGTCGGCCATGTACATCAGCATCATGGGCAGCACCTCGATACCGAAGAAGACCAGGACCAGCCCCATCAGGAGCGCCGCGGCCAGCCAATCGGGCCGCTGGACCGGATGGACCGGAACCCCTCCGACCCCTGACCGCCCGCGCCACCGCCACCATCCATAGGCGGCCACCGCAGGCAGCACCAGGACGGCAGGGCTAAAAGCGCCCGCCACGCCCATCAAAACCAGGGACAGAACCGGTTCCACCAGCAGCACCAGCCAGCCGGCCGGTTTCCGCAGCACCAAGAGCAGGAAGGCGCCCACTCGCAGCATCGGAAAGAGCATTGACATCCACAGGACCAGCTCGAAGCCGTGCACCACGTCCGTCAGATCCATGCTCTCCCCCGTCGGTGAATGGTTCGGCCCAGACTAGCAAGCATCGGTTTCCCAGCGCGCCGGCCCGGCCGGGCCGGGTAGTGACCAGCGCCTCAAACCGGTCGCTAGGATAGTTGCTGCGGTACACGAAGCCTCCGAACCACTGCGATGAATCGACCACATGACTGAGTTATCCCTCTGGCGCTCGATCGCCCGGCTCAAACACTATGTCCGGCCCATCCTCCCGCGGCTGATCCTGGGATTCTTCAGTGCCCTCGGTGCCAGCCTGGTGGCGCTGGCCATCCCCCAGGTCTTGCGCGGCCTGGTGGATACCATCCATACCGGCGGCCGCCCCTCGGAAGTCTGGGGCCCCGCCGTCGTCATTGCCGTGCTTGGTTTGGCCGAGGCCGCCCTGGTGTACCTGCGGCGCGTGTTCGCGATCGCGCCCGCCACGGACGTGGAGATGGGCATGCGCACCAGCTTCTACCGGCACGTGCAGCATCTGCCGGCTGCCTTCCATGACCGGTGGGGTTCGGGCCAGCTGCTCTCCCGCGCCATGGCCGACTTGGGCCTAATCCGCCGGTGGCTGGCGTTCGGGTCGCTCATGCTGGTGGTCTCCTTCGTCACGGTGGTTGTGGGGCTGGCGCTGATGTTCGCGTTGAACCAACTGCTGGGACTGATCTTCCTGGTCGCCGCCGTACCCCTTGTCTGGCAGGGGTTCCGCTTCCGCACCGCGTTCGGCGCTTCCTCCCGGCTGAGCCAGGACCAGGCCGGGGACCTCGCCACCACGGTGGAGGAATCGGTGCACGGCATCCGGGTGCTCAAGGCCTTCGGCCGCGGCAAGTACGCCTTGGAGAATTTCCACGGCCAGGCCGAAGAACTGCGCCAGACCGAACTGGCCAAGGCCCGCACGCTGTCCAAGTTCCTCGCCACCGTTGTTTCGCTGCCCGATCTGGTGCTGGGCGCAGCGTTGGTCATCGGCATCATGCAGGTCTCCGGCGGACACATGACCGTGGGCGACCTGGTCGCCTTTTTTGCCACCGCTGCCGTGGTGGCCGGGCCGGTGGAAGCGATCGGTTCCCTGATGGGCATGACCCTGACGGCGAAGACCGCCCTGGACCGGCACTTCGACGTGATGGATACGAAGAACACCATCACCGACCCGGACGTACCGGCGCCGCCCGGCTCCGTGCGCGGGGAACTGCGCCTGTCCGACGTCGTCTTCCGCTATCCCGACGCCGCCGCGGACGCGCCCCCGGTCCTCAAAGGCGTGAACCTGCACGTGCGTGCGGGGGAAACTTTGGCGTTGGTCGGGGTCACTGGCTCGGGCAAGAGCACCCTGCTGCAGCTGATCCCCCGGCTGTACGAGGTCACCTCCGGCGCCGTGCACCTGGACGGTACGGATATCCGTCGTTTCCCGCTGGCCGAGCTGCGCGGCCATGTGTCGGTGGCCTTCGAGGATTCCACGCTGTTCTCCACCTCGGTCCGGGACAACGTGCTGCTGGGGGCCCATCCGAACGGCGAAGATCCAGAAAAACTGCTCTCCCGGGCGCTCGAGGTGGCGCAGGCCCGGTTCGCCTACGACCTGCCGCAAGGCGTGGATACGCGGATCGGCGAGGAAGGGCTGAGCCTGTCCGGCGGGCAGCGGCAGCGGATCGCGCTGGCCCGGGCCATCGCGGCCCGCCCGGCCGTGCTGGTGCTGGACGACCCGCTCTCGGCCCTGGATGTGCGGACCGAAGAAGCGGTGACGCAGCGGCTGCGGGAAGAGCTGCGCGGCACCACCACCGTGATCGTGGCGCACCGGCCCTCCACCGTGGCGCTGGCCGACCGGGTGGCGTTGCTGCAGGACGGCCGGATTGCCGCCCTCGGCAGCCACTCGGAACTGCTGCGCAGCAGCACACACTACCGGTACGTGATCGCCTCGCTGGCGGCCGAGCCCACCGTCGAAGACGTCCTGGACGCGAAGGAAGCCCGATGAGTTCCATGACCGGGGTCGCCGGCGAAGACAACATCAACCTGGACCAGGCCGACCGCAAAGCCGTCAGGCGGCGCTCGTTGCGCCTGCTCGGCGAACTTGTGTCTCCGCACAAGCGGCTGTTCGCGCTCTCGATCGTGCTGGTGGTGGCCAGCAATGCCGCCCGGGCAGCCGGTCCGGTGCTGGTGGCCTTCGGCATCAACAATGCGCTGCCGGCCTTCACCGGCGGCGACGCCACTCCCCTGGCGTTGGTCGGTGCCGCCTACGCCGCCATCGCAATTGCCGGCGGATCCCTGCTGGCGGCCTACATCTACGTCACCGCCCGGCTCAGCCAGGCCATGCTGCTGGCCCTGCGGGTCCGGGTCTTCCGGCACACCCAGCGGCTGAGCCTGGAGTTCCACGAAACCTACACGTCCGGCCGGATCATCTCCCGGCAGACCTCGGACCTGGAGGCGCTGCGGGAACTGCTGGACAATGGGGTCACCCAGCTGACCTCCGGCGTGATGTTCATGCTCTTCACGGCCGTCAGCATCGTGGGACTGGACTGGAAGAGCGGGCTGATCATCCTGGTCGCCGCCATCCCCATTGCCTTCGTCACCCGGTGGTACCAAAAGGGCTCCGAGCTGGCCACCCGGGCCTCCCGGGTGGTGTCCGCCCGGTTGATCGTGCACTTTGTGGAAACCATGACCGGCATCCGGGCGGTCAAGGCCTTCCGCCGCGAGCAGGAGAACTCCCGGCGCTACAACGAGCTGGCCGCCGACTACCGCGGCGCGACCCTGAGGAACATCAAGTACTTCGGCGTGCTGCAGCCGGTGTTGAACGGCGTCGGCAACCTGACCGTGGCCGTGGTGCTGCTAATCGGCGGCTTCCGGGTGCTCGACGGCGACCTTGCCATCGGCACCCTGGTCGCGGTGCTGCTGGCCACCAAGCAGGTCTTCCGCCCCACCGAACAGATCGCCATGTTCTACAGCTCCTTCCAGTCCGCGGCCTCCGCGCTGGAGAAGGTCTCCGGGCTGCTGGAAGAAGAGCCGACCATCGTCCCCCCGGCCCGGCCGGTTCCGCTCGAGGACGCCCGCGGCGCGATCCGGTTCCGTGATGCCGTCTTCGGCTACGGCGACGGCCGGGTGGTGCTGCCCAGCCTGAACCTGGACATTCCCGCCGGCCAGACGGTCGCCGTCGTCGGGCAAACCGGAGCCGGCAAGTCCACCGTGGCCAAACTGATCGCCCGCTTCTACGACCTGACGTCCGGATCGCTCACCCTGGACGGTATCGAGCTGCGGCAGCTGTCCAACGAAGACCTGCGCCGCGCCGTCGTGATGGTCACGCAGGAAGCGTTCCTGTTCAGCGGCAGCGTCGCGGAGAACATCGCCCTGGGCAACCCGGAGGCCAGCCGCGCACAGATCGAAGACGCGGCCCGCGCCGTCGGCGCCCACGAGTTCATCCTGTCGCTGCCCGAGGGTTACGACACCGACGTGAACAAGCGCGGCGGCCGCGTCTCGGCCGGCCAGCGGCAGCTCATCTCCTTCGCGCGCGCGTTCCTGGCCGACCCGGCCGTGCTGATCCTGGACGAAGCCACCGCGTCGCTGGACATCCCCAGCGAGCGGCAGGTCCAAAAGGGCCTGCAGACGCTGCTGGGCAACCGCACGGCGCTGATCATCGCGCACCGGCTCTCCACCGTCGAGATCGCCGACCGGGTGCTGGTCATCCACGAGGGGCGGGTGGTCGAGGATGGCTCGCCGGCGGAACTGATCGCCGGCGACGGCCGCTTCGCCCAACTGCACGCGGCGTGGAAGGACTCACTGGTCTGACACCGGCTGGCCGCCGTCGATTTCTCCTTTGGGGGCTGTCTCCGCTATCCTTGAACAGTTGCTTTCGCGGCCGTCACGACGACGGCGGGGCAACGGTATCGGGGTGTGGCGCAGCTTGGTAGCGCGCGTCGTTCGGGACGACGAGGTCGCAGGTTCAAATCCTGTCACCCCGACCAATCACTGAGAACTCCCGCTGCTCATCGGAGCAGCGGGAGTTCTTGCTTTTCCGCTCCCGGAACCGGTTTGTACCGGAGGAAAGTTGTGAACCCGGCCCTAAAGCGGGAAGTATGGTCCCATGGGGTCATTGCAGCGCTCGGCGCTCATCGTAGGGGCCGGAATCGGCGGGCTCGCCACTGCGCGGGCCTTGCAACGAACCGGCTGGAAAGTCCATGTGGTCGAACGCGCCGGGACGCTGCAGCAGCTGGGCACCGGGTTGACGATCTGGGCCAACGGGACGCGCGCCCTGCAGCGCCTCGGCGTATTGGACCCGTTTGAAGAGGCCTCCCTCCCCGTCGGCGGCAGCTCGCACGACCAGTTCGGCAACGTGCTGTCCACGTTCAGCAGCGAAGACCTCCGGCAGCGCTACGGCCACCCGCTGCGTTCCATCCACCGCTCCGACCTCACCACGCTGCTGAACGACTCGCTCTACGTCAACACGGTGCACCTCGGGCTGCAGGCGGTGAAGTTCCGGCGCGACCCGCACGGCGGGACGGTCACGCTGAACAACGGCGGCTCCCTGCACGCCGACCTGGTGATCGGCGCCGACGGCTTGCGCTCACTGGTCCGCCACGACCTGGTCGGCGACGGCGCCCCGCGCGCCTCCGGCATCACCGCCATGCGCGCGGTCTGCCCGATCGGCGATCTCGATCCCGACTGGCTGCCGTGGGGCGAGTCCTGGGGCAACGGGGAAGTTTTCGGCATGGTCCCGCTGCCCGGTGGCCTCATCTACTGGTACGCCACCATGCCCAATGACGCGCTGGCGCAGGACGAGGAAGTCCTCTGGCGCACCCTGGCCCTGCAGCGCTTCGAGGGCTGGCACCCGGCCGTCCGGGCGGTCATCGGCGCCACCAAGAGCCAGGACATCATGGCGCACGAGCTGTTCGACCGGAAACCCGCGGCCGTCTGGTCCGGCAGCCACGCCACCCTGGTGGGCGACGCCGCGCACCCCATGTTGCCGTTCCTGGGCCAAGGTGCGGGACAGGCCCTCGAGGACGCCGTCGCACTGTCCGACGCGCTGGCCGCCGACTGGGACATCACCACGGCCCTGCGCAACTACGAACGGGCCCGCGCCCCGCATACCGCCAAGGTCGTCGAGCGCTCGCGCAAGATGGCAGGCATGGCACGGCAGCGGAAGCCATGGAAGCAGAAGCTCCAGCGGACGTTGATGAGCAAGGCGCCGCAGGCCCTGGTCTTCAAGCAGCTGGACGACGTCGTCGGCCGCGTCAATACCTGACCCGGGCGCCGCAGCGCCCCCACCATTGACTCTGCCCGCGCCACGTACTGGAATGGAAGATAACTCCGTCAGCAGGGGTGTCGATGTTTCTCGCAGAGTTCGCGCAGCTGGCCGTGGCCACGGTCCTGCTTGCCGCCGTGGTTTTCCTGACCTCCTACGCGGTTGAACGCGGCCTGCGCCGCCGTCCCGATCCGGACACGGCCTTCTGGTACTGCTTCTCCGGGCTGTGCTGCGCCCTGGCCGTAGTACTCGCCGCCGCGGTCGCCTTCCCCGCCGCGGTGCCGCTCTGGCTGCTGCTCGCCGCCGGCTGCGCCGCGCCCGCGGTATGGCGGATCAGCAGTTCTGCCGCGGCCGCCATCCGCTACCAGGACACGCGGGACTGGCATAGCGCCGCGGCGCAACACGACGCCCTCCGGGCCCGCTGGCTGGCCTACGAACTGGATCCGGCGCTGGCCATCGACTACCCGGACATGTCGGATGCCTCGCGCCCGGAAACAGCTGCCATGCTGCGTGCCCTGAAACATGCGGACGCGCTGCGTTCCCTTGGTCCCGCTCACGACGGCAGTGCCGGCGCCTATCCCGCGGCCGTCGCCGAAGCGGAGGCCCGGCTGGCGGAAGCCGTACGTGCCTCTGGCCACGGGTAGCCGGAAAGCCCGTTCACCACGGTCGCCCGTGCCGGCAGGCGCAGTGCCATCTTTGGGTATGATCTCGCGCATGGCTTTTCGCGCGGGTCGGCAGGTTAACCAATGAGGCGCCCCCACCACCGCGCCGGTTCGCGCGGATGGACCGGCGTGCGGCGGGGAAATCCGCCCAAGCAACCGGTGGTGCCGGTAGCGCTGCGGACCAGGCCCTTCAAATGGGCATTCCTTGCCAGCCTCGGTGTGGGGGCCGGCGCCGCCGTGCTGAGCGCCATCATGTCCTTGGCGTCCGTGTTGGTGTACATAGGGCTGGCATTTTTCATTGCGCTGGCCTTCGAGCCCGTTATCCGCTGGGCCACATCGAAAGGTTCTCCCCGGTGGGCTGCCGTCCTCGGCATCGTGGCACTCAGCATCGCCACGGTGATTGCGCTGTTCCTCATCATCGTCCCGGCGCTGTCCAGTCAGATCCTTTTGCTCATCAACTCAGCCCCGTCGATCGTCGACGGTTTCCTTGCCCAGCCGTGGGTTCAGGACGGCGTTGACTGGGTCGGGTCGAGTGTCGATGTGGAAGGCCTACTGGACCAAGCTGTCACATTCATTTCCGATCCAGGCAACCTGTCTGCGCTCGGCAGCGGCCTGCTGTCCATCGGATCCACGGTTGTGAACGGCGTGACGGCGGTGATCGTGGTCACCATTCTCAGTCTGTACTTCACATCCACCCTTCCGGCGACCTTACACAAGGCATACCAGGCTGTTCCTCGGTCCAGAAGGAAGCGGACCGCCGAGCTCGCGGATGAAGTCTTTCTGACGGTGGGGCGCTACGTCGCAGGCCAACTGGTATTGGCCCTGGTCAATGGGCTGTTCGTGTTCACCGTCCTTAGCCTCATTGGCGTGTCATTCCCGCTGTTCCTGGCCCTGTTGGCCTTCGTGGGTGCTTTGATTCCGGTGGTCGGCACCATAGCGGCCTATGCCATCATCACGCTCTTTACGCTGATGGTTTCACCTGCCACGGCTCTCGGCGTTGGGCTCGTCCTGCTGGTCTATGCACAGATCGAGGCTTATGTTTTCACCCCTCGCGTGATGGCCCGTGCTGTTGCGGTCCCTGGCGCCTTGGTGATTATCGCCGCGATCGCGGGCGCCACGCTCGGCGGAATCCTCGGCGCTCTCGTCGCTGTCCCGGTCGCCACCGCCGCGGTGCTGATCTACGAACGAGTCCTCGTTCCCCATCAGCAACAAGCGTAGGCGCCGCCGCCGCCGGTCAGGCGAACGTCCGGCCGGTGAGCCGTTCGTAGGCCTCGACGTAGCGGGCCCGCGTCTTCTGCACGATCTCCTCCGGCAGGGCCGGCGGCGGGGTGTTTGAGTTTTTGTCCCAGCCGGAGGCCGGCGACGTCAGCCAGTCGCGCACGAACTGCTTGTCGAACGACGGCTGCGCCTGGCCCGGCTCATAGGTTACCGCGTCCCAAAACCGCGACGAGTCAGGGGTCAGCACCTCGTCGCCCAAGGTGATCTCCCCCGTCGTCGGGTCAATGCCAAACTCAACCTTGGTGTCCGCGAGGATGATTCCCCGCTCCCGTGCGATCTCTTCGGCGCGCGTGTAGATCTGCAGGGTCTTCTCGCGCAGCCGGGCGGCGGTCTCCGCGCCGACGGTCTGGACCACGGCATCGTAGGTGATGTTCTCGTCATGCTCGCCCACTTCGGCCTTGGCCGAAGGTGTAAAGATGGCGGGCTCCAGGCGGGAGCCGTCCACCAGGCCGGCGGGCAGGGGCAACCCGCACACGGTCCGGGATTGGCGGTACTCGGCCAGGCCCGACCCGGTGAGGTAGCCGCGGGCGATGCATTCCACCGGGTACATGTCCAGTTTCTTGCAGACCATGGCCCGGCCGGCCACGGCGTCGGGCACCTCGGTGGACACCACGTGGTGCGCCACCGGGTTGTCCCCCTGGGCGAGCTGTTCGAACCACCACAGGCTCAGCTGGGTGAGGATCCGGCCCTTGTCCGGGATCTCGCTGGACAGCACGTGGTCGTAGGCGCTGATCCGGTCGCTTGCCACCACCAGCACGGTGTCGTTGCGCCGGTCCAACAGGCCCTCGGCGGCAATGTCGTCGCTGGCCGTCTCCACCTGCTGCGGGGCGGCCGGGACGTACAGGTCGCGGACCTTGCCTGAGTAGACGTGCTTCCAGCCGGGCAGTTCGAGTACTTCGGGGGCAAATGCCATGGTTGACGGTCCTCAGTCTTTCTGTGCGCCGGCCCGGGAGTTCGTGCCGGACGCTGGCACCTTGATCTTGCCCTCGGCGGCCAACAGGGCAATGTCGTTGCGGTACTGCGACCCCTCCAGGCTGATGGCTTCGATGCCTTCGTAGGCGCGTTCGCGGGCTTCCACCAGGTCTTCACCCAGCGCGACGACGGCGAGCACCCGTCCGCCTGCGCTGACCACCTTGCCGTTCTCGTCCAGGGCGGTCCCGGCGTGGATCACGTGCACGTCGGTCAAGGCGTTGGCTTTCTTCAGGCCGCGGATCCGATCCCCGGTGCGCGGAGTCCCCGGGTAATTCTCCGAGGCCAACACCACCGTTACGGCGGACCGCTTGGACCAGACCAACTGTTCGGCGTCGTCCAGTTCCCCCTTGGCGGCGGCCAGCAGCAGCCCGCCCAGCGGAGTGCGCAGCCGGGCCAGTACCGCCTGGGTTTCCGGGTCCCCGAAGCGGGCGTTGAATTCGATCACCCGCACGCCGCGGCTGGTGACGGCCAGCCCGCAGAACAGCACGCCCACGAACGGGGTGCCGCGGTGGGCCATCTCGCGGATGGTCGGCAGCGCCACGCGGTCCATGACCTCGTCGACGAAGCCGGGCGGCAGCCAGGTCAGCGGGGTGTAGGCGCCCATGCCGCCGGTGTTCGGGCCCTCGTCGCCGTCGGAGATCCGCTTAAAATCCTGCGCCGGCACCAGCGGAATGGCGCGTTCACCGTCGGAAATCACAAACAGGGAGACTTCCGGGCCGTCGAGGAATTCCTCGATGACCACGGAACCGCCGGCGTCGAAGCAGGCCTGGGCGTGTGCCAGGGCGGCATCGCGGTCTTCGGTCACCACCACGCCCTTGCCGGCCGCCAGCCCGTCGTCCTTGACTACATAGGGGGCCCCGAACGAATCCAGGGCTTCGGCCGCTTCCTCGGCGTTGGTGGCCACATGCGCCATGGCGGTGGGCACGTTCGCGGCGGCCATGACCTGCTTGGCGAAGGCCTTGGAGCCTTCGAGCCTGGCCGCTTCCTTGCTGGGGCCGAACACCGGGATCCCGGCCGCGCGCAACGGGTCGGCCACGCCGGCGGCCAGCGGGGCCTCCGGGCCCACCACCACCAGGTCGGACTCCAGCCGCCGGGCAAGCTCGGTCACCGCCGCCGGGTCGTTCGCGTCTACCTGGTGCGTGGGCACGATCTGCGCGATGCCGGCGTTGCCTGGGGCGGCATGCACCTCGGTGACAAAGGGATCGGCCAGCAGGGAACGGATTATTGCGTGCTCGCGGCCGCCGGGGCCGATCACAAGTACCTTCACAAGGAACTAGCCTACTGGGCGCGGGGCGGAGCCTCGAAGTTGTTGCACCGGCCCCTAAACTAAGTCCATGCCCGAGACATTCAAAGCCGCGGACGCCGTGGAACTGGCCGTCGTTGAACGCAACGGTTTCATCGAGTCCCGCCATCTGGGCTCCGCGGTGGTCATGGCCGCGGACGGCACCGTGGTGACCGAACTCGGCGACATCGCCGCACCGATCTTCCCGCGCTCAACCCTTAAGCCCTTCCAGGCCCTGGCCGCCATGCAGTCCGGCGTCCCGCTGCGCGGCGACCAGGTGGCCCTGGCCTGCGCCAGCCACGTGGGGTCGCTCGAGCACATGGACGTGGTGGAGGGCATGCTCAAGGCCGCCGGCCTGACCGAGGCCGATCTTCGCTGCCCGCCGGCGTGGCCTCAGGACGAGCAGGCGCGCGGCTGGTTGGTCCGCACCGAACGCGGCCAGCAGCGGCTGTCCTTCAACTGCTCCGGCAAGCACGCCGCCTTCCTCTGGGCCTGCGTGGAGAACGGCTGGAACACCCACACCTACCTGGAACCGAACCATCCCCTCCAGCGCCGCGTGATGGAAGTGATCGAGGAATACGCCGAGGAAAAGATCGAGCACATCGCCGTCGACGGCTGCGGCGCCCCGGCACCCGCGCTGTCGTTGAGCGGCCTGGCCCGGGCCGTCGGGAAGCTGGCGAAGGCGCCGGCGGACAAGAACGCCGATGCCCGCGCCGCCACCATCGCCACCGCCATGCTGGACTACCCGTGGGCGGTGCACGGCTGGGGGCAGGAAAACACCGTGGTGATGGATCAACTGGAGATCGTTGCCAAGTCCGGCGCCGAGGGCGTGATCGTGATGGGCACACCCCACGGCGTCTCGGTGGCGGTGAAGATCCTGGACGGCAGCGGCCGTGCCGCGTCGCTGATCGCGCTGACCCTGCTGGCCGCCTGCGGCGCCGTCGACGTGGAGAAGGTCGGCCCGGTGCTGGAGGACGTGGTCAAGCCGGTGCTGGGCGGCGGCCAGCCCGTCGGCCGGTTGCGGCTGGCACCGCCCATGGTCGCACTGCTGGACTGAGCCGCGGAAGGACCTTTGATGGGAGTACGACGCCGGATCCCGGCTCAGGAGGGCAACGCCGCCGTGGGTGCGTGGCGGGGCGGGGCCACGGACCGGAAGACCACTGCCACGGCGGTGCGGTACGCCTTGGAAGAACTGGCCGAGCGTGCCCCCGGCAACAGCGTGGAGGTGCGAGTGCCGCCGTTCGGCGTCGCCCAGTGCATCGAGGGCCCCCGGCACACCCGGGGCACACCGCCGAATGTGGTGGAAACCGACCCCGCCACCTGGCTCGCCCTCGTGACGGGCGCGCTCGGGTGGGACGCCGCCGTCGCCGAGGGCAAGGTGGCGGCCTCCGGGCTGCGGGCCGAACTGGCGGACAGGCTGCCGCTCTTCGCCCGGTAGGCTGGAACGTATGACTTCTGAGCAAGAACCGGCTCGCGACCGCAGACCCATCGAGCCGGACCGCCGCG
Organism: Arthrobacter sp. Y3221114; assembly: GCF_059092625.1. Taxonomy (NCBI): domain Bacteria; kingdom Bacillati; phylum Actinomycetota; class Actinomycetes; order Micrococcales; family Micrococcaceae; genus Arthrobacter; species Arthrobacter sp. Y3221114. The sequence goes on from NZ_JBNHHW010000002.1 coordinate 105,110, forward strand.
ACGTCACCGTTCGCCGGGCGCCGAAGTTTGCGCCCTTCATCTTTGTCTGGGCCGTGCTGGGCGTCGTGCTGGCCGCCGTGTCCGCCTACACCGGGCCGGAGAACGAGGAGTTCACCCGCGGCACCGTTTTCGCCTTCCTGGCCGTGCTGTTCGCCTTGGGCGGCATCCTGGTGGGATCGCTGCTGTTCCTGCTGATCGACCGGGCCAGCGTCAAGCGCGCGAAGCACGTGACGGCGGTTGCCGAACCGGGGCGGGAAGATTCGGCGGACCCCGCAGCGGATCCCACGGGCCCCGCTGACCTTCCGGAGACGCCCGGTGACCGGGCCGGAAGCACCGCCATCACCCGCGAACGGGACGGCGAAACCGACGGCGACACCGAGGACGAACGCAAGGCGTAACACGCCGGCGGGCACCCGTAATGCCCGTCACCTCGGTGATGCCGTGCGCCGGACGCATGAGAGAATAGGCGGGTGGCACGCGGTGACGGAAAACTCTCCCATGAACTTCTCCCCGGCGAAAAGGGACCCCAGGACGCCTGTGGCGTTTTCGGCGTCTGGGCACCCGGAGAAGAAGTTGCAAAACTGACCTACTACGGCCTGTACGCCCTGCAGCACCGCGGACAGGAGTCCGCCGGTATTGCCACCAGCGACGGCAAACGCATCAATGTCTACAAGGACATGGGCCTGGTGTCCCAGGTCTTCGACGAAACCACACTGAACACGCTGAGCGGGCACATCGCCGTCGGCCATTGCCGCTACTCCACCACCGGCGGCTCCACCTGGGCGAACGCACAGCCGACGCTGGGCGCCACCGCCACCGGCACCGTGGCGCTGGCCCACAACGGCAACCTGACCAACTCCGCGGAACTGTACGAGAAGGTGCTGGAGAAGTTCGGCAAGCCCGACCGCGGCGAACTGGCCCAGGGCAACACCACGGACACCGCGCTGGTCACCGCGCTCATGGCCGGCGAGGAGGGCCAGACCCTCGAGGAGCGCTCCCTGGAGCTGCTGCCCAAGCTGCGCGGCGCTTTCTGCTTCACCTTCATGGACGAAGGCACGCTGTACGCCGCCCGCGACCCGGCCGGGGTCCGCCCGCTGGTGCTGGGCCGGCTGGAGCGCGGCTGGGTGGTCGCTTCCGAGACGGCCGCGCTGGACATCGTGGGCGCATCGTTCGTCCGCGAAGTCGAACCCGGCGAATTCATCGCCATCGACGAGAACGGCCTGCGCTCCCAGCGCTTCGCCGAGAAAAAGCCTGCCGGTTGCGTCTTCGAATACGTCTACCTGGCCCGCCCGGACACCTCCATCAACGGCCGCAGCATCCACGCGGCCCGCGTGGAAATGGGCCGGAAGCTCGCCAAGGAGCATCCGGCCGAGGCCGACCTGGTGATTCCGACGCCGGAATCCGGAACACCGGCTGCCATCGGCTACGCCGAAGCGTCGGGCATCCCCTACGGCCAGGGGCTGGTCAAGAACGCCTACGTGGGCCGGACCTTCATCCAACCCAGCCAGACCATTCGCAAGCTCGGCATCCGGTTAAAGCTGAACCCGCTGCGGTCCGTGGTGCAGGGCAAGCGGCTGGTGGTGATCGACGATTCGATCGTCCGCGGCAACACCCAGCGGGCCTTGGTCCGGATGCTGCGGGAAGCCGGTGCCGCCGAGGTGCATGTGCGCATCTCGTCCCCGCCCATCAAGTGGCCGTGCTTTTACGGCATCGACTTCGCCAGCCGGGCCGAGCTGATCGCCAACGGCATCGGGGTCGAAGATGTCAGGGCGTCGCTCGGCGCGGACAGCCTGGGGTACATCTCCGAAGAGGGCATGATCGAGGCGACGGAACAGCCCCGCGAGCGGCTGTGCACCGCGTGCTTCACGGGCGAGTACCCGATCGAGCTGCCGTCCGCGGACCGCCTGGGCAAGAACCTGCTGGAACGCAGCGCCGCAGACCAGGAACACGGCTCGTGCGACCCCGGGCCGGATTCGGAACTGGAGAAGCTCCTGACCGCCGACGACAAGAAAGAGCGAGTATGACCTCCCCCGAACAGGGCCAGATCACCTACGCCAGCGCCGGCGTCGACGTAGAGGCCGGCGATAAGGCCGTCGAGCTGATGAAGGGGGCCATCAAGGCCACTCACAACGCCAACGTCATCGGCGGGGTCGGCGGTTTCGCCGGTCTGTACGACGTTTCGGCACTGCTGAAGTACCGCAAGCCCCTGCTGGCCACCTCCACCGACGGCGTGGGCACCAAGGTGGCCATCGCCCAGGCCATGGACATCCACGACACCATCGGTTTCGACCTGGTAGGCATGGTGGTGGACGACATCGTGGTGGTCGGGGCAGAGCCGCTGTTCATGACCGACTACATCGCCTGCGGCAAGGTGGTCCCGGAGCGGATCGCAGACATCGTGCGGGGCATCGCCGCCGCCTGCGAGGTGGCCGGCACCGCCCTGGTGGGCGGGGAGACCGCCGAGCACCCCGGCCTGCTGGGCGAACACGAATACGACGTTGCCGGCGCCGCCACCGGCCTGGTCGAAGCCGACGACCTGCTGGGCCCGGAGCGGGTCAAGGACGGGGACGTCGTCATCGGCATGGCCTCCTCGGGCATCCATTCCAACGGGTATTCCCTGGTCCGCCGCGTGATCAACCATGCAGGCTGGGCGCTGGACCGGCAGGTCAGCGAGTTCGGCCGGACCCTGGGCGAGGAACTCCTGGAGCCCACCCGCGTCTACGCGGCGGACTGCCTGGATCTGGCCCGCTACGAGGCTGCCGGCGTCCACGGCTTCAGCCACGTCACCGGCGGCGGGCTGGCCGCAAATCTCGCGCGCGTGCTGCCTCAGGGACTCATGGCCACGGTGGACCGTTCCACCTGGGAGCTGCCGGCCATCTTCAAGCTCATCGGCGAGCTGGGCAACGTCCCGCAGGCCGACCTGGAACGGACGCTGAATTTGGGCGTCGGCATGGTTGCCATTGTGGACGGCGCCAGTGCCGATGCCGCCGTGCAGCGCCTGAATGAGCGCGGCGTGCCCGCGTGGGTGATGGGACAGGTGGGTCCGGCCGACCCGTCCCTGGGCGGCATCGACTATGTCCAGGGCGCCAAGGGCGTCGACGGCGGTGCCGTCCACTTGGTGAACTCCTACGCCTAGGCCCCCCTCGGACACCGGGCCGCCCTTGCACCGCGAACGCGACGGTGCAGGGGCGGTTTTGTTTCCCGCATACCCACCAGCCGGTCCCGGTGGCACACTGGGCGGATGGGTGCGTATGTGGTGGTGGCGTTCGTCAGGCCGGTGAGCGCCGGCTACTTGTTCCCGCGCAGCCAGTGGCCGCTGCACATCACGCTGGCCCGCTTCGATACCCGGGAGCCGTCCGACGCCGTCGGCGGGCGCGTTGGCCCGGCGCTCTCCGGCTGCCTGGGGTTTGACGTGCGCATCGGTGCCGACGCGTTCTTCGGGCGGGGCGGATCCGTGCCGGTCTCGCTGGTAGAGCCGGAACCACAGCTGCAGTTGCTGCACGACAGCCTGCTCGACGCGCTGGGCGATGATGTCCACCTGCTGAGTCCGCACCACCTGCGGGAGAACTTCCGCCCGCACGTCAGCCATCAGGCAGAAGGCCGCCTCCATGCCGGCGACACAGTCCACGTGGGCCAGGCGGCCCTGGTGGACATGCGCCCCGATGGAGACGCGAAGCACCGGATGGTCGTCGCCGTCTGGGACGGGACACGCTAGGCCGGCGACCTGACACCGATTCGGAGCAAATCGCAGGATGGATCAGGGCGGTTGCGGCGCCGGACCAATACGCGCAGGCCCCGGCTCCGAATATGAGGTGTGAAGACTCTCAAACTATCGCCCCGATCCATCCTGGCGGCCGCCGCGGGAATCATTGCCGCCAGCATCCTGCTGGGCACCGCACAGCTGGTGGGCACGTGGTTCCGCCCCGCTGCTTCTCCCTTGGTCGCCGTGGGAGCAGCGTTCATCGATTTCACGCCAACATGGCTGAAAAATTTCGCTGTGGACACCTTTGGCACGGCTGACAAGACCGTCCTGGTCGTTGCGATGGTTACTGTGATGGCCGTTCTGGCCGCCGCGGTCGGGCTGCTCGCCCGGCGCCGATGGCGGGACGGCACCGCCGCCGTGCTGCTGCTGGGCGGCGTGATCTCTTTGGCAGTGATCACCCGTTCGGGCGCCGAACTCCTTGATCTGCTGCCGACGGCGGCAGGAACCGTGGCCGGGCTGGCCGCCCTTCGACTACTGATGCACCGGCTTTCACCTCAATCCTCCGTGACTGGTCCGGGTAGCGGACTGCCGCCCTCCCGGCGCTCCTTCTTTGCCGCCGCCGCCGTCCTCAGCGTGGGCGCTGCCGTCATGGCAGCTGGCGGCGCGGCGCTCAAGGGAGTGCGCGGGGGCGTCCAGGAGATCCGGCGTGCCTTGCGCCTGCCGGCCCCTGCGCTCCCCGCGGAAGCCATGCCGCCGGGAGTGCAGGCACCGGTGCGGGGCGTCGTCCCCTTCGTGACGCCGAACGCTGATTTCTATCGGATCGACACCGCGCTGGCGGTACCGGAAGTGGACCCGGCGACCTGGCAGCTGCGGGTCCATGGCATGGTGGAAGAGGAGTTCACCCTGTCCTTCGCCGAGCTGCTGGCCTCCCGACTCGTCGAATCGCAGGTGACGTTGACCTGCGTCTCCAACGCGGTGGGCGGCGAGCTGGCCGGCAACGCCACGTGGCTCGGCTACCCCCTGGCGCAGCTACTGGACCGGGCACGTCCGCTGCCCGGCGCCGATATGGTGCTCTCGACCAGCGCCGATGGCTTCAGCGCCTCCACTCCGCTGGAAGCGCTGACGGACGGCCGCGATGCCCTGCTGGCCGTCGGCATGAACGGCGAGCCACTGCCTTTGGAGCACGGATTTCCGGTGCGCATGGTGGTCCCGGGCCTCTACGGTTTCGTGTCGGCCACCAAATGGGTTGTGGATCTGGAGGTCACCCGGTTCCAGGACAAGACCGCCTACTGGACGGACCGCGGGTGGTCCGAGCGCGCGCCGATCAAGACGGCGTCACGGATCGAGGCACCGCGGCCGTTCGCCCGTGTGCCGGCTGGCAAGGTGGCAGTGGGCGGAACGGCCTGGGCGCAACAACGGGGCATTGACCGTGTTGAAATCCAAGTGGACGACGGACCCTGGCGGGAGGCCGTCCTCGCCGCCGAAGCCACCATCGACACGTGGCGTCAGTGGTCCTTCAACTGGGAGGCGGAGTCCGGCCAGCATTACCTGCGGGTGCGTGCCTACGATTCCGCCGACGGGCTGCAGACCCCGGAACGGGCAGACCCCATCCCGAACGGCGCCTCCGGCTGGCATTCCATCTCCGTCACCGTCGAGCCCTGATCCCTGCCCTGCCCTGCCGAAAACTTTTCCTTATATCCAATCCGTCCCCGGCCCCGTTCCGAATACATGATGACAGCCCGGAGGGTTTCACCGCCGGGAACAGGGCGGCAGCTGCCGCCGACCAGTAAGGAGAAAAGCCATGTTGAAGAACACCAACAGGACGTTTGCAGCACTGGGACTCGTAGCGGCTGCAGGCTTGGGACTGGCCGCCTGCGGCGGTTCGGGTGAGACGGCTGCTCCCGGCGCCGCCGGCGAAGAGACCAGCGGTCCCGACTCCATGACAACAGAGTCGATGGCGCCGGAGGATTCCGGCACCGACATGGGAGACCCGATGGCCAACCTGGTCGGACCCGGCTGCGCCGACTACGCAGCACAGGTTCCCGACGGCGCCGGCTCGGTGGAAGGAATGGCCGCCGATCCCGTCGCAGTCGCTGCGTCCAACAATCCAATCCTGACCCAACTCACGGCTGCCGTCTCCGGCAAGCTTAATCCCGACGTGGATTTGGTGGACACGCTGAACAGCGGGGAATTCACCGTCTTCGCGCCGGTGGACGCCGCCTTCGAGGAGATTTCGGCCGAAACGGTGGACACCCTCAAGGCGGATGCGGACATGTTGACCAGCATCCTGACCTACCACGTGGTGGAAGGCCAGCTGGCGCCGGAAGACATCGCCGGCGAGCACGCCACCGTGCAGGGCGGTTCCGTGGAGGTGACCGGCAGCGGCGATGAACTGATGGTCAACGACGCCATGGTGGTTTGCGGCGGCGTACAGACCGCCAACGCCACCGTCTACCTGATCGACTCGGTGCTGATGCCGCCGGCCAAGTAGGCCGAAGCCCTCCCCTTTGGGGAGTGATGGGGGAAGGTACGACGGCGGCCCGAAGCCGCCGTCGTACCTTGGCCAGGCAACAACAGGCGGCTGCAGCAGGGCATAATCTGCCGAAACCAGGAGTCAGGAGGTGCACCGTGGCGGACGGACATGAGAACCTTGACCCCATGCGATTGCCGTGGCTGCGGTCGGTGGAGTCGACCGGACCAGCGACGCAGGAGGAACTCATCCGCCGCGTGGCACTGGGCGACGAAGCCGCTTTTGAGGCACTCTACGATGCCGTGGCGCCCACGATCTTCGGCCTGGTGCGGCGGGTGGTCCGCGACCCCGCCCAAAGCGAGGAGGTCGCCCAGGAAGTCTTCGTGGAGGTCTGGCAGCAGGCCGGACGATTCGATGCCGATCGGGGCAAGGCCCTCTCTTGGATATTGGTGATCGCACACCGGCGGGCCGTGGATCGGGTCCGCTCCAGTCAGGCCAGCGCAGACCGGGACCTGCGGCAAGGGGTCAAGGAATACCAGGCGAGCTACGATGACGTCGCCAGTACGGTGGAACTTCGACTCGAGTCTGAACGTGTAGCCAAGGCGCTTGATGCGCTGACGGACAACCAGCGCGAAGCCATCAAGCTGGCTTACTATGGCGGCCATACACACCGGGAGGTGGCCACCATGCTGCATATTCCGGTGGGAACAGTGAAGACGCGGATCCGGGACGGAATGATCCGCTTACGGGACAAGTTGGGAGTGGCGTGATGGACGAGCAGTTGCATCTGTTGACCGGCGCGTACGCCCTCAACGCCTTGGACGACGACGAGCGCGCGGCTTTTGAACGTCACGCGTTGTTCAACGAGGACAGCCGCGAGGAGGTGCGCGGCCTCAGCGAGACCGCCGCCCTGCTGGCCTACGGCACTCCGGCCGTGGCCCCACCTCCGGAGCTCAAGGACAAGGTCATGTCCTCCATCCGGAACACCCGGCAGCTGCCGGTGAATGCGGTCGTGACGGACCTTGGTGATCGACGGAAGGCTGGGGAAACCGGCGCCGGCCGCGAAAAGGCTGCGGCCGCGAGTACGACGGCGGTTCGCTGGCTGGGCGCGGCGGCGGGCATCCTGCTGGTCGCCGCGGCTGCCCTGGGCGGCTGGGCCGTGGGCCTGGCGAATGACCAGGCACGGACCGAGCAGCACCTGCAGGCTCTCGCCGACCAGCAGGCTGAAGTCCTGTCCGTCCTGATGGCCCGGGATTCCAAGGTGATACCGGGGCGTTTGCCGGATGGTGCGGTGGTCAACATCGCGGTCTCGGTCGAGAGCGGCAAAGCAGCGGTGATCACCGAAGGCCTGCCTGCGCTGGCGGAGGACCGCACATACGAACTGTGGCTGATTTCCGACAAGGGGGCCATGCCTGCAGGTCTTATCGAAGCCACGGGGCAAACCAGCATGAATATGCTGGAGGACATTTCAGGCGCGACCCACGTGGGCCTCACGGTAGAACCAGCCGGGGGCTCGCCCCAGCCGACCACCGATCCCATCCTGCTGCAGGAACTCTAAGAACCTGGCACCGCAAGGGTGGGAAAGCTTGTCCGCCCCCGCGGGCATGCATTGTCCGACCCGCGGGCATGAGCGTGTTCCTCGTCATGGAGCATGACCGGACGCCGGCGTCCCAAGCCGCAGTGCGGTAAACAAGGATCGGGCACGGGACGTGCTGCAGCGGAAGACTCCCGTCCGGGAGGAAACGACCGAAGCCGGCTAACCTACGTTGCGGCTGCCGTGATCTTCGTCGTCGTCGTACTGATCTGCGTACTTGTCCTCGTAGTCCGAGTAGTCCGGCTCATATGGCTCCTCGGAAAACGTGTCGGAGTTATGGCGTTTCGCAGCGCCGAGTTCGCGCTGGAGAGCAGTCAAGTCAGTGGCCGGGCTGAAATACTTCATGTCCCGGGCCTGCCTGGTTGCTTTTGCCTTCTGACGGCCGCGCCCCATGGCGTGACCCCCTTTGTACGTCGATCCGGAAGTGGTCGCACGACTAGCGCACGAGGCCCCGGAATAATTGATCAATTCTGTCGTACTTATAGGGTACATGGTTTTCCCGACCGCTCGTGGCAGGCCAACAAGGGCCGGGAGGCGGCCCTCCCGGTCTCCGAAACGACGAAATCGTGCGGCGACGCGGGATTGTTGGCTAAAGTCATCGTGGACCGGTTCTCCCGTTCTCCCGGAAGACAACACGCACGGAAGGCAAGTTTCCCCATGAGCGAACAGGACAAGCTGCCTGACGACGACGGGAGGCCTCCGCTGGAGCGCCCCGAGAACCTTGAGGTACCCGATCCCAGCCTGCGCGTCAGCGCCGACGAGGTAGAGCTGGCCGAGCCAACTCTGGGTCCGGCCCGCATCAGTGAGGATGCCGCGACCGAGGCCGACCTGGCCAAGGCCGCCGCCGAAGCCGAAGCGGTGGAGAAGGAAGCCGACGCCGCCGGCGAACTGGTGGGCGGTACCCGCGAGGACCGCAGCATCAAGGCCCGCGGCACCGCGCCTGCGGGAGCACCCGCGGGCGATCACGTCCCGGCGGACGGCGCAGCAGCGCGCGACCGAGACGCGGCGGGCGGCGCGCCGGCCGCCCCTGTCACCGGCCCGGCGGATGCCTCGGAGCCCGACGTCTCCGCGGCCCCTGCCCACGACGCGGACGCACCGGAAACCTCGGAGCCAGAGACGCCTCGGCCCCCTGCCCACGGGGCCGCCGTAGCGGGGGCACCGGCGCCGCCGGCCGCAGCCGTCCCGCCCTCGGACTGGGACTCCGCGCCGCCCGGCTCCGACGGCTCCGCGCCGGAGAAGAAGTGGTATTCCACCGCCGTCGGCGGCCTGCGCCGCAACGGCGCCCGTGACGGCGCCGGGGACGACGCCGGCGATCCCGCCGCGGGCCCGGCGCGGAAAATGGACTGGAAGCCGCTGGTCATCATCGGCGCGGTCGTCATTGTGGCCATCGTGATTATCGCCATGATCGTCTCCAGCCTGACCAGCGGCTCGCCTGCCGGCGGGGCGGCCACTCCCGCGTCGTCGCAAACCGCCGCACAGACGCCCAACGGGGACGGCGTTGTCGCGGAGAACGTCTCGCCGTTCGATTTCCAGCAGGGCCAGTGCTTCACGAAATTCGAATCCGTGATGCGTGAAGCGACGGTCGTCACCTGTGACACGCCGCATACGGCGCAACTTGTCGGCACCTTCTCCTACGGGGACGACGAAGAGTTCCCGGGCGCCGACGAACTGAACATCAAGGCCCAGGAGGTCTGCACCGCCGTCGCCCTGAACGACTCCGCGGCGGACCAGCCGGACCTCAAGGACTCCTACGGCATGCCTTCGAAGGAGACGTGGGCGCAGGGCGATCGCAGGATCGACTGCTTCAAGATCGCCGAAGAGGGCCAGGAGATCACCGGCTCGCTCGTCGACCAGTAACCCGGGGACGAAACAGTCCGGCGGCCACCGCTGTGCGGGGCCGCCGGACTTCTTTTGGGACTCGGCCGAGGCCCGGGGTCAGCTGCCCCGGACCGCCCCCACCTTCGACTGGACGGTGAGGCCGCCGGCCCCGCCGTCGACGTCGATCTCCGGTACATCCACCAGCACGGTGTCGCCGTCGCCGATCGCACCCGCGAGCAGCCCGCGGGCCAGCTTGTCTCCGATCTCGCGCTGGACCAGCCGCCGCAGCGGCCGGGCGCCGTAGGCGAGATCAAAGCCGGTCAGTGCCAGCCATTCGCGGGCCGCGTCCGTGACCTCGAGGGTCAACCGGCGTTCGGCCAGCCGCGCAGCCAGCGACGCCACCTGCAGATCCACGATCCGGGACAGTTCTTCGATGCTCAGCGGGTCGAAGACGATCACGTCATCCAGCCGGTTCAGGAACTCCGGTTTGAAGCTGGCGTTCACCACGTTCAGCACTGCTTCGCGCTTCTTGTCCGCGTCCATCGTCTGGTCCACGAGGAACTGCGAGCCGAGGTTGGAGGTCAGCACCAGGATCACATTGCGGAAGTCCACGGTGCGGCCCTGCCCGTCGGTGAGGCGTCCGTCGTCGAGCACCTGCAGGAGGATGTCGAAGGCCTCGGGATGGGCCTTCTCCACCTCGTCCAGCAGCACCACGGAGTACGGGCGGCGGCGGACGGCCTCGGTCAGCTGGCCGCCTTCTTCGTAGCCCACGTAGCCCGGAGGGGCACCGACCAGGCGCGAGACGGAATGCTTTTCCGAATACTCGCTCATGTCGATCCGGACCATGGCCCGTTCGTCATCGAACAGGAAGTCCGCCAGCGCCTTGGCCAGCTCGGTCTTGCCCACGCCGGTGGGGCCCAGGAAGAGGAACGAGCCGGTGGGCCGGTCCGGGTCGCTGATGCCCGCACGGGCGCGCCGTACCGCGTCGGAAACCGAGGCGACGGCCTTGGACTGGCCGACCAGCCGCGAGCCGATGAACTCCTCCATCTGCAGCAGCTTCTGGCTTTCGCCCTGCAGCATGCGACCGGCGGGGATGCCGGTCCACGCGGAGATGACCTCGGCAATGTCGTCGGCGGTCACCTCCTCGGAGACCATCTGGTCCCGGCCGGCGCCGCCCTGCTCCTCGGCCGCCTGCGCCTGGGCCAGCTCCTTTTCCAGCGTCGGGATCTCCCCGTAGAGGATCCGGGAGGCCTCGGCCAGGTCGCCCTCGCGCTGGGACTTGTCCGCCTGCGAGCGCAGCTCGTCCAGCTTGGCCTTCAGGTCGCCCACCTTGTTCAGCCCGGCCTTCTCCGCCTCCCACCGGGTGTTCAGGGCCGCCAGCTGCTCCTTCTTGTCCGCCATGTCGGCCCGCAGCGCCTCGAGCCGTTCCCGGGAGGCTGCGTCCGTCTCGTTGGCCAGCGCCAGTTCTTCCATCGTGAGGCGGTCGACGGCGCGGCGCAGCTGGTCGATCTCCTCGGGTGCCGAGTCGATCTCCATCCGCAGCCGGGAGGCGGCCTCGTCCACCAGGTCGATGGCCTTGTCCGGCAACTGCCGGCCGGAGATGTAGCGGTTGGACAGCGTCGCGGCCGCCACCAGGGCGGAGTCCCCGATCGACACCTTGTGGTGCGCCTCGTAACGCTCCTTGAGCCCGCGCAGGATGCCGATGGTGTCCTCGACGCTCGGCTCCCCCACGTAGACCTGCTGGAAGCGCCGCTCCAGCGCCGGATCCTTCTCGATGTTCTCGCGGTATTCGTCCAGCGTGGTGGCGCCAATCAGCCGCAACTCGCCGCGGGCCAGCATCGGCTTGAGCATGTTGCCGGCATCCATCGATCCTTCGGAGGCGCCCGCGCCCACGACGGTATGCAACTCGTCGATGAAGGTGACGATCTGCCCGTCCGAGTTCTTGATCTCTTCCAGCACGGCCTTCAGTCGTTCCTCGAACTCGCCCCGGTACTTGGCGCCGGCCACCATGGCCGCGAGGTCCAGCGACATCAGCGTCTTGCCGCGCAGCGATTCAGGCACATCGCCGGCCACCATCCGTTGGGCCAAGCCCTCCACCACGGCGGTCTTGCCGACCCCGGGTTCGCCGATCAGCACGGGGTTGTTCTTGGTGCGGCGCGAGAGCACCTGGACCACGCGGCGGATTTCCGCGTCCCGGCCGATCACCGGATCAAGCTTCCCGGCGCGCGCGATGGCGGTCAGATCCGTGCCGAACCTCTCCAGCGCCTGAAACGTGTTCTCCGGATCGGCGCTGGTGACCTTCCGGTCGCCGCGCACGCCCGGCAGGGCGGCGAAGAGCGCCTCATGGGAGGCACCGGCGTCGCGCAAAATCTTCCCGACGGCGGCGCTGTCCGCCGCGAGGCCCAGCAGCAAATGCTCGGTGGAGACGTAGGAATCTCCCAGCTTCTCCGCCTCCTGTTGCGCGGCCTGCACCGCTTGGAGCAGTCCCCGGGAGTACTGCGCCTGTGCCACGGAGGAGCCCGATGACGCCGGCAGCGCCTTGATCGCGGTGCTCGCCTGGACACTCACCGAGTCCGGATCGGCCCCGGCGGACTTCAGCACGGCAACGGCCACGCCGTCGCGCTGGTCCATCAGGGCCTTGAGCAGGTGGGCGGGCTCGATCTGCGGATTGCCCGCCGTCGAGGCGTTCATGGCCGCAGCCGACAGCGCTTCCTGGCTCTTGGTGGTGAATTTAGCGTCCAACTCTTGTCTCCGTTCACTCCGGAATGGTTCTGGCCAGCGCGTCAGTGCTGGCCTAAAAGCTAAGTTGAGTCTACTTCACTCAACTTTGGAAGTAAAGTTATCCACAGGTTGCGGAGCCTGCTTGCCCACGACCCATCTTGTCGCTCCGGCGGCCTGCCCGGAAGGGCGTCCGACGAATAGGCTGTATCGGGGACGTGAAGGAAGCAGGACGGAGGTGGCCACGACGGAAACCATGTTGGAGACTGCCCGGCTGCTGCTGAACCAGCCGACGCCGGAGGACATCGGCGCCATGTTCAGGATCCTCTCCGACCGGCGCACCACGCGGTTTAATCCTTCCGACGCGCTGATCTGGAACGAGGAAGCCGAGGGCCTTTTCCAGCGCTGGGAAGCGCAGTGGGAGAACCACGGCGTTGGCTACTTCGCCGTCCGCCTGCCCGGCCGTGAAGACGCAATCGGCTTCGCCGGCGTTAAGCACGTGGCGCTGTCCGGCCGCCCCGTGCTCAGTCTCTACTACCGCTTCGACCCCGCCGTGTGGCACCGCGGTTACGGGCGCGAGGCGGTCGCCGCCGTCGTCGCCCATGCAAACGAGTTTTTGGAACTGCCGCCGTTCCTGGCGCTGGTCCATCCGGCCAACACCGCGTCCCTGCGCATCGTCACGTCGCTGGGCTTCGAACGGAACGAGGCCGCGGCGGTCAGCGGCGCGGACGGCTACCAGGACGCTTATGTGCTGAACTGGGACCGGCAGCTTTAACATCCGGTCAAGGAGTCCCAGTGGAAATCATTCGCGCAGCCGCGCTCAAGGAACAGCGGTGGCGGAACGGCGGCGGCGTGACCAGGGAACTGGCGGCCGGTGACGCCGGCGCGGACGGATTCCCCGGCTGGCGGTTGAGCCTGGCGGACATCACGTCGGACGGCAGCTTCTCCGAATATCCGGGCGTGGACCGGATATTCACCGTCGTGGACGGCGACGTCGCCTTCCTGACCGTGGATGGCAGCCAGCACCGGATGGAACGCTACCGCCCCTTCCGCTTCGACGGCGGGAGCAGCACGGACTGCAGCCTGCCGACGGGACCGTGCCGCGCGCTGAACATCATGACCCGCCGCGGGGCCTGGGGCGCCGGCCTGCTGATCGTTGAGCTGTCCAAAAAACAGCCGCTGCAGCTGGCCGACGGACAGTTCCTGGTGCTGCTCCAGGGCCAGGCACAGGCGACGGCGGAGGGCACGGCCCAGCCACTGCATACCTACGACACGGTGGCCGGTTCAGGGACGAGCGAGGTCAGCGGGCGCGGCTTCGCGGCACTGGTGTCGGTCTACCCGGCCGGGGATTGAGGGCGGCGGATTATCCGGGCGCGCCGGCTGCTTACGGCGCGGCGGGGTCCTCGACCTTGACGGCGGAGACCTCGAACTCCAGCATCACGCGGTCCGACACCAGCATGCCGCCCGAGTCCAGTGCCGTGTTCCATTTGACGCCGAACTCCTGCCGGTCGATGCGCCGGGAGCCTTCAAAGCCGGCCCTGAGCTGCCCGCCCGGGTCCCGCTCCACGCCGATAAAGTCAATCGGAACCGCGACCTGCTTGGTGATGCCGCGGATGGTCAGGTCGCCGTTCACTATGAAGTTTGCGCTTTCCACCTGATCGATGCGGGTGCTGACGAACGTGATCTCCGGGTAGTTGGGCGCATCGAAAAAGTCATTGGTGCGCAAATGCTCGTCGCGTTGCGGGCTGCGGGTATCGATGCTGGCGACCTTGATCGTGACCTTGACCGACGAATTGGCCGGGTTATCCACGTCGGCCTGGATGATGCCTTCCACGTCGTTGAACGCACCCCGGACTTTCGTCACCATGGCATGGCGGGTGGAGAAACCAATCCGCGTATGCGCCGGATCGAACCGCCACTCGCCGGATAGATCCGGAGATAGTTCGGACATTGCAGCGCTCCTCCTCTGGCACAGGCACTGCCCTCCCCAAAAGCCAGATGGATGCGCCTGGCCGACCCATTCAGCCGCGTGCGGCTCGTGTGGTAATTCCAGCACATATTGGGACGCATTGCACCACATCGGTGCGTGAATTTCGGGGCTGCTCCGGCGGCCCGTAGCGGCGCCCGGCGGGCGAATGCGCACCCTATCCCCGCCGGTCAGGGATCAATAAACTGAAACCATGACCGCCGCGAACGAGCTGCCTTCATCGACGACACAGCTGCCTGTCGCCGATTGCTGGAAATTGTTCCGCAGCGCTGACTTCGGCCGGCTCGGAGTCGTCGTCGAGTCTCACCCGGAGATCTTTCCGGTCAATTACGTAGTGGACCACGGCAGCATCGTGTTCCGCTCGGCCCCGGGCACCAAGCTCGATGCCGCCCTTGCAGGCGAAGTGGTTCTGGAGGTGGACGGCTTTGATCCGACCACGGGCGTCGCCTGGAGCGCAGTGGCGCGCGGCAGCGCCCAGCGGATGGACACCATTGAGGAAGTCCTGGAATCGGCCATGCTGCCGCTGTTCCCTTGGCAGTCGGGCGAAAAGAACAACTTCGTCCGCATCGTTCCCACTGTGGTCACCGGACGGCGTTTTGTGGTGCCGGCTTCAGCGCGCCGCATTCCGGGGCTCAGCGACAGCCGCCGCCTGCAGATCGAGTAGCCCGCCCTCGGGACCGGCCGGCCAACAACGTCGGCCGGTCAACATCCTCCGGTCAGCGCCACGTAACGGCGCCCGGCTGATAGCCGGGAACATACCCCGGGAACGCGCGGTCGGTGGACACGATCTCCTTGCCCAGCGGCGTCAGGGACACCGGAATCATCTTGAGGTTCGCGATCGCCAGCGGAATACCGATGATGGTGATGGCCTGCGCCACCGCTGTCAGCACATGCCCGATCGCGATCCAGATGCCGGCGACCAGCAACCAGATGATGTTCCCCACGGTGGACATGAAGTAGGTGCGCCCGCCGCGGTCCACCACCATGCGGCCGAACGGCCACAACGCGTAGCCCGCGATCCGGAACGAGGCGATGCCAAAGGGGATCGTCACGATCAGCAGGCAGCAGACGATGCCGGCCAGGAAGTAGCCCAGCGCCAGCCAAATGCCGCCGAACAGGAGCCAGATAACGTTCAGAAGTGCCTTCATCCCACCATTCTGGCCAGTGACGCGGTCGGCCGCCATACGGGATGCCCCTGAGTGTCCCCCTAATGCGTTGTTTGGGCGGACCCGTGGATCTCGCGGACAGGGGAAGGATCGCGGCAACCAGCACTACAGGACCTTTCCCTCTGGGGCAACAAAAGGCCGCAGGGCGGCCCCTCCGTACGAAGGGACCGCCCTGCGGCTTCGGCTGTGCGCCCGGCCTAGTTTGTCCGGCGCTTTTCCTGCGAAGCCGGTGCCGTGGCGCGGCGCGGGCCGCGGCGGGCCGGACGCTCGGCCGCCGGAGTCTCCGACCGGAAGACCGGCCGGGTGCCGGCCGCGGAGCGCTGACCGCCGGCGGCGCGCTGTGCGCCGCCCGAGCGGGCCGGGGCGCCGGAACGCGCCGGCCCCGAGCCGCTGCGGCCGCCTGCTGCGGTGCCCGACTGGCCGCGGCGTGCGGCGGAATCCGAACCTGCGGCGCTGCGATGGCTGCCGTGGCTGCGGGCGGCAACGTCCCGGCCGGCCTGGCCGTGGCTTTCGCCGCGGGCCGGCTGGCGCTGGCCGTTCTCCGGGCCGCCGGCGCGGGCGGCGCCGGAGGCCTGGCGGGCCTCGCCGGAACGGGCTTCACCGGAACGGGTCCGGCCGCCGCGGCCGCCGGACCGCATGGCCCGCTTGCGCTGGGCGTTGGCGCCGGTCGAGGTGCCACCGCCGCGCTGCGGCAGGTTCGCTGCCTGCTGCTGGGCCCGCAACTGCGGATCCACGGGTGCGGCAACCTCGCCCACCAGGTTCGCCAGCAGCTCCGAGGAAGCCGTGACGCTTTCGAAGGCTACGTCCACCCCGGCGGCCTTCATCAGCTTGCCGACTTCCAGCCGCTGTTCCGGCAGCGCCAGGGTCACGACGGTGCCGTCGGAACCGGCGCGGGCGGTACGGCCGGAACGGTGCAGATACGCCTTGTGCTCGGTGGGCGGATCCACGTGGATCACCAGTTCCACGTCGTCCACGTGCACGCCGCGGGCGGCCACGTCCGTGGCGACCAGCACGCGCACATGGCCGGAGGAGAACTCTGCGAGGTTGCGGTCGCGGGCGTTCTGCGACAGGTTGCCGTGCAGGTCCACCGCCGGGATGCCGGCGTCGGTGAGGGCCTTGGCCAGCTTGCGGGCGTGGTGCTTGGTGCGCGTGAACAGCACGCGGCGCCCGGCACCGGCGGCCAGCCGGTTGAGCACCTGCTTCTTTTCGGAGGCATCGCGGGTCACCAGCACGTGGTGTTCCATGGTGGTGACCGCGGCCTGCGGGTCGTCCACGGAGTGGGTCAAGGGGCTGGACAGGTAACGCTGCACGAGCTTGTCCACGCCGTTGTCCAGGGTCGCGGAGAACAGCATGCGCTGGCCACCGGCCGGCGTGGTGTCCAGCAGCTTCTTCACCACGGGCAGGAAGCCCAAGTCGGCCATGTGGTCGGCCTCGTCCAGGACGGTGATTTCCACCGATTCCAGCGTGATGATCTTCTGCTTCATCAGGTCTTCGAGCCGGCCCGGGCAGGCAATCACAATGTCGACGCCGGCGCGCAGCGCCTTTTCCTGGCGCTGCTGCGAGACGCCGCCGTAGATCACCGTGGTGTTCAGGCCCAGCTCGGCCGCCAGCGGCTCGATGGTGTTGTTGAGCTGGGTGGCCAGTTCGCGGGTCGGAGCCAGAACCAGGCCCAGCGGGCGTCCGGGTTTGCGGAAATGGGCGGCTTCGCGCTCGGCGAGCCTGGCCACCAGCGGCAGCGCGAACGCCAGCGTCTTGCCGGAGCCGGTGCGGCCGCGGCCCAGCACATCCCGGCCCGCCAGCGTATCGGGCAGGGTCTCGGTCTGGATGGGGAACGGAGCTTCAATGCCATCGGCAGCGAGCTTCGAAGCAAGGGACTTGGGCACGCCAAGGGCAACAAAAGTAGTCATAAGAAAGTGCGAATGTCTTCCGGTCAGTGTCCCCGCGGCAGGTTAGCCCAGGGTCGCCGAAGAAAAATCAGACAGTGCCAACCGCCCGGATCTGCCCGGTCACGTCGTTAGACGGATAGCGGCGGTGCAATTGAAAGCGTTCATCGACGCAGGGAAACGCGTCAAACTGCGCCTCCGAGTAGTTCAAGTCTAGCAGCACGTGCGGGCCGCCCGCGCACGGGCGATACTCTGGTGGGGATGACCAGCGACTCCCCCACCCCTGATGTTCCCGTGCACGACGACGGCGCGCGCCTCACGCAGCCCACCCACCTCGCCCGTCCGGTCAGCTTTGTACGACGCGGCTCACGGCTGCAGGGCCGCCGCCAGCAAGCCTGGGACGAATACGGCCCGAAGTTCGCCGTGGACCTCCCCCGGCACGGCGGCGACACCACCGTGGACCCGGCCTTTGTCTTTGATGCGGCGGCAGCTTTCGGACGCGAGGCACCTCTGGTCGTGGAGATCGGCTCCGGCCTGGGCGAGGCCGTCTGCCATGCCGCGGAGCAGCACCCGGAGTGGAACTTCCTGGCCCTGGAGGTCTACCGGCCTGGGCTGGCGCAGACCCTGCTGCGGATCGGCCAGCACGGCCTGTCCAACGTGCGTGTGGCGCAGGTCAACGCCCCGGACGCCCTCGCGACCATGCTGCCCGAGTCCTCGGTGGCCGAACTCTGGGTGTTCTTTCCCGACCCGTGGCACAAGACCCGCCACCACAAGCGCCGGCTCGTGCAGGAGAGCTTCGCGGGCCTTGCCGCCCGCGTCCTGCAGCCGGGCGGGATCTGGCGCCTGGCCACCGACTGGTCCGACTACGCGATCCAGATGCGCCGGGTCGCGGATGCCTCGCCGGACTTCCGCAACCTGCATGCCGGCGAGCGTACCGGCAAGGACAGCCCGTTGACCCAGGTCTGGGAAAGCGGCGTGGAAGGCGTGGTGGGCGGCGCCCCGGTGCGCGAAGGCAAGATCCCGGTCAGTACCGGCAATGCCAGCACCGGTGAAGGCATGGACGAGCTCGGCGGCTGGGCGCCCCGCTTCGACGGCCGGACCATGACCAGCTTCGAGCAGAAGGCCCACGACGCCGGCCGGATGATCTTCGACCTCGCCTACCGCCGGAACTGATCCGCAGGGACCTGGTTGCGGGCCTGCTCCTGCTCAGTCCGTAGCCACGGCCGCCAGCGTTGCGTCCGCCCCGCTGCGCAGTTCCACCTGGACGATCTCGTCGGTGTCCATGGCGCAGGCTGCGGTGAGCGTGGCGCGGCCCGCCGACGTCGCCTGCCAGGAAGCCACCTGGTAGGTGTAGCCGGTATCTCCGGTCACCCACAGGGTGAGCAGGCCGTCCCGCGGCAGCTGCTCCCCCGCTACCTGCATCTCGGTGCCCCAGGCCTTGTGCACCAGTGCCAGCTCCAGTTGCAGGCCGCCGTCGGCAGTCATCACATAACTCTCCGTCGCCGGCGGCTGCTGCTGCTGCTGGGTCAGCAACGGCCCGATGGCCGCCCCGGCGACCAGGCAGACACCCGCCACGGCCGCCACCAACCCGACCCACCGCCGTCGCTCCTTCCGCCGCCGGTTGGCCAGTTCATCCACCAGTTCCCGGGTGCGTTCCTCGACTTCATGCTGCGGCGGCGCCGCCAGCTCCAACGCTGCGTCGCGCGGCAGCGCGTCCAGCAGGTCGGGCAGCGATTCCAGCTCGTCGGCTTCCCTGCGGCACGCGGGGCAGGAGGCCAGGTGTTCTTCGAAGCCCGCCCGTTCGCGGCGGTCCAGCCCGCCCAAGACGTAGAGGCCGAGCAGTCGGTGCTGTTCCTCGTTGGTGTTCACGGCTGCCCCACCCCCATCTCGTCCAGTACGGCCCGCAGGGCCTTGGCCGCGTAAAACGCCCGCGACTTCACCGTGCCCAGCGGAATGCCCAGCGACCGGGCGGCTTCGGACGAGGTGAGCCGCTGGTAATGCAGGGCAAGGATGATGTTGCGGTGGTCGGGGCTGATGCGTGCCAGGGCTTCCTCCATGACCACACGGAGCAGGAGCCGCTCCAGCTGGTCTTCTTCGACGGCCGGCTCGTCCTCGCCCAGTCCGGTCTCTCCCGGCCGCCGGGTGCGGCGCCGGTAGCCGTCGATAATCACGTGCCGGGCGGTTTGGTACAGGTAGCCGCGCATGTTGTCGGTTTCCGGGCCGCGCTTCCACACCCGCAGGATCGTCTCCTGCACCACGTCCTCCACCTGGTCCGCGTCGGAGGTCGCGGCGCGCACGAACCGGCGCAGCGCCGTGGCATGGTCGCGGTAGAGGCGGGCCACGGCCTCGTCGTCCAATGCCACGGCCGCCTCCTCCCTGCCGGCAACCCCGGCCGCCTCACCGGCGGTCGCAACCTCCCCACGCGGCTTCCTACCGGGTACGACGACGGCGGCGGCGTTCCGGTTCATCCTGCCCACGGGATTCCCTCGCCCAACGTTGAACCATTGTGGGCGCGGCCGGCGTCTTTGCCAATAGCGGGCCGCGCCCCGCGGCACCGCGCTCCGGGCAGCGCCCGGGAGACGGCAAAGGAAGCCCCATGAAAATCACACAGACAGCCGCGACAGCCCTGCTGGGCGCTGCCATGCTGGGCCTCGCCGGTTGCGGAGGCGGTTCGGGTACGGAAACGCCCGCCGGCCCGGAGGCACCGCCGGCAGTCGAGACGCCGACGGCCGGCGCCCCCGAAATGACCACGCCGGCGGCCCCGGAGACAGACGGCGCGGAGACAGGCGGCGCGCAAGCGTCCGGATCTGCCTCCACCTTGACCACGGCCGATTCCGACCTGGGCGAAATCGTGGTGGACGGCGAAGGCATGACTGTTTACTACTTCACCAAGGACGTCCCGGACTCCGGCGAAAGCGCCTGCACGGGCGACTGCCTGGCCGCGTGGCCACCCGTACTGGCCGAGGAAGAGCCGGAACTCGACGGGGTCACCGCCGAGGTGGGCCTCATTGACACCCCCGACGGGCAGCAGCAGGTGACACTGAACGGCATGCCCATCTACTACTGGGCCCAGGACAAGGCCCCGGGAGACACCACCGGCCAGGGCGTTAACGACGTCTGGTACGTGGTCGCCCCGGACGGCGAAATGATCAAGTAGCTCCACGCCGCCATCCTGCCCGCAGCCGCCTGCTTGGGGCCGGCAGCTGCGGGCGTTCGATCATAGGCGCAGGCCGAACGGATCAGCGCTCCGGACGCCAGGCCATCAGCGCTGCGGACGCCAGACCATCAGCGCCTGGCTGCGCGGACGCGGCCGCTGGCCGCGGGCGAGCGTCACCACGTCCCCGGCCAAGCCGGCGGCGAACACCCGGCTGGAGTCGGTGCCTCGGCGCTGCCTGGCCATCAGCTCCTCGGAGAGGTCCCGGACCTGGGCCTTGAGGGCGGCGACCTCGTTTTCCAGCTGGAGGATGCGCTTGATCCCTTCCAGCGAGACGCCTTCCTGGGAGAGCCGCTGAACCTCGCGCAGGGTGTTCACGTCCTTCTGCGAATAGCGGCGCTGCCTGCCCCGCTGGCGCGACGGAGAGACCAGGCCGAGACGGTCATACTGGCGCAGGGTCTGCGGGTGCATGTCCGCCAGTTCGGCCGCAACCGAAATCACGAAGATCGGCGCATTCATATCGATGCTCATGGTGCTCTCCCTCCTGCGCTTCGCGCGTTTCCCGTCCGGCCAGTCCCGGCCGGTTGCAACTTCCGCCCGCTACAACCTGGCCTTGGCGGCAAGATTCCCGCGCGGGTCGGACCCGGCAGTCGCCGCCGCGAAGGCGTTGACTGCTTCTTGGGCCTCTTTCCCAAGGTTCTGCGGGACCACCACGTCGATGGTCACGAGCAAATCGCCGGTGTTCTTCGAGGTCTTCACCCCGCGTCCCTTCACGCGGAGTGTCCGGCCGGAGGGTGTTCCTGCCGGCACCTTGACCTTGACGAACTCACCGCTCAGGGTCGGAACGTCGATCTGCGCGCCCAGCGCGGCCTCCGGGAACGTGACCGGGACGTGGATCCGGATGTTGTCGCCGTCGCGCTGGAAGAACGGGTGGGGCTTGACGTTGACGGTCACCATCAGGTCTCCCGCGCCGGCGGGGCCGGGCTGGCCCTTGCCGCGGACGCGGACCTTCTGGCCGTCTTTGATCCCGGCCGGGATCCGCACGTCGATCACCTCGCCGCTGGGTTCGCGCAACCCGATGGTGGTGCCGTTAATGGAACCGGCGAAGGAAATGCTGGTGGTCGCTGTGCGGTCGGCGCCCCTGCGCGGCGGCTGCTGCTGCTGCGGGAAACCGCCGAAGCCGCCGAACAGATCGGCGAACTCCGGCGGCACCGTGCCCCCGGAGCCGGCACGGGTGCGGGTGCCTTGGCCGAACAGGTTGCCGAAGATGTCCTCGAAACCGCCTGCGCCCGGCCCGCCGGCGCTGCCGGGTCCCCCGGCGCTGAAGCGCGCGCCGCTGCCCATGGCGCGGATCGCGTCGTACTGCTCGCGCTCCCCCGGGTCCGAGAGGACCGAGTAGGCCTCGGAGATGTCCTTGAACTTCTTTTCCGAACCTTCATCCCCCCGGTTGGTATCCGGATGGTGGGTCCGCGCGAGCTTGCGGTACGCCTTCTTGATGTCCGCATCGGATGCGTCCTTGGAGACACCGAGGATCTTGTAGAAGTCCTTCTCGACCCAGTCCTGGCTAGCCATGCAGGCGCCTCCTTTCAGTTGTCACAAAGTCTATGGGCACGGGAGCCCCGGACGGTGACGGGTTGGCCTCCGACGGTCCGGAGGCCAACCCGTCATCTGCGGCTGGGCGCCGGGGCGCCCCCTGCCGGTGTCATTCCGCCGGTACGGCTACCACTACCTGGGCCGCGCGCAGCACGCGGTCGCCGGCCCTGTAACCCAGGCGCAGGACCTGGCTGACGGTGTCCATTTCCACCTCGGCGTCAGGCTGCTGCATCAAGGCCTCGTGGATGTTCGGGTCGAATTCGACGCCGGCCTCCTCGATGCGGGTCAGGCCATAGGTCCTGAGCACGCCGTCCAGCTTGGTGGCAATGGCCGCGAACGGGCCGTCCGCGAGATCGCCGTGCTGGCGCGCGGCGTCGATGTCGTCCAGGACGGGCAGCAGCGAGTTCAGCACACCGATGACAGCCATCTCGCCGGCCACCGCGCGGTCGCGTTCCACCCGCTTGCGGTAGTTCACGTACTCCGCCTGCAGCCGGAGCAGATCGTTCTTCAGCTCCTCGGCTTCCTGCGACGTGGTCCCTTGGGCAACAGATTCCCCCGCGGGGACCTCGGCGCCGTTCAGGATCTGCTCCGCCTGGGCCAGCGCGTCGGCGTCGGCGCCCTGGCCGGCCGCGGAAGTTGCCCCCGCAGCCGCGCCGGCATCCCCGGTTGCTCCCGCGGCGCCGCGGACCTGTCCGGTTTCCGGATCGATCTTGCGGTTGTCGCGGAAGTTCACCGGCTCTGTCTGGTGTTCTTCTTCGTTACCCTTTTCCGCCATGGTTACTTCTTCTCGTCTTCGTCGACCACTTCGGCGTCCACGATGTCCTCGTCGGCCGCGCCGGAGCCGGCCTCGGAGGAACCGTCACCGGCGGCTGCACCGTCGCCGGCCGCGCCGGAGGCCTGCGCCTGCGAGTAGATGGCCTCGCCCAGCTTGGTCTGGGATGCCTGCAGCTTCTCGAACGCGGCCTTGACCTCGTCGTCGTTGTCCTGCTTTTCCAGTGCGGATTTCAGGGCGTCGACGTCGGACTTGACCTCGGTCTTGACCTCTTCGGGCAGCTTGTCGTCGTTGTCGGCGAGCAGCTTGTCCACGGAGTAGGCCAGCTGCTCGGCCGAGTTGCGGACGTCGGCGGCCTCGCGGCGCTTCTTGTCCTCGGCGGCGTGCTCTTCGGCCTCCCGCACCATGCGGTCGATGTCATCCTTGGACAGCGCGGTGCCGCCCGTGATGGTCATCGACTGCTCGGCGCCGGTGCCCTTGTCCTTGGCGGAGACGTGCACAATGCCGTTGGCGTCGATGTCGAAGGTGACCTCGACCTGCGGCACGCCGCGCGGCGCCGGCGCGATGCCGGTCAGCTCGAAGGTGCCCAGCGGCTTGTTGTCGCGGGTGAACTCGCGCTCGCCCTGGAAGACCTGGATGGCCACCGACGGCTGGTTGTCATCGGCGGTGGTGAAGGTCTCGGACCGCTTGGTCGGGATCGCGGTGTTGCGCTCGATCAGCTTGGTCATCACGCCGCCCTTGGTCTCGATGCCCAGCGACAGCGGGGTGACATCGATCAGCAGGACGTCCTTGCGCTCGCCCTTCAGGACGCCGGCCTGCAGGGCAGCGCCCACGGCCACGACCTCGTCCGGGTTCACGCCCTTGTTCGGCTCCTTGCCGCCGGCCATTTCCTTGACCAGTTCGACGACGGCGGGCATCCGGGTGGAACCGCCGACCAGCACGATGTGGTCGATGTCGGAGACCTTGATGCCAGCTTCGGTGATCACGTCGTGGAACGGCTTCTTGGTGCGCTCGAGCAGGTCCGCGGTCAGTTCCTGGAACTTGGCCCGGCTGAGGTGCTCATCCAGGTGCACCGGTCCCTCCGGCGTGACGGAGAGGTACTGCAGGGAGATGTTGGTGGAGGAAGCCGAGGACAGCTCCTTCTTGGCCTGCTCGGCCGCTTCCTTCAGGCGCTGCAGGGCGATCTTGTCCTTGGACAGGTCGGCGCCCTTGGACTTGGCCTGCTTCAGCAGGAAGTCGACCACCCGCTGGTCCCAGTCGTCGCCGCCCAGGCGGTTGTCGCCGGAGGTGGCGCGGACCTGGATGGTGGAGAAGTCGTCCTCGTCCTTGCCCACTTCCAGCAGGGACACGTCGAAGGTGCCGCCGCCGAGGTCGAAGACCAGGATCAGTTCGTCTTCCTTGCCCTTGTCCAGGCCGTAGGCCAGCGCGGCTGCGGTCGGCTCGTTGACGATGCGCAGCACGTTCAGGCCCGCAATTTCGCCGGCTTCCTTGGTGGACTGGCGCTCGGCGTCGTTGAAGTAGGCCGGAACGGTGATGACCGCGTCGGTGACCTTCTCGCCCAGGTAGGACTCTGCGTCGTGCTTGAGCTTCTGCAGGATGCGGGCGGAGATTTCCTGCGCGGTGTAGTTCTTCCCGTCGATCTCGGTCTTCCAGTCGGTGCCCATGTGGCGCTTGACCGAGGCGATGGTGCGCTCGATGTTGTTGACGGCCTGGCGCTTGGCGATCTCACCGACCAGCACCTCACCGGACTTGGAGAATGCGACGACGGACGGCGTGGTGCGGCCACCCTCGGCGTTGGCGATGACGGTGGGTTCGCCACCCTCCAGAACAGAAACAACGGAGTTGGTGGTTCCGAGGTCGATACCTACTGCACGAGACATACGCGTGTCCTTCCTTTGCGGCCGCTTTCGCGGCCTCGATTACTGTGGCGGCCCATCACCCGGGCGTACCCGGGCGGCGCCGCTGTGGGCGGCAGCCGATGTGAGCCTTCTGCACTCAAGTTTACTCGGACGACGGCCATTGTCAATCAAGTTGAGCGCACCGGACTCAAGTTTGGCTCGATGGGTAGCGGGACCCGCGGCGGGCGGCAGCGGCAGGGCGGTTGTTTGGCGGCCATCATCGCCGCCACCGAAGCCGCCTGTTCCGAGGTCACCGCGGCCGACAAATAGCGCAACATTCCGGCACGGCAGCTACGTGGCCGCTGGGGCGCGGAGTAGTCTCCCACTATGAAGGACGAGGTCTACTCACACGGACACCACAAGAGCGTGGTCAAAGCCCATGCGATCCGGACGGCCGAGGACTGCGCGGCGTACCTGCTGCCGGAGCTCAAGCCCGGGATGATGCTGCTGGACGTGGGCTGCGGCCCGGGCAGCATCACCGTGGACCTGGCAGAACGGGTGGCCCCGGGACAGGTGACCGGATTGGACCGGTCCGACGACGTCCTGACCCAGGCGGCCGAACTCGCCGCCCTGCGCGGGATCGAGAACGCAACCTTCGTCGCCGGCAACATCTACGACCTCGAGTTCGACGACGATACTTTCGACGTGGTGCACGCCCACCAGGTCCTCCAGCACCTGACCGACCCGGTCGCCGCGCTCTACGAGATGCGGCGTGTGGTCAAGCCCGGCGGCATCGTGGCCGTCCGGGACGCCGACTTCCACGGCATGAGCTGGTACCCGGAACTGCCCGAACTCGACGACTGGATGGACACCTACCAGCAGCTCGCCCGCGGCAACCGCGCGGAACCGGATGCCGGCCGGCACCTCATCTCCTGGGCGCAGGCGGCAGGCTTCCACGACATCACTCCGTCGTCGTCCAACTGGCTGTATGCCACCGAGGAGCAGCGCCGCTGGCAGGGCGACGTCTGGTCCGAGCGGGTCCTGCACTCCGGCTACGCCGAACAGTCGCTGGAGCGGGGGCTGATCGACCGGGCCGGGCTGGAACGCATTGCCCGCGGCTGGCTGACGTGGGCAGCCGCCCCGGATGCGTGGTTCCTGATCCCCAACGGCGAGATCCTGGCCCGCAAACCCTGATCCCCGCCGGCGGGACGGAAGGACTGACATGCCCGAGCACTACGACGTGATCATCGCCGGCGGCGGCCACAACGGCTTGGTGGCGGCCGCCTACCTTGCGCGCGCGGGGCGCCGGGTGCTCGTGCTCGAACGCGAGGACCAGGTCGGCGGAGCCGCGGTTTCGGCAGAAGTCTTTCCCGGCACCGGGGCCCGCATCTCGCGCTATTCGTACCTGGTCAGCCTGCTGCCGCGGCGCATCATCGAGGATCTGCAGCTGGACCTGCGGCTGCTGCGCCGGCGCTTCTCGTCCTACACCCCCCTGCCCGGGGCCGCGACGGGCCTGCTGGTGGACAACCAGGACCCGGACGCCACCCGCTCGTCCTTCGCCGCGGTGGGCGCGGCAACCGACTTCGAGCCCTTCACCGGGTTCTATCAGCGCACCAACCGGCTGGCCCGGGCCCTCTGGCCCTCGGTCACCGAACCGCTGCTGCGCCGCTCCGAGGTGCGCAGCCGGGTCGGCGACGACGAGGCCTGGCACGACTTCATCGACCGGCCGATCGGCGAGGTGGTCGAGCGCAATTTCGGCTCGGACCTGGTCCGCGGGGTGGTGCTCACCGACGCCCTGATCAGCACCTTTGCCGGCGCCCACGACGCCTCGCTGCAGCAGAACAAATGCTTCCTGTACCACGTGATCGGCGGCGGTACCGGTGACTGGGACGTGCCCGAGGGCGGCATGGGTGCAGTCACCGCGGCGCTGGAAAAGGCGGCCCGCAGCGCCGGCGCGGAGCTGCGGACCCGGGCGCGGGTCACCTCCGTCTCCCCCGAGGGCGAGGTGAGGTACGACGACGGCGGTGCGGGCGGCGTCGTCGTCTCGGCGGAACGGGTACTCGCCAACGTCTCCCCCGCCGTGCTCAACGGGCTGCTGGCCGCCGGCGGCGCCGGCCCGGCCACCCGGCCGGACGCGGCTCCGGAAGGCGCGCAGGCGAAGGTGAACCTGCTGCTGTCCCGGCTTCCGAAGCTGCGGGAGGGCTCGGTGGCGCCGGAGGCGGCCTTCGGCGGCACCTTCCATATCAACGAGTTGTACTCCCAGCTGGAAGCGGCCGCTGCCGAAGCGGCCGCGGGCCGGGTGCCGGTTCCGCTGCCCGCCGAGATTTACTGCCACTCCCTGACCGACCCGTCCATCCTCTCGCCCGAACTGCAGGCAGCCGGCGCCCACACGCTCACCGTGTTCACGCTCCAGACCCCGCACCGGCTGATCACCGAGGAGAACAACGACGCGATGCGGCAGCGGCTCCAGGACGCCGTGCTGGCCTCGCTCAATTCCGTGCTCGCCGAGCCGATCGAGGACTGCATCCTGCGCGATCAACGCGGCGAGCCGTGCATCGAAACCAAGACCACCCTGGACCTCCAGCAGGCGTTGAACATGACCGGCGGCAGCATCTTCCACGGCCCCCTGGACTGGCCGTTCGCCGAAGACGACGAACCGCTCGACACGCCGGCCCGGCGCTGGGGCGTGGCCACGGCGCACGAGCGGATCCTGCTGTGCGGGGCCGGCGCGCGGCGCGGCGGCGGAGTCAGCGGCCTGGGCGGCCACAACGCGGCCATGGCCGTGCTCGAGGCCCGCTGACCGGAAGCGGCCGGGCCGCACCGTAGGATCATCTGGTGCAAATCTCGTTATGGCTGGCGCTGCTCGGCGCCACCGTGGTCATCAGCTTCACCCCCGGCGCCGGTGCCATCAACACCATGAGCAACTCGCTCAATGCCGGCTTCCGCCGCTCCATCTGGGGAATCCTGGGCCAGCAGGCCGCCCTGGTCGTCCACGTGGTGATCGTGGCGCTGGGCCTGGGCTTGCTGGTCTCCAATTCGCCGATGCTGTTCGCCGCCATCAAGTACGCGGGTGCGGCGTACCTGATCTACCTGGGCCTGCGCCAGTTCTTTGCCAAGCCGACGGGCGGCGCGGAAATCGAAGAGTCGCGCCGCAACGAGCCCGCCTTCTCCATGTTCCGGCGCGGTCTCTGGGTCAACCTGCTCAACCCGAAGGCGATCGTCTTCTTCCTGGCGTTCATGCCCGGCTTCATCCGGCTGGACCAGCCCCAACTGCCGCAGTACTTGATCCTGATCGCCACCGTGGTGGTGGTGGACATCCTGGTGGTGTGGTTCTTCTTCGCCGCCGCGGCCCGGTCCTTCCAGCGCTTCACCCGGACAGTGCGCGGGCTGATGTTGATGAACCGGGTCTTCGGCACCTTGTTCATCGCCGTCGGCCTCATGCTGGCGTTCCTGTAGCCGGGTTCTCATAGACTCGAAGACATGTATCGCAACATCGCAGTCAGCGCCGGCAGCCCCTGCCGCCGCGATACGGTCCGGGGGCATTCCCCGGGCCGGGCCGCTACCGCGTCCGGCTGCGGGGAAACCCGTGCGCACTAAGCCCGTCCTGATCGCCGTCGACGGGCGCTCGGGGGCAGGCAAGACAACGCTGGCGGTGGAACTGGCGGCGATGCTGCGGGTCCATCGCACGGTATCGCTGTTCCATCTGGAGGACATCTACCCGGGCTGGCACGGCTTGGCCGGCGGGCAGCAGCGGTACTTGGAGACCGTGCTGCGGCCCCTGGCCGCCGGGGATACCGCGCTCTGGACCGCTTGGGACTGGGACAAGGACGACGACGGCGCCTCCCGCACCACGGAGCCGGCCGACGTGGTGGTGTTCGAGGGCGTCGGTGCCGCCCATGCCGCCGCCCGCGGGCTCCTCGACGCCGTGATCTGGCTGCAGGCGCCCTCCGCCGACCGGCGCACACGCGCCCTGTCCCGGGACGGCGCTACGTATGAACCTTTCTGGGACGTCTGGGCCGACCAGGAAGAGGCCTGGCTGGCCGCCGACGACGTCGCGGCGGCGGCGGACGTCGTCGTCGAATCCGGTCCCTCCGGCACCGATCCCCGGCAGGTGCTCCGAGCGCTGGCCTCGGTACCGGCCCTCGAACACGCCCTGGCCCCGGAGCGGGCGGCCCGCGAGGGCGTCCGCCTGGTCGCCGAACGCCTGGCCGCTTACCCGGACGCCGAAGGCATCTACCGGCGCCTGTACGCCGGCTCCGGCCGCAGCGTCTGGCTGGATAGCTCCAACACCCACGAATCCGCTGACCGAAACCGGATCAGCATCCTGGCCGACGACGGCGGCGGCTTCGGCGCCTGGGCGGAACACCGCAACGGCACCACCGTGGTTGGCCAGGGCAACGCCACGGCCCGGATCCGTGGCGGCTTCTTCCGCTGGCTGGACACCGTGTGGGGACGCCGCATCGTCACCCTGCCGGACGAGGTCCCCGGGAGCTTCGCCCTGGGCTGGATGGGCTACCTGGGATACGAGCTCAAGCGCGAGACCGGGGGCGCGGACACTGGCGCCGCGGCACCGGACGGCGCGCCGGATGCCGCGCTGCTGTTCGCCGGCCGCGCCATCGTGCTGGACCACGAGCGGCGGTGCACCTGGCTGCTCGCCCTTGCCGGCCCTTCCGCGGGGGACGGCGCCGCCGACTGGATCGCGGCGACCGCAGCGGTGATCCGCGGCCTGCCGGCAGCCGCCGGCCCTACCCCGGATCCGGTTGCGCGTCCAACGGCCTTGGGCTTCCGGTCCCGCGACACGCGCGAAGCCTACCTGGCCAAGATTCGGGAGGCGCAGGCCGAGATCGCCGAGGGCAACACCTACGAGGTCTGCCTGACCACCTTGCTGCACGCGACTGCGGCGGAACAGCTGGATCCGCTGGACACCTACCTGACCCTCCGCAGCCGCAATCCCGCGCCCTTCGCCAGCCTCCTGCGGTTCGGGCGGCTCACGGTGGCCAGCACGTCGCCCGAGCGTTTCCTGGGCCTCGATGCCGGCGGGCGGCTGCGGGCCGAACCGATCAAGGGCACGCGGCGCCGTCTTGCGGATCCCGACGCCGATGCCGCCGTCGTCGAGGAGCTCGCCGGCAGCGCGAAGGACCGCGCCGAGAACATCATGATCGTGGACCTGCTGCGCAACGACCTGAGCCACTTCGCGGTGCCGGGCTCGCTGCAGGTCAGCAGGCTGTGCGCCATCGAGTCCTACGCGACGGTGCACCAGATGGTGTCCACGATCGACGCGCAGCTGTTGCCCGGGGCGGTGCGGGCCGAGGCCGTGGCGGCGGCGTTTCCCGCCGGGTCGATGACGGGCGCACCGAAGATCAGCACCATGGACATCCTGGACCGGCTGGAGACCGGACCGCGCGGCGTCTACGCCGGTGCCGTGGGCTACTTTTCGCTGGACGGGGCGGCGGACCTGTCCGTGGTGATCCGCACCCTCGTGATGGACGGCAACCGGCTGAGCCTGGGGGTTGGCGGCGCGATCACGGCGGACTCGGTTCCCGAGGACGAATGGGACGAGGTCCGGGCCAAGGCCTACGGGGTGCTTTCCGCGCTCGGGGCAGCGTTCCCGGAGTAGCGCATAACTGTGCCGGTAGACGTGGACGGCTCGTGGAGCCGGTGACCAGAATCGAGGAATCGTGGAAGCAGCCGGTGGCGGGATGACCGCCCGGGTGGGCATTTTGGTCTTCGACGGGGTGAAGCTTCTCGATGTCGCCGGCCCGGCGGAGGCATTCGCCGAGGCGAACCGCCTCGGCGGCTCCTACGAACTCATTTTCCTGTCACCGGACGGGAATGACGTCGCCTCGTCGGTAGGGCTGCGGGTATCGGTGGATGCCGTCGCGGCCGGCGCCGGAAACTTCCACACGGTCCTGGTAGCCGGCGGGGATGCCCTGCCCGAGCACCAACTTCACGCCGGGCTCGTCGCCGCCGCCGGACATCTTGCCGACAACACCCGGCGAATGTCCTCGATTTGCACCGGCGCCTTCGTTCTGGCGGCGGCGGGACTGC
Organism: Arthrobacter sp. Y3221114; assembly: GCF_059092625.1. Lineage (NCBI taxonomy): Bacteria > Bacillati > Actinomycetota > Actinomycetes > Micrococcales > Micrococcaceae > Arthrobacter > Arthrobacter sp. Y3221114. The sequence goes on from NZ_JBNHHW010000002.1 coordinate 135,854, forward strand.
TGGACGGGCGCCGGGCGACGACGCACTGGAAACACACCCGTGAGCTGGCCAGGCGTTATCCGGCAACGCGGGTGGAGCCGGACGCCATCTTCGTCAGCGACGGCCGGATCCACACTTCGGCCGGCGTCACGGCCGGCATCGACCTGGCCCTTGCGCTGATCGAAGAGGACCACGGCCCGGATCTGGCCCGCGAGGTGGCCCGCTCCCTCGTGGTGTACATGCAGCGCTCCGGCGGACAGTCGCAGTTTTCGGCGCCGCTCCAGGGGGATCCGCCCAAGTCCTCGCCCCTGCGGCCGGCGCTCGACGCCGTGCGCGCCGATCCGGCGGCGGTGCTCTCTGTTCCGGCCCTCGCCCGGGACGCCAACCTGAGCGTGCGGCACCTGACGCGGCTCTTCCGTGAAGAACTGCAGACGACCCCGGCGAAGTATGTGGAGCTCGTCCGCTTCGACACCGCCAAGGCGCTGCTGGACTCGGGGTACAGCGTCACCGAGGCAGCCGAACGCTCGGGGTTCGGCAACTCCGAAGCGCTGCGGCGGACCTTCGTGGCACGGATCGGCGTGCCGCCGTCGAAATACCAGCAGCGTTTCCGGTCCACGGCGAAGAACGGCTGAGCGGCAACGCCGTTGGCCGAATCCGAGGGATTGTCGTCCTTTGTGACGGTGCCCGGCTGCCGGTGGCCGGGCAGTATGGGAAGCAAGGCACATTCCCATGCCTCTGGACAAAGGAGACAACCATGGCAGAAGTCATCGCCGGCATTACCATTCCGGACACGGAACTCGTTCGGAAGGCGACCGAGTTGGTCCGCGATACCACCGACGACCTGCTGTTCGACCATTCCCGGCGGGTGTACCTCTTCGGCGCCCTTCAGGGCCGGCGGCTCGGCCTCGACGTCGACCACGAGCTGCTCTACGTCGGCGCGCTCTTCCACGATCTGGGCCTCACCGGCACCTATGGCACCGACACCCTGCGCTTCGAGGTCGACGGCGCCAATGCCGCGAAGTCCTTCCTGCTGGAGCAGGGGCGCCCCGAGGCGGACGCGGCCAAGGTGTGGACCGCCATCGCGCTCCACACCACGCCGGGGGTGCCTGAATTCATGGATCCGGAAATCGCGCTGGTGACCGCCGGCGTCGCGACCGATGTCCTGGGGCTCGGCTACCAGGACCTCACGCGGGACGACATCGACGCGGTAACCGCGGCGCACCCGCGCCCGGACTTCAAGCGGCGGATCCTGGCCGCCTTCACGGACGGCAACAAGCACCGCCCGGAGACTACCTTCGGCAATGTCAACGCCGACGTGCTCGAGCACTTCAGCCCCGGCTTCCGCCGCATCGACTTCGTGGACATCATCCAGAACTCCGCCTGGCCGGAATAGGCACTCGCCGGACGCCCGGCGGTCGTGACACCCGGTGTGCCGGCGGGGCGCGCGGCCGCCCCGCCGGCTCGCCGGGGGGCGGCGGGGCGCGGCTACCCCGCCGGCTCGCCGGGGGGCGGCGGGGCGCGGCTACTGCAGCGTTGCCGTCAGCCGGGCCACGTTGTCCACGTAGCGCTGCCAGCGGGGCCGCTGCCTCCACTCCTCCAGCGTGAGCTCCCGCGAAACCACCCGATAGCTGTCCTGAATCTCCGACACCCGCTCGACGATGTGGTCCCCGAGCATCATCACGGAGACCTCCATGTTGAGGGAGAAGGACCGCATGTCCATGTTGCTGGAGCCGATGACCGCGACCTCATTGTCCACGGTGAAGTGCTTGGCGTGCAGCACCAGCGGCTTCGGGTAGCGGTAGATCCGCACGCCGGCCTCCAGCAGCGCCTGATAGTAGGACTGCTGGGCGTGATGGACCAGCAGTTGGTCGCCGCGTTCGGACACGAACAATTCGACCTCGACGCCGCGCTGGGCCGCCGTCGTAATGGCATAGAGCAGCGAGTCGTCCGGTACGAAGTACGGGCTGCAGATGGACAGCCGCTCCACCGCCGCATAGATGAGCGTGTTGAACAGGCGCAGGTTGTTCTCGGTTGCGAAGCCGGGACCGCTGGGCAGGGCCTGGCAGGTCATGGGGCCGGGCTCGCGGAACGGGGCCGGGGTGAACAACTCGCCTTCGAGCGTGTCGTCGGTTTCGCTGGACCAGTCGGTGGCGAACACAACGTTCAGCGCGGTGACGATGGGGCCTTCGTAGCGCGCCATCAGTTCCACCCATTTGCGGCCGATCTTATGGCTGGAAGTGCGGCGGTAGCCGGGCTCGATCAGGTTCTGCGATCCGGTGAACGCCACACGGCCGTCCACCACCAGGATTTTGCGGTGGTTGCGCAGGTCGATCCGGCGCCACTGGCCGCGGACCGGCAGCACCGGCAGCATCCGGCGCCAGTCGATGTCGGTGGTCTCCAGCCAACGGCGGAACTTGCGGTAGCCGGCGACGCGGAGGGTGCCGATGTGGTCGAACAACAGGCGCACGCGGACACCCCGGGCGGCGGCTTCTTCCAAGGCGGTGAAGAGCTTGCCGGTGGTTTCGTCGCGGCTCATGATATAGAACTCGATGTTCACGAACTCACGCGCCTCGCGCACGGCCTCGGTCATCGCGGCAATGGACTCGTCGTAGTCCGAGTACAGCTCCACGTGGTTGCTGTCCACCATGGGGAACGCGCCGAGCCGCCGGTTCAACTCCGCCGCCGAATGCACCCACGCCGGCGCTTCCTGCTCGCTGCTGGGCTCCTTGAGGTTCCGGGTGGCGGCCCACACCCGGCTGTTAATCTCCGACTGCTTGGCGATCCGGCGCTCCGAGAGGCGGTACCTGCCGAACATGAAAAAGAGCAACAGGCCGATCAGCGGGATGAAGAAGATGGCCAGCAGCCAGGCCATGGCGGTATTGGGGCGGCGGTTCCCCGGGATCACGCCCAGTGCAATGATGCGGATGGCCATATCGACCACGCCCAGAATGGCGACGGCCCAATCGGGGAATGTGCCCAGCCCCGCAAACGACCACAGCACGCGGCTGTTCCTCCCCTCCCGCCGTGTGCCGGCGCAATCCTCCCAGCCTACCCGGCGTTTGGGGGCAAACTAACTAAGCTGTAGCCATGACAGTTCTGGTGTTTTTGGACCCTGCCCACGAGGCGGGCCGCGTCGCAGATGCTTCCCGACCTCAGCTGATGGCCACCGATCTCGGCGCCACCCGCGGGGACGGCATCTTCGAGTCCCTGCTGGCAGTCAACGGGGCCCCTCGCAAGCTGCAGGCGCACTTGGACCGGCTGGCCAGTTCGGCCCGAATCATGGGCCTGCAGCTTCCCGCCCCGGACGCCTGGGAGCGTGCCATTGCGACGGCGATCGCCGAGCACCCGCCCGTCGAAGAACTGGTGATCAAGCTGCTGGTGACCCGCGGCGTGGAAGGCGCTTCCACGCCCACGGCCTGGGTCCAGGCTTCCCGGCCGCCGGCGGCCGGACGGCGCCAGCGCACCGACGGCATTTCCGTGCTGCTGCTCGACCGCGGGTACGACAGCTCGCTGGCCGAACGCGCCCCGTGGTTGCTGATGGGGGCCAAGACGCTTTCCTACGCGGTCAACATGGCCGCATTGCGTTATGCGCACAAGAACGGCGCCGACGACGCCATCTTCACGTCCAGCGACGGCCGCGTGCTCGAAGGGCCCACCTCCACCGTGCTGATGGCGCGGGTGCGCGACGGCGTAAAGACTTTGGTGACGCCGCTGCTGGAGAGCGGCATCCTGCCGGGCACTTCCCAGTCGGTGCTGTTCAAGGAGGCGGAAGCTGCCGGCTGGCAGTTGGGCTACGGTCCGCTGGAGCCGCACGATCTCTACGAAGCCGACGCCGTCTGGCTGGTGTCAAGTATCCGCCTGCTCGCCCCGGTCAAGAGCATCGACGGCAAGGAAATCCCCGTCTCGCCCGACCTGACGGAGGAGCTGACAGCGCTGCTGGCCCAGGGCAGCCGGGAGTAGCCGGCCGGAGTCATCCGCTTGACGCTGTCCCGACCGAGTATCCCAGGAGCCACCGCCGATGTTCTTGAAGCTTGAATGCGTCTGCGTTCCGACGGTCGACGTTGAGGCCTCCGTCAGGTTCTATGCCGGGCTCGGGATGCGGGAGTCCTGGCGGATCAACCGCGAGACTCCAGCAGGACTGGCATGGACCCTGGTGGGCATGCGTTTTCCGGGCGGGAACAGTTCCGAACTCGTTCTCAGCGACAACCCCGATAACCGGCGCCTGGAGGTCGAGGTATTCGTGGGCGATGTCCGGCGCGCCTACGAGGAGCTGTCTTCCAACGGCGGGGTGGAATGGATAGAGGCGCCCTTCGCGACCGAGTCAGGGCACGTGGCCGTGATGCGTGCGCCCGACGGCAACGTTTTCGTCCTGGTCGGTTCGTAGGGCGGGGGGGCTGCCGCTGCGGAAACAGCCTCCAGGATGATCTGCTTGGAACACCGCGCTACTGCGATGTTAGGGTCGATTGACCGAAAGATCAGCATGCTGTCGTTCCGTCCGGGGCGGCAGCCCTGAGAAGGAGGGCAATGAAGGCTTTGACGTGGCAGGGAAAGCGCTCGGTCAGCGTGGAGGAGGTCCCGGATCCGCGGATCCAGGAGCCCACGGACGCGATCGTGCGGATCACCTCGACCGGCATCTGCGGCTCGGACCTGCACCTTTACGAGGTGCTCACTCCGTTCATGGACAAGGGCGACATCATCGGACACGAGCCCATGGGGATAGTGGAGGAAGTCGGCTCGGCCGTCACCCACATTAAGGCCGGGGACCGGGTGGTCATCCCGTTCAACGTCTCCTGCGGCCACTGCTTCATGTGCCGGAACGGTCTGCAGTCCCAGTGCGAAACCACCCAGGTCCGCGAGTACAACAACAATGCACAGTTCCTGGGCTACTCGCGGCTCTACGGCTCCGTGCCCGGCGGGCAAGCCGAGTACCTGCGTGTCCCGCACGCCGACTACGGGCCCATCAAGGTGCCCCAGACCGGTGAGGACGAGCGCTATCTGTACCTCTCCGATGTGGTTCCCACCGCCTGGCAGGCCGTGCAGTACGCGGCCCCACCGGAAGGCGGTTCCCTGGCTGTACTGGGCCTTGGCCCTATCGGCCAGATGTCCGCTCGGATCGGCCGGCACCTCGGCTTCCGCGTGCTCGCGGTGGACCCCGTCGCGGAGCGGCGAGCAATGGCGGAGCGTCACGGCATCGAGACGCTGGACCTGCACGGCGACGTCGCGGACGAACTGCGGGAGCGCACGAACGGCCGCGGGCCGGACTCGGTGGTGGATGCGGTGGGCATGGAGGCGCACGGCTCGCCCGTGGCAGGCGCGGTCCACCAGGCGGTGGGGCTGCTGCCGTCCGCCCTGGGCCGCAAGGCGATGGAGACAGCCGGAGTGGACAGGCTCGACGCGCTCTACACCGCGATCGACGCCGTCCGGCGCGGCGGCACGATCTCGATCAGCGGCGTGTACGGCGGGATGAAGGACCCCCTGCCGATGCTGACCATGTTCGACAAGCAGCTCCAGCTGCGGATGGGCCAGTGCAACGTGAAGCGGTGGATTGATGACCTGCTGCCGCTGGTCGACGACCCGTCGGACCCGCTGGGCGTGCTCGACCTGGCGACCCACCAGGTTCCGCTGGAGCAGGCTCCGGAGATGTACGAGAAGTTCCAGAAGAAGGAGGACGGCTGCATCAAGGTGGTGCTCAAGCCGTAGCCCCGAACGGAACGGCGGACCCCGGCTTTCATGGGACGGCCGGGGCCCGCCGGGCCCCGGTTCACACGAAGATGAAGTTCCAGGTCCCGGCGGCCACGGCGGCGGCGGCTGCCGCTCCGGCAATGACCGCGCCACCCAGCAACACCCAAACATCCACCACGCTGTAGGTGGATTCCCGCGCCCAGGTCCTGGGCCCGGCGCCGAAGCCGCGGGCCTCCATGGCGACGGCCAGCCGGGTGGCACGGCGGATGGCCTGCACGATCAGGCCGAACGCCTGGCCTACGAACGCACCAGCCTTGGCCAGCGGCCGGTTCTCCGCTCCGACACCGCGGGCGCGGCGCGCCAAACCGAGAATCCGCCATTCCTCTACGAGCAGCCCCACCAACCGCATGGCGGCCAGCGCTCCCAGCACGAAGCGGTGGGGCAGCTTCAGCTTCTGCGCCAGGGCGTCCGCCAGATCCGTGGGGTCGGTCGTCAGGAGCAGGAAAATGCCCGGCAGCGCCACGGCGAGCGAACGCAGGCCGATGGCAACGCCTCCGGCCACCGAGTCCTCGGTGAAGATCAGCGGACCGAACTGGAACAGCACGGCCCCGGTCTTCTCGGCCAGCAAGGCCGTTGCCCAGGCCCCGACGGCAGCCGCCGCCAGCAGCGGCCAGCCGCGCTTGAGCAGCACCCACGGCTTGACGCCCAGCACGGGCATCAGCAACAGTTCGGCGGCCAGCACCACGGAGGCGCTGACCCAGTCCACACTGAGCATGACCACCACGGTGATCAGGGTGGCGGCTGCCAGCTTTGATACCGGGTTGGCGCGGCCGAACGGGGAGGCTGCCAGCCGGGGGGTCAGCAGGTCCATGTTCATGCTGCCCTCCGAAGCGGCTGGGCCGGGCGCACGCCGCCGTCTGCCACCCGTATGCCGGCACCGCCGAGCGCCGCGGTGAAATCGGCGTCGTGCGTCACCGAGACCACGCTCCTGCCATCGGCCACCAGCTCGGCCAGCAGCGTGACCAGCTCGGCCCAGGTGTTGGCGTCCTGTCCGAAGGTCGGCTCGTCCAGCACCAGGATGTCCGGGCTGGTGGCCAGCATGGTGGCAACCGAGAGCCTGCGTTTCTCGCCGCCGGAGAGGGTGAACGGGTTGGCCTGCAGCAGGCGGGTCAGCCGGAGCCGCTCGGCGATCGTGTCCACCCGCTGCCGGACCGTCGCCTCGGGCAGTTTGGCCACGCGGCGCGGGCCAAACTCAAGTTCGTCAAGCACCGTGCCGGTGAGGAACTGGTGTTCCGGTTCCTGGAAGACGCTGCCGATCCGGGTCACCAGCTGCGCGGACTTCCACTTTGCCGGTGACAGGCCGGCGCCGCGGTGCAAGGCCGGTGTCGCCGACAGCTCCCCTCCTGCGGGCGGCACCAGGCCGGCGAGGGTGAGTGCCAGCGTGGATTTGCCGGCGCCGTTCGCGCCGGTGATGCTGAGCGCCTGCCCGGCCAACAGGTCCAGGTCCACCCCGCACAGCACCGGTGCGGCCCTCCGGTTACGCGACACGTCCAGCGCCGCCGCCCGCAGCAACGGCCCGCCCGGGGACGGCGCCGGGGGCAGGTCCAGCCCCGGGGTGTGTCCGGGAACCCAGACGCCGGCGTCGATCAACCGGGCGCGGGTGGCGCTCTCGGCGAGCACGGTGCCCGGCGGCCCGTCGGCCAGCACGCCGCCGCCGGCCGCGAGGACGATCACTCGGTCCACCACGTCCGCCCAGACAGCCACCCGGTGCTCGACCACCACCAGGGTGGCGCCGGTGCGGTCCAGCACCCGGGCCACGGCGTCGCGTACTTCCTGCACGCCGTCCGGGTCCAGGTTCGCGGTCGGCTCGTCCAGCAGCAGCAGCCCCGGCCGCATGGCCAGGACGGAGGCCAGCGCAAGCCGCTGCTTCTGGCCCCCGGACAGCGCCGAGGTGGGGTGATCCAGCGGTACCGTCAGGCCGACATCGGCCAGGGAATCGCGGACCCTGTCCCAGATCTGCGTGCGCGGCAGCGACAGGTTCTCCGCTCCGAACGCCACCTCGTCGCCCACCCGGGCCAGCACCAGCTGGCTCTCCGGATCCTGCAGCACAAGGCCGGCCCGGCCGCGGGCCTCGGAGGGACGGACACCCGCCACGGTGAGCCGGCCGGTCTCCTCGCCCTCGCCCTCGTCGCCGAGGACGCCGGCCAGGGCGTGCAGCAGCGTGGACTTGCCGGCCCCGGAGGCGCCCAGCAACAGTACCCGTTCCTCCGGGGCGATGCTGAAACTGGCCCCGCGCACCGCCGGATCCTTGCGGCCGGCATGCCGCCAGCCCCACCCCTCGGCGTGGACCGGCACGGGCCCGGGCACCGCCGTCGTACTCTGCTCTCCCATGGACCGGCTCAGACGTCGGCCGAGCGTCCCGCGGCGAAGGAGGACAGCACGCCCGTCTTCGCCAGGCCCCTGACCGCCAGCCACGGCAGCAGCCCGGCAATCACGACGCCGGACACGGCGGCGAAGCCCACGTAGGCCAGCTGCCACTCGGCGGCCCAGAGCATGTTGTAGAGGATGTTCTCGCTGATGGACAGTGCCAGGCCTGCGCCCAGGCCGGCCAGCAGCGCCACGCCGAGGTTGAACTTGCGGTACAGGAAGAGCAGGAAGACGACCTCGGCCCCCAGTCCCTGGATCAGGCCGGAGACCAGGACAGTCATCCCGAAGCTCGTGCCCAACAGCGCGGAAACAATGGCGGCCAGCATCTCGCAGTAGAGGGCCGCGCCGGGCTTGCGGATGATCAGCCCGCCCAGCACGCCGGCCATCAGCCAACCGCCGGTGTACAGTCCGGCGGACGGCGGGAAGGCAAGGGTCAGGCCCTCGATCAGCGGCCAGCCCGCCGACCAGGCCCAGAAGATGACGCCGACGGCCACGGCGACCACCGAGGCCACGACAATGTCCACCACCCGCCAGCCGTACCGCGGCTTCCGGGCAGGGGTGGGCGTGGCGGGTGCATTCGAAACGGTACTCATTGGGATCCTCCTGGTTGCAGGAGGGGAGGGCGGCCATGCGGCGCGCCCCGAGAACTCGACTCCCTTCGCCGGTACTAACCGGAGCAGGTTCGAGGGTCTGCGGTTCATCCGCACTCTCAGCGTCCCTCCCGGTCTCCGGTGTGAACCGGCCGGTCGGACGCTCCCCTGTCGTCATAGGTGCTGTCTAGCAGCACGCACCAGTCTACACTCGCCCGCAGCGGCGGGCGATTCGGGCTTCAGACCCTTGGAAAACGCACGACGGCTTACGGCCCGGGCGGGTGCCGGGCAGTAGGCTGGGAACCGGAACAGCAGTTGAGACGGGGCCCCGGCCCCGGAAGGGAGCGGGCATGAACATTGTGTTGAGGCTCTTGGGCACACTGGTGAGTATCGGCGCGGGCCTGGCAGCCAGCCAGCTGCTGGGGTTTGTCTGGAAGATGGTCACCGGAAAAGATGCGCCGAAGAGCGACGACGACCTGGAGAACAGCCTGCGGGCGGCGGTCGCCTTCGCCGTGGTGTCCGGCACCGTGGCGCGCGTGATCCAGGTGCTGACCAAGCGCGCCACCGCCAAGGCGGTCATCCGCTACGACAAGACGCGGGAAATGGTCTAAGCGGCTCCTTGAGGGGGCCCGATGGGGGACGGGACCGCGGTCCCGTCCCCCATCGCGCTTCTGTTCCGGTCCGCAGGAACCCGCCACCGGACCGGTTTCTTTTGTCCGCGGGTTATTTCTTGTCCGCCGGCCCGGCGTTGTCCTCATCGTTCCGCGCCGGACCAGCCGCAGCCGCCGCGGTGGGCCGCTCCCCCGGCCGCCCGGCGTCCTGGCCGCCGGCTGCGACACCGCTGCCGGCGTCGCTGCTGGAAGGCGCGACGTCGTCGGATGCCGCCGCGGAATCTTCCTCGGCCGCTGCCTCCACCACCGCGTCGAGATCGTCCACGCTGAGGATTTCCTTGCGCAGGTGTTTGGTGCGGTATCCGGCCCGGCCCACCATGTGGGCGGAAACCGGCACGGTGAGCAACTGGAACAGCCAGGCTATGAGGAGCAAGGGCACAGCCGCCCAGCTGCGCAGCTGCAATCCCAGTCCCGTCAGCAGCAGCAGCAGGCCGAACACCTGCGGTTTCGTGGCGGCGTGCATCCGGGAAAGCAGGTCCGGGAACCGCAGCAGGCCGATGGCCGCGGCCAGGGACATCGTCGCGCCGGCGATCAGGCAGACGGCGGTCGCGATGTCGAGTATCAGGTCAGTGTTCACGGGGCCGCCCGTCCGTCACAAAACGGGCCACCGCGACCGAGCCGATGAAACCGACAACGCAGATGACAACGACCAGCGTCAGGTTGTTCAGGTGGCCGCCGGCGGCCATGTCCACGATGAGTCCGGCGCAGACAATCGCCAGCAACACATCAATGGCCAGCAGCCGGTCCAGCAGCGAGGGTCCGCGGGCGAGGCGGATCAGCGACAGTACCGCGGCCACGCCCAGCACTGCGCTCACGACGACTTGGGCAACCGGAATGACGCCCCCGTTCACACTGCACCTCCCCTGCCGCTACCTTCGGCCTTGACCATTGCCAGTTCTTCCTTCGTGCCCATCATCCGGATCAGGCCCGCCTCGATCCGCCGCACGTCTGCCCGGAAACGTTCTGCGGCGTCCTCGGTGGCCACGTCGATCACGTGCAGGTAAAGGGTGGACGTCGAGCGGTCCACATCCACCACGAAGCTGCCGGGGATCAGCGAAATGGCATGCCCGGTGGCAGTCACCAGCAGGTCGGAATGGCTTCGCAGCCGGACCGCCACCACCGCGTTGCGCAGCGTCGGACCGCGGGTCAGGGCCAGCCACAGGACTTCGACGCTCGCCACCGCCACCTGCCACACGAACGTGACGGCGAAGACCAGCGCCGCCAGCGGATTAAAGCGTCCGCTGAGTTCGACCGGCGGCAGGTAGAACAGGTTCACGATGACCAGCGCGATCAGCAGGCCGAAAATCAGGTTGCCGGGGCTGAAATCCTGCCACAGGGAACCCCAGAGGATGACCAGCCAAGCCAGCAGCGGCAGCTCGACCCAGATGGAGATGCGCGGTTTCCTCATTGGCCACCCTCCTGCAGGGCACCCTCACCCAGGACGGCCTCGATGTACGGGGTGCGCTGCAACATCTCCCGCGCCGCCTGGTCGCTGAGCTCGAACAGGGGCCCGGCGAACAGCGTCAGGGCAAGGCCCATCGCCACCAGCCCGACCGTCGGCCAGACCATGGGCAACGGCAGCAGTTGAACGATGCCCCGTCCGGTGAACCGTCCGTGCGGGTGGTCCTCCACATGGCGGGTGGTCCGCACGGCCGATCCGTCAGGCTTGGTGGCGACCAGGACCGGGTCCGGGTGCTCGGCATCCTCGGGGCGCCGCCAGAACACGCGGTTCCAGACCCGCGCCATGGCCAGCAGGGTCAGCAGCGACGTGACCATGCTGCCCGCCACCAGCACCCAGGCGATCGGGGTGCCCAGCTCCACGCCGCCCTGCACGAGGCCGATCTTGCCTAGGAAACCGGAGAACGGCGGGATGCCGGCCAGGTTCATGGCCGGCACGAAGAACAGGATGGCCAGCAGCGGCGACAGCTTGGCCATGCCGCCCAGCCGGTCCATGTTCGTGGTCCCGCCGCGGCGTTCAATCAGGCCGGCCACCAGGAACAGGCTGGTCTGCACCGTAATATGGTGCGCCACGTAATAGACCGCCGCGCCGAGGCCCACCACCGAAGACATGGCCAGGCCAAAGACCATGTAGCCGATGTGGCTGACCAGGGTGAAGGAGAGCATGCGCTTGATGTCGATCTGTGCCACGGCCCCCAGGATGCCTACCACCATGGTCAGTACCGCCACGACCATCAGGAACGTGTTGAGCCGGTCGCCCGGGAACAGCAGCGTCTCGGTGCGGATGATGGCATAGACGCCGACCTTGGTGAGCAGGCCGGCAAACACCGCGGTGACCGGCGCCGGCGCCGTCGGATACGAGTCGGGCAGCCAGAAGGACAGCGGGAAGACCGCCGCCTTGATGCCGAAGGCCACCAGCAGCATCAGATGCAGCGTCATCTGCGTTGCCGGATCCAGTTCGCCGAGCTTGATCGCCAGGTCGGCCATGTTGATGGTCCCGGTGGCCGCGTAGATCATCGCGATGGAAACCAGGAACAGGACCGAGGAAATGACGCTGACGACGACGTAGGTGACCCCGGCACGGATCCGCGGGCTGGTGCCGCCAAGAGTCATCAGCACGTAACTGGCCGTGAGCAGCATTTCGAAGCCGACATACAGGTTGAACAAGTCGCCGGTCAGGAACGCGTTGGAAACCCCTGCCACCAAGATCAGGTACGTCGGGTGGAAGATCGAGACAGGGCCTTCTTCGTCGCCGTCCGTCATGCCCTGGCCCGAGGCATACAGCAGCACCGCCAGGCTGACGGCCGAGGAGACCACCAACATCAGTGCGGACAGCTCATCCACCACCAGGGTGATGCCAAAGGGAGGAAGCCAGCCGCCGAGGTTCACTGCCTGCGCCCCGTTGGTCCATGCCGAGGCCAGCATCACGGCCTCCAATGCCAGCGTGACCGTGAGCGTGATGGCACCGGTCCGGCGCTGCGCGTTGGGGTGGCGGATCAGCACGAACGCCAGGGCAGCACCCAGCAGCGGCAGGACTACTGCCAGCGGCGCGATGGTGGCGGCGTTCACTGCTTTCTCTCCATCCGGGACCTGGTGGTGGCTGGCGTTTCTTCGGCTTCGTCCGGCGGGACGAACTCCGTGGTCTCGGCCGGGATCTCCGCGTCGTCCTCGGCATCGAAAGTGGGCTGGTTGGCCACCCGGCGGTCCTCGATATCGTCCTGGACCTCGTCTTGCCGTCCCAGCACCCAGGAGCGGTAGATGATGGCCAGCATGAAAGCGGTGACGGCGAAGGAAATCACGATGGAGGTAAGGATTAACGCCTGCGGCAACGGATCGCTGTAGGCGTCCGCGGGGATGTCGCTGCCGAAGATGGGCGCCAGGCCCGCGGGCCCGCCGGTGGTGAGCAGGAGCAGGTTGGCACCGTTGGTGATGAGCATCAGGCCGAGCATCACCCTGGTCAGGCTGCGTTCGAGGATCAGGTAGACGCCCACCGCGAACAGTACGCCCATCACGAGGAGCAGCGTCAGGTTAACAGTCACCGGGACACCTCCTCCTCGATCGCTTCGGGTACTTGCAGTTCGGCACTCTTGCGGCGGCCGTGTGTACGTTCCTCGGTGCGTTCGTCGATCTCGGCGCCGAAGCTGCGCAGCACGTCGAGCACCAGTCCCACCACCACCAGGTAGACCCCGATGTCGAAGATCGTCGACGTGACGAACTTGTGTTCGCCGAAGACCGGGAGGCTGAACTCAAGGATCGCGCTCTGGAAGACCTGGCCGCCCAGGAAGATCGGGACGACGGCGGTCAGCGCCGCGGCGCCAAGCCCCAGGCCGAGCAACAGGCCCGCACTGATGGGCGTGGCTTCCGCCAGCTCGATCCGTCCGCCGGCCAAATAGCGGACGGTCAGGGCAATACCGGCCAGCAGGCCGCCCGCGAATCCGCCGCCGGGGAGGTTGTGGCCGGTCAACAGCAGGTAGACCGAGAAGATCATCACCGAGTGGAAGAGCAGGCGGGTGATCACCTCGAAGATGATGGAGCGGCGTTCCGGCGCGAGGGTACGGCCGGCCACCAGCCAGGCGTCGCGCGGCACGACGGCGAACTTGCGGGCGGTCGCCAGGGCTGCTGCCTCGCGGTCCGAATGGGCCACCGTCTCGTAGCCGCGCCCCACCGATCCGCTGGCCACGGCGTCCACGGGCTCCGGACGCTTCTCCCCGCGGCTCCGGATGAAGATCAGGCTGGCCACGCCGGTAGCTGCCACTGCCAGCACGGAAATCTCGCCGAATGTGTCCCAGGCCCGGATGTCCACGAGGATGACGTTGACGATGTTCTCGCCGCCGCCGCCCTCGTAGGCCAACTGCGGCAAGGCCAGGGACACCGGAGCTGCCGTACGTGCCGCCATCGCCGTCATCGCGATCACAATCATCGTGAGGCCGAAGGCGGCACCGATGATGGCGCGCAACAGTTTGAACCGTCCGGGTGTGCGCAGCCACAGCCGGGCCGGCAGCGAACGAAGGGCCAGCACGATGGCCACCAGGGAGATGGTTTCCACCAGCAGTTGGGTCAGGGCGAGGTCCGGCGCCCCCTGCATGGCGAAGATAAAGGCCAGCCCGTAGCCGGCCACCGACACCATGAGCACCGCCATGAAACGCTTGTTCGCGCGGATGGCGCCCAACGCGCCTGCCGCCACGATCAGCCCGGCGATGGCCTGCGCCGGGGTATCGAACCACACCAGGCTCTCCGGCAGCGGGGCATCCATCAGTACGATGGCGCTCAACGGAGTCACGATGGCAACGATCAGGATCACGCACAGGTAGAAGACCAACGAGCCCCGCTGGGTCCGTCCGGTGACCCAGATGGCCACCTCGTCCAGCACGCCGATGATGCCGCGGTAGATCCGGTCGGCGTCCGGAATGAACCGGATCCGGGCCTGGAAGGCGGCAATAGGGGTGCGCAGCAGGAACAGCGCGACGCCGGCGGCGATGGTGATGACGGTCAGGCCGAGAGCCGGCGTGAATCCGTGCCACAGCGCCAGGTGTGTGGCTGCGGTGTCCAGCGTGAACAGGCCGGCATAGGGCGTGACGGCGGCTTCGACCGGAGCGGGCCAGAGCCCGAACAACACGGTGGCCACGGCCAGCACGGCCGGTGCCGCCAGGAAGGCCCACGGAACGGGCTTGAATTCGATGGCCGCGCGGCCGGGTTTGGGCGCGAATCCGCCCCAGATAAAGCGGGCGCTGTAGGCGAAGGTCAGGACGGATCCGGCCACCACGCCGGCCAGGAGCAGGCCTCCCACCCAGCCGGAGACTTCGGCGCGGTGGATGAAGGCTTCGTAGACCGACTCCTTGGCGACGAAACCCAGCAACGGCGGCAGGCCGGCCATGGACGCGGCACCGATCAGGGCGACCGCGAACAGTTTCGGGGCCTTGCGGTACAGGTGCGACAGTTCGCGGATGTCACGCGTTCCGGCCTGGTGGTCGATGATGCCCACCACCAGGAACAGGGTCGCCTTGAAGAAACCGTGGGCCAGCAGCAGGCCCATCCCGGCCAGCGCGGCTTCCTGCGAGCCGAGCCCGACCACCAGGGTCAGGAACCCCAGTTGGCTGACCGTGCCGTAGGCCAGGATCAACTTCAGGTCATTCTGGCGCATGGCCTGCCAGCCGCCCACCAGCATGGTCAGCAGCCCGAGCCCCAGCACGACGCCGTGCCAGTAGTCGGTACTGGAGAATCCGGGCGACAGCCGCGCTACGAGGTAGATGCCGGCCTTCACCATGGCGGCGGCATGCAGGTAGGCGCTGACCGGAGTCGGTGCCGCCATGGCCGCCGGGAGCCAGAAGTGTAAGGGCACCAACGCGGACTTGCTGATGGCCCCGATGAGTACCAGCAGAATGGCTATGTCGATGATCTGCCCGTGGGCCATCAGCGTTCCGGCTGCTGCGAGGATCTCGGAGATCCGGTAGGTGCCGGCCGTTTGACCGAGCATCAGCAGGCCAACCAGCATGGTCAATCCGCCGAAGGTGGTGACCATCAGGGCCTGCAACGCGGACCGGCGCGCGGAGAGGCGGTGCCTGGCGTACCCGATCAGCAGGTAGGACAGGACGGTGGTGAGTTCCCAGAAGATGTAGAGCAGGATCAGGTCGTCGGCGGTGACCAGGCCGAACATGGCGCCGCTGAAGGCCAGCAATTGCGCGCCGAAAGGACCGATGTCCGGATCGTCAGCCTTGAAGTAGCGGGCGCAGTAGAACAGCACCAAGGCGCCGACGCCCAGGATCAGGATGCACAGCACCGCCGCGAGGGTGTCCATCCGAAAGGCCAGTTCCAGCTGCAGGCCCGGGACCCAGGCGAAGACCTCCGACGGCGGGGCGTTGGGAGCGCCGTCGAGCGCTTTCTGGTTCGCGCCGGTGTAGTTGTCGAACGTGGCGATCAGCCAGACGAATCCGGCGGCGGGAACCGCGGCCAGGATATAGAACGTTGACCGTCCGAGTTTCCGGAAAATTAAGGGCGCTATAAAGGCCACCGCAAAAAGCAGGGTGAGCACAATCAGCACGGGATACTCCGGAACTTCCTTCAGGTTTACCAAGGATTAGACGGACATGGCCAAGGTCCATTCTACCCATGGCATAGACGGTGCGGCGCCCGCGGAGGGTCACAAACAGCCGTCGGGAACCCCACGGCAAGCGCGCAATCTGCTTGTTCGCCAAAGATTCACGCGGCTCCCGGCGCTGCTCAGAGTTCGCAGCCGGCGAAACGGATAGCATCGCGGTATGACTGAGTCGGCCGGCATTCCGGCAACCCAAGATGCGGGCGGCAAAACGGGCGGCGCGGCCGCGGAGCGGTTGAATAGAAAGCACGTCCTGGCCTGGGCCTCTTGGGACTGGGGCTCGGCGGCCTTCAACGCGGTCATGACAACGTTTGTGTTCACCGTCTACCTGACCAGCGATGCGTTCGGCGGCGAAGCGTTCGCGTCCGAAATCCTCGGTTACGGCCTGGCCATCGCCGGGCTGGCCATCGCCCTGCTGGCCCCGGTCACCGGGCAACGTTCCGACACCGGGGGCCGCCGCAGGCTTTGGCTCGGGCTCAACAGCGTGGCTGTCGCAGTATTAACCGGCCTGTGCTTCTTCGTCTTCCCCTCCCCCGGCTTCCTCTTCCTGGGCGTGGGACTCATCGCGCTTGCCAACATCTTTTTCGAGTTTGCGAATGTGAACTACTACGCGATGCTCACCCAGATCTCCACGCCGTCGACCATCGGCAAGGTCAGCGGCTTCGGCTGGGCCATGGGTTACGTCGGCGGAGTCGTGGCGCTTGCCCTGGTGCTGGTCGGGTTCGTCCTGCCGGAAACCGGCTGGTTCGGGGCGACTGCGGAGAACGGGCTGAACATCCGCCTGGTGGCGGTGTTCTGCGCCGTGTGGTTCATGGCCTTCGCGCTGCCGGTACTTTTCGCCGTCCCGGAGATCCCGCGCCAGCCTGCGGCCGCGTCGCTCAGTTTCTTTGCGTCCTACGGGCTGCTCTTCCGCCGCATCAAGGCAATCTTCACCTCCAGCCCGCACACAATCTTTTTCCTGATCGCCAGCGCCATCTTCCGCGACGGACTCGCGGCGGTGTTTACCTTTGGCGGGGTGATCGCCGCGGGCACCTTCGGTTTCTCGCTCAGCCAGGTGATCGTCTTCGCCATCGCCGGAAACGTTGTCGCCGCGATCGGAGCCGTGGCCGGCGGGGTGCTGGACGACCGCATCGGCCCGAAGAACGTCATTGTGGGGGCGCTGATCGGGCTCATCGTCGCCGCCGTCGCCATTTTCGCGTTGGGCCCGGGGAACCACGTGTTCTTGGGCAACGCGTGGTCCGGTGATACCACGTTCTGGGTCTTCGGCCTGCTGCTGTG
Source organism: Arthrobacter sp. Y3221114 (assembly GCF_059092625.1). NCBI lineage: Bacteria > Bacillati > Actinomycetota > Actinomycetes > Micrococcales > Micrococcaceae > Arthrobacter > Arthrobacter sp. Y3221114. The sequence goes on from NZ_JBNHHW010000002.1 coordinate 153,031, forward strand.
CCTGTTCGTTGGGCCGGCCCAATCGTCGTCGCGCGCCTACTTGGCCCGGCTGGCACCGCGCGGCGAGGAGGGCGAGTTCTTCGGCCTCTACGCCACCACCGGGCGCGCCGTCAGCTTCCTGGCCCCGTCCCTGTTTGCCCTGTCCATCACCGTCTTCGGCGAACAGCGTCACGGCATCCTGGGCATCCTGGTGGTGCTGCTGGCCGGCCTGCTGGCACTGCTGCCGGTCAAGACGCCGGCCCGGATCCAGCGCGCCAGCACGCCCAGCGCCTGAGCCGCCCGGCCGGCCGGCCCGGATCAGCGTTCGATGACCGTGCGGTGGAAGTTCTGGTAGCTGCGCGAAGCCGTGGGGCCGCGCTGGCCCTGGTAACGGTTGCCGTATTCGCCGGAACCGTACGGATGCTGTGCCGGCGAGGACAACCGGAAGAAGCACAGCTGGCCGATCTTGGATCCCGGCCAGAGCATGATCGGCAGCGTCGCCATGTTGGAGAGCTCCAGCGTCACGTGCCCGGAGAAACCGGGATCGATAAACCCTGCCGTCGAGTGGGTCAGCAGGCCCAGCCGGCCCAGCGAGGACTTGCCCTCCAGCCGGGCGGCTATGTCATCGGGCAGCGTCACCGTCTCGTAGGTGGAGCCGAGCACGAATTCGCCGGGATGCAGGACGAACGGTTCCTCCGGGTCCACCTCCACCAGCCGGGTCAGCTCCGGCTGCTCCAGCTCCGGGTCAATGTGGGCGTACTTGTGGTTGTCGAACAGCCGGAAGAACCGGTCAAGCCGCACGTCGACGCTTGAGGGCTGGATCATGTCCGGTTGGAACGGATCCAGGACGATGCGTTGGGAGTCCAGTTCGGCACGAATATCGCGGTCGGAGATCAGCACACTTCAAAAATACACGGGACCGGCCCCTCCCCTGACGCATGACGCGGCCGCCCCCCGGGCTTTCGCGCCTGGCCTCTGTCCCGATCGGTGTGGGGGTGCGACCATTGAACCAGGCGGGCCGCAGCACCTCGTTGGCGGCCACCGGGCCGCTGTCGGCGGGGGAACGAACGGCCTCCGCCGGCAGCTTTAAAGCCGCCGGTCAGGCCTTGCCGATTTCCGTGCGCACCGCGTACAGCTCGGGGAAGAAGGTGAGCTCCAGCGCCCGGCGAAGGAAGCCGGCGCCGGAGGATCCGCCGGTGCCATGCTTCATCCCGATGGTCCGCTCCACCGTCTTCAGGTGCCGGAAGCGCCAGAGCTGGAAGTTGTCCTCCAGGTCCACCAGTTCTTCGCAGGCCTCGTAGACGTCCCAGTTCGCGCCGGCGTTCTCGTAGACGGCCTTGAAGGTCCCCACCAGCTCCGGGTTGAACTCGTGCGCCTCGGTCACGTCGCGGTCCAGCAGTTCCGCCGGAACCGGGTAGCCGTGCCGGTGCAGGTAGGCCAGGAATTCGTCGTACACGCTGCTTTGTTCCAGCAGCTCGCCGAGCATGGCCTGGGCGGCGGGATCGTCCGCAAAGACGGCCAGCATGCCCCTGTTCTTGTTGCCCAGCAGGAACTCCACGGCCCGGTACTGGTAGGACTGGAAGCCCGACGCCGATCCTAAATCGCCGCGGAATTCGGCGTATTCGGACGGCGTCAGCGTGGCCAGCACCGACCATTGCTCGGTCAGCGAGCGCTGGATGTGCTTAATCCGGGCGATGCCTTTCATGGCGAACCGCAGGTCGTCGTCGCGCAGCTTCTGCCGTACGGTGCGCAGCTCGTGCAGCACCAGCTTCAACCACAGCTCGGACGTCTGGTGCTGAATGATGAACAGCATCTCGTCGTGGTGCTCCGGGCTGCTGACCGGGTGCTGGGCAGAGAGCAACTGGTCCAAGGACAGATAGGAGCCGTAACTCATCTTGTCCGAGAAATCGGTCTCGATGTCTTCCTCGAGACGTCGGGTGTTCTTGTCTACGGTCATGGCGGCTTCCGTCGGTTCTCCTGCCTCGTTGCAGGCCTGCTACCAGCCTACGGCCCCGACGCCGCGAATGCCTCCGCCGCCGCGATGGGCGCCGTCAGCCACGGACCGAGGAGTCCCACCGCCACTTCTGTCCGCGGGTTTCGGGCGTCCTGCCGCTGGCGCTGAGCAGATCCTGCCAGGGATCGTCCGTGCGCCGAGCCGCCGGAAAGATGCGGTTCAGTACCCGCCCTATGACAGCTTCGTCGGGCCGGTATCCGACCCCGTGGACAGCCAGGATGTCGAATCCATGCAGCACGGCTTCGGCGATGCCCATCGCCGCGAAACCCGAGGCGTCCGAGGTCCCGGCCGGATGGTAGCCGCGGTGGGTGCCGGGGGCGGTGGCGGTCACCGCGTACAGCAATCCAGCGGCGGCATCGAAACAACTCGCGATGCCGGCCGTTCCCGTGGAAGGGTCGGGCCAGAACAGGATTGGCGGCCCGCCCGGGCGCCACGGCGGCGGGTCCAGCAGCACCACGTAGCCGTCCTGCGGCGGTTTCCGGCCTGACAGCTGCAGGGCGTAGAACGCGAAGTCGTCCATGACGTGGGCCGCCGTCTCGCGGCAGCTCCACTCCAACTCCAGCGCGGGCTTGTCCCAGGCATCGTCGGGGAGCTCCGCCAAGCGGCTGGTGAGGTCATCGGTGATGGTGCGGAAGTCTTCCGCCGTTGGTTCCATCCGATGATCCTGCCGTAGACCTGCCGCCGGCGCCACCATTCCCAGCGAATGTCAGCTCACGCGGCGCTCCCCGGCTTCCACCGGTGCCGCGATGATGTTGCCCTCCACCGGCATCGGGCAGATGCCGAAGTCGGTGAAGGCGCTGGGAAAGTTGGTGGCCCGGTTGAAATCGATCAGTACCGTGCCGTCGGGCCCGGGACGGCGGGTCACCACGGAACGCCAGCCGGCGGTGCTGTCTCCGTTGGTTTCGTCGTGGAAGTTCAACGACAAGGCGCCCAGTTTCTCCGGTTCCGCCACCAAGGTGTGGACGGTGCCGCCCAATTCGAAGCTGACCGTCCCGACCGCGGTGGCGATCCCTCCCACGTCCGGGTTTGACGTGGCAATCTGCAGTGTGACGGGTTCCGGATACGCTTCGAACCGGCCGGCCACCACCAGGTCCGGGTTGTAATCGAACACCGGGACCCCGTCGAAGTCCTGCCGGTTGGGCGAGTCATTGTCCCGGGTCCGGACCGCGTACCGGTCGCCGCGGACGGCCAATTCGACGGCGATGCTGCCGCGGCGCACCCAGAGCAGCGATTCCTCATTTCCCAAGGTTGCCGTCAAGGTGCCTATTGCCGGCTCCCCGCTTTCTGCCCAGTACAAGCCATCGTCGGCGGTCGCCGTCAACGAGGCGTGGCCGCCGCCGGATGCCGGTCCGTTGGCGCTCCACAGGCCGGTGACCTGTTCCAGCCGCGCCGGTTCGGCCGGCAGCCACTGCAGCGAGGTGAGCGTGAGCCAGCCGTGCTCCGCCGCCAGCGCCTGGTTGCGGTTGTCCCTGAACCGGAGCCAGCTTTCCCGCCTGCGGGTCTCGTCACGTGGATTGGTCATGCTCGCCTTCCCTCGATCATCGCCGGGCAATTGCCGGGCGGTACGGGCACAACGTGCCGCCCGCCGCGCGGTATTCCCCGTGCCGGCAGGCTCCTTGTCATTGCGACCATGGCGCATTCGCCTGCATGCGAATACGCTCTATTTCACAAGGCTGCGTGGCACAAAGCGCAACGGAAGCCGGGCGGCCAGTGCGTCTACCAGATTGGGAGGCTCATGCCGATGCCCAGAGACGGAAACCGGCGGTTCCGCCGGCGCGCGACGGCCCGCCTGGGGGCAGCAGTGACGCTGGCACTGGGCGCTACACTGCTGGCCGGCTGCGGCTCCGGGGAGGGGCCTCCCACGCTGACCTGGTATATCAATCCCGACGACGGCGGGCAGGCTGCCATCGCGCAGCTGTGCACCGAGCAGGCGGGCGGCGAGTACCGAATCGAAACCTCGCTGCTGCCCAATGAAGCCGCGTCGCAGCGCGAGCAGCTGGCCCGGCGCCTGGCGGCCGGCGATGCGTCGCTGGACATCATGAGCCTGGACCCGCCGTTCATCCCGGAGCTGGCCGAACCAGGATTCCTGGCTCCGGTCCCGGACGACGTGGCCCAGCGCACCACGCAGAATGTCGTGGAGGGCGCGCTCGCGGGGGCAACGTGGAAAGACCGGCTGGTCGCCGTCCCGTTCTGGGCCAACACGCAGCTGCTGTGGTACCGGAAGTCCGTGGCCGAGGCAGCGGGCCTGGACATGACGCAGCCGGTCACCTGGCAGCAGCTGATGGATGCCGCGGCCGAGCAGGAGAAGTTTTTGGGCGTCCAGGGCCAGCGCGGAGAGTCCATGACCGTCTGGCTGAACGCGTTGGTCGAATCGGCCGGCGGCCAAATCCTGGAGAACCCCGAGGCGAACGCGGACCAGATTCAACTGGGCCTGGCCAGCGAGGCCGGTACGGAGGCGGCAGAGGTCATTTCCACCATCGGCAGGGAGGGACTGGGCGGCCCTGGCCTGCCGACCCAGGACGAAAACAATTCCATGATCCTGTTCCAGGGCGACGAGGGCTCGTTCATGGTCAACTGGCCGTTCGTCTGGCCGGCGACGAACACCGCCGCTGAAGACGGCACGGTGGATGCCTCGCTGATCGAGGACATCGGCTGGACGCTCTACCCGCAGATGAACGAAACCGACCCCACCGCTCCGCCCCTCGGCGGCATCAACCTGGGCGTCGGGGCGGCCAGCGAACACCCGGATTTGGCCTACGCGGCCATTGAATGCATCGTCGCCACGGAGAACCAAGCCGAGTACTTCATCACCAACGGCAATCCGCCCTCGAACACCGAGGCCTACGAGGATCCGCGGATCGAGGAAGCCTTCCCGATGGCCGACGCCATCCGGGAGTCGCTGGAGATGTCCGCACCGCGGCCGCAAACCGTGTTCTACAACGAAGTGTCCACCAGCCTGCAGCAGAACTTCGCCCCGCCGTCCCAAGTGGATCCGGCCACCACGCCGCAGGAGACTTCCGACTTCATCGTCTCCGTCTTACGGGGGGAGAACCTGCTGTGAGCACCTCGACCGAAATTCCAACCCTGCCGAACGGCCGGACGGGACGGGCCGGCCGGCGCCGGGCGGTCCAGCAGTACAGCGACCGGGCCAAGGCGGAGCGGCGGCTCGGCTGGCTGCTGGCCGGGCCGGCGTTCTTCCTCATGCTGGCCGTGACGGCCTACCCGATCCTGCAGGCGCTGTTCGACTCGCTCTTCAGCTACCGGCTCACCGCGCCCGACGAACGCGAGTTCCTCGGGCTGGGCAACTACGCGGTGATCCTCACCGATATCGTGTGGTGGCGGGACCTCGGTGTGACGCTGCTGATCACTGTGGTGACCGTCGTCGTCGAACTCATTCTGGGCTTCGCCCTGGCGTTGGTCATGCACAAGGCGCTCAAGGCGGTGCGCGGCTGGCTGCGGACCGCGATCCTGGTCCCGTACGGGATTATCACCGTGGTCTCCGCGTTTGCCTGGTTCTACATGTTCGACATCAACTCCGGCTTCGTGAATGCCTGGTTCAACTGGGTGCCCGGGATCGATGAGGACCTCAACTGGTTCGCCGGCACCTGGACCTCGCTGTCCGTGATCATGGCCAGCGAAATCTGGAAGACCACCCCGTTCATCTCGCTGCTGCTGCTGGCCGGCCTCGCCCAGGTCCCCGACGAATTGACCGAGGCGGCCGAGGTTGACGGCGCTACCTGGTGGCAGCGGATGCGCCGGGTGGTCCTGCCGAACATGAAGGCCGCGATCATGGTGGCCGTGCTCTTCCGGGCGCTTGACGCGTTCCGCATCTTCGACAACGTGTTCATCATGACCAACGGTGCGTTCAACACCGAGGTGCTCTCGCTGCTGGCCTACCGCACGTCCATCGGGCGGCTGGAGATCGGGCTTGGCTCGGCCGTTTCCGTGCTGCTCTTCGTGTGCGTACTGCTGATCTGTTTCATTGCCGTCAAGCTGTTCAAGGTCGACCTTGCCGGCCAGAGAGGAGGCAAGTGATGCGGGCTTTGCGGACCAAGGAGCGGGTTACGTGGACCATCATCTCCGTGCTGGTGGTGCTGTATGCCCTGTTCCCGGTGGCCTCCATCCTGGCCACATCGTTCAAGCTGCCCAGTGACCTGACGTCCGGCAAGTTCCTCCCCGGCACGTGGACGGGCGCCAATTACGAGCAGATCCTGGTCGGCTCGGCGCAGGGGCTGTTCCTCAGCTCCCTGTGGAATTCGATCGGCATCGCGCTGATCGCGACTTTCATCGCCGTCGTGTTGGCCACGCTGTGCGCCTACGCGATTGCACGGCTGGATTTCCCCGGCAAGAAGGTCATCCTGACCACCGCGCTGGCAGTGTCCATCTTCCCGGTCATCTCCATCGTCACCCCGCTGTTCAACGTCTGGCGGACCATCGGCCTCTATGACACCTGGCCTGGGCTGATCATTCCCTACCTCTCCCTGACCCTGCCCATCTCCATCTGGACCCTGGCCGCCTTTTTCCGCCAGATCCCGTGGGAACTGGAACAGGCCGCGCAGGTTGACGGGGCCACCACCTGGCAAGCATTCCGCAAGGCCATCGTGCCGCTGGCCGCACCGGGTGTCTTCACGACGGCGATCATCGCCTTCTTCATCGCGTGGAACGACTTCGTCTACGGCATCTCGCTGACGTCCACCGAAGCGGCGCGGCCGGTTCCCGCGGCACTGGCGTTTTTCACCGGCGCCTCCCAGTTCGAGTCCCCCGTCGGGGCGATCTCGGCGGCGGCCATCATCGTCACCATCCCCATTGTGCTGCTGGTCCTGCTGTTCCAGCGCCAAATCGTCTCCGGCCTGACCCAAGGCGCCGTCAAGGGCTAAGCCCGCGGCAGGAAAGGACCTCCCATGGCATCGATCACGCTGCAGAACCTCGTCAAGGAATACGGCGACGGCTTCGCCGCCGTTAACGACGTCAGCATCGACATCGCCGACGGCGAATTCATCATCCTCGTGGGCCCGTCCGGCTGCGGCAAGTCGACCCTGCTGCGCATGATCGTGGGGCTCGAGGACATCACCTCCGGCGACCTGTTAATCGACGGCGAGCGGGTCAACGAGAAGGCCCCCCGGGACCGGAACCTGGCCATGGTGTTCCAGAATTATGCCCTCTACCCGCACCTGACAGTGTTCGAGAACATCGCGTTCCCGCTGCGCCTGGCCAAGGGTAAGTTCACCGAGGACGACATCCGGAAGCGCGTCACCGGTGCCGCGAAGACCTTGGAACTGACCGACCATCTGGAGCGCAAGCCGGGAAACCTGTCCGGCGGCCAGCGGCAGCGCGTTGCCATGGGCCGGGCTATCGTGCGCCAGGCCGATGCCTTCCTCTTCGACGAGCCGCTGTCCAACCTGGACGCGAAGCTGCGGGGCCAGATGCGTTCCGAGATCTCGCAGATGCAGCGGCGGCTGGGAGTCACCAGCGTCTACGTCACGCACGACCAGACCGAGGCGATGACCCTTGGCGACCGGGTGGCGGTGCTGAAAAAGGGCTTGCTGCAGCAGATCGCTTCCCCACGGGAACTCTACGAGCAGCCCGTCAACCTCTTCGTGGCAGGCTTCATCGGATCGCCGTCCATGAACTTCCTGCCGGCCACCCTGGAGGGCAGCGTCCTGAAGACGCCGATCGGCGACATCCCCGTGGCCGGTGACAGGGCCAGGGCGGCCGAAGGCAGGAGGGTCGTGCTCGCGGGTCTTCGGCCCGAGTTCTTTGAGGACGCCTCGCTGGTGGAAGAACACAAGAAGGACCAGGGATCCACGTTCATGGCCGAACTGACCCACACCGAGTGGCTGGGGAACGAGCAGTACGGCTACATCAACTTCGACCCGGATCCCGCCGTGCGGGAGCTGCTGAATTCGCTGGCCAGCGACATGGACGCCGAGGAACTGCGGCCGCAGATCGTGGTCACGCTGGATGCCGCCAGCCGGATTCGCGGCGGACGCTCCGCCGAACTCTGGCTGGACACGCGGAAGATGCATCTGTTCGACCCCGAGACCGGTGAGAACCTGACCCGTGATGCCTCGGCCGGCGCGGCTCTGACGGAGGAGGCCAACCGTGCCCGGGCAGAGGAAATTGCCGAAGCCCGCGAACGTGAAGCCTCCGCGGCCGGCCAGCCGGCCGAATTCCGGACAGCCGCCGAACTGGGGTAAACTCGGTTTCGTTGTTGACGGATCCGGCTTCCACGGCGGATCCTGTGCGGGCGTAGCTCAATGGTAGAGCGCTAGCTTCCCAAGCTCGATACGCGGGTTCGATTCCCGTCGCCCGCTCCACTCGCACTGCGCACCCCGGCCCTCGGACCGGGGTGCCTTTCTTTGCCTTTGCCTGCAGGAAGCGGCCGCAGCTACTCGTCGTCGTCCGGCACGAAGCCCGCACGGTCGATGGCCCGGTGATAGCGCATGCCCGCGGCGCCGCCCAAAAGCGATCCGGCGAGGCTCGCCAGCAGCACTACAGCCAAGGCAATCAGGCCCGGCATCGCCAGCTGCTCGACGGGGCGGTCGATCACCGGCGCCGGTCCCGTCAGCATGCCAAGTCCGCCGACCGACAGCCCGGCCACCGCCGCGATGACCGCCACCACCAGGCCCCATAGCCACACCGCGAAGCCCTGCCGGACGCCGTCAAACCGTGCCATCCGTCCCGCCACGTAGCCCCCGCAGAAATAGGCGATCAGGATGATGGCCCCCAGCGCCGCCCCGGCGATCCCGGCGGCCTGCCCGCCGCCGGCGGTGATGCTGTCCAGCAAGCCGCGCACTTCCGTATTGTTGGCGACGCCGATAGCCGCGGCAACGCCGGTGGCGACCGCCGTGAGCAACACGATCATGGCGGTGGCGGTCAGCCAGCCGAAAAACGCGGACCCCAGCCGCAGCCCGCCGTAGGCATGGTGCTGCCGCTGGTACAGCAATTCCTCGTCGAGGGTTGCTTCTGGGCGGTAGGCGCTGGTGTCCCGGTAGCTCCGCTCGGCGTAGATGCCATCATCCGGGCTGCCGCCGACGGCATCCGGGTCCATGTCGTCCGCCGTGGCTTGGCGGCCGAACACGGCCGTTTCCGGCTGGTCGCTGCGCGTGCGGTCCTGGCTTGCCACCGGCATCGCCTCGGTCGGCAGAGGTTCCGCCGGCGCGGGCTCCGTTCCAACGTCCCGCGGTTCCCGGGCAGTTGCCGGAACATCGCCTCCCGGCCGCACGCCGCCGTCGTCGCGCCTGCTGCTGCCGATTTCCGAACTCATCGCATGCCTCCTGCTTCGATCGCTCTCGCTCAGCAGGTTGTTGCCCCCTGTGGCTCCACCCTAGACCTGCACCCGCCGGCGGACCAGATCGGGAACCCCTTTCATGGGCGGCCGGGGTGGAGACTAAACTGGTAGGCGATGATGCGCAAAATGTTCAAGTCCAAAATCCACCGCGCGACGGTCACGCATGCGGATCTGCATTACGTCGGGTCCGTGACCGTGGACCTCGACCTGCTGGACGCCGCCGACATCCTCCCCGGCGAGCTGGTTTCCATTGTGGACGTCACGAACGGCGCCCGGCTGGAGACGTACGCCATCGCCGGCGAACGCGGCTCAGGCGTGCTTGGCATCAACGGTGCGGCCGCGCACCTGATGCACGAAGGCGATCTCGTCATCCTGATCACCTACGCCGACATGACCGATGACGAGGCCAGGTCCTTCGTGCCGTCCGTGGTGCATGTAGACGCGGGCAACAGGATCGTAGAGCTGGGCTCGGATCCGGCGGAGTCCGTGGACGACGGGCTGATGCGCCCGCCGTTCGCGGTTCAGCAGTAGTCCCCGAGCTCAGCGCCGGTGGAACTGCCGGTGCAGCTCGCGGACCTCGTCCGCAAGCTCGTCGGACGGCCCGCCGACCGGGATTCCCGGTGCCACCACATGAATCGGCAACGCGGCCACTGGGGCCGGCGCTATGCCCCACCCCGCCAGCCACCGGCCCAGCTGATCCGATGACACAGCGTAGATAATCCGTCCCAGGCCCACCCACGCGTGCGCTGCCGAACACATCGGACAGTGCTCGCCCGAGGTGTAGACGGTCGCCGCGCGGCGTTCCTCGGGTGGGAGGTTCCGCGCGGCCCAACGGGCGATCTCGAACTCCGGATGCCGGGTATGGTCGCCGTCCTTGACCCGGTTGCGGTCCTCGAACAGCACGTCGCCGCCGGCATCGACCAGCACCGAGCCGAACGGCTCATCGCCGTCGTCCAACGCTTCGCGGGCCAGTTCGACGCAGCGCCGCAAATGCCTAAGGTCCTCCGCTGCCGGTTCCATGAGCCGATTATGGCAGAGCGGCACAATTACCGGCACGTAACGCAGCCCACGCGGAACCGGGGAACCGCGCCGCCAACAGGTAACGCGTCCTGCCAGCAGGTAACGTAGTGCGGGTGGGAAATTCGACAGTGCTCAGGACCGTAGCCACGTGGCTGCTGTGCCTGATGCTTGCCGTGGCCGCTGCTGCCCTGACGATCATGCTGGTCAATGCGTTCGTGTTCAGCCCGCAGCACCAGGTGAAGGCCTACTTCAAGGCGCTGGAAGACGGCGACGGCGGTGCGGCGCTGGGTTTGCTCCACGCAACCGTGCCGGACGCCAACGCCGCCATGCTCGACGGCGCCGCACTCAAGTCCTCGGTAGAGGATCTCGAAGACCTGGAAATCGGAGATCCGGTGCCGGCGGGCGAGAACAAGGTGGACCTGCCCGTCCATTACACGGTTGGCGGTGACGCGCACACCTCGACGTTCGCCTTGGAGAAGACCGGCACGACGTGGCTCTTTTTCAACCAGTGGTCCTTCGTGCCCAGCACCCTTCCCACCATCAGCGTGGACGTGATCAACGAGAACGAAGCCTCGCTTAACGGCACCCGGGTGGCCCTGCCGGAAGGCAAGAATTCCTTTGCGGTGTTCTATCCCGGAACCTTCGAGGCCCACTACGCCAGCGACTACTTCGCCGCCCCGGTCGTCGAGTCCGTGCTGACCGGCCCGCAAAACGCACAGGACGCCCGGCTCTCGCTGGCGACGGCAGCCACGCCCAAGCTCGTTCAGGACCTGGGCGCGCAGGTCAACGCCTTCCTTGACTCGTGCGCGGAGCAGCGCGTGCTGCAGCCCTCCGGCTGCCCGTTCAGCGCAGCGATGGACCGCGTCCAGGACAGCACCATCAACTGGTCGATCGTGAAGTACCCGGACGTCAAGATAGAGCCGTTCAAGGGCAGTTGGGTCCTCAGCCCGCTGACCGGCGTCGCCAAGCTGAACGTCGTGGAGATCGATTTGTTCACCGGCGCCGCCGTCGAGCGGGAAATCGAGCAGGAGTTCGGCTTCACCGGCCGGCTGTCCGTCAATGACGGCAATGTGACCCTGACCCCCGTCGTGGAGTACTGAGTCCGCTCCACCTGAGACGCCGGAGGCGGACAGGCTGGTCCTGTCCGCCTCCGGCGTTGGCAGTCCTGCCGCGCGGCCCGCCTAGTTCAGCCCGCGCAGGTCCAGGGTCATCTCGCCGGTTCCGGAGCCAATGACCACGGGGATGCCCCAGTCCTGCTGGTACAGGTGGCAGGCGGCATGGTCCGGGATCTCGCCGCCGGGCTCGCCGTCGCAAGCCGCCGCCCGAGCGGTGATGTGCAGGACGCCCTCGCCGACCTCGTCGGACAGCACCAGCTCGCGCACCAGCCCCACGGAGGTGCCCGCGCCGGAAACCAGCAGGTTCTCCGGTGAAGAAGAGATTTTCAGCTGGGTCGGGTCTCCCCAGCGGTCATCCAGCTTCTGGCCGGAGGGGGCTGCGAAGCGGACGGTCAGCGCCAGCGGCCCGGCCGAGACCTCGGTCTTGGGCCGCTGCGTCTGGGAGGCCCCCTCGTCCACCTTCAGCGCTTCCTTGGGGAGGGGAAGCCGGACGAGCTGATGCTTGTTCGCTTCGACCACCAGCAGCAGCGGCTCGCCGCCGCCGGCCACTGCAGAGGTGTCCAACAGAACGTCGGACGGCTCGGCCAGGCCGCGCGCCAGGGTGGAGACGGTCCCGCTGCCCGGGTCGTAACGGCGTACCGCCCCGTTGTAGGTATCCGCCACGGCCACCGAGCCGTCCGGCAGGACGGCCACGCCCAACGGATGCTGCAGCCGTGCCTCGGCTGCCTCCCCGTCGCGGAATCCGAAATCGAAGAGGCCGGTGCCGACGGCGGTGGAAACCTGCGCGCGGTGCCCGCCCTTGACCTCCACGAAGGAGATCTTGCGCAGGGCGGACGTTTCCGAGTCGGCAACCCAAATTGCGCCTGCCGCATCCTCGGCCAAGCCGGACGACTGGGCGAACCAGGCCGCGGCGGCCTCGCCGTCCTGCAGGCCTTCCAGTCCGGTACCGGCAAGGATGTCGACCGCACCGGAGGACGGATCAAAGGTGAAAATCTGGTGCACGCCGGCCATGGCGATCACCACGGCCTCCAGGCGGGTGGACCACAGCACGTCCCACGGCGAACTGAGCGAGACGGCCAGCGGGTCGGCGGGAAGCTGCTCCCGGCCAGATGCGATGGCTTCTGCCAGCTCCTCCCCCAGCCCTTCCCCGGAAGCCGCTTCGTCGGCCACGGATCCGGGACCGGCTTCGGCGAGCCCGGGGGCGGTGCGCTGGGAGTCGGCATCGAGCAGCCGCTGCACTCCGCTGCCCGCGACCGTGGTCACCTCGCCGGTGGCCAGGGACAGGCCGCGGAGGCGGTGGTTCACGGAATCCGCAACAACGACGTCGTAGCCCGCCTTTTCGCGGATCCCTTCCGGAAGCAGGGCCACTCCCTGGGGCTCGTTGAACTGCGCAGCGTCGGCCGGCCCGTCCTGCCAGCCCTTCGTTCCCGAACCGTAGGTCTTGAGGACTGTCGACAGGTCCGCGGCAAGTTCCACCAGCCGGTGGTGACCGGTGTCGCTGACCAGGAAGGACCCGCCGGCGGAGCCGACGCCGTCCGGCAGCGGAATGACCTTGCCCGGGAAGCGCAGGTCGCCGGCGGTGGTTTCCGCCGGCACGTACGGCCCGTCGCCGCGGTGCAGGGTGCCCTTGGCTTCGTGTTCGGCCACCAGTTCCTCCACCAGCGACGCCAAGCCGCCGGAGTGGCCTTCGCCGGACAGGTGCGCCACAATGTAGCCCTCGGGGTCCACGACCACCAGCGTCGGCCAGGCCCGGGCGGCATAGGCCTGCCAGGTGTCCAGTTCCGGATCATCGAGCACCGGGTGGTGGATTTCGTACCGCTCCACGGCGGCGGCCAGCGCCACGGGGTCGGCCTCGTGCTCGAACTTCGGGGAGTGCACGCCAACGGTGACCAGCACGTCCTTGTACTTTTCCTCCAACGGCCTCAGTTCGTCCAGCACGTGCAGGCAGTTGATGCAGCAGAAGGTCCAGAAGTCCAACAGCACGATCTTGCCCCGCAGGTCTTCCAACCCCAGCTGCTTGCCGCCGGTATTGAGCCAGTTGCGGCCCACCAGGTCGGAGGCACGGACCCGGTAGTCGCTGCGGATGGTGTCGGCTGCCTCAGTCATCTGGTTTCTCCTTGTGCCCGGCCGGCGTCACCCGGTTCCGGAACGGGCGGCTGCCCGGTGGTCGTTGTCGGAAGTTCATGGTCGCCGGAGTCCGTGCCCGGCCCGGCGGCAGGCCTTGCTGCCCCCGGCGGGACCACGCGTGCGTCCTGCCGGGCCATCTTGGCAAACATATCGTTATAAGCCGCCAGTTCGGCGTCGTTATTCCTCTCGGCCGAACGATCTTTACGCTTTGTTTCCCGCGCGTCGGACCGCGACCAGGCAATTGCCACTCCGATGGCGATGCAGAGGGTGGGTATTTCCCCGATGCCCCACATGATGGCCCCGCCGAGTTGCTGGTCGTCCATGGCCGACAGTCCCCACTCCCGTCCCATGCTGCCGAACCAGGAGGCCTGGATCAGGGCCGTGGAACTGGTGAGGGCGACGCCGAAGAAAGCGTGGAAGGCCATCGTCGCGAACAGCAGCAACAGCCGCAACGGATAGGGCGCGCGCCGCGGCAGCGGATCCTGGCCGATCATCGAGAGGATGAACAGGTAGCCGGTGAGCAGGAAGTGCAGGTTCATCAGCTCGTGCCCCACGTGCTCGCGCAGGGCGAAGCCGAACAGCGGCGAGTAGTAGAAGATGATGATCGAGCCGGCGAAGTTCGCTGCCGTGAAGAGCGGATGGGTGATGATCGCGGAATACTTCGAATGCACCAGCCAGAGGATCCATTCGCGCAGGCCCTTGCTGCCGTCGCGGCGCGGCGGCAGCGCCTTCAGCGCCAGGGTGACCGGCGAGCCCAGCACGAGGAACAGCGGCACCACCATGGTCAGGGCCATGTGGTCCAGCATGTGCGCGCTGAAAAGCACCATCCCGTAGACTGCCGGCGGCCCCGACGTGACATAGGTGAGCGCCAGCAGGCCGACAATCCAGCTGATGGTCCGCGCCACCGGCCAGCCGTCGCCGCGCCGGCGCAGCCTGGCGGCTGCCACCAGGTAGGCGATGCCGGTGACCAAGGCGAACGTCACCCACAGCCAGTCCCACCGCCAGACGGTGAGCCAACTGCTCCCGACCAGTTCCGGCGGCAGCTCGTAACCGGTCAGGATGCGTGCGGGGGACGCGTCCAGCGGCAATTCCTCGGGCGTGGGCGGCGCGGTGCGGGCCAGCGCCGTGGCCACACCGAAGACCGCCGCCATGATGAGGAGTTCCACGGTGATCAGCTGCCAGAGGACGCGCTTGCCGGACTTCGTTCCGAGTTCGGGGATGATCCACTGCCGGTGCATGAAGCCGATTGCCCCCAGCAGCAGCGTGGCGAGGGCTTTGATCACCACGAGCACCGCATACGGGCTGGAGAGCTGGTCCAGCGAGGTGATTCGAATGGACGCGTTGATGATGCCGGAGAAGAAAACCAGGCCGAAGCTGATCAGCGCCAGCGATGAGTAGCGGCGCAGCACCTGCCCGGTGATGTCCTTGGTGCCCAGCGTCCCGGAGATGACCGCGAGCACGATGATTCCGCCCACCCAGAGGCAGGCACCCAGCAGGTGCAGTCCGATGGAGTTCACGGCCCCGTAGTGGTCGTCGCCGCCGGCCGAGTGCCCGATCAGGGCCATCGGTAGCAGCCCGCCGATGGTTGCCAGCACCAGGGTGGCTCCCAGCCCGGGGAGGGAGCGGAGTCCGAAGATCAGCGTGGCCACGACGGCGGCCACGACGGTGATGGACAGCCAGGCCTGGCCGGTCCCGATGTCCGTCATGAAGCCGATGAATCCGGCGGTGTAACTGGCGTCCCCGCTCACCGGCAGCCCGGCGACGTCGGAGAAACTGAAGACCAGCACGGCCATGGCCGCCAGTGTCCAGACGACGGCGGCGGCCGCGGCCAGCCGCAGCGCGGCCGTGAAGGCGGGATGCTCGGGGCCCTCGTCGCCGTTGTCCGGCCTGCGGCCGGGGCGCAACTGCTTGGGCAGGATTCCGACGGCGAAGAGCAGCGCGGCGATGACTGTCGCCAGGGCGGTGTTGTTGGCGGCCTTGGCCACCGGCAGCGCCCATCGGGTCAAGGCGCCGGGGTCGGAGAGTTGGCGGGTAGCGGCCGCCCCGGAGTAGAGCAGGGCGGCTGCCAGCGCCAGGACGAGGACAACCGCACCGGCCAGGACCCATCCCCTGCCGATCCCGTCGGCGGTGATGGCCGCAGGACGCCGGTCAGCTGCAGGGGTCAGCCGCTCAGCCACGACCGCCAGCGCCTCCGCCCCGCTTGCTCATCACGAAGGCGGCCAGCCCGGCCAGGATGGCCAGCGTGCCGGCGCCCAACGCGAGAAACAGTCCCCCGCTGCCGGCCCCGTCCTCTTCCCCGGCCGCCTCGGCGGTGTTGCCGGATCCGCCGGCCGCGGACGCGGATGCCGCGGGCGAGGCCGTGCCGCCGGCCGCAAGGGAGAATTTCGTGGTTCCTTCGATCGGATGGCCGTCGCTGGAGACAACCCGCCAGCCCAGCTGGTAGTCGCCGTCGGGCATGCCGTCCTGCAGGGGAATGGTGACCTCGCGGCCGCCGAGCACCGGTGCGCCGGCGGCCCAGTCGGTGCCGGCGGTGTCCAGGACCTGGGTGGTGGTGCCGATATCCATCACATTCGCGCTGAACTCCAGCACGATGCTCTCGGGCTGGACGTCGAGGACGGCGCCGTTTTCCGGGGTGGATCCGATCAGTTCGTCGTGGGCCGACGCCGGACGTGCCAGCGTCAGCGCCGCCGACAGCCACAGCAGCATGGCCACCAAGGCGGCCACGAGCAGCCGGCGCAGGGCAGCCTGCCGGGCAGTGTGGCGGGCGTCCTCGCGGCGCTGCCTGGCGGCCGAAGACCCTGAGGTGGCAACGCGGACGGGTGCAGGGGCGGTCGTATGGGGGTTCATCACGTTCTTTCGTCGGGGGATGCGCACGTGCGCCGGTCAGAAAGCGTGATGCAGGGGTGGTCCCCGGTGGCGCAGGGAAAGCAGCGGCACTCCAAGCGCGGCGAGTGTGCCGACAGCCCGTGCCCCCGGGACGGCGAGCCTGGCCAGCGGTACCGGATGCCACCTGTACAGCCGGCGCGGAATTGCCAGCGACATGGTTCCGGCCAGGGCCGCGGCCGCTTGTTCACCGCGGCGCAGCAACACGACCGTTGCAACGGCTGCGGCAAGGTGGGCGGCCAGCATCGCCGAATCCTCGGCTGCAGCCGGCGGGGCAGGTACGGCCGCCACCCATTCGCCGGGAGGCAAGGAGATGCCGTGTCCGGCATGGGCTCCGGCGCCCGGGGTAATTCCCGCAGGGGCGCCGTGGCCCATTCTGAAGAGCCGGTGGTAGATGGACTGGCTGCCCCCCACCGCGGCCAACAGGCGCGGCCAGGACAGGGACTTGCCGGCCAGGCCCACGCACACGAGCCCGGAGAGGGCGAGGGACAGTGTCCAGACGGCCAGGGCAGGCGCATGTCCTCCACCGGCAAGGTGCGACAGCGCAGCCGCGGAGGTGGCCACGGCAGCGCCAAGCCAGCCGCGCAGCAGTCGCGCTTCCCGCTGGACCATGCCCTGAGTCCTCCGTCCCGATGCTTACGGGCATGCTCATGGCGCACGCCCCGCCCGGCTATTTTACCGCCGGTAGAAGTCAAGGCGTTAAAGAGCAGGACCGCCACCGGTTGCCGGTGACGGTCCTGCGGAAGTCTGGTGGGAAACTACTTCTTGGCGACAGCAGCCTTCAGCTTGGAACCAGCGGTCAGCTTCACGCTGTGGCCTGCCGGAATCTGGATGGATTCGCCGGTCTGCGGGTTGCGGCCGGTGCGGGCCGCGCGGTCGGTGCGCTCGACAGCGAGCCAGCCCGGGATGGTGATCTTCTCGCCCTTGGCGACGGAGTTTGCGAAGATGTCGAACACTGCGTCCAGAACACCGTTCACTGCGGTCTGGCTGGTGCCGGCCTTCTCTGCAACAGCTGCAACAAGTTCACTGCGATTGATAGCCAATTTTTGTCCTCCTGGACTGCTTCGGTTTGGTCAGAGCCTCCGCAGGCTGCGGAAAAGCTACTGAGCGAAAACTTACCAGCTTGGCCGCCCGGATCCGGCAAAATCCGCGGAATCTGGCGGAATTTTTAGCGAAATACCCTGATTTTGGGCCGATTTCGCCCGGCGGGGTCCGCTTTTTGCGCCGAGAGCATATGATGGGCCGTTTCCGCGCGTCCCCGGCCGCCCGGTCCCGCGTGGCACCGCCGTCGTTCTTCCCGCCGCCTGCCCGATGCATCCCGGACATGGCAAAGGGCGGCGGTCCCGAATGGACCGCCGCCCTTTGAAGCAGCTTCACCAGGAAGCCAGCCGGATTCCTACCAGCTGGACTTCTTGATGCCCGGCAGTTCGCCGTTGTGCGCCATGGTACGGAAACGCACGCGCGAGATTCCGAACTTCTGGAGCGTGCCGCGGGGACGGCCGTCGATCTGGTCACGGTTGCGGACGCGGACCGGGGACGCGTTGCGGGGCAGCTTCTGCAGGCCCAGCCGGGCCTCTTCGCGGGCCTCGTCGGTCGCGTTGACGTCGACCAGGGTCTTCTTCAGCTCGGCACGCTTCGCGGCGTAACGCTCGACAACGACCTTGCGCTGCTCGTTGCGAGCAATCTTGGACTTCTTGGCCATGTTTAGCGCTCCTCTCGGAATTCGACGTGCTTGCGGATGACCGGGTCGTACTTCTTCAGGACAATGCGGTCCGGGTCGTTACGACGGTTCTTCCGGGTCACGTAGGTGAAGCCGGTGCCAGCGGTGGACTTCAGCTTGATGATGGGACGTACGTCCTTGTCCTTTGCCATTAGAGCTTCACACCCTTCGCGAGGAGCTCGGCAACGACTGCGTCGATGCCGCGGACGTCAATGGTCTTGATGCCGCGGGCCGAAACTTGCAGCGTAACGTTGCGGCGCAGGGACGGAACCCAGTAGCGCTTCTTCTGAATGTTCGGATCGAACCGGCGCTTGTTGCGGCGGTGCGAGTGCGAAATGCTGTGGCCAAAGCCGGGCTCGGCTCCGGTCACCTGGCAGTGTGCTGCCATGATCTCTCCTCCAGTTGTAGTAAATATTGACGGACCTGACGCAGAGACGTAAGTAAAGCGGCCTGCGAATCTGCGTGTAAGAGCGCCCGCCACCAGTTGTGACACCGTTATTACTGCGACTTTCCGGAGGTGAACCTGGCGGGGTGAGATCCAGCCGAAGTGCCTCGCCGCGGGGAAGACGGTGAAGTCAGGTGCAATAAACCGCGCATTTCCCGGGGGAAGCACGGCCTATCCGCGACCCTCAATTCTAGGTAAACACGGACGCCACGCAACGTCGTCTCCCTCTGCCTGGGCAAGGGGGTGCCAAAGTTGCGTGACTTAACGCCTCTCCATCTTAGGGGCAGCGGCGGTTTGGATCAAACCAACTGCCACCCATCGACTGCGGTTGCGAGCCGCGGTGCCGGGCGCGCGGCTCAACTGTTCAGCCGCGGTTCGCGCAGCACCCAACTGCTGGGCTCCAACTGCTGCACGATCTTCTTGCCGATGCGCTCCAGGTCCCGCACATCCTTGCGGTCCAGTCCGTCGAAAACCGCCTGGCGCACGGTTTCGACATGTCCCGGCGCCAGCGCCACGATCGCAGCCATCCCCGCATCCGTGAGCAACGCCATGGTCACCCGGGCGTCGTCGGCGCACTGCGCCCGGGAAACCCAGCCGCGGCCCTGGAGCTTCTTGACCACGTGCGAGAGGCGGGACAGCGAGGAATAGGTGCGGGAGGCCAGCTCGCTCATGGGCAGCGACCGGTCCGGCGCCTCGGACAACATGGCCAGCACGTTGTAGTCGAAGAGCGTCAGCTTGCCTTCCCGGTACAGCGGGGCGTCAAGGTTGCCCGGCAACAGGGTGGACACCGCCAGCAAGGCCAGCCATGCCTGGCGCTCTTCGGGGTCGAGCCAGCGTGCAGAAGTCATACCCCTATTCTGCCATAAAACTTGAGGCTTCAAGTGTTATGGGCCGACGGGGCGCCCGGATAAGGACCGGCTCCCGGTCGTCCCCGCGACGGGCCCGCGTCGACCCGCTTCTGCGCGACACTACCCCGGCCGGCCGGTGGCGTGGAGCCCGGTTAGCTGCGGGTACTTCGCGGTGAGCGAGTCCCCCGAGGACGTTCCGCGCAGCCGGCGCCCCATCCACGGGCCCAGGTGCTCCCGGGCCCACCGGACATTGGCGGCCATTGCGCGGCGGCGGGTCAGCGTCGCCAGGTCCGGCAGCGCCGGCAGGTCGATGATGTCCTCTGCTTGCAGCACTTCCAACACCTTCTTGGCCATCAAGGTGTGCCCGGCGGTGGACATGTGCAGGCGGTCGTCGTCCCAGTAGCGCCAGTCGCGGAACTCGCGCATCCGCCAGTAGTCAACGATTTTGGCTCCGTGCAGGTCGGCAATCTCCCGCACCCATTCGTTGTAGATGGCGGTGCGGCCGCGGGTCTTGCCGAAGACCGCCGAGGCCACCGTGTCAAAGCCGGTAAACAGCACGACGTCGGCCCCGGTGGCCGCCAGCTTGGCCACCCCGGCTTCGTACCCGGCCATCAGGTCGTCGATGTCCACCCGCGGGCGCAGGATGTCGTTGCCGCCGGCGTAGAGGGTCACCACGGTCGGCCGGAGCGCTACGGCGGCGTCGACCTGGTCGTTGAGTACCTGGGCGATCTTCTTGCCCCGGATGGCAAGGTTCGCGTAGCCCCAGCCGGTATCGGCGAGCATCAGCTGCTCGGCAACCCGGTCGGCCCAGCCGCGCACCCCATTGGGCAGGTTGGGGTCCTTGTCCCCCACCCCTTCGGTGAACGAATCCCCCAAGGCCACAAAACGCTTCGCAAAAGTCACCGGACCAGATTAACAAAGAACCGTTCCGGCAGCGGCCCGCGCGACTCCGGCCTCCGCTTGGCCGGGCAAGCGCACCGGCTCAGCGCCAGCTGACCGGCACCGCCGACCGGCACCGCTTAGCCGCCGCTGCGCGGTGCGTACATGATGACAGCAACCCCGGCGAGCGCGAGGCCGGCGCCGATGTAATCCCAGCGGTCCGGCTGGAATCCGTCCAGCAGCATCCCCCAGGCCAGTGACCCGGCGATGAACACTCCGCCGTACGCGGCCAGGACCCGGCCGAAGTTCGCATCCGGCTGCTGGGCGGCGATGAAACCGTACAGGCCCAGGGCCATCACGCCCAGGCCGGCGAACCACCAGTCCCGGCCTTCGCGCACCGCCTGCCAGACCAGCCAGGCGCCGCCGATCTCCGCGATGGCGGCGAGGACAAACAGGATGGCGGATTTGGCGATCGTCATCCAGCCAGTATCCCAAGCCGACGGCCCGGCGCGGCCGCCTCAGCGGCCCGTCAGCTCCCGGACGGCTTCTTCGAAGACCTCGTGGTGCCGTTCGACGTCGGCGCTGGTGGTTTGCGGGCACATCAGGGCCATGTTGTGGAACGGGGTGAGCAGGATGCCGCGATTGGCCAGGTACAAATGCAGGAAGTCTTCCAACCGGCCGTCGTGGCTGGCCGCCGACTCCGTGCCGTTCCGGGGGGCCGGGCTGGCGAAACGGTATTCGGCACGTGCACCCAACCGGGACACCGACCACGGCAGCGAATAAGCATCGATCAGCCGCTGCACGCCGGCGGCGAACTCCGCGGCACGCGCGGTCATGGCGGCGAAGGCCTGATCCGTCAGCACGTGTTCGAGCGTGGCCCGCATGGCGGCGACGGACAGCGGGTTTCCGGCCAGGGTGCCGCCCACACCGCCCATGTCCACCAGGTCCAGGTCGGTCCGGCCCAGTGCCCGCTCGGCCAGTTCGGCGCTGAGCCCGTAGGCGCCGCAGGGGATGCCGCCACCGATCGATTTGCCGATCACCACCACGTCCGGCTCGAGCCCCCACGCCGCCGTTGCCCCGCCGGGTCCGGCGGAGAAGGTGTGTGTCTCGTCGATGATCAGCAGGGTGCCGTGCCGGCGGGTCAGTTCCCGCACGCCGTCCAGGTAGCCCGGTTCGGGCAGCACGATGCCGATGTTGGTCAGCGCCGGTTCCATCAGCACCGCCGCCACGTCGCCGTGGGCAAGTTGACGTTCCAGGGCCGCAAGATCGTTGAACTCCGCGACCCTGCTGGTCTCCGTGACGTCCACCGGCGCCCCGACGTTGCCCGGGCGGTTCATCCCCTCGCCGTCGGGGCCGGCTACGATCAGCGATTCGTCGACCGACCCGTGGTAGCAGTACGGATTGAACAGGATCTTGCTCCGGCCGGTCAGGGCGCGGACCAGCCGGATGGCCCACCGGTTGGCATCGGTGGCGGTGAGCGAGAAGCTCCAGCGCTCCACCCCGAACCGGCGGGCGAGCTCCGCCCCGACCCACTCCGCGTCCGCGGTGGGCAGCATGGTGGCCAGCCCGCCGTCCTCGGCGGCACGCCGGATCATGGCCTCGACGGTGGGCTCCGGGGAGTGGCCGGCCATCGCGCCGGTGTCGCCCAGCGCGAAGTCCACGTATTCGAGGCCGTCCACGTCCCACACCCGGCAGCCACGGGCCCGCGCCAGATAGAGGGGGAAGCCGCCCGGCTTCTTGTTCATCCACGTCATCGGGACTTTCCCGAAGAGGTGGGAGGCGCCGTCGTACAGTGCCTTGGACTGGGGATGCTTCGCCTCGAAGTCCTGCAGTTCGCGGGCGAAGAGCACTGCCAGCCTGTTCCGGTCGATCATGAAGTGCTCCTGGTCAGCAAGCCGGCGGCGGTCAGCGTGCCGCCAACATCTTGGCGCGGCGGTGGGCGAGGATCTGCCCGCCGATGACGATCAGCAGCGCGATGATGAACATCGCCGAGCCGATCACATTGGCCTGGGCGGGAATGCCGCGGGTGGCGGCCACGTAGATGAACGTCGGGAAGGTATCCACGTTGCCGGAGTTGAAGTTGGTGATGATGAAGTCGTCGAAGCTGATCGCGAAGCTCAGCAGGGCTGCCGCCACGATCCCCGGCAGCAGCAGCGGGAAGGTGACCCGCCAGAAAGCCTGCATCGGGGAGGCATAGAGGTCCGCCGCTGCCTCCTCCAGCTTCGGGTCGAGGCTGGACACCCGGGCCTTAACCGTGACCACGACGAACGAGATGCAGAAAACGGTGTGAGCGATGATGATGGTGCCCTTGCCCAGTTCCGCGCCCACGTTCAGAAACTGCGCCAGCAGCGAGGCGCCGAGGACCACTTCCGGGGTGGCCAGCGGGAGGAAAATCAGCATGTTGGCGGTGGAATTGAACCGGAACCGGTAGCGGACCAGCCCGATTGCAATGGCGGTGCCCAGCAGGACGGCGATCAACGTGGCGACCGCGCCGATCTGGAGGCTGTTGCCCAGCGCCTGGCAGACCGCTGGGGCGCCGCACGGGTTGGTCCAGTTGTCCCAGGTAAAGGCGCGCCAGGTGAGGTTGGTGCGCCCGGCGTCGTTGAAGGAAAACACGAAAACGTAGGCGATCGGGACCAGCAGGAAGACGAACGCCAGTCCGCCGAACACAGGGACCAGCCAGCGGCCGAAGGAGTTTTTCACGTCAGGGCCCCCTACAGCAGTTCTTTGGTGCCGAAACGGCGGACGTAGATGAAGACCAAGGCGAGGATGGCCAGCATCAGCACAAAGGACAGTGCCGAGGCGCCCGGATAGTCGACGACGCGGAAGAACCGGGAGTCGACGACCTGGCCGATCATGGTGGTGTTCTGGTTGTTGCCCAGCAGCGAGGCATTAATGTAGTCCCCGGCCGCCGGAATGAACGTGAGCAAGGTTCCGGCCATCACCCCGGGCATCGACAGCGGCAGCGTGACCGTCCTGAACGTGGTGAAGCCGTTCGCGTAGAGGTCGTTGCCGGCCTCGATCAGCCGGGTGTCCAGCCGTTCCAGGTTCGCGTAGATGGGCAGCGTCATGAAGGGCAGGAAGTTGTAGGTCAGGCCGCAGACCACGGCGAAGGCGGTGGCCGTGAGCCGCCCGTCCTCCGGGAGCAGGGCAAACGTCCTGAGCACGGCGACTACCGGGCCCTCATCGGCGAGGATCTGTTTCCAGGCCTGGGTGCGCAGGATGAAGCTGGTGAAGAACGGCGCGATGATCAGCACTAGCAGGATGCCCCGCAGCAGGCCGCGACCGCGCAGCCTGACCGCAATAAGATAGGCCATCGGATAGCCGATCAGCAGTGCAGCGGCAGTGGCGACCAGCGCGAACCCGAAGGAACGCAGCAGCTCCGGCCAGTAACTGCCCAGCACCCGCACGTAGTTGTTGAATTCCAGCGCCGGCGCGAATTGGCCGATGTCGGCCCCCGGCGGCTTCGTGTAGAGCGAGGTCGCCAGCAGCGAGAACACCGGGAGCACGAAGAACAGCAGCAGGAAGAAGAAGCCCGGCAGGATCAGCCAGTAGCCCATCCGCCCCCGGCGGCGTTCCTCCTTGAGCTCGCCGCTGCCGCGTCCGTTATCCGCAGCGGGGGACTTGTCTGCGGTGGCAAGGGCACTCATCAGTCACCGTCCTCGGGCGCCCCGTACTGCGGTTCCTCGTCGCCGTCCAGGCCGAAGGCGTGCTCCGTGTCCCAGCTGAGCACCACGGCGTCGCCCGGCTGCGCCAGCTGCTGGCCGTGGTTCTGGCTGAACACGCCCACCGTGCCCACCCCGGCAACCCCTACCAAGTACTCGGTGCTGACCCCGGTGAACGAGGTGTCCAGCACCGTGCCGCGCAGGATGTTGGCTGCCTCGGCCGGCGCATCATGCGGCCACATCATCTTCAGCTTCTCCGGGCGGATGCCGATCAGCGCCTTGCCCCGGTGCACGGTCGCGCGCTCCTTGAGCACGGCCAGCCGGTTGCCGTTGGCATTGACGACGACGGCGTCGCCCCGGTCCTCGATAATCTCACCGGCGACCAGGTTGGATTTGCCCAAGAAGTTGGCCACGAAGACGGTGCGCGGCAGCTCATACAGCTCCCTGGGTGCCCCCATCTGCTCCACTTTCCCGGCGTTCATGACGGCCACGGTATCCGCCATGGTCATGGCTTCTTCCTGGTCGTGGGTGACGTGGACAAAGGTCAGCCCCACCTCGGTCTGGATTTTCTTCAGTTCCACCTGCATTTGCCGGCGCAGCTTCATGTCCAATGCGCCCAGCGGCTCATCCAGCAGCAGCACGGCCGGCTGGTTCACGATCGCCCGCGCCAGCGCCACCCGCTGCTGCTGGCCGCCGGAGAGCTGGGCCGGCCGGCGTGCGGCCAGGTGCGACAGCTCCACCAGCTCCAGCGCCTTCTTCGCCTGCTCCTGGGCGTCGCGGACCTTGCGCCGGCGCAGCCCGAACGCCACGTTGTCCAGCACGCTCATGTGCGGAAACAGGGCGTAGTTCTGGAACACCGTGTTGACCGGCCGCTGGTGCGGGCTGGTCTTGCTGATGTCCTTGCCGCCGATGCTGATGCTCCCCGACGTCGGCTGTTCCAGCCCGGCTACCATCCGCAGGGTGGTGGTCTTGCCGCAGCCCGAGGGGCCGAGCAGGGCAAAGAACTGGCCCGCCGGAATAGTCAGGTCCAGGGCATCGACGGCCACGAAGTCGCCGAACCGCTTGGTCACGGACGCCAGTACCAGATCCGCGCCGCTGTCTTCGCCGATGGCGTTGGCGTGCTCTGTCCTCAGTGGTGCCTGGGTCATCAGTTGCCGATCGCCTGCTGGAAACGGTTGCCGAAATCGGTTTCCTCATCGGCTTCCAGGCTGCGAAAGACCTTGACCTTGGCCAGGTCTTCGTCCGTGGGGAAGATCAGCGGATTGTCGACCAGTTCCGGATCGATCTTCTCCATGGCTTCCTTGGCCCCCTGCACCGGGCAGATGTAGTTCACGTAGGCCGCGACGGTCGCCGCGTTTTCCGGATCGTAGTAGAAGTCCATCAGCGCTTCCGCGTTCTTCTTGTGCGGCGAGCCGATCGGCACCAGCAGGTTGTCCGACCACAGGGTTCCGCCGGCTTCCGGGAGCGCGAATTGCCACTTGTCGCCCTCTTCGAAATTCAGCTGCGTGATGTCGCCCGACCAGCAAATCACTGCCAGCGCGTCGCCGGAGATCAGGTCTTCCTTGTAGGAGTTGCCCTTGACCTGGCGGATCTGGCCGTCGGCAATCTGCTTTTGCAGGACCTCCAGCGCAGCGTCGTATTCGCTCGTGCCCCAGTCGCCGGAAATGTCCACGCCGTTCTCCAGCATGAGCAAGCCCATGGTGTCGCGCATCTCGTCGAGCACTTCCACGCGTCCCTTGAGCTCGGGCTTCCACAGATCGGATACCGTCCGCAGCCCGCCCGGGACCGCTTCCTTGTTCCAGGCAATGCCCGCGTATCCGGACTGCCAAGTCAGGGAGTTCTTCCGGTCCGGGTCGAAGTCCACGTTCTTCAGGGTTTCCAACAGGTTGGCCGCGTTCGGAATGTTCGCGTGGTCCAGTTCCTGCGTGTAGCCGAGCCGGATCAGGCGTGCGGCCATCCAGTCGGTGAGCGTGATGATGTCCTGTCCGATGTCCTGCCCGGCGGCGAGCTGGCCCTGGACCTTCCCGAAGTACGTGTCGTTTCCGTCGATGTCCTCGGAATAGTTGGCTTGGATCCCGGTTTGCTTCGTGAAGGCCTCCAGCGACGGGTAGGTCTGGGTGGAGTCGTCATAGTCCAGGTACAGGGTCCAGTTGGCCCAGTTGACTTCCTTTTCCTGGTCAGACAGGTCTTCCGCCGGTGACAGCGCACCTGCCGAACCGGTGTTCGACGAGCCGCCCGTGCCGCCCGTGCCACACGCAGCGAGCAGGCCGGCCAAAGTCAGTCCGCCGGCGCCCATGAGGACGTTGCGGCGTGACATCTGCGCAGCGACCAGGCGGCGCAGGCGTGGGTCTTCAGGTAGTCGTTTCGGCATCTGGTGCTCCTGTTGACGGATCGGACCTCGCTGGTGCGTCGATACTTGCAGACGCCGGAGACCCCGACAATAGTTTCAGTTGTAAATTTTTGATTACACGACGAAATCCGAAGCAAGCCCTCTTCCGGAACGCCGATTGTCCTGTCGCAACGGGCACACCCGCGAAGTATGCACCCGGCGGCCGGAACTGCCGCGCCAAAAAGCTGCTGTGAGCCGCTTCACAACAGATAGTAGCCTCAAGGTCTTCGTATTTCGATAGCCGCGGCGGCTAATCTTTTCGAAATCAGCACTTGCGCTCTTCCCTGACAACGGATTCAATAGTCAGCAATCCTGCCGGTGGCGGGTATTCGCTTAGGAGGTGGATACGCTTGACCTTGCTGCCCAGCGCCGGCCACGGCCCCATCGGCAACAGCCACAGCCCTGCGGTTGACGAGGTCTCCAAGGCCATCATCGAGCAGCTGCAGGAAGACGGCCGGCGTTCCTACGCCGCCATCGGCAAGGCGGTCGGGCTCTCCGAAGCAGCCGTCAGGCAGCGCGTGCAGAAGCTGATCGACTCCGGCATCGTGCAGATCGTCGCGGTGACCGATCCACTGCAGCTGGGCTTTGCGCGGCAGGCCATGCTGGGCATCAAGACCGCTGCCGACCTGCTGGAAGTGTCGGACAAGATCGCGGAACTGGACCAGGTGGACTACTGTCTGGTCACCGCGGGCTCGTTCGACATTCTGGCCGAAGTCATTTGTGAAAACGACCAGGACTTGTTGCGGCTGGTCAACCAGATCCGCGGCATTCCCGGCGTCCTGAGCACCGAAACATTCATGTACCTCTCTCTGCGCAAGCAGGAATACAACTGGGGAACCCGATGACACAGACATCCGCATCGCCAAGCACCAGCATCCCGGGCCAAGGCACACCCGCCGGCACGACGACCGACGCCCCGATGCGCCGGACCTACACCACTCCGATGGGAACGGACCGCCAGCAGGCGGCCCGCGACCACCTGTGGATGCACATGGCCCGCCACTCACCGCTGGTTGCCGGCGGCAACGTACCGGTGATTACCCGCGGCGAAGGCCACCTCATCTACGACGACCAAGGCCGCGAATACATCGACGGTCTCGCAGGGCTCTTCGTGGTCCAGGTGGGCCACGGCCGCGAGGAACTCGCGCAGGCCGCCGCCCGGCAGGCCAAAGAACTGGCCTTCATGCCGCTGTGGTCCTACGCCCACCCGGCGGCCATCGAGCTGGCCGAACGCCTGGCCCACCACGCCCCGGGCGATCTGAACCGGGTCTTCTTCACCACCGGCGGCGGTGAAGCCGTGGAATCTGCGTGGAAGCTGGCCAAGCAGTACTTCAAGCTGCAGGGCAAGCCCAACAAGACCAAGGTGATTTCCCGCGCCGTCGCCTATCACGGCACCCCGCAGGGAGCGCTGTCGATCACCGGCATCCCGGACATGAAGGCACCCTTCGAACCGCTGGTGCCCGGCGCTTTCCGCGTTCCCAACACCAACCAGTACCGCGCACCGGCGGGCCTGGAAGACCCGAAGGCCTTCGGCCGCTGGGCTGCGGACCGGATCGGCGAGGCCATCGAGTTCGAGGGCCCGGACACCGTTGCCGCCGTGTTCCTGGAACCGGTGCAGAATTCCGGCGGCTGTTTCCCGCCGCCGCCCGGGTACTTCGAGCGGGTGCGCGAAATCTGCGACGAGTACGACGTTCTGCTGGTCTCCGACGAAGTCATCTGCGCGTTCGGCCGGATCGGTTCGATGTTCGCCTCCACCGACTTCGACTACGTGCCGGACATGATCACCTGCGCCAAGGGCATGACCAGCGGCTACTCACCGATCGGCGCGATGATCGCTTCCGACCGCCTGTTCGAACCGTTCAAGCACGGCGACACGACGTTCTACCACGGCTACACCTTCGGTGGGCACCCGGTCTCGGCCGCCGTTGCCATGGCCAACCTGGACATCTTCGAACGCGAGGGCCTGAACAACCACGTCAAAGAGAACGCCCCGGCCTTCCGCAAGACGCTGGAAAAGCTGCTGGACCTGCCCATCGTCGGCGATGTCCGCGGCGAGGGCTATTTCTACGGGATCGAACTGGTCAAGGACAAGGCCACCAAGGAGACGTTCAACGACGAAGAGTCGGAGCACCTGCTGCGCGGCTACCTGTCCAACGCGCTGTTCGACGCCGGTTTGTACTGCCGCGCCGACGACCGGGGCGATCCCGTGGTCCAGCTGGCTCCGCCGCTGACCATTGGCCAGCGCGAATTCGACCAGATCGAGCAGATCCTGCGCTCCGTCCTCATGGAGGGGATGAACCACCTCTGACCGGCAGCAAAACCCCGGTGGAGGGAGCTTATCCCCGGGGACGGCAAGGCGGCGGGTGGCCGGGCAGGGCACCCGCCGCCTTCATCCGGCTTCGCCGCGGACCTGCCGCAGCCAGGAGCGCCGTTCGGCCAGGCAAGGCTCGATGTCGGCTACGCTCTCCAGCGACACCCCCGCCGGCTCGAGCCCGGCCGCTTCGATGATGATGCCGTAGCGGCCCCGCTCGGCCCCGGGTCGCCATGCAGCAGCCCGTGCGGACCGCCGTCGAAAATCCATTCGCCGACCATGATGCCGCCATCCCAGCCGCCGAGGCCGAAACACGGCAACTCAGCAAAAGTTTCCCGAATACGCTGTTCCCCTTCGGCCACCATGGCCCAGAATCCGTCCGGGTCGCGCTGTCCATCAACGTCCATGGAGCAAGTATGGCAGCGGCCGCCTCGGTGTCGACCAAAAACCTAGTCCGCGGCCTTGGCGACCACCGGGCACGTTGACCGGCTCCCCTGTCCCCCGGCAGCCAAGTGCGCCGCGATGGAGGACGGGCGGGTACGCAACCCCTACAGTTCGGCCTTACCGGCCCGCCAATAGCCCATGAACGCCACCTGCTTGCGGTCCACTCCCACGTCCCGGACCAGATAGCGGCGCAGCCCGCGGATGACCGCCGCCTCCCCGGCAATCCACGCATAGAACGGCCGGGTGGAACCGGCGGTGGTTTCCCACAGGATCACCCGGTCGATATCCACGTCTTCGGGGTCCTCCCCCGTGGACGGGGCCAGGCCCGCTCCGGGCACAACGACGGCGGCGCGCACCGCCTCGTCCAGCAACTCCCCGTGCGGGCGGCCGCCCCGCGCCAGCCAGGAGATCTGCACGTCCGCCGCAGACCGGATGTCCTGGAAATCCGCCGGGGCGGGAACCTCGAGCACGGCGTGGCCCGTCATGTGCTCCGGGAGGCTCTCCAGGATGGCCGCGATGGCGGGAACGGCGGTCTCGTCGCCTGCGAGCAGCACGTGCGACGCCAGCCCGGGCCGCCACTCAATGCCGCCGTAGCTCTTGGCCGTCGCGCAGTTGGCCGCGGCGGCGTTCGGGCCAATGATGGTGACCTCGTCACCCGGGGCGGCAGCGGCCGCCCAGCACGACGCCGGGCCGCCCTTTCCCTCGGCATCGAAATGCAGCACAAAGTCCACGTCCAGTTCCGCGCCCCGGCCGCCTTCCGCCGGCCGGAATCCGCGGACGGTATAGGTGCGCATGGAGCCGCGTAGGGCCGGGTCCGTGGCCAGCCACTGCTGGTACCAGCCGCCGCCCAGTTCCACCGCGGTGCCGGTGGTGACCGCCGTGGCTCCCTGGGTGGCCGTGGTTCCGGGATCGGCCGCGGGCACGGGGCCGCCGAATGCCGGCAGCGGCAGCGGCAGCGGACGTCCGTCGGCGCCGGTGGACGGGATCATCACCTTGATCCGCAGATCCAGCGTCGGCCCGTCCACGCCGAAGCGGCGGAGTGATTCCCCGGAAAACGTGACGCGCCGGTAGCTCGGCGAGAGGTCCTCTACCCGGGCGACGGCGACGCCGAAGGCCAGCACGGGCACTACGGCGGATGTCTCAGTTGCTACGGCGGTCATCGTGCTCCGTATCTCCTTGTCCGTTCCATCGGCTGCGCGGGCGGGTTCCTTTAGCGCAGCACGGGCCCGTGCGGGCAGTCGGTGACGCCGCCCGGCGCCGCTCACGCCGCGGGTTCTTTGTGCTCGAGGTCCGCCGTGGAGAGGACCGGCGCGGCGGCTGGTTCTCCAGCCGGGGCGGAGGCCTCGCAGTGGTGGCGGCCCACCGGAACCACCATCGGCGTTCCGGACACCGGGTCAGGGATCACCCGTGATTCCAGTCCGAACACCGTCTGCACCAGCTCCTCGGTGACCACGTCGGCCGGGGCGCCCTCGGCCACCACCTGGCCCCCCTTCATCGCCACGAGTTGGTCGGCGTAGCGGGCGGCCAGGTTCAGGTCGTGCAGCACGATGGCCACCGACGTGCCACGGCGCCGGTTCAAGTCGGTGATCAGGTCCAGCACCTCCACCTGGTGCGAGACGTCCAGGAAGGTGGTCGGCTCATCCAGCAGCAGCACGTCGGTCTCCTGCGCCAGCGCCATCGCGATCCACACCCGCTGGCGCTGGCCGCCGGAGAGTTCGTCCACGTTCCGGTCGCCCAGCTCCAGGGTGTCGGTGGCCGCCAGAGCCGCGTTCACGGCGTCGTCGTCCTCGCGGGTCCACTGCCGGAACCAGCCCTGGTGCGGATACCGGCCGCGGCCCACCAGTTCCGCCACCGTGATGCCGTCCGGTGCCGCCGGGCTTTGCGGCAGCAGGCCCAGCACCTTCGCGACCTCGCGGGTGGACTGCCGGTGGATGTCCTTGCCGTCCAGCAGCACGGACCCGGCAACGGGCTTGAGCAGTCGCGCCAGTCCACGCAGCAGCGTCGACTTGCCGCAGGCGTTCGCCCCGACGATGATCGTCACCTTGCCCTCTGGCAGCCGGACGGTGAGGTCCTGCACCACGGTGCGCTGGTCGTATGCCAGCGTGAGGTCACGGGATTCGAGCGTTCGCACTTAGCCTCCTTGGCCTCGGCGGTTGGTGTTGACCAGCAGCCAGAGCAGGAACGGCGCGCCCAGCGCACCCGTCACTACCCCGACCGGCAGCGAGGCGCCGTCGGTCAGATACATCGGAATGAGGTTCGCCGCGGCGAAGTCGGCGGCCAGCACGATCAGGGCGCCCACCAGCGCGGCCGCCGGCAGCGAAGCCGCACCGCCCAGCAACCGGCGGGCGATCGGCCCGGACAGGAACGCGATGAACGCCACCGGGCCTGCCGCCGCGGTGGCTGCGGCGGCCAACAGCACGCCCACAGCCATCAGGCCCAGGCGGGCCGGCCCCACCCGGACCCCCAGCGCCGCAGCGGCGTCGTCGCCCATTTCCAGGCCGCGCAGGCTGCGTGCCAACAGCGCCACGGCGACGAACAGCGCGGCCAGTCCGGCCACCAGTACCCCCGCCCGGTCCCAATTGCTGGAGTTCAGCGACCCGTTCAGCCAGACCAGCGCGTCCTGGGCGGTGCGGATGTCCGTGCGGGTCAGCAGGTAGCTGACCAGGGCCTGCATCACGGCCGCGAAGCCGATGCCCACCAGAATCAGCCGCGAGCCGGCCGCCCCGGACACCGTGCTGGAGCGGTACGAAATCGCGTAAATTCCCGCCGCCACCACCAGCGCGCCGGCCATGGCTGCGGCCGAGACCGCCGCCCCGGCCGCGCCGAACACGACGATCGCGGTCACGGCGGAGGCGCTGGCCCCGTAGCTGATGCCGATGATGTCCGGGCTGGCCAGCGGGTTCCGCAGCATGGTCTGGAAGATGCTGCCGGCCAGGCCGAACGCGAGCCCGACCAGCACGCCGATCACGGCCCGCGGCAGCTTGTGCTCCATCACGATAAAGCTGGCCCCGGGAATCTGTTCCCCGGCCAACAACCGGAGGAAGTCCGGAATGGTCACGGTGTAGCTGCCCAGCAGGACGTCGACAAAGAACAGTACGACGACGATGCCCGCCAGAATGCCGACGGTTACCGAGCGCCGCCGGCTGCGTCGTCCGGCCCTGCCCGAAGCGGCGGCTCGCTGGTCGCTGCCTTCGCGAGGGCGGGGTATGTCTTCGAGGGCACCCTCTATATACCCTGCCCTCGACGACAAACCCTGCCCTGGGCGATCCGGGGCCTGGGGCAGAGCGGAGTCGGCCGCCTGCTGCGCCGCTTCCGGGCGATTTCCGCGCGGGGTGTGCAGCCGGCTCACAGCCCGGCCGCCTTCCGCCGCCGGACCAGCCAGATGAACACGGGAGCGCCGATGACCGCGGTGGTGATGCCGGCTTCGATCTCGCCCGGCGGCGCAACGAAGCGGCCCGCCACGTCGGCACCGACCAGCAGCACGGGGGCCAGCACCATGGAGTAGGGCAGGATCCAGCGGTAGTCGGGTCCGGTCAGCGCACGGACCATGTGCGGAATGATCAGGCCCACGAAAGCGATCGGGCCGGCGATGGCTGTGGCCGCGCCGCACAGGATCACCACACCAAGCGCGGTGAGGGCACGGGACAGGCCCACCATCTGGCCCAGGCCGCGGGCGACGTCGTCACCCAGCGACAGGTTGTTCAAAATCCTTCCGGTGAACAGCGTGACAACCAGGCCGACGGCGATGAACGGGGCCACCTGGCCGATCAAGTCCCAGCCGCGGCCGGCCACCGATCCCACCTGCCAGTAGCGGAAGCCCTCCAGTGTGTCCTGGTTGGTTACCAGCACCGAGTACATCAGTGAGCTCAGCCCAGCGGACAGGGCGGCGCCGGCGAGCGCCAGTTTGATCGGGGTGGCGCCTTCCCGTCCCATGCTGGCCACCCCGTAGACCAGCACTGCGGCGAGCGCGGCCCCGGCGAACGCGAACCAGACGTAGCCGGACAGTTGGGTCACGCCGAACAGGAAGATGCCGGCCACCACCGCGAGCGCCGCGCCGGCGTTAACGCCCAGGATGCCCGGATCGCCCAGCGGGTTGCGCGCCACGCCCTGCATCGCGGCGCCGGCGACGCCCAAGGCCGCTCCCACCAGCAGTCCGGTGACGGTCCGCGGGATGCGCGAGTGGACCACGGCGTGGTCTCCGTTGGCGGGGTCGAAGGCGGTGAAGGCCTGGATGAACGCCTCCACGCTGATGGGGCGCGCCCCGAGGGCCAGCGAGGCAAAGCAGATCAAGGCCAGCACCACCAGGGCGGCCGGGATGCCCACCAGCGCCCTGCGCGGGAGCCGCGCACCGGGAGCGGTGGAGGAGGGCCCGCCGGGTCCGTTGACGCCGCCCGACGCGCGGCCGGCGGGACGTCCGGACACCGGATGGGAAGGCGCCGCGGCCGCCAGATCAGCTGGCATGCGCATACCCCCTCGGGCCGGAAAAAGCGACTCAAGTAAGGCTAACCTATCCTCGCCGGGAATAAGAAACGATTTCTTGCCCTATTTGCCGCCGGCGCAGGACCCTGGCTCCGGGCCTCGGGCCGGCCCCGGCGGCGCCGCCGCGTCATCCGGCGGGCGCCTGGCCCGCCGGGCATAATCGAGCCATGACGCCTCCGATCGTCCTGCTGCACGGCTGGGCCTGCTCCGCCGGCTACTGGAAACCGCTGGCCGCCCGGCTCTCCGCCGGCGGCCGCGACGTCGCGGCCCCGGACCTTCCCGGTTACGGCGGCGGCCTGCCCGCCGGCTTCGACTGGACCGTCGAGAACGCCGCCGCGGCCCTGGTCGACCGCTTCGGCAGCGGGCCGGTGCACTGGGTCGGGCACTCCCTGGGCGGAAACATCGCCGCCACCATCGCGGCATGCTTCCCGCGGACGACGGCGTCGCTGACCTTGGTGGGGATGGTTCCGGTGGCGCCGTCCGCGGCAACCGTCGACAAGCTCAGCCGCCTGTTCGGTCGGGAGCCGGCCCGCCCGGAAGAGGACCTTGCTGCCGCCGATGAACTCATCGGGGCCTGGTTCCGAGGCGGCAGCGAACCGCAGGGTGCGGACCGCGAAACATTCCGGGCCCCCTTCAGGCGGCACCCCGACGTCGTGCGCCGGAGCCTTCCCGCGGGGCTGGCCGGCGCCGCACCTGGGGTCGCGGAGCTGGTGGCCGCTCCCACCCTGGTGGTGACCGGCACGCGGGATCCCACCCGGCCGCCCGCCGCGGTCGCGGACTTCTTGGCCCGGCACCCGCACTGGCACCACGTATCCGTGCAGGATGCCGGGCACATGGTGCACTGGGAGCAGCCTGCCGCCTGTGCCGCCGCGCTCCTGCAGCACTCGGAGTCCGCCGAGCACGGCGCCTGACCCAAGCCGCGGCCGGGGTCGCCGACACCCGGGCCAGGTGCGCTAGGGCTGCTTCGCCGGATGTGTTTCCCGCTGGATGACCGGCATGATTTCGGTGGCCAGGAGTTCGATCGACCGGGCGGTATCCGCGAACGGCAGCCCGCCCAGGCCCACCTGGGCCATGTAGCGGTCGTGGCCGAACAGCTGGTACTGCTCCATGATCTTGTCGATCACTTCCTGCGGGCTACCGGCCAGCAGCCCTCCGCCCGGGCCCGCCCAGGCTTCGAAGGTCTCGCGGGGAAAGTGCCCGGCCGGCCGCGGCATGTTCTGCTCGAAGTACGCGCGGTAGTACGGGTAGAACGTGTCGCGCGCCTGCTGCGAGGTCGGAGCCACGAAAAAGTGGCCTCCCGTTCCCACCGGCAGCGTGGCCGGATCGTGCCCGTGCGCGGCGGCGGATTCCCGGTAGTACTCAATGTGCCGGACGAAGTGCTGCGGACCGGAGAGCAGCGCCAGGTACAGCGGCAGCCCCAGGCGTCCGGCCCGCTCAAAGGAAGAAGGCGTGCCGCCCACGCCCACCCAGACCGGAAGGCTCTCCTGCAGCGGCCGCGGCGACACGTCCATGCCCCGGATGCTGTGGTGGTACGTGCCGTTCCAGCTCAGGTTTTCCTGTCCGCGGGCGGCCAGCAGCAACTGGAGCTTCTCTTCGAACAGTCCGTCGTAGTCGGCCGTGTCGTACCCGAAGAGCGGGTAGGACTCGGTGAAGGCGCCGCGGCCGGCAATGATCTCGGCGCGCCCGCCGGAGAGCAGGTCCAGCGTGGCAAACTGCTCGAACAGGCGCACCGGGTCCTGGGTGGACAGCACGGTCACCGCCGTGGCCAGACGCAGGTTGGTGGTCTCGCGGGCAATGGCAGCCAGGACGATTTCCGGCGCCGAAATGGCGAAGTCCTTGCGGTGGTGCTCGCCGAGCCCCAGGAACGAGATGCCGGCCTGGTCGGCAATCTTGGCCAGCTGGACCAGTTCCTCCAGGCGCCGGCGGGGCGACAGCGCCTGGCCGCCCGGGCCTCGCGTCAGCTCGCCGAAGGTAAAGATGCCAAAGTCCATGGTGCTCCCGGGGTTGCTTGCAATAACTAATTACTTGAAGCTTCAGTTATTCACGGATATTCCCGAGATCCCGACTCCACCCCTCGGCAAAAGGGCTACCGGGCAGTAACATGAGGGGACAGCACAGGGCCTGGAGCCCGGCAGGCCCGCGTCGAAGGGGACTGCCATGAGCGCCG
The DNA here is from genome assembly GCF_059092625.1 of Arthrobacter sp. Y3221114. Lineage (NCBI taxonomy): Bacteria > Bacillati > Actinomycetota > Actinomycetes > Micrococcales > Micrococcaceae > Arthrobacter > Arthrobacter sp. Y3221114. The sequence continues at coordinate 188,807 of NZ_JBNHHW010000002.1, forward strand.
AGACCGACCAGACAACTGCCGCCCGCGCCGCCGGTGCTGGAACGAAGGCCGGGCCCGCCGGCACCGCGCCCGACGCGGGACCGTTGCCGGCCGAAGCAGGGACAGCCGGACCGGCCGAGACCGGCGAGCGGGAGGCGCGGGAACTCGCCGAGGCAGCCCGCGAGACCGAATGGAACCGGCCAAGTTTCGCCAAGGGCCTGTACATGGGCCGCTTCGAGCTGGAACTGATCCATCCCCATCCGCTGCCGACTCCGTCCGAGCGCGAGGCCGGTGAGTCGTTCCTGGCAACGCTGGAGGAGTATGCCCGCACCATGGACGGGGCGCGGATCGAGCGCGACGCGAAGATCCCGGACGAGTACCTTGCCGGACTGGCCAAGCTCGGCGCCTTCGGCATCAAGATCCCGGTCGAATACGGCGGCCTCGGCCTGTCGTTGCTCTATTACGGCCGCGCCCTGATGCTGCTGGGCTCCGTGCACCCCTCGCTCGGTGCGCTGCTCTCGGCCCACCAGTCCATTGGTGTTCCCGAACCGGTGAAGGTTTTCGGCACCGAGGAGCAGAAGCGGGAATACCTGCCCCGCTGCGCGGCCGGGGCCGTGACGGCGTTCCTGCTCACCGAGCCCGACGTCGGATCCGACCCAGCCCGGCTCGGCACCACCGCCACGCCCACCGAAGACGGCGAAGCGTACCTGCTCAACGGCAGCAAGCTGTGGACCACCAACGGCGTGATAGCGGAACTGGTAGTGGTGATGGCCAAGGTCCCGGAGCATGACGGACAGCGCGGCGGCATCTCCGCCTTTGTGGTGGAAGCGGATTCCCCCGGCATCACGGTGGAAAACCGCAACACCTTCATGGGCCTGAGGGGCATCGAAAACGGCGTGACCCGGTTCGACAACGTCCGCGTCCCCGTGGCCAACCGCCTGGGACGTGAAGGCCAGGGCCTGAAGATCGCCTTGACCACGCTGAATACCGGCCGCCTGTCCATCCCCGCCCTCTGCGCCGCGAACGGCAAGTGGTCCCTGAAGATCGCCCGCGAATGGTCCAATGCCCGGGTGCAGTGGGGCAAACCCGTGGGCAAGCACGAGGCGGTCGGCAAGAAGGTCGCCTTCATCGCCGCGGGCTCCTTCGCCCTCAACGCGGTCTTTGAGTTGTCGGCCGGACTCGCCGATGCCGGGATGAAGGACATCCGGATTGAAGCGGCACTGGCCAAGCTGTGGTCCAGCGAATTCGCCTGCAGGATCGCCGACGAGCTGGTCCAGATCCGCGGCGGCCGGGGCTACGAGACCGCCCAATCGCTCGCTGCCCGCGGCGAGCGCGCCGTTCCGGCGGAGCAGGCGTTCCGCGACATGCGCATCAACCGGATCTTCGAAGGCTCTACCGAAATCATGCACCTGTTGATTGCCCGCGAGGCCGTCGACGCCCACCTGGCAGCGGCCGGAGACCTCGCCTCGCCCGACGCCGGCGCCCAGGCCAAGGCGAAGGCGGCCCTGGGCGCCAGCAGCTTCTACGCCAGGTGGCTCCCCCAGTTGCTCGCCGGCCGAGGCATGGATCCACGGTCGTACAACAATTTCGGCCTGCTGGCCCGGCACCTGCGGTTCATCGAACGGTCCTCCCGCCGACTGGCCCGGCAAACATTCCTCGGGATGGGCCGGTGGCAGGCCGGGTTGGAAAAGCGGCAGGCCTTCTTGGGCAGGATCGTGGATATCGGTGCCGAGCTCTTTGCCATGGCCGCCTGCTGCAGCCACGCCGAAATGCTGCGCAGCCGGGACGCCGCCCAGGGCAGGTCGGCCTACCAGCTGGCCGACGCCTTCTGCCTGCAGTCCAGGCAGCGGATCGACCGGCTCTTCGGCGAACTCTGGCGTAATTCCGACGCCAGCGACGGCAGGCTGGCCTCGCATGTGCTGGCGGGCGACTACGCCTGGCTGGAAAGCGGCGTGCTGGACCCGTCCGAGGGCACCGGGCCGTGGATTTCCGAGCACCCGGGCGGCGCCTCCACCAAGGAAAACCTGCACCGCTCCTACCGCTGATTCCTCCCGGGACTCAGAGCAAGGGCCACACCCGGCGCTGCGCATCGAAAACGTCCCAAGCGCGCGGCACCAGGCCCAGCGACACCTCGCACATCCGCTGCAGCTGCTGCATGCTCCCGGACCGGAATTCCCCGGTGCCGGATTCGGTGAACGGATCCGGGTACCGGGCTCCCTCCGCGGAGGCCCACTCCAGCCCGTGTGAATGGCCGCTGCAGAACTGCCAGACATACATCAACGACGGCGGCAGATCCTCCTCCCGCAGATCCTTCAGGATGGAGGTTTGCGTACGGTTCTTGGTGGCGTAACCCCAGGAACCGTCGGCCTTGTGGGCGAAGACCGGCGGCAGCTGCAGCGACTCCGCGGCCCCGTTGACCGCGCGGCGCAGCCCGTTGAAGTAATCCATCGCCCGGGCATGCCGTTCCGGCCAAAGATCGGCGAGATACGCATCCCAGAACGACGCGGCATTGAAGACGTCGCGGGAAATGAGTACCAGGCTGCGCCGCGCCCGCTCAGTGCCGTCTTCGGGCAGGAGCGCCCACAGCACGGTGGAGGTGCATTCGATGACCGTTCGTACCAGCGAGTACGGCGAGTGCGTGTGCACGCGGTAGGCCGCGGTCCCGCGGTGCCCGGGCTGCCGCGGCTCCTCCTGCTCCGGGTGCTGCCCATGCTCCTGGTGCTCCTGCTCCCCCTGTTCCTCGAACAGCAGCCGGCGCAGCGCCAACACATTGTCGGTCGCGGCGGCCAGGGACTGGCGCAGCAGGCTGCTCACGCTGTGGACCGTGGCGAATCGATCGTCCAGCAGCGCCAGCGGGGACCCCTGCTCGACGACGGCGTCGTTCCGCAGCAGCCATGGCTCCAATTCGCGCAGCATGCGCAGGACGGCCAGCGCCGCGCGGCTCTCCGGATCCGCTCCGAAGACCGAGCGCATCGGGCCCACCGAGGCACCGCCGTCGTCCATTGGGCCATGGTAGCGCCGCCCACCGGCCGGCCAACCTTCGGCGCTCAGCCTGCCTGACGTGCGCGGCCGGGATGACGGCGGGCGCGGCCGGAACGGGCAGCAATCAGCAGCCCCGCGCCCGTCAGCCCGATGCCCACCAGTGTTTGCGGACCGACCGCGCTCCCCACGGATGGCCAGAAGAGATCCAACACCAGTGCACCCACCAGCTGCCCGCCGATCACCGTCAAGGTCGTCAACAGCACGCCGGTGCTGGCCACCGCGACGGTGGCGGCGGCCAGGATCAGGGTTCCGAGGGGCCCGCCCAGATACAACCACCACTCGCCGGTCACCAGGTCGGCCCGCCCGGTATATACCGCCTGGACCGCCCAGACCGCCAACAGCGCGACGGTCCCTACGCCGAAGTTCAGCAGCGTGGAAATCACGGGGCTGCCGTGTGCCGCGCCGATCTGGCCCAAGACGCCTTGCTGCACGCTCTGCATCAACCCGGCCGCCAGCGGGATGAGCATGAACAGTACGAGCAGCCCCGCGGAACGTGACGAGCCCAAGTGGGCGCTGGCGGCAACGAGCGAGGCCAGGAAAGCCAACGCGGCGCCGGCAAACCTGGCACCGCTGACCTCGATTTTCCGTCCGGCCCCGATTCCCCAGCGGTCCATCAGGAGGCCGGAAGCCATTTGGCCGGACACGATGGCGATGGTGAACAGCGACAACCCGATCGGCCCGACGGTGGCTGCTTGTGCGAACACATAGAAGGCGCCGACGACGCCGGCCGCCAGGTACCAGCGGGGATAGGCACGCTGCAGCAGGAGCCCGGGAACGGCACGCAACTTCGCCCGCACCGACGGGTGCACCAGCGTGAAGAGCAGGACGGCCGCGAACCCGGTACCGAAACTCACCAGGGCCGCTCCCACGTGGTCCCGAAGCTCGATGCCCAGCTGGCTGTTGAGGCGGCTCTGCATGGCCAGCCCGACCCCCGCCACCAACGCCAGGGACAACGCGAACGGCCCGGACATCCGGATGCCTTGGCGGTGCGCCGCGTTGTGCGCGCCGGGTGGGTGGGCACCGCCGTCGGCGCCTCGGGGAGAATCTGCGGGCCGGTCGGAGTACACGTGCCGATGCTATCCCGGACGGCCAGGATCCCGTCCCTGTGCCCACTTGACCTTGCCGCTACGTCAACCTTCATAGTGGTTGTCATGGGAACAGCGCCGCGGGCCGAACGGGCCGAATACTCCATCCAGGAGGTCGCCAGGGCGGCAGGAACAACCAGCAGGACCCTGCGGCATTACCAAGACATGGGCCTGCTCGAACCGAGCCGCATCGGCCACAACGGCTACCGCTATTACGACGACGGAGCCCTGCTTCGGTTGCAACGCATCCTGCTGCTGCGTCAACTCGGATTGGGGCTGCCGGAGATCACCAATGTGTTCGAGGGCGCCCGGGACGCCTCAGCGGCCCTGCGCGGCCATCTGGAACTTCTCCTGCAGGAGCGTGATCGGCTGGAAAGGCAGATTGCCTCCGTTGAGACCACCATCGACAAGACAGAAAGGGGCGAGGATCTCGTGGCCAGTGAAATGTTCGACGGATTCGACCACACCCAGTACAAGGAGGAGGTCGAAGAACGCTGGGGCAAGGACGCCTACGCCAGGGGCGAGACGTGGTGGCGCGGCATGTCCGCCGGGGAGCGGAAGGCGTGGACGGAACGGTCCGGCCAGCTGATCGCCGACTGGGTCGCCGCCAGCCAAGCCGGGGTCGCCGCCGACAGCGCGGAGGCGCAGGCGTTGGCCCAGCGCCAGTTCGACTGGCTTTCCAGCGCCAACGGCGGCCAGCAGGTCTCCTACGGTTACTTCACCGGCCTTGGCGAGATGTACGTGGCCGACCCGCGGTTCGGCGCCAACTACGGCGGCGGCGCCGGCGCGTCTTTCGTGCGGGATGCCATGAAGGCCTACGCCGAGAAGCACTTGGCTTAGGCCCCTCCCGGCTTCGGCGGGACCTGCTTTACTGCCGGGTTCCCACCGGAGCCTGCGGAGGCACAGTCCGCAACCACCCGGGCAACCGCTGCGCCAACCGGCTCCGCAGCCGCCTTGGTCAGCCCAGTCCTGCGGTCGTCTTCCGGCACGCCTCGACGAAGGGCTCGAGCAATGCCCGGAACTGCCCTTCGGGCGACCCGGGTTCTTCGGGGTGCCACTGGACCGCCAGCAGCCAGCCTTCATCGGGGCGGGCGAGTTCCACCGCTTCCACCACGCCGTCGGCCGCGGTGGCCACGACGCGAAGCCGGTCCCCCAACCGTCGCACCGCCTGGTGATGGCCGGACTGGACCGCGACTTCGCCGGTGCCGAGCGCCGCCGCCAGCAGGCTGTCGGGGGCAATCCGCACCGGGTGGCTGGCCATGGGCGGCTGGGGCCGGTGGATCTTGTGGAACGATTCCGGGCCCAGATCCTCAAAGAGGGTGCCGGCGAAGGCGACGTTGATCAGCTGGAGGCCGCGGCAGATGCCGAGGACCGGCCGCCCGTTCGCGATAGCCCCCTTGACCAGGTCGATCTCGGTCTCGTCTGCGGCGGTGTCTACGCCATGGACCGTTTTTTCGTCGGTGTCGCCACCGTAGCGGGCGGGATCCACGTCCCCGCCGCCCAGGATGACCACGCCGTCATAGTCGAGCGCGCTGAAGACGTGGCCCGACGCCGAATTCACGACGACGGGGTCCGCGCCGGCGGCTTTCAGGCCTGCGGCCGCATGCCGGGCCAGCGCGGCCAGCACGTCCGAGAACCAGGCGGGATGGGACGGGGCGGTCTGCGCGTAGCTGACGGCAATACGGGGATGGTCGGTGCGGCGGCCGGGACGCCCGACGGCGGTGCGCGGCTCGGTGCGGACACCGCCGTCGTCATCCAACCCGCGGGACACAGCGGCTACGCGGGGTAGAGCGGGTTGTGGCCGGCGGTGACACGTTCGGATTCGCGCACCAAGCCCGGCGCGGTGCCGTCCCCGAAGGGGCTGCCGCCGAGGGCCTCGCGGCCGTGGTCGGTCAGCCAGCCGGAGAGGTCGGGGCCCTGCGGGACGATCCTGGTGGGATTGATGTCCTCGTGCACGATGTAATAGTGCTGCTTGATCTGCACGAAGTCGATGGTGTCGCCGAAGCCCGGGGTCTGGAACAGGTCGCGGGCGTAACCCCACAGCGCCGGCATTTCTTCCAGTTTGTTCCGGTTGCATTTGAAGTGGCCGTGGTAGACGGCGTCGAAGCGGGCCAGCGTGGTGAAGAGTCGGACGTCTGCCTCGGTGATGGTGTCGCCCATGAGGTAGCGCCGGCTGGTCAGGCGCTCCTCCAGCCAGTCCATAGCCACCCAGAGCCGGTCGTACGCCACATTGTAGGCTTCCTGCGAGCCGGCGAACCCGCAGCGGTACACACCGTTGTTGACCTCCGTGTAGATCCGCTTGATGACCGGCTGCATTTCGTCGAGCTTGTCGGCGGGCAGCAGGTCCGGCGCGCCCTCGCGGTGGTAATCCTTCCACTCGGTGGAGAAGTCCAGCGTCATCTGCGGGTAGTCGTTGGTGACGACGGCGCCGCTCGCCTCGTCCACGATGGCCGGCACGGTAATGCCGCGCGGGTAGTCCGGGAAGCGCTTGAAGTAGTTCTCCTGCAGGCGCTCGGTGCCGAGGACCGGGTCGCGGCCGTCGGGGTCCAGGTCGAAGGTCCAGGAGCGGGCATCATGGGTGGGACCGGGCAGTCCGAGCGAAATGGCGTCCTCCAGCCCGAGCAGGCGCCGCACAATGATGGCTCGGTTGGCCCAGGGGCAGGCACGGGCGGCGACCAGCCGATAACGGCCGGCCTCCACCGGCCAGGCCGTGGCACCTTCGCCGAGGCCGCCGTTCGGGTTGCCGATGGTGCCGCCGGTGGGACCGTTCGAGGCCCGGACCGCCTCGGGATCGGCGACAATCCGGTCCTCGATGTAGTTGGTGTCCCGGTCGAATTCCCCGCCGCCCTGGATGTAGGCGCCCTTGGTGCTGAACTCTGCCGTGTCGCTGCTCTGGCTCATGCCTCCACCATATCGGCCCGTCGGCGCCCGGTGGCAAGGGTCCGGGGGCAAGGGGCCGGGGGCAAGGGGCCGGTCTCCGGCGGCAAGGGGCCGGCGCTCATCCTCGCCGGCTGTCTGCCGTCTCGGGTCAGCCGCGCATCCTGTGCAGCAGCAGGGCCACGTGCAGCGAAGCCCGCGACTCGGCGTCGTCGAGCGGGACGCCGAGCTGCTCCTGCAGGCGGGCCAGCCTGGCATAAAGAGTGGGGCGGCTGAGGTAACCGTCGCGCGCGAGCCGGGCCTTGTTGCCGCCGGCCTCCAGGTACCGCTGCAGGAGGTCCAGCGCGTCGCGGTCGTTGGCGATGGCGGCGAGTTCGGCGTCCGCGAAGGCGGCCACGCGCGGGTCGTCGCGCAGCAGGGAGAGCAGTCCGCGCATCCGGACGTCGGCAGAGCGGTAGAACCGTTTTCCGGTGCCCAGCCCGGCCGCGGATTCGGCCACATGTGCCGCTTCGTCCATCCCCGCCGCGGCGGCCAGCAGCTCCGGCCGGCCGCGGCCAACCCCCACGGTCCAGTCGGCGCTGGTCTGCTCGGCCAGCTGGCCGCAGAGCCGTTCCAGCACGGGGTCCTCCAGCTGCCGGGCCGGCACGGAGACCAGCAGCCCGATGGAGCCGGCCTGCAGGCTCGCGGCCAGCGCCGACACCCGGGCGGCCGCGGCGACACTGTTGAGCAGGTCCAACAGCGCCCGTTCCCGCCGCTGCAGTTCGATCGGTTCTTCCGCGGCAGGCCGCGCCAACCGGAACACCACCGGCAGGTAGACCGGAGCCGACGCCAGCCCCAGGGCTGCCGCCCGCGCCAAGGCTTCGGCCTCTTCCAGTGCGCCGGGCCGGCGGAGTTCGTGCAGGAGGCCGGAGCGGGCCTGGTGGGAAAGTTCGCGCTGGTCCCGTTCCGCCATGCGGTTGATGGTCAGGGCCTGGCCCGCCCGCTCCAGCACCATGGCGGCGTCGGCGTCAGCGGTTCCGGCATTCGCGGCCGCGCGGCCGCCGGCCAAGGGTTCCTTCGGCGAGGGGCCGCCGCCGGCCGGGGGTTCCGCCGCCGGTCCGCCCCCTGCTTCGCCCGCCACCGGCACCACCAGGCGGCCCCAGCGCTGGCCGCGCAGCCCCACCGGCGCCTGCAGCCAGCCCGCCGAACCGGCACGGACCGTCTCCTCGCGATAGTGCACCAGGCGCGACCGTTCGGCCCAGCCGTCGAGCAGTTCCGAAGCGGGCACGCCGGCCGTGGCGAAGGCCAGCACCAGGTGCGCCACGTCTTCCAGCACCACGGGGGCACCGATCAGTTCGGCGGCCCGGGCAACGATCTCCTCCGGCGCGGCGTTCTCCAAGCTGAGCATGGTGAAGACCTCGTGCACCTGGCGCGACCGTTCCAGCTGCGCCAGCTGCCCGGCCACCAGCATGCGGTGCACCACCTCGGTGACCTCCACGAACCGGATGCGGCGGGTCACCAGGATGACCGGCAGGCCGGCGGTGCGGCCGGCCTCGCGCAATGCCGCGGCGGCTTGCGGTCTCTGGGCAGTAATTTCGACGATGACGGCGGCGGCCCCTGCCGCTGCCAGCTCGGCGAGGTATCGGGTCGCTTCGGCGGCGGAGTCCTCGAACGCCAGGCCGGTGGTCAGGACCAACTCGCCGCCCTCCAGCAGGCCGGCCAGGCTCCTCAGCTCGGCCACGTGGACCCAGCGGACGGGCGTGGCCAAGGCGTCGGCGCCCGAGAGGACTTCGGGTCCGCCCGCTCGCACCACCTCGAGGTCGAGTACATCCCGCACGTTCAGCTGCATTGACACAGTGTAAGTCGCAGGGCAGTTATTCCGACAGAGTGTCAGTGGCACCGGCGCACGAGGCGCCGGACGATAGGGGAAGACCCACGCACACCTCCACGGTTCACAGGAAGGTTGGGCGTGCAAAACGAGAAGCCGCGAGAGAAGGAGCACCATGCAGACCATCCAGCACTGGATCGGAGGGACCTACACGGCCCCGCAGGCCGACAGCCGCCTCGGCGACGTGACCAACCCGGCCACCGGCAAAGTTTCCTCCCGCGTCGCCCTGGCCAGCACCGCCGTCGTCGATCAAGCGGTGCAGGTGGCGGCGGCGGCGTTCCCGGCCTGGCGAGACACGTCGCTGGCCCGCCGCATGCAGATCCTGTTCAACTTCCGCGAGCTGCTGAACGCGCGCAAGGGCGAGCTGGCCGCCATCATCACCGCCGAACACGGCAAGGTGTTGGACGACGCGCTCGGCGAGGTGTCGCGCGGGCAGGAGGTCGTGGAGTTCGCCTGCGGCATCCCGCACCTGCTTAAGGGCGGCTACACCGAGAACGCCTCCACCAAGGTGGACGTGCACTCGGTCCGGCAGCCGGTGGGGCCGGCGGCGATCATCTCGCCCTTCAACTTCCCCGCGATGGTGCCCATGTGGTTCTTCCCGGTCGCGATCGCCAGCGGCAACACCGTGGTGCTGAAACCCAGCGAAAAGGACCCCACGGCCGCCAACTGGATGGCCGAGCTGTGGAAGGAAGCCGGGCTGCCCGATGGCGTGTTCAACGTGGTCCACGGCGACAAGGAAGCCGTGGATGCCCTGCTGGAGCACCCGGAGATCAAGTCCGTTTCCTTCGTCGGTTCGACGCCGATCGCGCGCTACGTGTACGAGCGCGGCACGGCCTCCGGCAAGCGGGTGCAGGCGCTGGGCGGGGCCAAGAACCATATGCTGGTGCTTCCCGATGCCGACCTGGACCTTGCCGCGGATGCGGCGGTCAACGCCGGCTACGGCGCCGCCGGCGAGCGCTGTATGGCGATCTCCGCGGTGGTGGCCGTGGAGTCGGTCGCTGACGAACTGGTGGCCAAGATCGCCGAGCGGACCGCGAAGCTGCGCGTGGGCGACGGCCTGCGCGGCACGGACATGGGGCCCCTGATCACGGCGGCGCACCGCGACAAGGTGGCCGGCTACATCGCGGCAGGTGCCGAAGCCGGCGCCGAACTGGTGCTCGACGGGCGCACGGTGGAGCCGGACGCCGAGGGTGACGGCTTCTTCCTGGCCCCGACGCTGTTCGACCGGGTGACGCCGGAGATGTCCATCTACACGGACGAGATCTTCGGACCGGTCTTGTCGGTGGTGCGGGTGCCGGGCTACGACGAAGGACTGGCGCTGATCAACGACAATCCGTACGGCAATGGCACCGCGATTTTCACCAACGACGGCGGCGCCGCCCGCCGCTTCGAGAACGAGGTACAGGTGGGTATGGTGGGGATCAATGTGCCGATCCCGGTGCCCATGGCGTACTACTCGTTCGGCGGCTGGAAGAACTCGCTGTTCGGTGACAGCCATGCGCACGGTTCCGAGGGCGTGCACTTCTTCACCCGCGGCAAGGTCGTGACCACGCGCTGGCTGGATCCGAGCCACGGCGGCATCAACCTGGGCTTCCCGCAGAACGTTTAAGAGGAGAGAGCGATGACCACCACCACAGGCACCCCGTTGAGCTCCGCGGAGCTGGAAGCCGGCCGCCGCGCCTATCAACTGGACCGGCAGCACGTGTTCCACTCCTGGTCCGCCCAGGAACAGATCACGCCCATGGTCGTCACCCGGGCGGAAGGTTCCTGGGTCTGGGACGGCGAGGGCAACAGGCTGCTGGACTTCTCCTCGCAGCTGGTCAATACGAATATCGGCCACCAGCATCCCAAGGTGGTCTCGGCCATCCAGGAGCAGGCCGGGCTGTTGTGCACCGTGGCGCCCCAGCATGCGAACGCCGCCCGGTCCGAGGCGGCGCGGCTCATCGCCGAGCTGACCCCGGGCGACCTGGACCGGATCTTCTTCACGAACGGCGGAGCGGATGCCGTGGAGCATGCGGTCCGGATGGCCCGGCTCCACACCGGCCGCTACAAGGTGCTCTCCGCCTACCGCTCCTACCACGGCGGAACGGCGCTGGCGGTCAACATCACCGGCGACCCGCGGCGGGTGGCGAACGACTACGGCAACGCCGGCACGGTCCACTTCCACGCCCCGTTCCTGTACCGCAGCCAGTTCCACTCCGCCGACGAGGCACAGGAATGCCAGCGCGCGCTGGAACACCTGGAAACCACGATCCAGCTGGAGGGGGCGGCCAACATCGCCGCCATCGTGCTGGAATCGATTCCCGGCACCGCGGGCATCATGGTGCCACCGCCCGGCTACCTCCGCGGCGTCCGCGAGCTGGCCACCCGGTACGGGATAGTGTTCATCGCGGACGAGGTGATGGCCGGGTTCGGCCGTGCCGGCAAGTGGTTCGCCATCGAGCACGCCGACGACGTGGTGCCGGACCTGCTGACCTTCGCCAAGGGCGTCAACTCCGGCTACGTGCCCCTGGGCGGTGTGGCGATCTCCGAGGAGATCTACGCGACCTTCGCCCAACGCGCCTACCCCGGCGGCCTGACCTACTCCGGCCACCCGCTGGCGTGCGCCGCGGCAGTGGCCACGATCAACGCCATGCGGGACGAAAAGATGGTCGAGCATGCGGCGGAGCTGGGCACCACGGTGTTCGGCCCGGGGCTTGCGGAGCTGGCGGCAAAGCACCCGTCGGTCGGCGAGGTCCGCGGCGTCGGAGCCTTCTGGGCGGTGGAACTGGTGCGCAACCGGGACACGCGCGAGCCCCTGGCGCCGTACGGTTCCTCCAGCCCGGAAATGAACGAGGTGGTTGCTGCCTGCCGCCAGCGGGGGCTGCTGCCGTTCGCCAACTTCAACCGGATCCACGTTGTGCCGCCGCTGAACATCAGCCCGGAGGATGCGCGCTCCGGCCTGGCTATCCTGGACGAGGTGCTGGAGGTGGCGGACACGCACGCCGCGGGCTGATGCTTTCCCGCAGCCGCTGACTTGGTAGGTTGTTCATTTACTGCACGAACCTACCGCAGGAGAGCCAGGCGCGCATGGGCATTCATTGGGATCGGTTGGACGAGCGGTTGCGTGCGCAGGTGGAGGCCAACACCGCGCAGTACGAGCGGGTGCGCCCGGCGCTCGCAACCGTCACGTCGCAATTGCAGTCGGGCATCCGGGACATCTTCCGCACTGCCGAACTGACGCCCCTGTTCGTCACCGCCCGGACCAAAAGCGTTGAATCGTTCCGGGACAAAGCGTCGCGGATGCTGCAGCCTGCCGAACCGGGCGGTGCCCCGGCGCTGGAGTTTCCGGATCCCTTGCGAGAGATCCACGACCTGGTCGGCGTCCGGGTGATCGTGAGCCTGCCCCATCAGATCCGGGAGGCCGCAGCGTTGATCAAGCGGCAGCGCAGCGACTTCGACTGCCGTGCCGACCGCGAGAAGGACATCGGCTCGATCGAGTCCGGCACCTATGGCTACGCCAGCCGCCACCTGATCATGCGCACACTGCAGAACAACACGGTAAAGGCGTACCAGCAGGCCCTGGGCGAACCGGCCCGCGCCACCGGCAGCTACCTCTTCGAGGTCCAGATCCGTACGATCCTTTCGCACGCGTGGTCGGAACTGGAGCACGATATCCGCTTCAAGTCCTCTGACCCGCGGGCCTGGAGCCCCTACTTCGACCGGCAGTTCACGGCTACGGCCGCCATGCTGGAGGCAGTCGAATCGGCCTTCGCCGAGCTGCACGAGCGCTACGAAACCGTTACAGGCTACTGGGACGAAGAGGGCGAAGGCGCGGCGCCGCTGACCCCTCGCCGGGTCCGCGAGGTCTGGCAGACCCTGCTGCCGCACGTGGACCGCAAGTCCGACGACGACTGGGGCTGGGCGGCGGAGTTGCTGGCAGCGCACGGCCTGAAAACCACGACCGAGTTGGCTGCCTTGCTGAACCCGGAAACGATCACGGATGTCCGCGCCGCCCTGGAACACCGCTACTCCCCCGGACCGGACCGTCTGCTGGACGACCTGCTGCTGTGGCGCTTCGGCCGCCGCCACATCGAACTCACGGCGGGCGAGGACGTGCACCGGCGCGAATCGCTGCAGCGCCGGTTCCGGCAGCTGGAGACCTACCGCCAAGGCGTGTAGAGGCGGCCGGCCGGGGCGCTCGGGGGCTCACCCGGCCGGCGCTGCCGGGCTCACCGGTGCGAAGGCGAAGCGATCCCGTCCGACCAGCAGGCCGATGGCCGCCTGCGCCACGGCGATGAGGCACAGCAGCGCCAGGGAGGTTTCCCAGGCGCCGGTGGCGGCGAAGAGCCCGCCGAAGATCGGCGGACCGGCGGCGGCCAGCAGGTAGCCGATCGACTGAGCCATGCCGGAGAGGGCGCCGGCTTCGCGGTGGGTGCGGGTGCGCAGGCCGAAGAGCGAGAGCGCGGTGACCAGGGAGCTGCCGCAGCCGAAACCCGCCACCAGCACCCAGAACAGCATGACCTGCGGCATCAGCATGATGCCCAGGCCGCCGGCCACGACCAGCAGGGGCGGCAGCGCGGCGGCCAGGCGCTGGGTCGGCCCGCGCAGGACAACAGGAGTCAGCAGGCTGGATACCACCCCGATCAGCTGGAACAACATGAGGTCCCAGCCGGAGGCAAGCTCGCCGCGGCCGTGGAAGCGTTCCAGGGTGGGCAGCCACGTGATGAGAATGTAGAAGGTCATCGACTGCAGGCCCATGTACACCGTCACGTGCCAGGCGAGACCGGACTTCCACACCGAACCGCGGACCAGAGCCGGCGCGGCGGCGGCGGCACGGGCCCGCTCTTCGGCCGCGTCGCTGCGCCGCAGGCGGGGCAGCCACAGCAGCACGGCCGGCACCGCCAGCACCACGAAGGCGGCCAGGGCGAAGCGCCAACCGGCCGGTCCGCCGCCGAACGGAACGAGCGCCAGCGGCACCGCGAGGCCTGCCCCGAGGGAGGCGCAGCCGCCCAGCACGGCCGAATAGGCGCCGGTGAGCGAGGCCATCCGTTCCGGAAAGTCGCGCTTGAGCAGCGCGGGCAGCATCACGTTGCAGACGGCGATGGCCGCACCGACCAGGAAGGTGCCGACCCACAGGTTCGCGATGGTGCCGGGAACCGGCCGCAGGAACGTCCCGGCGACCAACAGCATCAGGGCACCGAAAACCGTGCGCTCGACGCCGAACTTTTCGCTCAGTCCGTGCGCCAGCGGGGACACCGCGCCGAAGGCCAGCAGCGGGACCGCGGCCAGCACGCCCAGGGCGGTGGTGCCCAGCCCCGTGTCCGCGCCGATCTGGTCCAGCAGCGGGCCGACGCTGGTCAGCACCGGGCGCAGGTTGGCTGCCACCAGCAGGATGCCGGCAATCAGCAGCCCGGCCGACATCGCCCGGCTGGACCCGCGGGTCTTCACCACCCCCACCCCTTCCGCGATAGGCAATCTCCGGCAACCTTATGCGACGGGACAGGCAAAGGGGCACCCTGCCCGCGCCGGCACTGCCCAATCCGCGCGGAGGGTGCCCCTCGCCGTCGTACCGGGGCGGCGCCGCAGGCTACTGGGCGGCGTCAGCCGCGTCGGCGGCCTTGGCGAGCATGGGCAGGAAGGTATCCAGCGCCCACGGCAGGCTCAGCGGCGACGCGGCCGAAATGGACAGCGTCAGCGTGTTGTCCGAGTCCGCCACCAGCGCACCGTCTTCGATCGCCGGGATCTGGCTCAGCAGCGGGTCGGTCGTGATTTGCTCGGCGGTCTTGTCGTCCGGCACCCAGGTCACGAACACATCGGATTCCAGCTCGTTGGCCTTCTCGGCCGACCACGGAATGAAGAACTCGTCGGAGCCGGCGGTGGCCTCGGTGACCACATCCGCCTGAACCATGCCGATGCTGGTGAGGAACTTCGGCCGGTTGTCGTTGGCAGTGTAGACGTTCACGCCGTCGCCCTTGGCCGGTTCAAGGTTGCCGTAGATGAAGCTCTTGCCAGCCAGCTGCGGGTACTCCGAGGCCTTGGCCACGATGGCCTGCTCGGTCTCGGCCACCAGGTCCTCGGCGGCAGCACTGCGGCCCAGCGCCTGGCCGATCAGCCGGGTGGAATCCTGCCAGTCGGTGCCGTACGGAGTCTCCGGGTACGCGACGACCGGGGCGATCTTGCTGAGCGTGTCGTAGTCTTCCTGGGTCAGCCCGGAGTAGGCGGCCAGGATGACGTCGGGGGCCAGCTCGGCAATCTCGTCGAAGGCGATGCCGTCCGCCTCGGAATACAGCGTGGGCGCGTTTTCGCTGCCGATCGCGGAGCCCAGCTCCTCCAGCTTGGCGTCCCGCCACGGGGTGGACCCGTTCTCGTTTCCGCCCCAGTCCTCCTTGGGCATGCCGACCGGAACCACGCCCAGCGCCAGCGACACGTCGGAATTGACCCAGGACACGGTGGCCACGCGTTCGGGCTGTTCTTCGATCACGGTCTCGCCGAAGGCGTGCTCAACCGTCACCGGGAACTGGTCCGACGCCGCGGCCGACGGGCCGGCCTCGGAACCTCCGCCGGCGGGACCGGTGGAGCAGGCGGTCAGGGACATCAAGACGACGGCGGCTGCAGCAGCCAGCCCGCGCATGCGTGAAAGGGCCAACTCGGGGCCTCCTCGAATCAAGGGAAACGAACAAAGTAAGGGTAGCCTATGCTCACTCCTATTAAGCAAGTACTTCGTTACGTATTCCACCGAGGCTTGGCCGACCGGCCAGAGCGAAGTCGGGGCCGCCCTCTTCCCGGGGAACTCCGGCAAAACCGTTGACAAAGAGACCCGCCGCCTGTGTCATAAGTGAAACCCATTCATTTCCGGCGGCGGCCGGGTCAGAGGAGCGGCCATGGCGGCAGACTGGATATTCCACTCCGGCAGGATCTTCGATGGGCTGCGCCTGCTCCCCGGGCCCACGGCGGTTGCCGTCACGGGCGGGGTGGTCACCGCCATTGGAACCGAGGCCGAAGCCCGGACAGCGGCGGGGCCGCATGCCACCGTCGTTGACCTGCGCGGCCGGCTGCTGGCGCCCGGCTTCACCGACGCCCACGTGCACGCCGTGATGGCCGGGATGGAACGGCTGGGCTGCGACCTGTCCCTCTGCACCGGAACCGACGAGGTGCTGGCCCGGATAGCCGGGTTCGCCTCGTCCAGCACCAGCGGGTGGATCACCGGCGGCGGCTGGCACAAGGCGGACTTCCCGGGCGGCTACCCGACCCGGCAGGCGCTGGACGCGGTGGTCCCGGACCGCCCGGTCTATCTGGTCAACGCGGACCACCACAGCGCCTGGGTCAACAGCCGTGCGCTGGAGTTGGCCGGCATCGATGCCGCCACCCCCGACCCGAAGGACGGCCTCCTGGAGCGCGATGCTTCCGGAAGACCGGACGGTACCCTGCACGAAGGCGCCATGGATCTGGTCAACCGGGTCATCCCCCGCGCGACGGTCGAGGACATGCGGGCCGGCTTGCTGGAGGCTCAGCGCTACCTCCACTCGGTAGGCGTAACCGGATGGCAGGAGGCGATTCTGGGCGACTATGCCGGCTATCCGGAGGCCAGCGCCGCGTACCGGACGTTGTGGGAGGAGGGCCTGCTGACCGGCCGCGCCGCCGGAGCCCTTTGGGTGCCGCGGAGCACCAGCCTGGCGTCGGTCCCCGACCTGGTCGCGGAGTTTATCGCTCGCCGGGAACGGAATGCGGCGGCCGGTTTCCGCACCACCAGCGCCAAGATCATGGTGGACGGGGTGCCGGAGAACAGGACCGCGGCCATGTTGGAGCCGTACCTGCAACCCTGCGCCTGTGCCGGCGCGGCGGGACACGAAAGCCCTGCCGCCCGCGGCAACGCGGCGGGCAGTCCGGCGGCGACCCGCGGGCTGACCTATCTTCCCGAGGACGTTCTGGTGGCAGTAGTGACGGCACTGGATGCCGCCGGATTCGACCTGCACCTGCACGTGATAGGCGACCGTGCCGTGCGGGAGGGACTTGACGCCGTCGAGCGGGCCAGGCGCGCGAACGGCCCCGGCAGCGGCCGGCACCACATGGCGCATTTGCAGATCATCCACCCCGCCGACATCGCCCGATTCGGGGAACTGGGCATCACCGCGAACCTGCAGGCGCTCTGGGCCTGCAACGACGCACAGATGCGCGAGCTGACCGTGCCGCTGATCGGCGAGGAACGGGCCGGCTGGCAGTACCCCTTCGCCTCCCTGGCCGCCTCCGGCGCCCGGCTCGCGATGGGCTCGGACTGGCCGGTGTCCACGCCGGATCCGTGGCAGGCCATCCACGTGGCGGTGAACCGGTGGCACCCGGACGACGGCTCGGACGGGCCGCTGCTTCCGGGCGAGGCGTTGTCCCTGCAGACGGCGCTGGCCGCCTACACCTCCGGCTCGGCGTGGCTGAACCGCCATGACGACGGCGGCCGTATTGTCCCCGGAGCGCCGGCCGACCTGGCGGTGCTGACCGTCGACCCGTTCAGCCTGCCGCCGGCGGAGCTGCACACCGTCGGCACCGACATAACTCTGGTGGCCGGCCAACCGGTCTTCGAACGACAGGGGGCGCCGGCATGAAAACGTTCTATGACCGTGCCGAAGAACAGATCCCGGCCGCCCGCCTCGACGCCGCATTGGCCGGGGCGTCCCCGACGCCGTACTGGCTGGATGATCCCTCGCGTCCCGCACCGCTGCCGTCGTTGCGCGGCCCGGTGACGGCGGATTTGGCGGTGGTCGGCGGCGGCTACACCGGCTTGTGGACCGCGCTGCTGGCCAAGGAGCGGGACCCGGACCGCTCGGTGTTGCTACTGGAGGGCAACCGCATTGGCTGGGCCGCGTCCGGGCGCAACGGCGGCTTCTGCGAGGCCAGCCTGACCCATGGAAGCGCGAACGGGCAGAGACACCTCCCCGGCGAAAACGAACTGCTGGACAAGCTGGGTCTGCAGAACTTGGACGAGATCGAAGAGAGCCTGGCCCGGTACGGGATCGACGCCGGCTTTGAACGCACCGGCACGCTGTCCGTGGCCACCGAAGAGCACCACGTCGCCTGGCTGGCCGAGGAGGCCGCCGAGGACCCCGCGCTGGAGTTCCTGGACCAGGCCGCCGTCCAACAGCAGGTGGCCTCCCCCGCCTACCGGGCGGGGTTGCGGGACCGTCGGGGAACGGCAATGCTGCACCCCGCGAAACTCGCCTGGGGACTGCGCGACGCCTGCCTGGGCGCCGGCGTCGAGATCTATGAACACACGCCGGCACGCTCCCTGTCCCAACGGGCGGGATCCATCCTGCTGCGCACCGACGCCGGCTCCGTGGCCGCCGGACGCGTCGCGCTGGCGACCAATGCCTTCCCGTCGCTGCTGGCGCGCACCCGGCTGCATACCGTCCCGGTGTACGACTACGCGTTGATGACCGAACCGCTGACCGGCGGGCAACGGGAAGCGCTGGGTTGGTCGGAGCGGTTTGGCATTTCCGACAACGACAACCGGTTCCATTACTACCGGCTGACCACCGATGCCGACGGGCGGGACCGGATGCTGTTCGGCGGCTACGACGCCGTCTACCACTACGGCAGGTCGCTCCGGCACGGCCACGAACACCGCCCGGAAACGTTCCGCCGCCTCGCCGCACACTTCGCCGCCACCTTCCCGCAACTGGCGGACGTGCGCTTCAGCCACGCCTGGGGCGGCGCCATCGATACCTGCAGCCGCTTCTTCTCCTTCTTCGACACCGCCTGCGCCGGCCGGGTGGCCTATTGCGCCGGCTTTACCGGCCTCGGCGTGGGAGCCTCGCGTTTCGGCGCCAACGTGATGCTGGACCTGCTGTCCGGCCGGCCGACCGAACGGACGGAGCTGGAGCTGGTGCGGCGGAAGCCGCTGCCGTTCCCGCCCGAGCCGCTCGCCTGGCTCGGCATCAAGCTCACCACCGCTGCCCTGATCCGCGCCGACCGCAACCGGGGACGACGCGGCCCCTGGCTGAAAGCCATGGACGCGGCCGGCATGGGCTTCGACTCGTAAAGGAGACAAGAATGCACCAGTACATCGACGGCGGACTCCGCGAGGGCCGCGGAGAGCGTGCCACGCGCGTCAACCCGGCCACCGGAG
Organism: Arthrobacter sp. Y3221114; assembly: GCF_059092625.1. Lineage (NCBI taxonomy): Bacteria > Bacillati > Actinomycetota > Actinomycetes > Micrococcales > Micrococcaceae > Arthrobacter > Arthrobacter sp. Y3221114. The sequence continues at coordinate 207,753 of NZ_JBNHHW010000002.1, forward strand.
AGGCCGCGGAGACCATCCGCTATGCTTCCGGGGCCGACGTGGACGACGCCGTGGCGGCCGCCAAAACCGCCTTTCCGACCTGGGCGGGCGCGACGCCTGCCGAACGTTCCGAGGCCCTGCTGAAACTGGCGGCCGAACTGGACCGCAGGGCCGCAGAGCTGGCGGCGGTCGAAACCGCGCAGACCGGCAAGAGCATCCGCCTGGCCACCGGGTTCGACGTTCCCGGGACCGTCGACAACGCGGCGTTCTTCGCGGGCGCGGCCCGCCAGTTGCAGGGAGTGGCGGCCGGCGAATACGGCACCGGCGGCACCTCGATGATCCGGCGCGAGCCGATCGGCGTGGTGGGTTCCGTGGCGCCGTGGAACTACCCGCTGCAAATGGCCGCATGGAAGATCCTGCCGGCGATCGCCGCCGGCAACACCATTGTGCTCAAGCCCTCCGAACTCACGCCGGGCACCAGCCTGATCTTCGCCGAAGCCGCGGCCGCGGCCGGAATACCGGACGGCGTGGTCAACATCGTCACCGGCAGCGGCCGGGAAGCGGGCGAGGCCCTGGTGACCCACCCGGATGTGGCCATGACGTCCTTCACCGGCTCCACCGCCGTCGGACGCCGCATCATGGCGCTGGCGGCGGGGCGGGGGAACCGCGTGCACCTTGAGCTGGGCGGCAAGGCACCGTTCGTGGTGTTCGACGACGCGGACCTGGAAGCCGCCGCGCACGGAGCGGTGGCCGGCTGCACCATCAACGGCGGCCAGGACTGCACCGCCGCCACCCGGGCGTACATCCAGCGGCCGCTGTTCGACGCCTTCACCGCACGGGTGGCCGAGCTGATGGAACTGGTGGTGGTGGGCGACCCCACCGACGACGCCACCGACATGGGCTCCCTGATCAGCAGCGCGCACCGGGACAAGGTGGCGGGTTTCGTGGACCGGGCGCGGGACGCGGGGGCGAAAATCCTGGCCGGCGGGGCGGCTCCCGGCGCCGAACTGGCGGACGGTGCGTACTACCGGCCCACGCTGGTCACCGGCGTCGGGCAGGACGCGGAAATAGTCCGCGACGAGGTCTTCGGCCCGGTGCTGACCGCGATTCCGTTCGACACCGACGGCGAGGGCATCGCGCTGGCCAATGACACCCAGTACGGGCTGGCTGCCTCCGCGTGGACCAGCAGCCTGGCCCGTTCCCTGCGCGCATCGGCCGACATCCAGGCCGGCTGCGTCTGGATCAACGACCACATCCCGATCGTCTCCGAAATGCCGCACGGCGGGTACAAGGCCTCCGGTTTCGGCAAGGACATGTCCGCGTATTCACTGGAGGACTACACAAACATCAAACACGTGAGCATGGGCAGCGACCCGGCCGCGCACAAGGAGTGGCAGGACACGGTGTTCCGTTACCGCGGCTGAGCGGCGCCACGCGCCCCGACGGCACGCTGCCCCGCGCCGGACGCCGCTGCCCGGAGGAAGTCGGAACAGTAGCGCGGGACTCACCTCAACGCGCGCCGGAACGTCTGCACGGGAGAGAATGAAAGCGGACGAAGGAGCGCCATGACCCGCGTGCACACCCTCATCGATACCCCGGTCGGGGAGCTGACGGCCGTCGCCGAGGACGGGTCGCTGACCGCGCTCTACTTCCCGGGCCACAAGCGGATGCCAGCTGCCGCCACCTTCGGCGAACGCACCGCCGTCGGCCGCGAAGCAGTCTTTGCAGCAGTCGCTGAGCAACTGGCAGAGTATTTCGCCGGCGGGCGCAGGGAGTTCGACCTGCCGTTGGCGCCGAAGGGTGACCCCTCTAAGCTCAAGGTGTGGGCGCTGCTGCGGCACATCCCCTACGGCCAGACGCGCTCCTACGGACAGCTGGCAGCCGGCCTGGGCGATCCGCATCTGGCCCAGGCGGTGGGTTATGCCAACGGCCAAAACCCGCTGTCCATCGTGGTGCCGTGCCACCGCGTGGTCGGAACGGACGGCTCGTTGGTGGGTTATGCCGGCGGGCTGGAGCGAAAGCGCTTCCTGCTGGAACTGGAAGAGCCGGCAGACGTGAAGGCGGGCAAGCTTTTCTGATGCGCCAACCTCACGGAATGCGCCCGGCGAGCGTCTACAAGGTGTGCAGATGAAACCCTTCGAGCAACTGGTCAGCGACCACGGCCCCACGGTGCTGCGCGTCTGCCGGGTGGTGCTGGGTCCCGGGCCGGACGCCGAGGATGCCTGGTCGGAGACCTTCTTGTCCGCGCTCAGGGCCTATCCGGAGCTGCCCGCCGCCGCAAACCATGAGGCCTGGCTGGTCACCATCGCCCACCGCAAGGCCATCGACGTCGTCCGGCGTCGGGCGCGCACTCCGGTGCCGGCAGAGTATCTGCCCGAGTCACCGTCAACGCTGGGTATCCCCGGTAATGACGACGACGAACTGCGCCAGGCCGTCGCTGCCCTGCCCCTGAGGCAGCGCGAAGCGGTCGCGTTGCATTACCTGGCCGGGTTGCCGTACGCCGAAGCCGCCGAAATCACCGGGTCCACGACCGGAGCCGTCCGTCGCGCAGCCGCCGACGGCATCGCCAGGCTTCGGGCGCTGTACCGCGGTGACCGGGAGCAAGCCGCGGCGGCCGCCCCACAACACGCAAGTGAAGGAGTTATGCGATGACTACCGCACAATCGGCGGCCCGGGACGCCGCGCCCGGCCCCGCGCTGGACGTGCTGACCCGCCTGGATCCGGCGCTGCTGGAGCGGCTGCACACCAGGCTGGAACACGAGGCCGCGGCCGCAGGCACCCTCGACCTGGCCTACGCTACCGCCGACACTCCGCTCGGGCAGCTGTTGCTGGCCGCCACGGACGAAGGACTGGTCCGCGTGGCCTTCGAGGGCGAAAATCACGAAGCCGTGCTGGCCGGCCTGGCAGCCAGGGTCAGCCCACGGATCCTGCATGCTCCGGCCCGGCTCGAGGCGGCCGCTCGGCAACTGGACGAATACTTCGCCGGCCTGCGGCGCTCCTTCGACCTCCGGCTGGACCGCCGGCTGTCCAAGGGATTCCGGGCGGACGTGCTCAGGCACTTGCCCGAGATCCCCTACGGCCGGACAGAAAGCTACGCTCAGGTGGCCGCCGCCGTCGGAAATCCCAAGGCGGTACGTGCCGTGGGCAGCGCCTGTGCCACCAACCCGCTGCCCGTCGTCGTGCCCTGCCACCGCGTGCTGCGCTCTGACGGCGCCTTCGGCGGTTACCTCGGCGGGCCGGAGGCGAAGGCCTACCTGCTGGGCCTGGAGGCGGCGGCGTGAGCACGCTGTTCGACGACGCTCCGGCCGGCCCCCGCGAGATCGCTCCGGGCGCGGTGCATGTGCCGGGCTGGCTGACCGTGGCGCAGCAGCGCGAGCTGGTCGAAGCCTGCCGGGAGTTCGGCCGCGGGCCGGTCCCCTACCGCGCGGCCAAAGTGCCGGGCGGCCACGAGATGAGCGTGCGGACGCTATGCCTGGGCTGGCACTGGGCGCCGTACAAGTACACCCGCACCGCCGACGACGTGAACGGCGCCCGCGTGCTGGAGTTCCCCGGCTGGCTCGCCGAGTGGGGCAGGCTGGCCCTGGCCGACGCTTCGGGGGATCCCGCCGCGGGGCAAGGCTACGAGCCGGATACGGCCCTGATCAACTTCTACGACGACACCGCCAAGATGGGCATGCACCAGGACAAGGACGAACAGGCGGACTTCCCGGTGGTATCGCTCAGCGTCGGCGACGACTGCCTGTTCCGCTTCGGCAACACCGAAACGCGGACCAAACCGTATACCGACCTCCGGCTGCGCTCCGGGGACCTGTTCGTATTCGGCGGACCCGCCCGTTTTGCCTACCACGGCGTGCCCAGGATCTACCCTGGCACCGCCGATCCCGCCTGCGGGCTGACCGGCGGCCGGTTGAACCTGACCATGCGGGTGACCGGACTGGGGTGAGGGTCCGCGGTTTTCCACAGCGTGTCAGGCGGTCCTGCGGGCGGCGCCACGGTAGGAGAGAATCGAACCATGGAGACAACCGCTTCCGGCGTAGTCCTCTGCGAGGACGGCCTGGCACGGCCGGCGTGGGCCGCCACGGATCCGATGCTGCGCGAATACTACGACACCGAATGGGGCATGCCGGTCCGGGGCGAGCAAGGCGTCTATGAGCGCATCACGCTGGAGGGCTTCCAGGCCGGGCTCTCCTGGGCCACGATCCTGCGCAAACGCCCGGCCTTCCGGGAAGCGTTCCAGGGTTTCCACGTGGACACCGTCGCCGCGTTCACCGAAGACGACGTCGAGGCACTGATGCAGGACGTCGGAATCGTGCGGAACCGGGCGAAGATCCGCGCCGCCATCACCAACGCGAACGCCACCATTGAGCTGCGTGCAGAAGGCGGCCTGAGCGACTTCGTCTGGTCGTTCCAGCCGGAGGAAACACCGGCCCCGCGGCACATCCAGGATGTGCCCACCACATCGCCGGAGTCGGTCGCCCTGTCCAAGGCGCTGCGCCAGCGCGGCTTCGCCTTCGTCGGCCCCACCACCATGTTCGCCCTGATGGAGGCCATCGGCATGATCGACACCCACCTGGTGGACAGCCACCGCCGCGGCTCCTCCGGCGTCTGGAACTGACGCCCGCTTTCACAATCACTTCACGCGTCCGCCGCACCGTGAGATGCGTGCCACAATGAAGTGCATCCGCTGGCTTCGGGGGGAACCGGACGTGCATGTTCGACCGGGAGCCGGCACCGCAGGAGTTATCTCGGTAAGGAGAGCACGTTGACGATTCTTGTTGCCTACGCCCCGCGTCCCGAGGGCCGTGCGGCCCTGAGCAAGGGCATTCAGATGGCCACCCAGACCAATGAGAAGCTGGTGGTCGTCAACGCCAGCCCGGGCGGGACGCAGAAGGACGAGTCGTTCGCGGACGCCCATGACGCGGCGTGGGTGCAGCAGGAACTGTATAACTCCGGCCTGGAAGCAGAGTTCAAGCAGTTCGTCCGCGGCAAGGATGCCGTGGACGAAATCGTGGAGCTGGTCGAAGAACTCTCGGTCTCGCTGCTCGTCATCGGCCTGCGCCGGCGCTCGCCGGTGGGCAAGCTGATCTTGGGCAGCACCGCCCAGGAGATCCTGCTGTCCGTCGACTGCCCGGTCCTGGCGGTCAAGGCCCGCTGACGCATGCAGGTTAACCTGCCGCTGCTTCCGCCGTTCGACTCCTCCGCCGCGCTGGCTGCCCTGGCCGCCCATGCGGTACCCGGCATCGAAACCGTCAATGTGGCGGCGGGCACCTGCACCCGCCTGTTCGGCACCAGCGCCGGCCCGGTGCCGGTCACCGCCACCCTGTCGCCCGACGCCGTCGACCTGGACATCTGCAGCGATTCCCCCGCCGTCCTGAGCGAGATTACGACGGCGGTGCGCGGCTGGCTCGACCTGGACCTGGAACCGGAGCGGGTGGCGGCGGCGTTGGGCGCCGATCCGGTGCTCGGGCCGCTGCTCGCTGACCGTCCCGGGCTGCGCATCCTTGGTTACCCGGACGGCTTCGAGGGTGCCGTCTCCACCGTGATCGGCCAGCAGGTCTCGCTGGCCGCTGCCCGCACCTTCACGGCCCGGCTGGTCTCTGCCTTCGGCTCCCGGTCCGGCAGCGGCCTGGCGCTCTTCCCCACACCGGATGCACTGGCCGCCGCCGGCCCCGACGCCGTCCGCGAAGCCGTCGGCTTGACCGGTGCCCGCGCCCGGACCGTCCAGGTCTTGGCCGAAGCCTGCGCGGATGGGCTGGACCTCTCTCCGGACACGGACCACGCCGACACCCGCCGCCGCCTGCTGGCGCTGCCCGGCATCGGTCCGTGGACGGTCGAGTACCTTGCCATGCGGGCGTTGCACGACCGCGATGCCTATCCCGACGGCGATCTGGTGCTGCGGCGGGCCCTCGGAGTGAAGACCGCCACCGAGGCCCGCGCGCTCGGCCGGTCGTGGTCTCCAATGCGGGCCTACGCCGTCTTCCACCTCTGGACCGCCTCGGCCTACCTGCCTTAGGAAAACCGCCCTTCACCGGCTGCCCGCGCGGGCGGGAGCGGCGTTCCCTTTTTCGGCCCTCACCCGGCGCGCACACCCTTCACCTCCGGGCTGCAGAACCTGCCTGCTCGATCCGCTCCAACAGCTCCGCGGGCAACCGGACCTGCGGCGCCTTGAGGTTGGAGCGCAGGTGTTCCGGCTTCACGGTGCCGATCACCGCGCTGGAGACTCCGGGATTGCTGAGCACGAAGGCCAGCGCGATCTCGCTCGCGGAGAGGCCGTCGACGTCGTTAATGAACCGGTACTTCCGGCCTTGCACAAACTTGTGCCGGTGGTTTTTCAGCGCCCGCAACAGGTACCAGACGTCGCTGGGGCCGGTGATCTTGAAGATGTCGCGCGAGTAGAGGGTCTGGGCGAGCGGCGACTTGAGCTTGACGCCCACGCCGGCGTCCCGCGCCTCGGAGATCACCGTCGCCAGCGACCGGTCCACGATGTTGTATTCCACCATCAGGGCGTCGAAGATGCCCAGCTTCAGCGCCTTCCCGGCCCCGCCGCGGCCGGTGGAGACGCCGAGCGCCCCGACCTTTCCCTGTTCCTTCAGCTTCAGGACGGTGTCGATCGCAGGACCGGCCGGCTGGGGGAAACCATGGAAGTGCAGCAAGGGCAGGTAGTCCAACTGGAGCCGCCGCAGGCTGCCATGCACGCTGTTTTCGATGGCCCGGGCCGAGTAATCCTTCACATTCCGGTTGTTGATCCAGTGGGACCCGACCTTCGTGGAGATCACCAGATTCTCCGTGCGGCCTTTGAGGATCCGGCCCAACCTCTCCTCGGCATTCCCGCGGCTGTAATTCGGGCCGGTGTCAAAGGCGGTGATGCCGCCGTCGAGCGCTTGGTCGATCAGGTGCGCCGCCTGCCGCTCGGGGAAAGCCTTCATGCCCCAGTACCCGCCGGCACCGAAACTCAGTTCTGAGACGTGCAATCCCGACCGTCCGAGTGCGCGTTGTTTCACCGTGTGCCTTCCTGCAGTCCCAACATCTCCGTTCACCAAGCTACCCGAGGCGAAATCAGCGCACGACGCCGGCGCGGTTGCCGTAGGCGCGGAGGGCGACGGCCAGCACCGAGCACAGCAGGTATCCGGCGCCCACCAGCAGCCAGCCGGTATCGAAGCTGCCGGTGGCCTCGAGCAGCAGACCCATGAGCAGCGGCCCGGCGGCGAAACCGGCATACATTCCCATCGAGACAATGCCGGAGGCTGCTCCGACCCGTTCGGCCGAAACCACGCGCATCACGCCGGCGATCACCACCACATTGGTGCCCAACACGGTGGCACCATGCAGGACGACGCCCAACCAGAGCAACGCCGGAATTCCGAGCGAACCCGCGGCCAGGAATGCCCCCGCTCCGCCGAGCGCCCCGATTCCGAGCAGGATGAGCAGCGTGGAGGCCCGCACACCCGTGGCCATGCGCCGCCCCCACAGCACCCGGGAGGTTACGCCGACGACGCCGGAGACGCCGGCTGCCACGCCGCCCATGACCAGGCTGAAGTCCAGTTCCCGGACGGTGAACAGCGGCAGGTAGACGTTGGTGGCCTGCATGCCCAGGCCGGACAGCAGTGCGTAACCGGCGAACAGCCAGACCGAGAGCGGGAACCGGGCCGGCCCGCCGGCGCCCTCGGTTTGCTTTGTGCGGTCCGAGCGGTCCGTGCGGCCCTGCCGGGCGGCCGGGGCGCTTGCGCCAGGTGCGGCCGGGACATCAGCCGGCGGTGTGGCGGACGGCGCCGCGTTTGCGGGAGGCGCCTTCGCCGCCGTCGTTTCGGTGCCCCGTCCCGGGAGTTGGCGCAGGCCGTAGAGCAACAACCCGACGACGACGACGGCCGCCAGGGCGGTGGCGCCTTGCCAGCCGGCCCACAGCGCGGCGACGGGGAAGAACAGGCCCGAGAACAGTTGGCTGCCCTGGACGCCGGACTGCTTGACCCCGATCCAGCCCGGGCGCTTGGGCGCAGGAACCTGGGTCATAATGATCCGGTTTGTGGTCGGGTTGGAAATGGCCTGCGTAGGGCCCGCCAGCAACGCGGCGATCACCAGGACCAAGTAATGGTGGGACAACGCGGCGACCACCAGGGCCACCGCCGTGCCGGCGAAGATCAGGATCAGCTGGGAGCGGCTGGAAATCCGGTCGCTGAGTTTGCCCAGCCACATGCTGGAGACAGCGGCGCTGGCGAAAATGGTCGTGGCCAGCAGGCCGAATTGGCCCTCGCTGATTCCCAGGTCGTCGATGACCAGCGGGCTGACGGCGCTCAGGCCGTAGTTCAGCAGCGGGCCGACGCCCATGGCGCAGGTCAGGACGAAAAGCAGTGCGCCACTGGGGTGTTTGGACATACTGCTCTCCTCGCTGCCCGGGTCGGGCTCCGTCCAGCAGGCTACTCCCCGCGCCGGCCTTCCGGCGGCAGGCTTCGCAGCAGAACGGTCTCCCACCGTAACAATGGAGAGCTGGCTCACGTTTGGCCGCGCCGGCTGGACTCCGGCCGCCCTGGTGGTGCACGGACGGGCGCGGGAGGGTGCGGATTCGGGGGCTCCGCTGGCAGCCGGTGGGCAGCCGCTGTGCTGGCGGCGGAGGCCCTGATATCAGCTCAGCCGGCAGCCCGGGCCAGGGCCCTGCCTGCGGCCTGCCTGCTTGCCCCGGGCCTGCCTGCTACCCGGGGGCTTACGTCCGGCCCTTCTGCGTGTCGGCATGCGCCTCGACGAAGGCGCGCCGCGGATGCTGGGTGGCCCCCATCGACGTGATGTCCCGGCCGCCGAACACCAGCGGGCTCCAGCCTGCCAGCAGGCGCCATTTGTGGATCCAGGTGGGCAGCGCCATGCCGTGGTAGCCCATGGCGACGTACCAGGCGGGCTTGCCCTTCAACTCGTAGCCAAAGATCTTCGCGGCGCCCCGGCCCACGCCGTAGGTCGCGACCGTGCCCAGCGATTTGTGCCGGTACTCGGCCGGCGTCTGGCCTTGCACGGCGTTGACCACGTTTTGGGCGAGCAGCTTGGCCTGGCGGACCGCATGCTGGGCGTTCGGCGGGCAGTAGGCCGGCTGCTTCTCCGCCTCCAGATCGGGTACCTGGGCGCAGTCGCCGGCGGCCCACGCGCCTTGCACCACCTGGCCGGCATCGTCGATTACCTGCAGCCGGGCGTTCGCGTTCACGTGTCCCTTCGGGCCGCGCGGCACGTTCGTGTCGTCCAGCACCGGATTGGGCTTCATGCCGGCCGTCCAAATAATGAGGCCGGCCGGGATACGCTCGCCGGTGCTGAGCTCGGCCACCGAGTCCTCGCAGGAGGGCATGGTGGTGTTCAGCCGCACATCGATGCCGCGCTGGCGCAACTGGCCCAAGGTCCACTCCGAAAGATTCGGTCCGACCTCGGGTGCTACCCGGTCCAGTGCCTCGACCAGCACCCAGCGCAGCTGCGAGCGGTCCAACTCCGGATGCGCGTCCACAGCCAGCTTGGACAAGTCGCTCAACTCGGTCAGGGCCTCGACGCCGGTATAGCCGCCGCCGACCACCACGAACGTGAGTGCCCTGGCCCGTTCCTCCGGGTCGCTGGTGCCGGCGGCCAGCGCCACGTTGTCGAGCACCTTGTCACGGCAGTAGATAGCCTCCTCCACGGTCTTGAACCCGATGCCGTGCTCTTCCAGCCCCGGCGTGGGGAAGGTCCTGGTGACCGCACCGACGGCGAACACCACGTGGTCGTAGGCCACCGAAAATTCGTCGCCGCCGAGCTCGCGCAGCTGGGCGATCCTGGCCTGGACGTCCAGCGACACCAGCTTGCCGCGGACGATGTCTACCTTCTTCAGCGCGCTGCGCAGGTTAACCGTGACGATTCGCGGTTCGATCTCCCCGCCGCCTACCTCCGGCAGCAGCGGCTGGTACGTCATGTACGAGTTGGGCTCAACAACGGTGATCCGTGCACCCGCCGGTCCCAGCCGCTTGCGTATCCCCCAGGCAGTGTAGAGGCCGACGTAGCCGCCGCCCAGGATGAGTATGTGAGGCGTCGCTGAAGTGGTCATGGTCCAGGTTTCCTCCCTGTTTGTCGACAGTGTTTGAGTGGTCCTGGTGCATTCCTCGCCGGCAGTTTCAGGGCCGGCCTGCGGCCAGACTAGCACCGCCCCAGACGCAGCTGAACCCTCGGTCCGGCCCGGCTTCCGGCAGGGCCGCATTCACCGGCCCGTCCCTCCGGCGTGCCCTCCGCGCCCGGGGCGGGCGGCGGCCTACAATGTGCTCAGGTGCCTGAATTCGTGGGGCTGTCGTTGGGGAGTAGGAAGCGTGGAGGCGGCTAAGCACACCGTGCGCGGGCGGTCGCTCCGTACCTATCGCCGGGCCCGCACCACGCTCTGTGGCGTCATGGTTTTCTGGCTCTGGCTGCTGCTGGGAGCCGCGGCCTTCGTCGCCGGCATGTTTGATTCCCCCGCCAAGGTGTTCCTGGCCATGTATGCCGGCGCCGTTGCCGTGCTGGTCTCCATCCCGGTCGCCTTGCTCGCCGCCATCCTGATGGTGCTCAACCGGCCCGAGGCGGATGGCCGGCGCCCGGCCGCCCAACGGCTTTTAGCCGCGGCACGCGCCGCCGGCGCGGTAATCTCCGGGCTGCCGTGGGGTGAGGCCGCCGGTCGTGCCACGGTCTTGGCCAGTCAAATCGCCCCGGCTGCCCGCAGGATTGGCGCTGCCGCCAAGTCCGGCGCCGGACAGCTGGGCGCCGGTGCCGGACAGTGGCGCGACGCCGTGGGGCGCCGGCCGGGGACACCGCATCAGCCGCCGGCCGCACCTGCCCGGTCGCAGACCCCTGAACGTCCTGCCTCGGTCTTGTCCGGCGCCCGAAAGCCGGTCGCCACGCGCCGGCCGCCGATGCCGCCGCGGCGTCCCGCCGGCCCGCCCGCCGTCGACCGGTCGGGACAGGACATGGAGGACGTGGCTTCCTAGCACTCCACGACGTTGACGGCGAGACCGCCGGTGGCGGTTTCCTTGTACTTGTCGCTCATGTCGCGCCCGGTCTCGCGCATGGTCACAATGACCTGGTCCAGCGACACCCGGTGCGTGCCGTCACCCATCAGCGCCATCTTGGCCGCGTTCACGGCCTTGGCCGCGCCGATGGCGTTCCGTTCGATGCACGGGATCTGCACCAGCCCGCCGATCGGATCGCAGGTGAGCCCCAGGTTGTGCTCCATCGCGATTTCGGCCGCGTTTTCCACCTGGGCCGGGGTTCCGCCGAGGATTTCGGCCAGTCCCGCGGCAGCCATCGACGACGCGGAGCCGACTTCGCCCTGGCAGCCGACCTCGGCACCGGAGATGGATGCCTGCTCCTTGTAGAGGACCCCGACGGCGGCGGCGGTCAACAGGAACTTCACGACCACCTGCTCCTTGTCCTCGCGGGTGGCCTGTTCCATGCCGGGTGCATAGTGCGTGGCATAGAACAGCACGGCGGGGATGATGCCGGCGGCCCCGTTGGTGGGCGCGGTGACCACCCGCCCGCCCGAGGCGTTTTCCTCGTTGACGGCCAGCGCCACCAGGTTGACCCATTCCTGCCAGTACTTGTGGTCCCGGTCCGGGTCTTCCTTGCGCAGCCGTTCGTGCCAGGCGGGGGCCCGACGACGGACGTTGAGTCCGCCGGGCAGGTCGCCTTCCCGGCGGATGGCCGAGTCCTTGCACTCTTCCATGACGTTGTAGATGTGCAGCAGCCCGGCCTCGATCTCCTCGCGCGGGCGTGAGGCCTCTTCGTTGAGCATCATGATGTCGCTGATGGCCAGGCCGGTGTTGCGGCAGTGCTCCAAAAGCCCTGCCGCCGTGCGGAACGGATAGGGCAGCTGCTGCTTGGAGGACTCCAGCTCCTCGCGGGCGGCTTCCTCCTCGCCGCCGCGGACAATGAAGCCGCCGCCCACCGAGAAGAAGGTGGCTTCGTGCAGGAGGCGGGACTCGCCGTCGTCGGCCGATTCCAGCACCTGGAACGTCATGCCGTTGGTGTGCCGGGGCAGCACGGTCAGCGGGTGCAGCACCATGTCCTGCACACCGTAGTCAAGCGTCCGGCCGGCGGCGCCGGGCAGTTCCGCGCCCAGCCGCAGCCGGCCGGAGGCGGCGATGTCCGCCAGCCGCTCTTCCACCTGAGCGGGCAGGATCTGCTCCGGTTCGAAGCCCTCCAGCCCCAGCAGCACGGCGGTGAACGTCCCGTGTCCGCGTCCGGTGGCAGCGAGCGAGCCGTACAGGTCCACGCGCAGCCCGTCCACCCTGTCGAGCAGGCCGGCCTCGGCCACCTCCCGCACGAACACGGAGGCAGCCCGCATCGGGCCCACCGTGTGCGAACTGGAGGGACCGATGCCCACGGAGAAAAGGTCGAAAACGCCTACAGCCATGTCATCCCTTTCCTTATTCACGCAGCTCTCTGGCACAACGGGTCCGCGGTGCCGCCGCTACTTGCCTGCCGGGACGCGGTTACTTGTCCCGCCGGTAGAAGGGCAGCTCGACGACGTCGAACGGCTCCGGTTTGCCGCGCAGGTCCACCTCCACCCGGGTCCCGGGTTCTGCGTACTCGGCGTCCACGTAGGCCAACGCGACCGGGTAGCCGAGGGTGGGGCTGGGCTGGCCGGAGGTGACTTCGCCGATGGTCCGGCCGTCTTTCAGGACCGGGTAGTGGGAGCGGCCGGCGCGCCGTCCGGCGCCCTTGAGCCCCACGAGCTTGCGGGCCGAGCCCTTCTCCTTCTGCGCCTCGAGCGCCTCGCGGCCCACGAAGTCGCCGTCCTTCTTCAGCGCCACCACGCCGCCCAGGCCGGCGTCGAACGGGCTGGTCTCGAGGGTGAGCTCGTTGCCGTAGAGCGGCATGCCCGCTTCCAGCCGGAGCGAGTCGCGGCAGGCCAGCCCGGCCGGCAGCAGGTCGGAGCCCCGCCCTGCTTCCAGCAGGGCGTTCCAGAGCGTGGCCGCGTTGATGTTGGGAACGTAGATCTCGAAGCCGTCTTCGCCGGTGTACCCGGTCCGGGCCAGCAACAGCTTGAGCGGCGCCCCGGACACGGTGAAGTCCACCTCGTCGGCGGCGTAGTACTTCATGTCCCGCACCGCGGCGTGCTGGTTGGCGGGCACCAGCTGGAGCAGGATTTCCACGGACTTCGGTCCCTGCACCGCCACCAGCGACGTTTCGGCAGTGGCGTCCTCCACGGTGGCGTCGAAGCCCTGGACCCGGGCGGCGAGTTCCGCGGCGACGGTCGGGGCGTTGCCGGCATTGGGCACCACCAGGTAGCGGTCCCCGTCCTGGCCGGCGGGACGCCGGTAGATGATCAGGTCGTCGATGATCCCGCCGTCGGCGTTGCAGATCAGCGAATACTTGGCCCGGCCCTCGGTGACGGCGGAGAGCTTGCCGACGAGTGCGAAGTCCAGGAACTTCCCGGCTTCCGGGCCGGTGACCCAGACTTCGCCCATGTGCGAGAGGTCGAACAGGCCGGCGCTGTTGCGCACGGCACGGTGCTCGGCCAACTCGCTGCTGTACTTCAGCGGCATCATCCAGCCGCCGAAGTCGGTGAAGGAGGCACCCAACCGCTCGTGTTCCTCGTAGAGGGCGGTGTGCCGGGGCATGGTGGTGGTCTCGGTAGTCATTCGGTGCGGACCTCTCTAGTTCTCGAAGGCTTCGGGCGGCGGGCAGCTGCAGATCAGGTTGCGGTCGCCGCCGGCGCCGTCGATCCGTCCGACCGGGGCGAAGTATTTGTCCACCTGCAGGCCCGGTACCGGGAAGGCGGCCTGTTCGCGGGTGTACGGCCGGTCCCAGTCGGAGCTGACCACGGCCGCGGCGGTGTGCGGCGCCAGGCGCAGCGGGCTGGCGTCGAGCGGGAAGTCGCCGGCGATCACCTGGTCGATTTCGCCCTTGATCGCGATCATCGCGTCGATAAACCGCTCGATCTCCGCCAGGTCCTCGGACTCGGTCGGCTCCACCATCAGGGTGCCTGCCACGGGGAAGGACAGCGTGGGCGCGTGGAAGCCATAGTCGATCAGGCGCTTGGCCACGTCCTCGGCGGTCACCCCGGACTTGGCGGTGAGTTCGCGCAGGTCCAGAATGCACTCGTGCGCGACCAGTCCGTCGTTGCCGGTGTAGAGCACCGGGAAGTGCTCGTTCAGCCGGGCGGCGACGTAGTTGGCGGCCAGCAGGGCGCTCTTCGTTGCCTCGGTCAGGCCCTCGGCGCCCATCATGGCCACGTAGGCCCATGAGATCGGCAGCACGCCGGCGGAGCCGTACTCGGTGGCCGAGACCGGCACGCCCTTGCCTTCGTGTTCGGCCAGCGCGGCGTTGCCCGGCAGGAACGGCACCAAATGCTCGGCCACCGCTACCGGCCCGACGCCGGGGCCGCCGCCGCCGTGCGGGATGCAGAAGGTCTTGTGCAGGTTCAGGTGGGAGACGTCGCCGCCGAACTTGCCCGGCTGGGCGAGTCCGACCAGCGCGTTGAGGTTGGCCCCGTCGATGTAGACCTGGCCGCCGGCTGCATGGACCGCCTCGCAGACGTCGCGCACGTCGGCGTCGTACACACCGTGCGTCGACGGGTAGGTGATCATGATGGCCGAAAGCGCGTCCGCGTGCTGGTCGATCTTCGCGCGCAAGTCGGCGTGGTCGATGGTGCCGTCCGGTGCCGTGGCGACCACTACAACCTTCATGCCGGCCAGCACGGCCGAGGCCGCGTTGGTGCCGTGCGCTGAGGCGGGGATCAGGCAGACGTCGCGCTTGTCGTCGCCGTTGGCCAAGTGGTAGCGGCGGATGGCCAGCAGCCCGGCGTATTCGCCCTGCGAACCGGCGTTGGGCTGGATGGAGACGCCGGCGTAGCCGGTGATCGCCGCGAGGCGTTCCTCCAGGTCGGTAATCAGTTCGCGCCAGCCGGCGGTCTGGCTGGCCGGGGCGAACGGGTGGATGGAGGCGAATTCCGGCCAGGTCATCGCTTCCATTTCCGCGGTCGCGTTCAGCTTCATGGTGCACGAACCCAACGGGATCATGGTCCGGTCCAGCGCCAGGTCGCGGTCGGACAGCCGGCGCAGGTAGCGCAGCATCTGGGTCTCGGAGCGGTGGCTGTGGAACACCGGATGATCCAGGTAGGACGAGCTGCGCAGCAGGTCGTCCGGCAGCTCGAAGCCGGCGCTCCCGGCCGTTTCGGCGGTCTTGCCGGCGGCGTCCTCCACACCGAAGGCCTCCGCGACCAGGGCGAGGTGCTCCGCCGTCGTTGTTTCGTCGGCGGAAATGCCCACGTGGTCGGCGTCGATGCGGCGCAGGTTCACGCCCTTGGCCTCGGCGGCGGCGGCGATCTCCGCGGCCTTGCCGGGAGCCTTCACCGTGAGGGTGTCGAAGAACCGGTCGGCCACCAGCGAGTAGCCTGCGCCGGTGAGCACGCCGGCCAGGGTGCGGGCGGCCTCGTTGGCGTGCTGCGCAATTGCCTTCAGCCCCTCGGGTCCGTGGTAGACGGCGTACATGCTGGCAACGACGGCCAGCAGCGCCTGCGCGGTGCAGATGTTCGAGGTGGCCTTCTCGCGGCGGATGTGCTGCTCGCGGGTCTGCAGGGCCAGGCGGTAGGCGGGGCGGCCGGCGTCGTCCTTGGACACGCCCACCAGGCGGCCGGGCAGCGAGCGCTCCAGCCCCTTGCGCACGGCCATGTAGGCGGCGTGCGGGCCGCCGAAGAAGAGCGGCACGCCGAAACGCTGGGTGTTGCCGACGGCGATGTCCGCGCCCTGCTCGCCCGGAGGCGTGATCAGGGTCAGGGCCAGCAGGTCGGCGGCCACGGTGACCAAGGCGCCGCGCTCCTTGGCCTGCGCGATCACCGGAGCGTGGTCGAACACGCGGCCGGTGGCTCCCGGCTGCTGCAGCACGATGCCCGAGATGTCGCCGTCGGGCAGGCCGGCGGAGAGATCGGCAACCACTACGTCGAAGTCCAGCGCCTCGGCCCGGCCCTTGACGACGGCGATGGTCTGCGGCAGCAGGTCCGCGTCCAGCACGGTCTTGCCGGCGGACTTGGACTTGTTGGACCGGCGCATCAGCAGCACGGCTTCGGCCACTGCGGTGGCTTCGTCCAGCAGCGAGGCGTTGGCGATCGGGAGCGCAGTGAGGTCCTGGACCATGGTCTGGAAGTTCAGCAGCGCCTCCAACCGGCCCTGCGAAATTTCCGGCTGGTACGGGGTGTAGGCGGTGTACCAGGCCGGGTCCTCCACCACGTTGCGGCGGATCACGGCCGGAGTGATGGTGTCGTAGTAGCCTTGGCCGATCATTTGCACGGCCTTCACGTTCTTCGCGGCGAGGGCGCGCAGGTCCCCCAGGACCTGGGACTCGCTGCGGGCGGCGGGCAGGGCCAGCGGTTCCTGCTGGCGGATGTCTGCGGGCACGGCCGCGTCCACCAGGTCGTCGATACTGCCATAACCCAGCTGCTTGAGCATGGTTTCCGCGTCGTTCCGGCGCGGACCGATGTGGCGGTCGGTGAAGGAAGCGCTGCCGGGCCGGGTAGTGCTGGTGGACTTAGCCGTCATGTGAGGAACTCCAGTTATCCCCGGCTGGGCGGACCATGCCGGTAGTGAAGGGTTCCTCCCCGCTCTGTGACTGAACCTGAGAGATTCCGCAGGGATGGCCCAAGGGGCCGACTCCTGCTTGCACCGTCGGTGAGCCGGTCCTGAACGGTCCGGCTGCTTTCCAGAGTTGCCTCTCCGCGGCGGTACAGGGGCCTGAGAGATTCCTGGGGAGGTATTGCTCCTACGGCGCCTGCTGACTGGTACCCAGCAGGACTCTCCCGCCGCATGTCGAAGGCTGTATTCAGTTGTTTCTGACTCCTTGAATGGTAGTCGAGCGGCTGGCGGGCAACAAGGCGGCGACGGCCACGGCCCGGTTTAGCGGCCGCGGCCGCTAGGCTTTCGCGCGCGAGAGCATGCCCTTCACGTACGCGGCCTGCCCGACGTGCTCCAGGCAGTCGTCCAGGACGCTGACCAGCCGGACCCCCAGGCTGACGTGCGGGTCCCACCGGGTGTCCACGATCTGGTCCAGGTCGTCCTCGGTCAGTCCTTCCAGGTACTTCAGGGTGCCCGCATGGACGTCGTCGTAATAGCCGCGCAGCAACTCGGCCGATTCGACCCGCACGGCCGCTACCTGCTCGGACGTGTGGCCGTAGCCATGGTCTTTCCGGGGCAGCGGCAGGTCGAACCGCTCCGCCCAGCCGGTCAGCCAGTACTGGTCCGTGCCGGCGACATCGGCAATATGGTCGTCCTGGATGCGCGTCAGATGCCAGAGGAGCCAGGCGATCGAGTTGCTGTCGCCGCCTGGCCGGGCGGCCAACTGTCCGGCGTCCAGCCCGTCCAGCACGGTGTGGACGCGTTCCTGGATCCTGCCGTAGGCATCGGCGAGCAGGTCATTGAACTTCATGGCGCCTCCTCGTGGTCGATTGTGGCGCCAGCCTACCGTCTGGTGCCACAGCGAGGAATGCGTGCCCCGCGTGAGGGCGTGGGGACGGCGCATCCCCGCCCGAACCGCCTCGAAGCCGTCAGCTGTAATCCGCCGTGATGGTTCGGTTCCGGCCGTCGAGCCGCATCGTTCCGCCGTAGGGGACGATCCATTGCGGACGGGTATGACCGAACGGGACCCCGACACAGACGACGGCGTGTTCGTTGTAGCGCTTCATCTCGGCGAGGACCACATCGCGTTGGGCGGCGCGGAGACCGGCCCGCTCGTCCGCTGGCGGGACCATGTCGTGGGTGCTCACCGGCGGCCGCGCCACGACCACTCCCTCCACGGCCGACAGGACCCCCCGTTCGCCCAGCGCCCGGACCCACCTCTTGACCCATGCCGCCGGAGGAGTCTCCTCGCTGGACTCAAGGATCAGGATCGATCCCTCGAGGGATTCCCGAGAAGGGAGCCGATCGGCCAGGGCCAGCTGATCGATGACCTCCAGGCACCCGCCCCAGGTGCGGCCGGCCGCTTCCCGCTCCGGTCCCGCCCAGGTCCACGGCTGCGTGGGTTCCCGTTGGCCGAATTCGACAAGGGCCTGGGGCGTCAGCCAGTCCGGCCCAAAGTCCTCGGACTCGCCGGGATCCACAAGTTCCAGCTCGGCGCCCGTGAACAGCGCTGCCTTCAGCGACGCCAGGTGCACGTCGTCAACGTGCGGGCCGGCTCCGAGGTGCACTTGGGTCGAGCCCCCGTAGTAGCCCGCTATTCCGAGCGACCACAGCCAGTTCAGGAGGTTCGTGTTGTCGCTGTAGCCCATGAAGATCTTGGGGTTCGCGGCGGCGAGACCGGCGTCCAGGTGGGGAATGACGGCTATCTGGTCATCGCCGCCGATCGTCGCGAGGATGGCCCGGATGGCCGGGTCCGACCACGCGGCATGGAGGTCCGCAGCGCGTTCCGCGGCGGAAGCGCCAAGCTTTCGGGTCGTCGGGTATTCCACGGGGATCAGTCCCGTTTCGGCGATGAGACGACGCATCGCCTGCTCGTGGACATCCGGTGCGAATCCGGGGGCCGCAAAGGACGGAGAGAGAATCGCGACCCGGTCGCCCGATTCAAGCTTGGGCGGCGATACGAGGGCATGGCTCGTCGGCATTTCCCCATCCAACCACGGGCTGTCCGTCGGCAGCCGCTACCGGTCCCGGGCCGAGTCCTCCAGATAGCGGGGCCGCCGCACGATGACCAGGCCCACAGCCAGGATGAGCAAAGCAGCTCCCAGCAGGCCGAAAGAAGCACCCCAGCCGCCGCTGACGTCGCGCAGCAGCCCAAACATCAGCGGACCGGCGCAGGCGACGGTGTATCCAATCCCCTGCGCGAACCCGGAGAGCGCCGCCGCACCGGCCGTGGTGCGGGTCCGGAGGTTGACCAGCAGCAGCGCCATGGCATAGGTGCCCTGGCCGAGCCCGGCCAAGGTGATCCACAGCCACGTGCCAAACGAGGGCGACAGCAGCAGCCCGGCGTATCCGGCCGCGTAGAAGCCGATGAACAGCAGGCCCAAGCCCAACGGATTGCGCAGCCGCGCCGCGATCAGCGGCACCAACAGGCTGGTCGGCAGGCCCAGGATGGCGTAGTAGGCCAGCATGGTGCCGGCCGTCGGGGGCAGCATCCCGCTGTCCACCAACAACGGCGGCAACCACGTGAACATGGCAAACGTGTTCGACGAGGTCCCGGCGAACACCAGGGCCAGCCCCCAGGCGACCGGCGAGCGCCAGACGCGTACCTCCGTCGTTTCGGCGGAAGCGGCCGCGGCTCCCGCTGCGGAACCCGTGGCCTCCGCCCCGGGCGGCCCACCGGTCGCCCCGGGGCCGGCCGCCACCCCGGAGCGGGCATCGCCGGGGCCACCTGCCGTCCCGGGACCCACGGCCGGCCCGGGCCCGGCCGCGTTCCGGGCGCCGCCGTCCTCCGGCGGGAGGATGTCCAAACCGCCGGGGCGGTAGGGCTGCAGCACCAGGCGCGCGGTCCGACGGCGCCAATGTTCCGTCCACGCGGTCATCAGCCACGGCACGAGCGCGGCCACGCTTACGGCCGCCCACACTCCGATCGAGAACCGCCAGCCGGCAGCCTGCTCAAGCGGCACGGCAAGCAGCGGGCTGAACGCCGTGCTGACCGCCAGCAATGTCACGTAAAGGGCGGTGATGAGGCCGATCCGGTCCGGGAAATAGCGCTTCACCAGCGGCGGCAGCAAGATGTTCCCGATCCCGTAGCCCGCCATGGTGAGGCCGGACAGGACCAGGAACGACGGCACGTCGGAGACCATCGCACGGCCGAGTTGGCCGATCGCGGCCATGCCCAGTGCCACGAGCAGCAGCGCTTCCAAGCCGATCCGGCGCATCAGCACCGGAACGGCGAACCCGGCGGCGGCGAAGGCTGCGGTGGGCAGCATGCCCAGCACACCGGCGGAAGCCGTGCCGAACGGCAAATCCGCGGCAATATCCGCCAGCACCGGCGACACACCGGAGACGGCCAGCCGCAGGCTCAACGCGAGCAGCAGGACGCCGGCGAATACGGTCAGCCGGCCGGCAAACGGGGCGGGGCGCCGCCGCTGGGCGGGGCGCGGCCCGGTGCGGGTCTCCGGAGGCGGCGGGGAATCGGGGCTCGGTCGGTTATCGGCAGTCAGTTGTGCGGGCGAGGGCAAGCGTGGTCCATGGGTCGAAAGGCCGGGCGGGCGGCCGGGATCAAAACCGGCCGGGAATCACTTTATCCCGTCGCGGCCCGGTCGCCCGGCAGGCGGGCCAGGAACCTCCTGGGCCAACCCTTCGGCGAGGATCCAGAATGTTTGCCGCAGTCGCTCCACTGCCGCCTCGGGCTGACCCTGCTGGAGATACTGCACGGTCTCGCGCCAGCCGTCGGTCCAGAGAGGATAGGCGGCGGCATGTTGGAAGAGGTGCAGCCGGGCGAGCGAGCGGTCGAGCACATGCGTGTTCACGGCCTTCAGTTCCTGATGATCTGCCGCCCCCAGGATGACGGCCACCAGCCTGCCGACCGCGCGGTAGGAGGCCAGCGTGTCCTCGCGGTTGATCGCCCCCTGCAGGTCCTCCGCCAGCGTGGCCATGGTGTCGATCTCGGCGGGCGACAAACGCGGGGCAGCCCGCTCGAACAGCGCGACCAGCACCACGCCCATCACATCCAGGAGCTGGATGGCCTGCTGTGGACCGGGATTGGCAATCCGGTGTTCGTGCCCGGTGGCCTCAATCAGGCCTTCTTCCGTGAGGACGCCGACGGCGTCGCGCACCAGGGCTTCCTCCGCATCGATGCGCCCGGCGAGCCCGGCAACGGTCACCCTGGAGCCTGGCTGCAGGCCGCCGGCCAGGATGTCCTCCCGCAGTTTCCGGACCGCCTCGTCGCGGCCCGCCCGTCCGGGCCCGCTGCCCCTCATCATGACCTCCTGCCGGATTATGACTGGCGTCACATACGAGTAATGTACGCGAAAAGGTAGATCGGGGTCACGGGGCTGGCTACTCTGATGGGACCTGCGGCACAGCGTCGTGCGGCAGGTTCTAAACGTGCAGTCAGGACGTGCGCAGCATGAACGCCACCTATACCGCCACCGCAACCGCCAACAGCAAGAACCACCAGGACTGGGGCCGGGCGATGGCCGCCGCCTTGGCCGATCTGGTGCAGCAGAGCGAAAGCGGCCCCGCAGGTCCCCGGGAACTCTATGGCGATGAGCTGCGCCTGGTCATCGAAGAGACGACGGACGGGGTCCTGATCCACCTGTCCTGGACACCCGGCGGGCGGGACGCCTCCGGCACCGTCGGCTGAATCCATCCCGGCCGATGGACGGCCGGCGCAGATTGTTCCGGGACTGCCGATGCTGCCAAGATGAGTAAATGGTCTACCGCCAGCCGTATCTGCACGATCTCACGGGAGTCTTTGCGGCACCCGTCCAAGCCTGGAGCGAGCCCCACGGACAGATCAGGGGTACCGGAGCCCAAGGGGTCTACTGCGGGGACGACCGCGTGTTGGCCCGCTGCCTGCTGGCGGTGAACGGGCAGGAACCGGAGTGGATTTCCACCCAGTCGCGCTCGGCCGGACGCGCCGACTTCTTCGCATTCATCCGGACCACGGCGGACGGGACGGATCCGCTGGTGACGTTGAACCGCTCGCGGGCGGTGGAAGCCGGCCGGCTGGCCGAGGCGCTCACGTTTACGTCGGCCCTCGAGGACGAGTTGGAGCTCCAAATCCGCGTCGACCTGGTGGCCGACGCCATTCCGCTGGAACAGGTGCGCGCCGGGGCCGCGGGCGAGGCCGGCTCGGTGGCCCCGGGCGAAGCCGCCTGGAGCTGGCGCGACAATACACGCGCCGCGCTGACGGCCGAAGGTGCCCGGGTCAGTTTTGACGGCAGCCTCATCCGGCTGGAGTGGACGGAGCTGCTCAAGCCGGGCGCCGTCGTCGTGCTCTCCTGGAGTCTTGAGCTTAACGACGACGATGCTCCCCTGACTGCCGCGGCCGCGCCCCCGCTGCGCACGCCGTCGCTGGCGGGGGATCCCCGGCTGCAGCGGCTGATGAGCCGGTCCATCACCGACCTCAACAGCCTGCGGATGGCGGGACGCCAGACCCCTGGCGATGTCTTTTTGGCGGCGGGTGCCCCCTGGTTCCTGACGCTGTACGGCCGGGAGTCGCTGGTTGCCGCCCGGCTGCTGCTGCCGGTCGACGCCGCGGTTGCGGAAGGGACGCTGCGGGCGGTGGCGGCGTGGCAGGGCACGGCCGAGTCGGCCGAATCGGGAGAACGGCCCGGCCTGATGGTCCAGGAGGTGCGGCAGCGCCGCCTGGCGATGCCCGCCGATGCCGTGGTCCGGCAGCTTCCCCCGGTCCTGTACGGGTCGCCCGACGCCACGCTGCTGTGGATCGTACTGCTGCACGACGCCTGGCACTCGGGGATGCCGGAGGACGCCGTCCGGGACCTGCTGCCCCATCTGGAGGCTGCGCTGGACTGGCTGCGCATCGACGGCGACCCCGACGGCGACGGCTTCCTGGAG
The DNA here is from genome assembly GCF_059092625.1 of Arthrobacter sp. Y3221114. NCBI lineage: Bacteria > Bacillati > Actinomycetota > Actinomycetes > Micrococcales > Micrococcaceae > Arthrobacter > Arthrobacter sp. Y3221114. Next base: position 230,168 of record NZ_JBNHHW010000002.1, read on the forward strand.
ACGCCGGTTCCCGCCCTGCAGGGGCCGGGGCACCAGGGGTCCGGCGACACGCGCGCCGCGTACCGCTATCTGGACGGCCGGGCGGCGACCGGGACGGTCGCGTCGGGCGAACTGCAGGCCTACGCCTACGAGGCGGCCCGTGCCGCAGCAGTGTTGCTGGACTACTTCGGCGAAGCGAACGCCGGCGCCGAGTGGCGGGATTACGCGTCCCGGCTGGCGGAGAACTTCCGCAGCCGGTTCTGGTGCACCGACGACGCCGGCCCTTACCCGGCGATGGCACTCGACGACAAAAAGCAGCGGGTGGACGGCGTCGGGTCCGGCATGGGACACCTGCTGGGCACGGGGCTGCTGAACCCCGAGGAAACCCGGACGGTGGTTGCGCGGCTGATGGACCGGACCTTGTTCTCCGGCTACGGCGTCCGGACCCTGTCCACCGCGAACCCCGGGTTCTGGCCCACCCGCCGCCGCTCAGGGGCGGTCTGGACGCAGGAGACCGCCTGGATTGTGATGGGGCTGCTGCGCACCGGCTTCCAGGAACAGGCCGCACAGTTGGCGGCAGGGCTGCTCGACGCGGCCGAGGGATTCGACTACCGGTTGCCGGAGCTCTTCAGCGGGCAGGCCGCGGTGGAGGTCCGCCCGGCGCTGCCGTATCCGTCCGCCTGCCGGCCGCACGCCGGGGCGGCCGCGGCGGCGGTGCCCGTGGCGCTGGCCCTGGGCGGTTTCAGCGCCACGGCCGTTTAGCACACGCCGCCGGGCAGGCGGTCCGTCCCCGCCGGGCGGCGGGCGTCCGCTCGGCGCGCCACGCCCGGGCGCTCCGGCGCTCCGGCGCTCTCGGCACGCCGGAGGACCTTAGCCTCGCGGCACGTCGGGGCCGGTGGGCCAGCGGAGCAGCGCCGCTATGCTCTTCCCTCCCGGCAGGGCCCCTTCGGGGACCATGGTCACCCGGGCGTCGGTCAGCGCCGCTGCGCGGACCAGCGCCGCCGGGGCAGGAACCTTGGCCAGCAGGTCGCCGTTGACGGCTTGCTCGCCGGCCGTAGCGATCCACGGTTCGGCCGTCAGGGCGTGCACCTGATGATCGGCGAGGGCGTCGTCGTTCATCAGCAGCGTGCCAACCTGCGCCTGCTGCAGCGCCCGGACGCACTCGCCCAGGCCCGCCGTCCACTCCGGATGGGCCTGCCCTGTTTGGTTGGCCAGGCGGTCCAGGATGGCTTTGCGCTGCTCGGTCCACACATGGGCCACCCGGGCGGCTATTTCCGCACGGAGCGCTTCCTTGTCCGCTCCGCCGGTGCGGGTGTGCGAGTCGATGGTGGATTCGATCGCACGGCTGGCTTCGGAAAGCTGGTCGACCACCAGCTCGCGGGCCCGGATATCCCCCGCCACAATCAGCAGCCGCGCCTTGCTGGCCTGCACCACGCGATCGATCTCGGCGGCGATTTCATCGGCGTTCTTGCGCCAAATCTCCTCGGTGCGGTGCTGATAGCGGCCCTGGGACCAGCCGCCGCCGGGGACCTTGGTGAGGTTCTCCCGCTCGCCCTCCACCGTCCTCGTTTCCACCACGCCGTTCCGGCGCGCGTACTGCAGGTGGACCTCGCCGCCGTCCCGGCCCACCTCGGCCACCACGTATGGGAAGTCGTCGCCGCGGGCCTTCAACAGGGGCACCAGGTCGGGAATCGGGCCGGCCTGAACCACCTCCGGACCGGACAGCGCGCCCGGGAGCACCTCATTAATCTCGGCCTCACCGCCGCGCACCAGCACGAAGCGGCCGACCGGAGACGGAACGCCGGTGGCCGGGGAAACGGCGTCGATCACGGCTTCTATGTCCGCCTTCGCGGCGCCCTGTTTCTCGAGCGATTCCCGCAGCCTGTCCGGCAGCACATCGCCGGCCCGCAGGGATTCCACGGTGCCAGTACTGGCGTCCACGTAGACGGTGATCCAGGGTCCCGGCTTCTTGTACAGTTCGGCGTACCTCTTGTTGGCTGCGTGGGTCGTGTTGACCTGCTCGGTCATCGTGATCACCTTCCCTGCGATTGGAACTGCGGGTTTTCTTGATCAGTAGCCCTCACCGTAGCACCGGACGTTTTGCCCTTGAAGAGGCGGCCGGTCTGTCCTCGCCGGCCCGGCGAATCAGTCCGCCGGGCCGGTTTGCCGCCGTCGCCAGCGGTCCGCTTGGGTGCGGGAACGGGGGTTTTGGGCCTGCCGGCACCCCGGTGGGACGTCCTTGTGGGGTCCCGATTCCTGTGCCCGGCCGGCTCAGGCGGCCCTAGCTCCTCTGGTATTCCGCGTGCTGGCGGTGGGCCTCGGCCACCTGTTCGCGGATGATGTCCACGTCCTTGGCCTTGTTGCGGTACTTCGGTTCCATTTGCACGATCTGGCGTTCTTCTTCCACCAGCAGCCGGTAAATGCGTTCACGTTCTGCCGGATCAGCGGTGTAGGAGAGATCCATGTAGTTGACCGCGTGCCGGCGTGCGTTGTTGATGGCGTTCTGTGCCTTGCCCGCCTTGCTCATCAGCGAGGCCACGACGGTGACCACCAGGATGCCGATGATGACGGTGAGCGAGAGTCCAGTGGTGATCTCGACGACCGGAACCGGGTTGCCGTCGTTGACGAAGGGCAGGTTGTTCTCGTGCAGTGCGTGCAGGATCAGCTTCACGCCGATGAAGGCCAGGATCGCTGCCAGGCCGTAGGACAGGTAGATCAACCGGTCCAGCAGCCCGTCGATCAGGAAGTACAGCTGGCGCAGGCCCATCAGCGAGAAGGCCGTGGCGGTGAAGACGATGAAGACGTTTTGCGTCAGGCCGAAGATCGCGGGAATGGAGTCCAGGGCGAACAGGATGTCCGTGCCGCCGATGGCCACCATGACCAGCAGCATCGGGGTCATCGCCTTCTTGCCGTCCTTGATGGTGAACAGTTTGTCGCCGTCGTAGTAATCCGTGGTGTGGAAGAACCGCTTGGCCAGCCGGATGATGAAGTTGTCCGCCTCGCCGCCGTCGTGTCCGGGCTTGAGCAGGTTGCCTGCCGTGATAATCAGGATCAGTCCGAAGGCGTAGAACACCCAGGCGAAGGTGTTGATCAGCGCCGCGCCCAGGAAGATGAATCCGGTGCGGGCGATCAGCGAGAACACGATACCGAACAGCAGCACTTTTTGCTGGTCTTCGCGCGGCACCTTGAAACTGGCAATGATGATGAGGAAGACAAACAGGTTGTCTACCGAGAGCGCCTTCTCGGTGATGTAGCCGGCGAAGTACTCGGAGCCCATGTCCACGCCGCCGTAGATCAGCACCAGGATCCCGAAGACGATGGCGATGCCCACGTACAAGGCGGACCAGATGGCGGCTTCCTTCAGCGACGGCACGTGCGCCTTGCGGATGTGGAAGAAGTAGTCGAAGGCGAGCAACGCGAGGATAACGGCGATTGTGATGCCCCAAATCAGGGGAGAAACGCTCATGTGTTTCCTTCCGTAAGCGGGTAGCGGTGAGCCCGCAAGTCTCTCCTCCGGCACGGCCGGCCACTGCAACCGGCCGGGCGTCGGTGCCCTACGTGTTGACGGCTGCAGCGCATCTGGATACTCCCTTACGCACCTGCCAGTCTAACGACGACGACGGTGCACGGCTAACCGGCCGCGGGCAGATCCGGGGCGGCCGGGGCCCAATCGCCCCGCCGGACGGGCCGGACTCCTGCGGCCTATGCACCGCATTTCGGCTGTGACAGGCTGGGGGCCCGGGCCGCCGCCCGCAATTGACCCGGCGGCCGACCAGCGCCGAAAGGAGCACCGCCATGTCCTATTACCTGGAGTACACCATCCCGGCCGCGCCGGACGAGGGAAGCTTCGAGTTCCCGATCAGCGAAGAACACCGCGGCTATACAGTCCCGCTGAGCGAAACGGATGCGGAAATCGTCCGCACGGACCAGTTGCCCGCCCGCAGCGAGGTGTTCGGGGCGTCGCTGGCGGAGGCCAAGGAAGCGGCGGAGTCCATCCTGTCCAACAGCAAGGCGGACACGGCGCAGCTCTACGACGATCCCGACGATTCGATGCAGCCCGGCGCCGGCACGCTGGTCGCCAGCTACACAGTCGGCGGCGGGTGGGAGGACGCCGGGCAGGTTGCGGCCGGCTGATCAATCCCGCAGCACGACGTCCGCGGCTTCGGTGGAGCGGTCGGTGACGGTGGTCGGCGATTCCAAGTGCACGGCACCGGAGGGCAGGATGCCGGCACCGCCGTAGCGTTCCATGACCCTTAGCTGCGCCACCACATCTTCGCCGGCGTGGGCCGGCGGCAACTCCTCCCAGAACCCGAAGCCGCCGCAATCCAGCAGCGCGCTCCGCCGGTACAGCACGCAGCCGCCGGCCCACGCGATCTTGTACAGCCGCCAGCCGCCGTCCGGAATTCCCAGCTCGGCGGCGATATGCGTCAGGTTTGCCGCGTTGTGCAGTTGCCAGCGGCCGAACCGGTCGTCAGCACGGCGGATGCGCTCGGGACGCACCGAACCGTCCCACAGTTCGAAGGGTTCCTGCTCCCCCGGCCGTACGTCGTCCAGGTAGGACATGCCCTGCACCGCGGCACCGATGAACCCGCAGCCCGCCTCCCGAATGGCCGCCGTCATCCGGGACAGCATGCCCGGTTCCAGCCACACGTCGTTGTCCAGGAACAACACCAGTTCAGCCGTGGCAAGCCGGAGCAGGAAGTCGCGCTGCTCGGCCAGCCCGCGCCGGGGCAGATTCCGTTCCAGCCGGACCGGGCGCCCTTGGGCTTCCAGCACCCTGATCATGGCGCCGGCGGCCGGGTGCTCCAGGCGGCGGCGCCGTCGGTCTGGTCGCTGATAATGACCGAGAACGCCGGACCGTCCTGTGCCGCCAGCCCGGCGAGTGTTACCGCCAGCTCCGCTTCCCGGCCGTAGCTGGGCACCAACACGTCCAGCTCAGGCCCTGATTCCGCTGAAGCCAGGGCCCAGCTGGCCGAACTCCGGCGGCTCACGCCGAATCGGCTCCCGAGGCGGGCGCCGGATCCGCTCCCGCCTCCGGCGCGGTACCTGTCCCGGCCGCGGGCGCGGAGCCGCGGATCCGGCGGACCACCGCCGTGGTGGAGTGGTCGGACACATAGTCCAGGATGCAGACCTCGCCTCCGCAGGCTTCCACCACCGCCGCTTCCTCAAGCATCTCCGGGGAGTAGTCCCCGCCCTTGGCGTAGATGTCGGGGCGGATCGCTTCGATCAGCGGGATGGGCGTGTCCGTGTCGAAGACGGTCACGTAGTCCACGCAGCTGAGGGCAGCGATAATGCCGGCCCGGTCGGCGGCCGGGTTGATCGGCCGGTCCGGTCCCTTCAGCCGCCGGGCGGACGCGTCGCTGTTCAGCGCCACGACCAGCACGTCGCCCAGCTGCTTGGCCTGGTTCAGGTAGCGGGTGTGCCCGCGGTGCAGCACGTCGAAACACCCGTTCGTCAGCACGATGCGCTTGCCCGAGGCCCGCTCGGCGGCGACCGCCTGCCCGAGCGCCTCCGCACCCAGCGCGGCGTCGGAGAAGCTGCCCAGGTGCGCGGCGAGGTCGGTGGTGCCGCAGACCGACGTGCCGCGCCGGCGCACCACCACATCCGCGGCGGCCTGGGCCAGGTCCAGGCTCGTGCTGAGCTGCAGTCCCGCGGCCCGCGCCAGGGTCAGGCAGGCCACGTATGTGTCGCCGGCGCCCGATGCCTGCTTCTCGGTGACGGGGCTGGCCCAGGTGCGGTGGGTTCCGCCGTCGGGCGTCAGCAGGAAAGAACCGTCCTTGTCCAGCGTGACGACGGCGGCGCCCGCCCCGGTCGCCTGCAGCAGCTCCCCGGCATGCTCGGCTATGGCGGCGGCCCGGTCCGTGTCGGGATCCAGCGTCATGCCCAGCAGCGCGGCAGCTTCCGCAGCATTCGGAGTGACCAGGTCCGGCGCGATCGCCGACCAGGGCCGCGGGTCGTGGGCGTCGACCACCAGCAGCCGGCCGTCGCGGTGACGGGCCAGCACGCTGCGCAAGGCATCGCCCAACGCACCGGAACCGTAGTCGCAGACCACCACGGCGTCGCTGCCGGCGAGCGCGTCCGGCACGGCTGCGGCCAGCCGTTCCTGCGCCGCTTCCGGTACTCGCTCCGTGCGCTCGTCCAGCCGCAGCATGATCTGGTCGCCGCCGATAATGCGGTACTTGGTGGTGGTCAGGACGTCCTCGTGTTCCACCAGCCCCGAAATGTCCACCCCCGCACCCTGCAGGAGGGCACCCAGCCGCCGTCCGGCGTCGTCCCCGCCGATCAGGCCGACAATGCGCACCCGCGCCCCGAGGGCGGCGAGGTTCATGGCCGTGTTGGCGGCGCCGCCCGGGGCGTACTCCCGCTTGGTCATGTCCACCACCGGGGCGGGGGCTTCCCGGCAGAACCGTTCGATCCGGCCGCTGAACCACCCGTCCAGCATCACGTCGCCCACCACGGTGACCTGCGATGCGGCCTCTGCCAGCCGGGCCGGCAACCAGCCGGCCAGCCCGGAAACGTCCGACAGGGGCGTGCTCATGGCCGCACCCCACCGGGCAGGCCGACGTGGACCACCTTCACCGCGCTGAACTCGTCCAGCAGTTCGGGGCCGTAGCCGAACCCGTCGCCGCTGTCCCGGCGCGGCTGGGCGGAACCGCCCGGCGCACCGCCGAAGACGGCGTTGATCTTAACCGTGCCGACCTGGAGCGCCGCAACGGCCCGGTGCGCATGCTCCAGGTCCGGGGTCAGCACCGTGGCGGCCAAACCATACCGGCCCTCCGCCGCCAGCTGCAGCCCGTCGTCAAAGCTGTCAACCACCCGGACCGGGGCCACCGGGCCGAAGGTCTCCTCCTGCATCACGGTCATTCGGTCCGTACAGTCCAGCAGCACGGTGGCCGGATAATGGGCGCCCGGCCCCTCGGGCACCGAGCCGCCCTCGGCAGCCGTCGCACCGAGCGAGAGCGCCTCTGCCACCTGGGCGTTGACGCTGTCCCGCAGCCTGCGGTCCACGAGCGGTGCCATCAGTCCGGCGTCGTTGCGTGTGCGGGCCTCGGCGACGAGCGCTTCACAGAACGGGCCGGCGACGTCGCGGTGCACGTAGATCCGCTCCACCGACGTGCAAATCTGCCCGCTGTTGGCGAACGCCCCGATGGCGGCCTGCTCCGCCGCCCACGCCGGATCGACGCCGGCGTCGACGATCAGCGGATCGTTTCCGCCGTTCTCGCGGATCACATGGGCGCCGGTGAGCGCCGCCGCCCGGGCAATCCGGGCACCGGTGAGGCTCGATCCGACGTGCGCGATCACGTCGACATCAGGATGGCCGGCCAGCGCCGCTCCGACCGCGGGTCCGCCGGTCAGCGTCGTGAAGACCCGCGGCGGCAGCACGCCCGAGAGAATCCGACCGAGCAGCTCGCCCAGATGCGGGCAGCGTTCGCTCGGTTTGTGCAGGACGGTGTTTCCCGTGGCCAGGGCGGCACCCAGCAGCCCGGCTGCCACCGCCACCGGATCGTTCCAGGGCGTGAGGACAGCCGCCACGCCCCGCGGTTCGTTCACCGTGTAGTCGGCGGCAAGCGAACCGCCGCGCAGGCTGCGGCCGCGGTGCACGGGGCCCAGCTGGGCGTACTGCCGCAGGGTCCCGGCCCCGGCCAGCACGCCCTCCAGGGCTTCATGTTCCGGCCGACCGGTTTCCCGCGCGTTCATCTCGGCCAGCTCCTGCGAATGCTCCTGCAAGGCAGCCGCGGCCGCTTCCAGCAGTTCGCCGCGGGCGGCAGCGTCGGTGGCTGCCCAGCCGGGTTGGGCAGCCTTGGCGGCCGCGACGGCGGCCCGCACCTCGTCGGGGCTCGTTTCCTCAAGCCCGCCCACCAGGCTGCCGTCCCTCGGGTCGTGCACCTCCAATAAGGCAAAATCCCGGGCAGTATCGGAATCGGTGGTCATATTGCTCCTCCCCTCCACGGCGGCCTGGGCCTGCCCGTTTGGTCTCTGGCCAAAGTCCACGACACGCAGCGGCAGTCCGGTGCCCGCCACGGGCACGCCGACGCCGGCAACAATGCGTGGTACTGGTTCCCTACCCCGCATCGCGCGGTTTCAGACATCGGTGTGCAGCCGGTTCCGGCTGGCCGGTTCGTGCCTCTGGGCCCGATTCGGGCTCTGGCCAGCGGCTCGAAAGCACCCTAGGGTGAAGTTCACGAGGGGCCCGCGGGGGCGGGTTCGCAGGGGTTGCGGCAGACCCGAAACCCGCGCGCCGGGTGGAGGCGCCGCGCGGGACATTGATCCAGGAGGTGGAGATGGCTGGTTCTCCCACAGGCGGCGCCGCTTTCGGTGGCCAAAGGCTCAGTACCGAGGCCCGGCATGGCCGGGGCATCGGACCGGTGTTGGAGCCCTTCGAGGGTGTTCGGAAGATTGCGGTGCTCCGGGGCGGAGGACTGGGCGACGTGCTTTTTTCGGTTCCGGCACTGGAGTCGCTGGCTGCCGCCTATCCGGAGGCCAGCTTGACCCTGCTGGGCACGCAGGCCCACGCCGCGCTGTTTCGCGGCAGGCCCGGCCCGGTGCACCGGGTGGAACCGCTGCCGTTCGCCCACGGGGTTCGCCCGGGACCGGAGGATCCGCAGGCCATCGCCCGCTTCCAGCAGCGGATGCGCGCCGAGCAGTTCGACCTGGCCGTGCAGTTGCACGGCGGCGGCCGGAACTCGAACCCATTCCTGCTGAAACTGGGCGCGCGGCACACGGTGGGTACCCGGACCGAAGACGCGGCCGCGCTCGAGCGGTCCATCCCGTACCTGTACTACCAGCACGAGGTGTTGCGCGCGTTGGAGGTGGTGGGCCTGGCCGGCGCGGCTCCGGCCGCGCTGCAGCCGGAGCTGCAGCCCCTGGCCGACGAAGAGGCGATGCTGGCCGGGCTGCTCGAAGAAGGCAGGCCATCGCTGGTGACCATCCACCCGGGCGCCACCGACCCGCGGCGTCGGTGGCCGGCGTCGGAGTTTGCCCAGGTGGCCGCGTGGGCGGCCGACGACGGGTGCCAGGTCCTGGTCGTAGGCGACCAATCCGACATGGCGCTGGCCGAGGAAGTGGTGAACCTGGGCCGCGCGGCGGCCGGAACCGGCGGCGGCGGCAGCATCGACTCCGTGGCCGGCCGGCTGGAGCTGGATGAGCTGTCCGCCGTGCTGCGCGCCAGTGACGTGATGGTCGGCAATGACAGCGGGCCGCGGCACCTGGCGCAGGCGGTGGGAACGCCCACGGTGGGCATCTACTGGGCCGGCAACATGATCATGGCCGGGGCACTCGGCCGGACCATGCACCGGATCCACATGTCCTGGATGACGCAGTGCCCGGCCTGCGGCTCCGACCTGAGGCAAGTGGGCTGGACAGCCGAACGCTGCAGCCACGAATTCTCCCTGACGGATCAGGTCCGCGCAGAGGATGTCTACGCGGACCTGCGCCAGCTTAGGGCCACGAGTCTTCTTCTTCGTGGCAAATGACCATCTCGCGCACCTCGCAGCCCTTCGGCTGTGACAGGGCGAAGATGATGGCATCGGCCACCCGTTCCGGATCGTTAAGCCGGGAGTCGTCCTGCGGCTTGTACTGCTCGGTGCGGTCGTCGAAGAACCTGGTCTTCATGCCGGCCGGAATCATGGTGGTCACTCCGACCTGTCCGCGGGTTTCGGCCGCCAGCGCCCGGCTGAAACCGACCACGCCGAACTTGGAGGCGCAGTAGGCGGTGGCGTCGGAGACGGCCTTGATCCCCAGCGACGAGGCGACCGTGATCACCCGCCCGTGGGAGGACATCAGGTGCGGCAGGGCCGCGCGCACCACGGAGACAGTGCCCATCAGGTTGACGCCGATGACCTTTTCCCATTCTTCGGCCGGTACATCTTCCAGGCGTCCGCAGCGGTCAATCCCGGCAGCCGTCACGACGGCGTCCAGCCCGCCGAGGGTATCGGCGGCCTGCTGCACCGCCGCTTCGACGGCGGCGCGGTCGGCGACGTCCACCTCGATGCTCTTGGCCCGGCCCACCCGGCTGACGTCACGGTCCAGCACGACCGGCGTGCCGCCGGCGGCAAGTACAGCCTCCACGACGGCGGCTCCGAGTCCGGATCCTCCGCCGGTGACCAGGACGCGCCCGGGGTTCGTTGGTGCAATGCTCATGTTTTTCCTCCTCAGGTTCGGGGATGGTTCTTCGGTCCAGGGTCCGCCGGATCGGCGGAGCGGTCCTGTGTTTCAGCCGACCTTCGCCAGGGCGGCGGCCAGGCCGGTGGTGGAACGCGCCCGGTAGTAGGGCACGGTGACGGTTTGCCCGCCCCAGGACTGCAGCAGCCGCGCTTCGGGCAGTTGGTCCGCGGTGTAGTCGCCGCCCTTGACCCAGATGTCCGGGCGCAGCCGTTCCAGCGCCGCTTCGGGGGTGGCCTCGTCGAAGACCAGCACCGCATCCACGCACTCCAGCGCCAGCAGCAGCTCGGTGCGGTCCTCCTGGTTCATGATCGGACGCTCTTCGCCTTTGAGGCGGCGGACCGAATCGTCCGAGTTGAGGCAGACGATCAGGCAGTCGCCCAGCTTCCGGGCGGCGGCCAGGGTCCGGGCGTGGCCGGCGTGCAGCAAGTCGAAGCAGCCTCCGGTGGCTACCACCGTGCCACCGGCTTCGCGGGTCTGCGCGGCAACGCGCATGGCGTCTACCCCCGGCCCGTGCAGCGGGACCGGGGCCGTTTCCCGCCGAAGCGATGCCACCCCGCCTGCGGCAAGGAAAGCCGCCGCCTGCCCGACGGCCTCTTCCACCGCGGCGGTCAGCGGCTGCCCGGAGGCCAGCGCCACCGCCAGGGAGGCGGCGAACCGGTCCCCCGCTCCGCAGGTGTCGGCCGGGTCCAGCGTCGGGGCGGGAACGGCCTGCGGCAGGTCGCCGTCCGTCTGGATCAAGGCTCCTTCCGCGCCCAGCGTGACGACGACGGCGCCGCTGTTCCAGCGTGAACGCAGTTCCGCCGCGGCCAGTGCCGCTTCCCGGGTGCCGCTGTCCCGCTGTCCGGCGATGCGCAGGGCTTCGGGCAGGTTCGGCGTCGCGGCGGCCACGCCCTCGACCGGGGCCGGGCCCGCCGGGTGCGGATCCCACACCACGGGGATCCGGTGCACCAGCGAGGCCAGGGCATCGCGCAGAGCGGGTGCGGCCGCCAAGCCGCGGCCGTAGTCCGCCACGACGATCGCGTCGGCCGTCCCGAGCGCGTCGAGCATGTCCGGTGTCGGGACCGGCACAGGTGCCGGGGCGCAGCCTTCGTCCACCCTGACCACCGACTGCCCGCCGGCCCGGATCCGGGTTTTCACCGGCGTTGGGGCGCCGGATGGCCCGGCGACCACGCGGACGCCATCCAGGGCGTCGTGCAGCCGGGAGGAAGCGCCGTCGTCGGACATTGCCGTGACCAGGAGGACGTCCCGACCGTCGCGGGCCAGCATCCGTGCCACGAGCCCGGCTCCGCCGGCGCGGTAGGTCGTTTCGGCGGCATCAACCACCGGCACCGGTCCGTCCGGACTCAGCCGGGTTGCCGCGCCCTCCACATCGGCATCGAGCAGTACATCGCCCACCACCACGATCCTCATGGCCGGCCTCCCTGCCCGCGCCCGCCGGCGGTGCCTGCCTCAAGGCGCGCCACCTCGGCGTCGAAGGCCCGGCAGATGGCGTGCAGCGCCATGAGGTGACCTTCCTGCACATTGGCCGGCGCAGCCTCCACGGCTACGTAGTCGTCGCACAGCAGGGTCAGCGGATTCGGTGCCTGGCCGGTCAGCGCCCAACAGGTCACGCCGATGCTGCGGGCAGCTTCGGCCGCACGCAGCAGGTTCCCGCTCTTGCCGCTGGTGGTCAGCAGGAGCAGCACGTCGCCGGCCCGGCCGTGGCCCAGGACCTGCCGGGCAAACAGTTGGTCGAAGCCGTAGTCATTGGAGATGGCCGTGACCGCCGAGGTCTCCGCATGCAGCGAGATGGCGGAAAAGGCCCGGCGTTCGCCGTCGAAACGGCCCACCAGTTCGGCGGTGAGGTGCTGGGCTTCCGCCGCGGAGCCGCCGTTGCCGGCCGCCAGCAGGCGTGCGCCGCCCATCAGGCGCCCGGCCAGCTCGGTTCCCCAACCGGCCAGCTGGCCGGCCTGGGCGCGCAGCGACTCCACCGCCGGCGCCACCGCCTGCAGGTGCGCCAGGACCGCGTCCACCGCTTCGGTCCCGGCCTGCTTCGGGCCGGTCGCCGGCACCGGAACCAGGGCGGGTCCCGCGGGTCCCGGCCCGGGCGGCCGCACGTACGCGTCCGTGCGGGCAGGGGCGGCGGGGGCGGCCGCGGCCAGAGCCGTGGTCCGTGCTGCCGTCTTGGCGAGGCCGGCTGGGCGCTTCACAGTGCCTCCCCTTCCAGCTGCCGGACGCCGGCGGCGACTGCGCCCGAGCCCCTGCTGACGGCCAGGTGATAGGCCTTCTCGGTGTCGGCGGCCACCCGGTCCCAGGAGTAGCGGTTGCGCACGCGCTGCTGGCCGGCGCGGCCGAGCTCGCGGCGCAGCTGAGGATTCGCCAGCAGCTCGGCCACCGCGTCTGCCACCGCCGCCGGATCGCGCGGCGGTACGTGCAGGCCGGTCTTGCGGTCCACCACGGTATCGATCAGCCCGCCCACCGAGGCCGCGACCACCGGTACGCCGCAGGCCATCGCTTCCAGCGGGACAATCCCGAACGGTTCGTACCACGGCGCGCAGATGACGACGTCGGCGCTGCGCAGCACCGCCGGGATTTCTTCCCGCGGCAGCTGGCCGCGCAGCACCAGCTGGTCTTCCACGGCGAGCTCGCGGGCGAGGCCGCGCAGCCGTTGCGCTTCCGGGTCGGACGCCAGCCCGGTTGCACCGGAGGCGCCGCCGACCACGATCAGTTCGACGTCGTCCAGTCCCTGGTCCTTAAGCAACCGCAGGGCCTGCACGGCCAGGTCGATGCCCTTGCGCGGAACCAGCCGGCCCAGCGTGACGATGCGGTGGGCGCGGCCGCGCGGCTCGGCCTCGCCGTCGGCCTTGAAGAGTCCCAAGTCCACGCCGCAGGGGGCAATGGAGATATTGCCGCGCGGGATGTCCATGGCCGCCAACTCGAACACTTCGTCCGAACACGTCGCAATGATGCGGTCCACGCTGCGGCCGACGGACGGTTCCAGCCAGGCCCGCTCGGCCGGGCTGGTGTCCTGCGCGCCCTGGTGCCGCCGTTTCACGGTGCCGAGCGCGTGGAAGGTCTGCAGCACCGCCACCGGCGGGCTGCCCGGGCGGCGGGCAGCGTCGAGGGCCGCCACCCCTGACATCCAGAAGTGCGCGTGCACCAAATCCGGCGGTGTGTCCGCCCAGTCCGCGCTGATCCCGTCGGCCAGCTGGCCCATGAAGGGCAGCAGCTCGTCCTTGGCGACCGGCTCGGGCGGTCCGGCGTTGAGGTGGACCACTTCCACCCCCGGCCGCATGGTCACGCGGGCTGGAAGCAGCGGGTCGTCGCGGCGGGTGTAGACGCGCACGCTGTGCCCGCGCCGGGCCAGTGCGGCGGAGAGGGCCGCCACGTGCACGTTCTGGCCGCCGGCGTCAACACCACCCAGCGCGGCCAGCGGGCTGGCGTGTTCGGAAACCATAGATATCCTCACGGATCTCTCCTCTCGTTGGCGGCAATGGCCCGTCCGGTGCGCGTGGTGGTCTCTGCCAGCAGAGAATCCCAGTTGTCCAAAAAGGCCTGCAGCCCGTAGTTCCGCAGTGCCGCCTCGCGGGCCACGGCGCCCCGTGCAGCGGCCTCCTCCGGGTCCCGCAGCAGCCGGGCCGCCTCGAGCCGCAGCTGGTCCACGTCCGCTGAGATGGCGCCGGCTTCCGGCGGCACGGCCCGGACCGCCTCCGTGCTGGCCAGCACCAGAACCGGCATGCCCAGATGCATGGCTTCCAGCAGAGCCAGGCCCAGCGAGGTCCAGCGCAGCGGGTGCAGGTAGAGGCGGCAGCGGGCCAGTTCCGCGTGCAGCAGCGGGCCGGGCAGGTCGCCGCGCACACGCAGCCGGTCCGGGCCCAACCCGGTGGCGGCGCCCAGCTGGTCGGCACCCATGCCGAACACTTCCAGCGGTCCTGTCTCGGCGAAGGCCGGCAGCAGATCCGTTCCGGTCACGCGCCAGCGGCGGACCGGTTCGTTGACCACCACGCCCTGGCGTTCCAGTTCCCCGGTGTAGAGCGGACCGGGATCCACGATGCCGTGTTCGATCACCGTGGTCCGCGCCGTTCCGCAGTCCCAGAACAACCGGTTGAAGTAGGTGACATGCACGACGGTCATGTCCTGCTGGTCGGCCAGCGGGTGCAGCGAGTTGGGCACGTCCCCCTTGGGTGTGTTGTGCTCCAGGAACACCGCCGGGATGTCCCGTCCCGGCCGGCGGCCCAGCAGCCGCTCGCATTCCTCGATCTCCTCGGGCCGCTGCAGCACCACGACGTCGGGTTCTTCATCGCGCAGCCGGTCCGGGTGCACGTCCCGGACCGACGACGGCCAGTCGCGGCCGGCCCGGCCGAGGCCCCACGGCCCGCCCTCGGCGGTGGCGGGCAGCAGGTATTCGTGGCGGCCGCGCACAAAAGCGTCGGTCCAGCCGCCGTGGACATGCCAAAGCAGGATCTTCATGCGTTCCTCGTCTTTCTCCGGGCGGACAGATACGTCACGCCGCGGGTCAGCCGCTGTACAGCCTCGAGCACTTCTTCGGGTGCCACCTGGGTCAGGCAGGGATGTCCGGGAACCGGGCAGGTACGTGCCCGGCTGAGCCGGCAGGGCGCATTCTGGTCGCCGAGCAGCTCCAGCGGAACCCTGTACGGCGCCCAGCGGACCGCCGGAACCACCGGCGCGAACAGGGACACCACCGGGGTACCCACGGCCGCGGCCAGGTGGGCCGGTCCGGTATTTCCGGTCACGACGGCGGACGCGCCGCCCAGGACCCCGGCCAGGCTCCGCAGGTCGGTCTTCCCGCCCAGGTCCAGCGCGCCGGGGACGGCGACGGTCGCCGTCAGCTCCTGTTCCTGCGGGCCGCCGGTGACCACCACGCGGTAGCCGGCGCCGATCAGCAGTTCGACGGCGGCGGCGTGGTGCAGCGGCGGCCACGCCCGCGCCGGAACGGAGGCACCGGGGTGAACGACGATGTAAGGCTCGCCGCCGGTCAGGTCCGAGGTATCCGGAATGCCGCGCACCTGGAGCCGGCCGTCGTCGTCGGCAGGAAGCCGGTACCCGGCGGCAGCGGCGATCTGCAGCGCCCGCTCGGCCTCCGGCTGGTCCTCCGGGAAGTCCTCGCCGGGCCGGAGCCGCTGATCCAGCAGCGAACCGGCGTAATCGACGGAAGCGCCGGTGATACGGCCGACGCCGGCCAGCCGCAGCAGCAGCGCCAGCGGCAACGGCGACTGGTGGAAGGACGTGAGGATGACGGCCTCGGAGATCTCCGAGGCCCGCACCCAGTCCGCCAGCGCGGCGACGTGTTCCCGGGTTGCTGGCGGCGCGGGGTCGACGATCCACGGGCTGGCCCAGCTGAAAACGCCTGCGACGCCGGGCAGCAATTCAGCGGCGGCTTTGCCCTGCGGGCCGCACAGCATCACGACGTCGCGCGGATTGCCACCGTTGCCTGCCGCGACTGCCCGCACCGCGGGGCCCGCCAGCAGTACGTCTCCGACGCTGTCCATCCGCGCCACCAACACACGGCTCACCGCCGGCCCTCCAGCAGCAGCGACACCGCGGCGGCGAGGTCTTCGGCGACCACGGCGGCGGCCTCGACCTCTTCGCGCCGGGTCACCGGGGTCGGTACCAGGACGCCGGTGGCGCCGGCGGCGGCAGCGGCCTCGACGTCGGCCCCAATGTCCCCGACGTAGGCCACCTCCGCGGGATCGAGCCCGAGCCGGCGGCAGGCCGCCAGGATCATGCCGGGCTGCGGTTTCCGGCAGGGGCACCCGTCGTCCGGGTTGTGCGGGCAGATCTCCCAGACGTCAAACGGTCCCAGCAGCTCTTCCACCCGCATGTTGACGGCGTCGACCTGTTCCCGGCTCAGCAGGCCGCGGCCGATGCCCGACTGGTTGGTGAGCACCCCGCACGGCAACCCGGCGGTGCGGACCGCTTCGACGGCTTCCCGCGCTCCGGCCACCGGCCGGACCTTCGCGGGGTCCGGGTTGTAGGGCACGTCCGTGACCAGCGTGCCATCCCGGTCGAACAGGATGGCCCGCGGCGGGTATGCGGCAGTTGTGCTCATACCAGCACTGTTCCCAGCACGGCTGCGACCTAAACACTTCTCCTGCTACTACTTTTGTGTCGCACACTTCCCGCCGCGGCAACGGCTGCCGCTGAAAGCGTACGGTCGGGCATCTGGGAGGATGGGCACAGCCGGAAGGAAGGACGGGTGCAGTGGCAGAACCTGAAGGACTTGAACGGGACGGACGCCCGGAACTGCTGGTGCTCCGGGCGCTCAAGCTGGGCGATCTTTTGGTCGCGGTTCCGGCGTTGCGGGCGCTGCGCGCGGCCTACCCCGAACACCGGATCATCTACGCTGCCCAGGCCTGGCTGCGGCCCATCCTCGGACTGACCGGCTCGGTGGACGACCTGTTGGCCACCCATGGACTCGATGTCCCGCTGGCGCTGGCTCCCGGCCGGGTGGAAATCGCCGTGAACCTGCACGGCAACGGGCCGGAGAGCCGCGGCCGGCTGGAAGCCCTGCAGCCCGCCGTGCGCATCGGCCACCGGGCCCCCGGATGGGACGGCCCCCAGTGGCCGGAAGGCGTGCACGAACGCGAGCGCTGGGCCCGGCTGCTGCGGTGGCACGGGATAGACGCGGATCCGCTCGACTACCGGCTGGACAAACCCGCCGTCCAGAGCCCCTGCCCGGGAGCGGCGGTACTTCATGTCGGTGCCGCCTACGGCAGCCGGCTGTGGCCCGCCGAGCGCTTTGCCGCGGTCGCCCGGGAACTGGCAGCCCAAGGACACCGCATCCTGTTCACCGGCAGCACGGCGGAACGGCCTCGGGCACAGGCGGTGGCCGAATTGGCCGGGCTGGGTCCGGACACCGTGGTGGCCGGCACCCTTCCGCTGGCGGAGTTTGCCGCGGCCATCGCCGAGGCTGCCCTCGTGATTTCCGCCGATACCGGGGCCGCCCACCTGGCCTCGGCCTATGCCCGGCCGTCGGTGGTCATTTTCGGGCCGGCACCCGTCAGCGTCTGGGGTCCGCCGCCCGGGCCCCATACGGTCCTGACCAACGAGAGCCTGCGGTTGGGCGACACGTTCTCCGCGGACCCGGACCCCGCCCTGCTGGCCGTCAGCCCGGACGACGTCCTGGCCGCCGTCGCGCAACTGCCGGTAGCTACGCCGTCCGCATCCGCTGCCGGGCCGGGGCCGGCCGTTCCCCCAGCACCCGGTGCTGGAGCTTGACCAGGATCCTGGCCAGCGCGCGGGAGACCTGCATCTGCGTCATGCCGATACGTTCCCCGATGCGGCGCTGGGACTCCTCCTGGAAGTAGCGGTAGAAGAGCAGCTGCCGTTCCTGCGGCTCAAGCTCGCGGATGGCGCCCCGCAGCATCAACAGTTCCTCGGTCCGTTCGGTCCCGCCGTCGGAGGCAGCCAGCGTCTCGGCCAGGTCCTGTCCCTCGGGGGTCCCCTCCAGTGATTCCGGCCGCAGGCTGCCGTGGCAGTTGAGGGCTTCGGCGACCGTTTCCGGGCTTTCGGCGAGTGCGTCGGCCAGCTCCTGCAGCCTGGGTTCGCGGCCCAGCCGCTGGGCAAGTTCCGACGTCATCTTGATCGCCGCCGTCCGCAGGTCCTGGAGGTGGCGCGGCGGGCGGATCATCCACGAGCTGTCCCGAAGGTAGCGCTTCAGCTCGCCGTGGACCGTGGGGGCTGCATAGGCGCGGAAGTCAGCGCCGTGGTCGGGGTCAAAGCCGCGGACCGCCTTAAGCAGCCCCAGCCGTGCAACCTGGTTTAGGTCATCGAGCTCCCTGCCGGGGCCCGAATAGTTGCGGGCTATCCCCTCGGCAATGCCCAGGTGTCCCAGCACCAGCTCCTCTTCCAGGGCGGCGCGCAGGGATCCCCTGGCGCGTCTCGCCTCGCGGAATAAAACCTGTATGTCTTTCTCGTTGTGTTGCATCAGAAGCCCACCCTCTGTTGGGAAGTGCGCGACCAGAACCGCTTCTCCCCCAAGAGAACATAAGCATGCTGATTATGCAACAGGTCACCGCCGAAAAAATGCGCAGAAGTCTTTTCTTCTCCGCGGAGAAGAAGGTATAAGCAGCAGAAGCAGGCCGGTGGCCGCTCAGGCGGGTTTCGTCAGCGGATCAGGACCAGGGCGTGTCCGGCTTCTCCTGCGCCTGGCCGTCGACCACCAGGTCCACCTTCTCGTTGTAGAAGCAGAAAAGGTCGCGGATCTTGGGATTCTCCGGGATCGGATCCGGATAGCTCCACACCACATCGTGAACGATGTTCTCGCCGACGCGAACCGACCAGTACCGGGCCTGGCCCTTGTACGGGCAGCTGGTCACCGCGTCGCTGGCTTCCAATAGGTCAGTGCGCACGTCGTCGGCTGGCAGGTAGTAGCGGACCGGCAAGTGGGTCTCAAAGAGCAGCAGCGGCCGGATGCTGTCAGCTATTTTCTCGCCCTCAAGGTAGACCTGGACCCGGCGCGAACTGCGCAGCGTGTCCACCCGCTTGTAGGGATCGCGGGCGTGCACCAGCGCGCGTTCGTCTTCCTCGTACCATTCCAACTGGCGCCACGAGAACGTCACATGCCCGGCCAGCGGGCTCAGTTCACCCGACGGGTCGGCATGCTCCCACGCCCCGGCTTCGGCCCTCTTGCTGCCAAGGGCGACGTCCCATACCTGCTGCCCCGCCCGCCCGGTGCGCGGATTGGACAACGCTCCTTCCACCACGTCCTCCCGCGGAACGTAGTAGGTGGGCAGGCTGCCGGTGTCGTACTGGATCAGCAGCCTGGCCCGGGTGCTGTCCGCCACCAGGCTTCCGCCCAGCCGCACCCGGATGCGCCGCGCGGTCGGTTCCGTGAAGGGCCTTCCAAATTCCATGTGGCACACGCTACTCCGATCGGGCCGCCGCGGGCAGGGCTGTCAGAATGGAGGTCACCCCCAGCAACAAGGAGGCTTTGAGTGAGCACCGACGAACGTCCGGCCAGGTTCTACATCGACAAGCAGACACCGGCGGCCCACCGCGCGCTGAACGGGGTCGCGCTCAAGGTAGCCGACGCCGCCGAGGCAGCCGGCCTGGACAGGAAATTGGTGGAACTGCTGAACCTGCGCATCTCGCAGATCAACGGCTGTGCCTACTGCCTGAACATGCACACCCGGCTTGCCCTGGGCGAAGGCGAGACCGCGCAGCGGCTTTCCGTGCTTCCGTCCTGGCGGGACACCGAGGTCTTCACAGACAAGGAACGGGCCGCGCTGGCCCTGGCCGAGGCGCTGACCGAACTGCCGGACCACCACAGCCAGGAGCGCGCCTACTCCGCAGCCCGCGAGGAACTGACCGACGACGAGTTCTCCGCGGTCAGCTGGATCACCGTCGCGATGAACGCTTTCAACCGCGTCTCCATCATCAGCAAGCATCCGGTCCGGCCGCAGTAGCCGCCCCGGGCGGGACACGCCGGCACATCGCTGGGCGCGGCTCGCGATGGCGGTGCGCCCCGGCGGCACCGGGCCGCGGCTATTCGGGCTGCGACGGGACCTGGGCGAGCGCGTCGATCTCGACCAGCACGCCGGGCCGGGCAGAGCCCACCTGCAGGACGGTGATCGCCGTCGGCACCGGGCCCCACACCTCCGCGGCCGCGGCGTACCCCTCGTTCGCGTCCTGCCCGGCCGCGAGGTAGATGTTCAACTTGGCCACGTCCCGTTGCGTTGCTCCGGCCTCCTCGAGGACCGCCAGCACGTTGCGCATCGCCTGCCTGGTCTGTCCGGCAAGATCGTCGCTGACCATGTTGCCGTCGGCATTGATGCCATTCTGGCCGCCGACGATCAGCAGCCGGCCGGGCCCGTCCACGAGCACGCCCTGGGAAAAGGCCGGACTGCGGTACATTCCGGCTGGATTGATGTGCGTGAGGGTCATGGCTGTCCTCCGTTTTCCGGTTCCGGTGCGCTGGACGGGCACCACGTGCCGGTGCCCGAGCGGGAGCGTATCCACGGTAGGCGGTTGCAGCACCGGGCACCAGACCCGCACAGTGGTGAAGCCCACATGAACGCCTGATGCACTGTGTGAAAAAATGGGGCATGCGTCCGATGCAACATTCCAGCAAACTCCAGAACGTCCGGTACGAACTTCGCGGCCCTATTTTGCACGCGGCCAAGAAGATGGAGGCGGAGGGCCACCGCATCCTGCGGATGAACCTCGGCGACCCGGCGCCGTTCGGGCTGGAGGCGCCGGAGTCGATTGTGGTGGACATGATCCACCACCTGCGCGGCGCCCAGGGCTACAGCGATTCGAAGGGAATCTTCTCCGCCCGCACGGCCATCTCGCAGTACTACCAGACCAAGGGCCTGATGCAGATCGGCGTGGAGGACATCTTCATCGGCAACGGCGTGTCCGAGTTGATCTCCATGACGCTGCAGGCGTTCCTGGAAAACGGCGACGAGGTGCTGATCCCCGCGCCCGACTACCCCCTGTGGACGGCTTCGGTCACGCTCTCCGGCGGCAAGGCCGTGCACTACCTCTGCGATGAGGACAACCACTGGTGGCCCGACATGGCGGACGTCGAAGCCAAAATCACCGACCGGACGCGGGCGATCGTGCTGATCAACCCAAACAATCCCACCGGCGCCGTGTACCCGCGGCACGTGCTGGAACAGTTCGCGGCCCTGGCACGCAAGCACGATCTGGTGCTGTTCTCCGACGAAATCTACGAGAAGATCACCTACGACGACGCCGTCCACATCCACACCGCCTCCGTGGCCCCCGACCTGCCGGTGCTGACCTTCAGCGGGCTGTCCAAGGCGTACCGGATGCCTGGCTACCGCGCCGGCTGGGTGGCGATCAGCGGGCCGCGCGCCGAGACCGCGGCCTACCGCGAATCACTGGAGCTACTGGCCTCGCTCCGGCTGTGCTCGAACGTCCCGGCGCAGCACGCCATCCAGACGTCGCTGGGTGGCTACCAGTCCATCGGCGACCTGGTGAAGCCCGGGGGCCGGCTGCACGAACAGCGCGACCTGGCCTGCCGGCTGCTCAACCAGATTCCGGGGGTCAGCTGTGTCCCCGCGGCCGGGGCGATGTACCTGTTCCCCAAGCTCGATCCGGCGGTCTACCCCTTCGAGGACGACGAGAAGTTTGTGCTGGACCTGCTCGAGGAGGAGAAAATCCTGGTCTCGCACGGCACTGCCTTCCACTGGCCCACGCCGGACCACTTCCGGTTTGTGATCCTGCCGTCGGTAGAGGATATCGAAGAGGCGGTGCGCAGAATTTCTTCCTTCCTGGCCATCCACCGGAAGAAGACGGCCGACGCCGCTGCCGCCGTCTAAAGCCTGCCTACCCACCGGGTGAAGGCATGCCGCGCTGCCTAAGCCGCGCGCCCGGTCGGTCGCGTCAAGCGGTCGGCCACAGCGGCTCCCATCCACGCCGGCCGGCCCCTACCCGCGGCCCCGTTCGAAACGTCCGAGGGGTACCGGCTCCATCTGGTCGCGGACAGGGCCTGACCGCAGTCCCGCGCCGGCCCCTACCGCCGGGTGCCCTGCCGGCGCTAGCGTGTCGGTCATGGAGATGAAACTCGAGCTGGTGGCCGTGCCGGTCACCGACGTCGACCGGCCAAGAAGTTTTACGTGGAACAGGTCGGCTTCCATGCCGACCACGACCACCGGGTCAGCGACGGCCTGCGGTTCGTGCAGCTCACGCCGCCCGGCTCGGCCTGTTCCATCGTGATCGGCGAGGGCATCACCGAGATGGCGCCCGGCTCGCAGCAGGGGCTGCAGATGGTCGTTGCCGATGCCGAAGCGGCCCGGGAAGAACTGCTCGGCCACGGCGTCGCCGCGAGCGCCGTGGACGCACAGCCGTGGGGGAATTTCGTCTACTTCAGCGACCCGGACGGCAACACCTGGGCGCTGCAGCAGCTGCCGGCCAGGGACTGAACCTACCGCTCGCGCGCTGGCCCTGGGGTTCCGGGCTGGCCCTGTGGCCGCCGCAGCGCCCGCATGAAATCGCCCGTCATCTGGCGTGGCCGAAGCCTGGGTTCCGCCTGCCGCCCTCGACGGAAGCCTGGAGAAACTTTTCTTGCTCCGACGGAATAAACCGGCCCGCCGGGCGTGTTCCTTAAACTGAGACTGCCAAGACAGCTGAGGAACCACCGAGTTTGCAGCAGGAGATCAGCGGAGAAGCTCTTTCCCGCGCCCTGCAGGATCGATGCCCGCCTTTGCTGTTAGCGCTCACCAGCACCCGGCATGAGCCGGCGCTTTTTCGCCTACCGAGCAGTCCCCGAACTTTGCCACGGCAGGGTCAGCCCCACGGCTGACCCGCCTGGTACAGCACGCCCTTACCGCCACGACACAGGAGGTCACGCATGACACCATCCGCAACCGGTCAGTCCCCGCTGGTCAATTCCACCCCCACCAGGATCCGCAATCTCGGGCATCTGCGCCGCGGCGATTCGGTCGAGGCCCGCATGGACAATGCCGTCCAGTACCGGGGCCGCGTGGACCGCACCGCTCCCGGCGTCGGCCTGGTGTGGATCCGCGATGACGTGGACGGCTCACGCCGCGCCATCAGCACGCAGGATTGCACGGTCTGGCGGCTGCCGCAGAAGGGCTGACGCCAGCACGGGGCGGCACGGCCCCACCACGGAGCGGACGGCTTCGGCACTCACCACAGCGCCGGCGTCGTCCGTTGCTTCGTTAACCTGACCCTTCAGGGTTCACGTGCTTGTCCCGGCGGCCCGGGCGGAGTTGAATGGGTGCCAGCATTCCGGCCGGCCACCGCCCCGGCCACCGCCTTCGGAGCATGCCATGGCCGTCTCGTTCAGCCACACCATCGTCTACGCCGCAGACAAGAAAGCGGCGGCGGAATTCTTTGCGGAGATCTTCGGCCTCGATCCGCCGCAGCCGATGTTCGGACACTTCATGACGGTCCTGCTGGAGGGCGGTGTGGCACTCGACTACGCGGACACCGGCGGGAATGTTCAGCCCCAGCACTACGCCTTCCTGGTCACCGAGGACGACTTCGACGGGATCCTCACCCGCGTCCGCTCCGCCGGAATCGACTACTGGGCGGACCCTGCCCGCAGCCGGCTCAAACAAATCAACCGCAACGACGGCGGCCGCGGCGTCTACTTCACCGACCCGAACGGCCACTTCCTGGAAGCCATAACGCGCCCCTACGGTTCCGGCACCGCGTGAGGCGGGGCAGCGCCGTCGTACGCTGGACGGATGTCCGAACAGGAGCGAAGCATGCACCAACAACAGGAAGCCGCCGGAAGCGTCCGCCTGAGCGCGACGGTGAGCGGCCGTGTCCAGGGAGTGGGCTTCCGTTACTGGACACGCGAACACGCTGAACGACTGGGGCTGGTCGGCTCGGCCGTGAACCAGGCAGACGGCACCGTAGGTGTGGTGGCAGAGGGGCCCCGCGACGCAGTGGAGCAATTCGCGGCTGCGCTCAAGTCCGGCGCGGCGCCGGGGCGCGTGGACGCTGTCGAAACGACGTACGCCCCGCCGACGGGCGGATTCACCGGCTTCGAAGTGGGCTGAGTTTTCACCGGCCTGCAAGCGCCCCGAGGGCTCTTCCCAAGCGGGACCTTGGTGTGACGTTTAAATCGAGCCGGCCCCGCGGCATATTCACGCGGGACCGGCTCTTGGGGGTTCGCCGGCCCGGCAAAAAAGTGGGGGTCCGAACCGGCTAATGCTGGAATTATGCCACTCGCCGTCCTTTAAATTGCAGGGTTGTGATTTATGTTACGAAATGGCGTAACACTTCCTTGTCGCGGTCTTTGATTACGGGCGGGCCGTGTTTCCGGTTACCGAAGGATCAAGAAAAGCGTGCCCGGGGCGCGGGCCGTAACGGTTTTGGCGTTATCGCGAAGGCGCCGGGTCCCACCGTGGAAAACGCCCCTATTCTGAGTGCATCTGTCACCCCCATGAAAGGCGGTGTGCCATGCGCAAGCTCCCCACATGGCTGTCCGTTATCCTGCTGGTTCTCGGCTTGGGACTGGTGGCGCCCGGCCCCGCCACCGCAGCGCCCTACTGCGGCATTACCTGGGGCTCAACGCCGGAGTGGGCGCCGGGGACCACCACCGCCCCCATTACCAACGTCCGCACCGGCCGGCATGCCTGCTTCGACCGCATGGTCGTGGACCTTCGCGGCGATGTGGCCGGCTACTCCGTGAGGTACGGGACGGTGCGGGCCCAGGGCTCCGGCCACGCGATCCCCTTGCGCGGCGGCGCCGACCTGGCGGTGGTCGTGAAAGCTCCGGCGTATGACGCCAACGGGCGCGCCACCTACCGGCCCGCCAACCCGCGGGAACTGGCTAACGTCGCCGGCTACACCACGTTCCGCCAGCTCTCCTGGGGCGGCAGTTTCGAGGGGTACACCACCATCGGCCTCGGCGTGCGCGCCCGCCTGCCGTTCCGGGTCTTCACCCTGGATGGCCCGGGCAGCATGTCCCGGTTGGTGATTGACGTGGCCCACCGCTGGTAGGCCTGAAGCGCTACAGGCCGGCCGTTGTCCGGCCTTCCGCTGACGACGGCGGTGCCTGCGTTCGGTGCCTTCACGCACCTCGGGCGGGCACCGCCGTCGTTGCTCAATGCCTAGCCGGCGGCGGCTTCCAGGAAAGCCTCGGCCAGCGGGCCGGCGGTTTCGGAGCCGAGCTCGCCGTCCTCCACGAACACCGCAATGGCCAGGTCCCCGTGGCCGGCGATGACCCAGGAGTGGGTCTGCGGCGGGTCCTGCGAGCCGTACTCTGCGGTGCCGGTCTTGCCGATGGCGGGTTTGCCGGGCAGGTCGGCCAAATTGGTCAGGTAGCCGTCCACCACTGCCGAGCGCATCATGGTGCGCAACTGCTTGGCCTCCTCGGCAGTCAGCTCCGGCACTTCCGGGAGCTCGGCCTTGGGGTCGTGCCCGTCCACCAGCGTGGGCACGACCGATCCGCCTTCCACCACGGCGGCCATCAACGTGGCCAGCGCCAGCGGCGACGTCTGCACCCGTGACTGGCCGATCAGCGAGGCCGCGTGCGCGGTCCCCTTGGTATCCTCGCGCGGCACATGGCCCATGAAGGCATCGATGCCGGGGTTCGCCTTCATGCCGATGCCCAAGGCGCCGGCGGCATCCGCCAGCTGGTCCTGGGAGAGTTCCTGGTGCTCGGCGATGAACGCCGTGTTGCAGGAGTGGGCGATGGCCTCGGTCAAGGTGATCTCGCCGGTGAAGGCCGCGGGATAGCTGTCCGCGTTCTCGAAGCTGCGGCCGTCCACCACGAGCTCCGGATCACAGGTGACGGCGGAGTCGGGTGTCATGCCGTTGCGCAGCAGGCCCAGCGCGGTGGCGATCTTAAAGGCGGAACCCGGGGCGTACTGGCCCAGGAACGCCGTGTTGTAGCCTTCGCTGTCCGGGCCGTTCGCGGCCGCCAGGACGGCACCGGTCGACGGCCGCAGCGCGACGATCGAACTCGGCGAGTCGATGTCGGCCAGGATGTCCTCGGCCTCCGACTGCAGGTCCGGCACCAGCGTGGTCTTCACGTTTTCGCCGCCAACCGGATCTTGGCGGAACAGCTGCCGGGACGGCGCTTCGCCGCCTTCTTCGGCAGCCTGCCCTACGGCGGAGACGGTGACTCCCGGCGTGCCGGAGAGCTCGGTGTTGAAGGCTGCCTGCAAGCCGGACGAGCCGACGGTCTCGCCCGCCACCACCGCGCCTTTGGACTTCTCGATGTCCTCGGCCGTGGCCTCGCGCACCGATCCCAACACCGGCGCGGCGAACGTGCGGCTGGGCGCCAACGGGATCTGGTCATCCACCGCCAGGAAGCCGTCGATGTCCTTCAGCTTCTTCTGGTCCAGGTCGTCGAAGGCGTCCTCGCGCAGCGTGATGGCATCCACGAAAGCTTTCGGTCCGTAGGCGGCAACCTTCTCCGCGTAACCGGCGGCGTCAATGTCCACCAGCTTGGCCAGCGCCCGCGCGGAGTCCTCGGCGGCCGATTTGTCCAGGCCTGTCTTGTCGATGCCGACGATTTTGACCGGGCGGTTCTTGACGATCGCCTTCCCCTCGGCGTCGAGGATCTGGCCGCGCTCCGGCTCCTCGGTGGACAGCACCAGCCGCTCGCCCTCGGCAAGCGAGGGCTCCAGGATTTCGGGCGTCCACCGGACCTGCCAGGCGTCCTCGGCGTAATGCAGGTCCGCCGTCGTGGTGTAGCTCCAGCCCTGCTCCGCATCCGGCACCGGCCAGTCATAGGAAAGGGTGGCCCGAAAGAGGTTGGATTCGACCTCTTCGACGCCGGTCACGGTGACTTCGGGCTCCCACGGGCCCATGCCCTCGGTCAGCCCGGCCAGTTGTTCCTGCACCTGGGCGCCGGTGGCATCGGCGAAGGCGACGTTCGACACGTCGTTGGCGGTCAGCCCTTCCGCCAGGGCCTGGGCGGTTGGATCCGGCGACTCCCGCTCCGGGGCGCAGGCAGCCACCGCTACCGCCATCAGCAGGGCCATGATGAGTGCAAGTGCGCGCCGAAGCAATTCTTCTCCCGGATCCGAGGGTGTCCTGTTAGAACCTATAAGCGGCCAGCAGCGATGTCGAGCCGGGCAGCGCGGGCCGGATGGTGCTTGAATGGGTTCCGTCGGGACGTCGGCCTTGGAGCCGGCAAACAGGACAGTTAGGACACCATGACCGAATCCGCTCCCCCAGGTTCCCGCCGTGCCGCGGTGGTCTGGAACCCGTCCAAAAAGTTTAACTTTGACCTGGTGGCGCTGGTCGAGGGCCTGTGCGCCGAAACCGGCTGGCAGCCGCCGCTCTGGCTCGAGACCACTCTGGAGGATCCGGGCGCCGGCCAGGCGCACCAGGCGCTGGAAGCGGGGGTCGACCTGGTGATCGCCGCCGGTGGCGACGGGACGGTGCGCCGGGTGGCCGGCCGGCTGGCGGCAACGGACATGCCGCTGGGCGTGATCCCTTTGGGCACAGGCAACCTGCTGGCCCGAAACCTGGACCTGCCGGTTGACGACCCGGAGACCGCTGTCGGCATCGCGTTGGCCGGCCGGGACCGGCGGATCGACGTCGTCCGGGCCACCGTGGACAAATCGGGCGGCGATTCCGTGTTCCTTGTCATGGCCGGTCTCGGGTTCGATGCTGCTGTCATCGGCGGCACCGACGACGGCCTCAAGGACCGTATTGGGTGGCTGGCGTACGTGGAAGCCGGCCTGCGCAACCTTCCGGGCAAGCCGGTCCGCGCCACGCTCACTATCGACGGCGGGAAGCCCATGACCTTGCGAATGCGCAGCGTGATGGGCGGGAACTGCGGCAAGATCCAGGGCGGATTCGAGATGTTCCCCGGCGCGCAGCTCGACGACGGCCTGCTGGACATCATGACCATCTCCCCGCGTGGCCGGCTGGGCTGGCTAGGCGTGCTGGCCGGGCTCGCCAAACGCGGCCGGAGCGTGGATCCTTCGGTTGACTACTACCAGGGCAAGCACGTGGAGATCTACGCCGGCCGGCCCCAGGAGATGCAGCTGGACGGCGACCATATTGGCATGGGTTCCCGTTTGATGATGCGCGTCGATCCGGGCGCACTCGTGGTGCGGGTGGCGGCGGAATAGAAGCATAACGACGCCGGTGCGCGGCCTCGGGAGTGCCGCTGCTCACATTGCCGACACAGTTCGGAACATATCTTGAGGTACCCGTTGTTGTACGTGCTAGCGTTCAGCGTTTGCCGGTCACCCGCCGGTTGGCTTTTCGTCCCACACCACAAGGGGTTTTCCACCATGATTCGTCGTCGTTTGTCCGTCCTCGGTGCCGCCGCATCAGCCGCCCTGGTGCTGGCCGGCTGCAGCACGTCCTCGCCGTCGGAGTCGGAGCCGGCGACCTCTGCCGCCGCGACCACGCTGCAGGAGATCCAGGACGCAGGCGTGATCACCGTGGGGACCGAGGGGACCTACCGCCCGTTCAGCTTCCACGAAAACGGCACCGGCGACCTGACCGGTTACGACGTCGAAATCGTCACCGCGGTGGCGGAAAAGCTCGGCGTGGACGTGCAGTTTGAAGAGACCCAGTGGGATGCCATCTTCGCCGGGCTGGACGCGGGACGTTTCGACGTGATCGCCAACCAGGTTTCGATCAACGAAGACCGCCTAACCAAGTACGACTTCTCGGATCCGTACACCGTCAGCACCGGCGTAGTCGTCGTGAAGTCGGACAACAACGACATTTCCTCCCTGGCGGATCTGGAGGGCAAAACTTCCGCCCAGTCGCTGACCAGCAACTTCTACAAACTGGCCAAGGCCGCCGGCGCCGAGGTGCAGGCCGTGGAGGGCTGGGCGCAGGCGGTTTCGCTGCTGGAGCAGGGCCGCGTGGACGCCACCGTCAATGACAAGCTGACCTACCTGGACTACCAGGCCACCAACAACAACGAAGCCATCAAGGTAGCCGCCGAAACCGACGAAGAGACGCAGAGCGCCTTCGCCTTCCAGAAGGGCAGCGACGACCTGGTGGAGGCCTTTAACACGGCGCTGGAGGAGTTGCGCGCGGACGGGACGCTGGCGGAGATCTCCGAGAAGTACTTCGGCGCGGACGTCAGCAAGTAGAGGGGCTGGGTCTAAAGGGAAACGCTAACGTAGCCGTATGGACATCGACTGGGAGCTTGTCGGCAGTTCGCTCTGGCCTATCGTCCAGGGCGGGCTGACCGGCACCATCCCCCTCTCGCTGGCCAGTTTCGCCATCGGCCTGGCGCTGGCCCTGGTCGTTGCCCTCATGAGGTTGAGCCGCAACCGGCTCCTGGCCGGCATTGCCCGCGCCTACGTGTCGGTGATCCGCGGCACCCCGCTGCTGGTCCAACTGTTCGTGATCTTCTACGGCCTCCCGTCGATCGGCGTGGTGCTCGACCCGTGGCCGAGCGCGATCATCGCGTTCTCACTGAACGTGGGCGGCTATGCGGCAGAAATCATCCGCGCCGCGATCCTCTCGGTCCCCAAGGGTCAGTGGGAAGCCGGCCACACCATCGGGATGGCCGGCACCACCACCCTGCGCAGGATCATCCTGCCGCAGGCTGCGCGCGTATCGGTGCCGCCGCTGTCCAATACCTTCATCTCCCTGGTCAAGGACACCTCCCTCGCCTCGCTGATCCTGGTGACCGAGGCGTTCCGTGCGGCTCAGGAGATTGCGGCGTTCAGCCAGGAGTTCATGCTGCTCTACATAGAGGCCGCGGTTGTCTACTGGGTGTTCTGCCTGGTGCTGTCCGCCGGGCAGTCCCGACTGGAGAAGAGACTGGAACGCTATGTCGCCCACTGACATCCCTGCCGCCCCCGGCCCGCAGCCCGGCGCAGCCGGGCCCGTGCTCTCCGTGGAGGGGCTGCGCAAGTCCTTCGGCAGCAACCAGGTGCTCAAGTCCATCGACCTGTCCGTCCAGACGGGCGGGGTACTGGCCCTCATCGGGCCCTCCGGATCGGGCAAAACCACAGTGCTGCGTTGCCTGAACGGCTTGGAAACCCCCGACGGCGGCCGGGTCGCCTTTTCCGGCGGCCCAGCCGTGGACTTCGGTTCGCCGGTGAACCGGAAACAGATCGCCGCCCTGCGAGACCGCAGCGCCATGGTGTTCCAGCACTACAACCTGTTTCCCCACATGACCGTGCTGCAGAACATCATCGAGGGCCCGGTCCAGGTGCAGAAGCGGCCCAAGGCCGAAGCCGTGCGCGAGGCCAGGTCGCTGCTGGACCGCGTCGGGCTGTCCGGCAAGGAAGACCAGTACCCGCATCAGCTCTCCGGCGGGCAGCAGCAGCGGGTCGGCATTGTCCGGGCCCTGGCGCTCAAACCCTCGCTGCTGTTGTTCGACGAGCCCACGTCGGCGCTGGATCCCGAACTGGTGGGCGACGTGCTGCACGTGATCAAGGAACTGGCCGACGAAGGCTGGACCATGGCCCTGGTGACCCACGAGCTGGCCTTCGCCCGTGAGGTGGCCAGCGAAGTAGTGTTCATGGACGGCGGCGTGGTCGTCGAACGCGGGCACCCCGAACAGGTGCTGCGCGAACCGAAGGAAGAGCGCACCCAGCAGTTCGTCCACCGGCTGCTGAACCCGTTCTAACGCCACGCCCACCCAAAATTCATCTGATGTCCATTGGGATGGCAGAATGTAAACTTCCATGCACCGTTCCGCATGGCAGGCTCGTTCCGGCCGGAAGCTTCCATCCCGCGTTTTCTCCTCTGCGGAAACCTCCGGCCACGAAAGGCAGAACCATGGCCACCTCCTTGGCTACCAAGTCCTTGACGGCACAGACGGCTTCCGAGGCGCACGATCTTCTGAATGCTGCGGTCGAAGAGTTGCAAAAGATCGCGGCCCTCGACGGCGATTGCGGCATCCTGGTCACGCGCACCGGCCCCGGACATTTCACCGTGGAGCTGAGCGACGACGTGCCCTACGGCATCACCCAGGAATCCCATCTGTACTAAGCCGCGTGCGGGCCGGTCATGTTTTGTGACGCCGGCCGGACCTCCGGAATGAAGCAACGGCCGGCCCCGGTGGGATAATTTCGCCCATGGCTCCAGCAATTGCGTACCAAGGCGAACCCGGCTCGAACTCCCATATGGCTTGCCGTGAAGTGCGCCCCGGTTGGGAAGCGGTGCCGTGTGCCAGCTTCGAGGACGCCTTCGCCGCCGTCACGGGCGGCGAGGCCGAACTGGCCATGATTCCCATCGACAACTCGATCGCCGGCCGGGTGGCGGACATCCACGCACTGCTGCCCAAGACCACCCTGCAGATCGTGGAGGAATTTTTCCTGCCCATCCGTTTCAGCCTGCTGGGCATACGCGGGGCCACCGTGGAGCAGGCCAGGGAGGTGCACAGCCACATCCACGCGCTGGGCCAGTGCCGGAAGCTTATCCGCAGGCTCGGGCTTACTCCGGTGATCGCCGGCGACACCGCAGGTTCGGCCCGAGAGGTGGCCGAGTGGAACGACCCGGCCAAGGTCTCGCTGGCGCCGCCGATGGCTGCCGAGCTCTACGGCCTGGAAGTCTTCGCCGAAAATGTCGAAGACGATCCGACGAACACCACCCGGTTCGTGGTGCTGGCCGACCGCCGGCCGGTCCCGTCCCGCGAAGATTTGCCCGGCCCGGCCGTGACCAGCTTCGTCTTCCGTGTGCGGAACGTGCCGTCGGCGCTGTACAAGGCCCTGGGCGGATTCGCCACCAACGGCATCAACATGACCAGGCTGGAGAGCTACATGGTGGGCGGCGAGTTTGCCGCCACCATGTTCATGGTGGACGTCGAAGGGCACCCGGACGACCAGGCCATGGTCCACGCCTTCGAGGAACTGGACTTCTTCACCACGGAAATCCGCATTCTGGGCGTCTACCCTGCGCATCCGTTCCGCCAACAGACCGTGCGCCCCGGCGGCGTCGCCCGGTAGCAGTCGGGCGACAGCCGTCGGGCAACAGCCGTCAGGCGGCAACCGTCGGGCAGCCGCAAGTAAAACGCGGCATTTGACGAAGTATTACCGGCGTTTGACCCAGGCCCTTCCCCGCTCTTAGCGTGGAGACGAATCAAGAGTGCCAACTGCACAGCCCTGGCTGGTTGGCCGGCAACCCTCTACCGTAGCGGGGTGCTCCAGGTGATGATTCGGCCCGCCGGGTATGTCGGCAGGCAAGTACGCGTATCCTCCCGCAGCAGCCCGGCAGCAGCGGATGCGCCCAAGCCCCAAGGACGCCATGTCGCTACACAATGACCTGACACCCAACACATTGCGCTCCGCCTTCGGCCGCTTCCCCTCGGGTATCGCGGCGCTGTGCGCGATCGTCGACGGCGAGCCCCAGGGCATCGTCGCCTCCTCGTTCACCGTCGGCGTCTCCCTCGAGCCGCCGCTAGTGATGTTCGCCGTGCAAAACACCTCCCGGACCTGGCCGGTGGTCCGGCGGGCCGACCGGATCGGAGTCTCGGTGCTCGGCACCGGGCACGACGGCGTCTGCCGCCAGATCGCGTCCAAGAACGGTGACCGCTTTGCCGGACTCCGCCTGCACGGCACGGACGACGGCGCGCTGTTCCTGCACGACGCGGCGCTGTGGCTGGACTGCTCGGTGCACCAGGAGGTCCCGGCCGGGGACCACCACGTCGTGCTGCTGCAGGTGCACGGCCTGTCCACGCACGACGGCACCCACGAGCCCCTGGTCTTCCACGATTCCGGGTTCCGCCGGCTGGAACAGCCGGCCTTCGTCTAGGCAGAAAAGTTCCCGCACCGGCGGCAGCCGTCGGCTAGGGCAGCGGCCTTCCCCGGGCCGCCACCCACAGGGAGTACCACTCCTGGCGGGTCATCGCCGCTCCGACCGCCTCCGCCTGGGCGCAGGCCCGGATCCGGTCCGGGCTGCTGGTACCGATGACAGGCCGGATGCCCGCGGGATGCCGCAGCAGCCAGCCCAGCACCACGGCTTCCGGAGGGCAGCCCTTGTCCCGGGCAAGTTCCGTGACCAGGGCAGCGGCCGAATGGTCCGCGGAGAGTGGGGCATCCGCCCGTGCGGAAGCATCCGTCGTCACAGCCCCCTCTGCCGTCCGGCCGTGATTCTGCCCGGTCCCGGCGGCGGGCGTTCCCGCGCCGGCCGCCGCGTCGGCCAGGCCTGCCGCACGGCCGCTGTAGCGGCCCTGGGCCAGCGCGCCCCAGGCCTGCAGTTCCACCCCGTTGGCGGCGCAGTATTCCAAGGTGCCGTGCGGGAACCTGGTGCCCGTTCCGTCCGGGTGGTTCACCAGCACGGCGGACTCCAGCCAGTCGCGTCGGTACAGGCTCATTTCGAGCTGGTTCACCGCCAGCGGCTCGTCCAGCGCCGACTGCAGCCAGCGCATTTGGTCGCCGGACATGTTCGAGACACCAAGCCGGCGGACCTTCCCGGCCATCCGGAGCTCGTTGAACGCCGCGGCGATCTCTTCGGCCGGCGCCAGCGGGTCCGGCCGGTGGATCAGCAACGTGTCCAGGTGATCGGTATGCAGCCGGCGCAGGCTTTCGTCGGTGCGGGCCAGGATGGCTTCGCGCGAGGAGTCGTACTGCCCGGCCAGGCCGGGGACCGGCAGCCGGATGCCGCATTTGCCCTGCAGCTGGATCGAGTCGCGCAGCTCGGGACGTTCGGCCAGCACCCGCCCGAACGCCGCCTCGGCCTTGCCGTGGGCGTAGATGTCGGCGTGGTCGAACGTCGTGATCCCGGCCTCCAGCGCCGCCGCGACGGCCACATGCGCGGCGGCGACGTCGGCCGCTTCCAGCGGCCCGCTCCCCCAGCCGCCGCCCAAACCCATGCACCCGAAAATGAGCCGGGATCCGGCGTCGTCCATTGGTAGTTCCCCCTTCGCTGGGCAGGTTCCCAGCGTACGACGGCGGCGCCCGGGGAGGCATCGGCGCCGGCAACCCGGGGTGACGCAGACACCGAAGATCTTGCCTCGCAGCAGGGCGGGCCCTGCCCGATGGGCCACCCGCACCACAGGCTCGTCCCCCGGCCCCGTGAGGCGGTTCACCAGTGGCGGCTCAGCGTGTCCCAAGCTTCACCCGGTGTGGCGGCGGAGGAACGCCACGCTGCGCTCCAGCACCTGCCATGCCGCCTCCAGCTCCAGGTTGAACTGGAACTGGTGCCCCAGCCCGGCGCCCGTTTGGGGGAAGAACTCCTCCACCACCGCGCCCTTGGCCCGCAGTGCTTCGACCAGCCCGAGCGAGTGCGGCAGCAACGGGTCGGTGTTGCCTGCAGAAACGAGAGCCGGCGGGTAGTTGGCGCCCACATGCCGCGCAACGGAGGCCAGGGCGATGTACGGCCGCTCCAGATAGTCCTTTGCCCCGGTGTAGGACCACAGCACCGTCCGCAGGTAGTTCTGGTTCCCGGCTTGGTCCGCCCCGGCGAGCGATAGATCGTACGCCCCGCAGTGCAACAGCACGGCGCGCAGCCGGTCCGGCCTGGTGGGCGAGGCAATGCCCAGCCTCTTGGCATAGTCAGGGTCGGCGATGACCAGCGCCAGTTGCGCAGCGATCTGTGCGCCCGCCGAGTCCCCGGCCAGCACGATCCGCTCGGTATCGATGTGCAGCCGGTCGGCATTGTGCTCCAGGTAGCGCAGCGCGGCGGCTGTTTGGCGCACCGGGGCGGGGTAGCGGCGCACGTGGGCCAGCGAATAGTCCACCCCCACGGCGGTGAAGCCGTAGGAGGCGAGGATCCGAAGGTAATTGGCGACGTCGTTCTTGGTGCCGGAGATCCAGGCCCCGCCGTGAATCCAGACGATCGTGGGAAGGCGCAGCGAATCCTGGGCCGCCTTGTCCGGGAAGAACACGTCCAGGTGGGTATGCCCGTGGTTGCTGAGGTACTCCTGATTCAACACTTCGCTGATGCCGTCCGGCACATGCCTTGCCATGGCCCGGGCCGTGCGCCGGCCGTCCCGCTCGGACAGCACCCGCAGCAGCACCGCCAGCGGCCGGGGGCTGAAGCGCAGCCAGAAGACCAGGCCGCCGGCAAGAGCCGCCGGGACGGTGATGAGCACCGCGATGGCTGCCAGTGCGCGGCGGAAACGGACCCGCATTGCTTCCTCCCGATCGGCCGGTAGTGAACCAATCGTGAGGCCGCCCCGCCCGCAGGGCAAGCCCCTCCCCCGCCTCCCGCCAACGGCCGGCAAGCCCCGCCGGCCAAAGGGCCGGAATGCCTGTCAGCCGAGGGCAACCACCAGGCTCAGGCCGGCCAGCGCCAACGCGACCGGCGTCATGGTCCACCGCTCGGGCTTGCTGCGCGAGATGGCGTTCATGAGGACGCCGACGAACAGGTACGCCGTCAGGATCCAGATCAAGACGAGCGAAGCGGTCTCCGGCAGCGTGTCGAGAAGCTGGGCCCGGTCCATGATGATGAACGCGAAGAACGCATACAGGACTACCGAGACCGCGCTTCCAAGGCGCAGCTTCGTTGGCAGCGTACGGTGGCTTCCTCCCCAGGCGAACCGGCCCAGCGGCAGGCCCGCGGCAAGCAGGATCTGGAAGACGGCCAACAGCGCGAAGACAATGCACGCGGCGATGGCCGCAACGGTGATCATGGAGGGCAGTGTAGCGGTGCTCCCTCCGGCAGCGGTCAGGCGGCCACGCGGTCTGGATGCGCACCGTCAGCCGCTGGCGGCCTTGCGCGTCAGCCGCTGGCGGCCTTGCGCGTCAGCGGCTGGTGACCTTGCCCGTCAGCGAGCTGGCGGCCTTGCCCGTCAGCGGCTGGTGACCTTGCCCGTCAGCGAGGCGATCGGCCGCAGGAAGATCGGGCGGGCCAGGAACCAGGCCGCCACCGTCACCGCGATGGAGGCCGCGAAGATCCAGAAGCCAGTCCATCCGCCGTCGTCCGTAGCCGCGTACATGTGGTTGAGGTTGCGCAGCGCTCCGGTGGCCAGCACCAGGGTCACGTGCACGATGATGAACAGCACGAAATACACCATCACCGGGAAGTGGATGGCCCGGGCCGCCTCAATCGGGAAGTACTTGTTGACCGCCGCCCGCTTGGGCCAGGCGGCGGAGGTGCGCAGGCCGGAGACGATGGCCAGCGGGGCGGCGATGAAGACGGTCGCGAAGTAGGTCAGCAGCTGCAGCGCGTTGTAGTTCACCCACCCGTTCTCCAGCGGCCAGTCCAGCGAAGCGTACTGCAGCACGGCGGAGAGCGCGTTCGGGAAAATGTCCCAGCTGGTGGGCACGATCCGCATCCAGTGCCCGGTGGCGAAGATCAGCACCATGAAGACGATGCCGTTCAGCACCCACAACGCATCCAGGGTCAGGTGGAACCACAGATTCAGGGTGATCTTTGTCGGCGGGTTCTTGGTCTTCACCAGGCCCTTGTTGTTGCGGGTCCAGTACGCCGGCGAGCGCGTGCCGGCGCGCACCTGCAGGCCGGTGCGGATGATCAACACGATCAGGAAGAAGTTGAGGAAGTGCTGCCAGCCCAGCCAGGCAGGCAACCCGACGGGCGCGGACTCGGGCAGTTCGGAGCGGCCCGGGTAGGCGGCCAGGAAGTCCTGGACACCCGGCATCGTCCGCAGCCACTTGGCCAGCAACACCAACAACAGAAGCACGACGACGGCGGCGGCCACTGCCGCGGTGATCTTCAGCCACGTCTTCCGGGTGCTTCCGGACGGTTTCGTCGAAGTGGACATCGCCAGCTTTCCTCGTTCCCTGCTTCCCGACAGTCCGGGCTTCGTGATTCAAGGTACCCCGCCTGCGCGGCATCGTGCCACAAGCCCGGCCGTGGCGGCCAAAGCCCCGCCGCCGCTCGGCGCTGGCGGGGCGCTATTGGCCTTTCTGCGGCATCCATTTCAGGCAGTAGCGCAGGTTGGCGGTGACGGTCCGCACCGCGGCTTCTTCGTCCCCGGCCGCGATGGCCTCCGCGAGGTCCTCGTGTCCGGCGCGCAGGCACCCATCGAAGCCGTCCCGCAATCGCTGGGCCATCTTTGCCCCGTGGAACACGTCGCCAAAGCTGCCGTACAGCTCGTGCAGCAGCGGGTTGCCGGAGGCCTCGGCCACGGCCAGGTGGAAGTCCCAGTCCGCAGCAATCCAGCCCTCCAGGTCCTGCTCCGCCCAAGCGCGCCGGCGCCGGGCCAGCATTTCCCGCAGCGACTCCACGGCGCCACCATCGGTTGACGGCTCCGACCGCACGGACTGCGCCGCCAGCCGCGCGGCCTGGGTGTCCAGCGCAAAGCGCACCTGAAGCACGTCCTCGTCGTCGTACTCGCGGTAGGCGCGGCGTGCGGTGCCGCTGATCTCGCTGGTGGCCCGCACGTAAGTGCCGTCGCCGCGGCGCACCTCGAGCATCCCGGCGTGGGCCAGCGCCTTAACTGCCTCGCGCAGCGTGCCGCGGGAAACGCCCAGACTTGCCATCAGTTCCGGCTCCGGAGGGATCCGGGCACCCAGCTGCCACTGCCCCGCCGCGATGGACTCCCGCAGCCTGGACGTGACTTCCTCCGCCAGCGGCGGCCGCTGGAGCGGGCCGGACCTCACGCCCGCGCCTTCCGCACCAGGCCGCTGACCGCGTGGGCCAGCAGCAGTTGCAGCGCCGCGCCGGCCACCAGGAGCACCAGCGGGATGGTCCAGTCGGCGAGCGCATCGTGCAGCAGGCCAAGGCCGAACGGGCCCAAGGCGGCGAAGAGGTAGCCCACCGATTGGGCCAGCGTGGACAGCGCCGTGGTTTCGGCGGCATCGGAACCGCTGCGGCTGATCACCAGCATCAGCAGCGGGAAAACGCCAAACCCCAGGCCGATCAGAACCGCGGGGAGCACGGCGAGTTCGGCGGGCAGCACGAGCAGGGCGAGATAGCCCGCCAGCGACGCCGTGCAGGTGATCATGAAGGCCGGCCGCAGCAGGCCCGGGCGGGCTGCCATTGCCAGCAGCAGGACGACGGCGGGGATGGACACCAGCTGGACCAGCGCGAGCAGCTGCCCGGCCGCCGCGGCATCCACCCCGCGCGAGATCAGGATGTACGGCAGCCAGCCCATCACGGTATAGACGAGCAGCGCCTGGATGGTGAACAGGCCGGTGAGCAGCGCGCCTTTGCGCGTGAGCAGCAGCGGCCACGGCGACGAGTGGCTCCGGGTCCGGGTGCCTGACTCGCGCCTGCCGGCCAAAGCCATGGGCAGGAACACCGCCAGGCCGACGACTGCCAGCAGCGCCCAGGCGGCCAGGGCGAGCGACGGCGAGTCCAACTGCGCGGCCAGTGGGACGCTGACTGCGGCGGCCAGGGTGGCGCCCACGGACATGGAGATGGTGTAGGCGCCGGTCATTGTCGACGGCCGGTGAGCGAAGTACTTGCGGATGAACGCCGGCAGCGCCACGTTGCAGACCGCCAGTCCGGACATGGACACCACCGTGCCGGCCAGCAGCATCCCGACGGACTCGATCCCCCGCAGGCCCAGTCCGGCAATCAACAGTGTCAGCGCGAGCGCGATGGCCCGTTCCAGTCCAACGCGGTTGCTCAGCCAGGCGGTCGCGGCTCCTGCCACCGCGAAGCACAGTACGGGAACGGTGGGCAGCAGGGCGGCGACCAGCGGCCCGTACCCCAGCAGCTGCTGCAGGTCGTGGAAGAGCGCGGCCGCGCTGGCAATGCCCGCCCGCAGGTTCAGCCCGATGAGTATCACGGCGGCCACGGCCACGGCGATGAACCAGCGGCCGCGCGCGGCCGGGGCCGGGACCGGCTCCCGCACGTCCAGCTCAGGTGCCAGAGCCTCGGCGAACTCCACCGCAGGGACGTCCTCCCCGCCCGGCTCCTGTCCGCCGCTGGCGCCCTCGAATGGCAGTCGGTTCGATGTCACCCCTAAACGTTAGACGTTTGATGTTTGCGCGGCAAAATGAACCGCTCCTTGGCTGGCGTCCGTTCGGGTACCGGGACTCCGGCGAGGGAGCACCGACCTCGTAACTTTCGGGGCGGCGGATGAAAACGACGCCGGACCCTCGGCGGGGCGGAAGCCCTGCCCGAGGGGCCGGCGTCGTCCGTAAAGACGGTTGCCGCTTAGTTAGCAAAGACGTCCTGCAGCGTGCCCTGCGGGGTCCACAGTGCCATGGAGTCGCCGCCGTTGTTCAGCAGTGACGCGGTGCCGTTGTTGTAGTAGGCCTCGGCGCTGTTGGTGCCGGGACCGGTGTAGACCCGCAACTCCGCGCCGGGGGCAAGCACGTAGCCCTCGCCCACAGCAAGGATATTGTTCGCCGCGTCGCGGATGATGTAGCCGCTGGCGTCGACGCTGTGGTTGGCGGTGTTGCGCAGCACCACGTGCTCGCCTGTTTCCGGCTGGACGTCGCTGCCGGCCGGGTCATTCACCGCGCCCGCGATTTCCAGGCCGGTGCCCGCGGGGAAGGGCTTCCGCCCGTCCAGATAGCGCATGGTTTGGATCGGGAAGTCACCGGTGACGGCATCGACGCCGAGGTCAATGGAGTGCTGGACGGCCTCGGGCGAGTTGGCGGTGTAAACGCCGACGACCAGCCCGGCGGCCTTGGCGTCTGCTACATTCAGCGCCGTCAGGGTGCGGTAGTTGGTGCCGATCGAATCGGCAAAGGCCGCCCAGGATTCCAGCGTGGCCGGAGCCGGGACTGTGCTCGAGAGCTGCTGCAGCGCGATCTCGGGGGCCAGGTCGGCGAAGGTGCGGTTGGAGGCCTCGTCGAAGCCGAGGACTTGGACCTTGTCGGCCGCAACAAGCTTTTTCCAGGTGGCATCGGTGCGGAGCTCGTCGGCGACGAGCTGTTCGATGCCCGGGGAGTTCTTCGGCGACTTGATTTCGATGTACACGCCGGTCTTCACCGTGGCAATCTTCGCCGCGTCATCCAGGTGCGGGATCCGCTCCCCTTGGTACTTGGCGCCGAAGTAGGATCCGGCGTCGAGCTGCTGCAGTTCATCCCAAGTGAAGGACGTGATGGGGTCCCCGGCACGCTCGGGGAATACCTCCTCCACGTTGGTGGTGCGGGCGGGAGTGTCGTCGTGGAACAGGAACGGCACGCCATCGGCGCTGAGCTGGACATCGATCTCGAAGAAGTCGGCCCCGGAGGCGCGCCCGTCCTTGAAGGCCGCGACCGTATTTTCGGGGGCGGTGCCGGCGGCCCCGCGGTGGCCGATCAGCAGCGGGGCTTCATCCTGCCCGCCGGGGTTGATCTGCGCGCCGGCCGCCGGGGCGGCCGCGAGGGTAGCGCCGACGGCGACGGCCGCGGCGGATGTGGTCAATGTTCGGAACAGGCGAGATGCCATGGGATATGACGCCCTTCGTAGTGGTTTGCCGGGTTCCCCCGCCATCGAGCTTCACAGCGCCAGTGAGCCTGCGGGCTAACCGGCTGTGAACAGAGGGTGAAAGGAAAAACCACGGCGCGCGTGGGAGGGACGGTGACGGCGGCGGCGTGATCCGCCCGGCCGGGGCCGCCGCCGCGGCGGCGCTAGACTCGGAGGGGCCATGAACACTTCCGCCAATACCCCGAGCTCGGTGCGCGTCGATGCGTGGCTGTGGGCCATCCGCGCCTACAAGACCCGCTCCGCGGCCACCGCCGCCTGCCGCGCCGGACACGTCCGGTTGAACGGCAACCCGGTCAAGGCCTCCCAGCCGGTGGTACCGGGCGATACCCTGCGGGTGCGGCAGCCCGGCTACGAGCGAATTCTGGAAGTGCGCCGGCTGATCGCCAAGCGGGTAGGTGCCGAGGCGGCCTCACACTGCTTCACCGACCACACGCCGCCGCGCCCGGCCATGCCGTCGCTCGGCATTCCGCAGCGCGACAGGGGCACCGGCCGGCCGACCAAGAAGGACCGGCGGGAGATGGACAGGCTGCGCGGCCCGCGCTAGGAACGGGAGCCCGGCAGCGGTTCGCCGGACACCTCAGGGCGTGCGGACGGGCCGGACTGGACCCCATCGTGACCGGGCTACCGATCAACCTGGCGGTGCCGGGCTTCTTGGTCTCATGCCGTGAGCGTAACTCACTTCACATAACCGGCCGGACGGTACAAGATGGGAAGCGGAGACGGCCGCGCCGCCGTCCCGCTGCTATGTCATTATCTGAAGGAGATCAGGGCTGTGACCACCACTTCCCACGCCGCTTCATCCACCCAGCCGGGCTACCGGGTCCAAAACCCGTCCACCGGCGAGGTGGTCGAGGAGTTCCCCACCGCCACCGACGCCGAGGTCAAGGACGCCCTCGCGAGGTCCCAGGCCGCCTACACAGCGTGGAAGGCCACGCCGATCACGGACCGCGCCAAGGTGGTGTCCCGCATCGCGGAACTGTTCACCGAACGGGCCGACGAGCTGGCCGCGATCATCACCGAGGAAATGGGCAAGCCGTTGTCCGAGTCCAAGGGCGAGGCCGAGTTCTGCACCGACATTTTCAGCTACTTCGCCACTGAAGGCCCCGAGCTGGTGGCGGACCAGGAAATCAAGGCCATCGGCGGCGGCCGCGCCATGATCCAGAAGCTGCCGGTCGGCCCGTTGCTGGGCATCATGCCGTGGAACTACCCCTACTACCAGGTGGCCCGCTTCGCGGCGCCGAACCTGATGCTGGGCAACACCATCATCCTCAAGCACGCCGAGACCTGCCCCCGCTCGGCCCTGGCCATCCAGAAGATTATGGACGACGCCGGTGTGCCCGACGGCGTCTACATCAACCTCTTCGCCAGCCACGAGCAGATCGCGGACATCATTGCCGACCCGCGCGTTCAGGGCGTCTCGCTAACCGGCTCCGAACGGGCCGGCGCCATCATCGGCGAGCTCGCCGG
Source organism: Arthrobacter sp. Y3221114 (assembly GCF_059092625.1). Classification (NCBI taxonomy): domain Bacteria; kingdom Bacillati; phylum Actinomycetota; class Actinomycetes; order Micrococcales; family Micrococcaceae; genus Arthrobacter; species Arthrobacter sp. Y3221114. The sequence continues at coordinate 271,439 of NZ_JBNHHW010000002.1, forward strand.
CAAGAACCTGAAGAAGGCCGTGCTGGAACTGGGCGGTTCCGACCCCTACGTGGTGCTGGACACCGACGACGTCAAGGCGGCTGCCGCCCAGGCGTGGGCCACCCGCATCGAGAACACCGGGCAGGCCTGCAACTCCAACAAGCGCATGATCGTCATGGAGGACATCTACGACGACTTCGTGGCGGAGCTGACCAATCTGGCGAAGGATCTCAAGCCCGGCGACCCGGCGGAAGAAGCCGAGGGCACCTTCGCTCCGCTCTCCTCCCGGGCCGCCGCCGAAGGGCTGGCCGAGCAGCTCAAGGACGCCGTCAACAAGGGCGCCACCCTGCACGCCGGCGGCACCCTGCACGATGGCCCCGGCGCCTACCTGGCCCCGGCCGTTCTGACCGGCGTCACTCCGGAAATGCGCGCTTACCGCGAAGAGCTCTTCGGCCCGGTGGCCGTGGTCTACAAGGTCAGCAGCGACGAGGAAGCCTTGGAACTGGCCAACGACACCGACTACGGCCTGGGCGGCGCTGTCTTCTCCACCGACGAGGAGCGCGCCCGCAAGATCGCCCAGCAACTGGAGGTTGGCATGGCCAACGTCAACGGAGTCGGAGAAGGCGCCGACATTCCGTTCGGCGGCGTGAAGCGCTCCGGCTTCGGACGCGAGCTCGGGCCGCTGGGCATGGACGAGTTTGTCAACAAGCGCCTGTTCTACATCGCCGACTAACCGGTTTGGCATCGACTGATCAGCGGGCCCCTTTCCACGCGTGGAAAGGGGCCCGCTGATCTTTGCGCCTTCGAGACGGCCCGGTTCGGGATGGTGACTTTCGGGCACCGGACTCGCGGCAAGCTGCGCTGGCCCCTGGTCTCAAAGGGCCGGACGGATCTGCTCAGACGCCGGCGGGTTCCGCTATCAGTTCCTTCAACCGGACGCTGCCGTCCGCGGCCGCGTCGGCCGGGATGTCTTGGCCATTGACCAAGGCACTTCGTACCGCCATGAAGTCCGCCGGAGAATTGACGCTGTCCGCGGCAATGATCCTGCTCTCCCGGTAGTACAGAAGGCTGAACCTGTCACCGGCGGCATCTCCCCGCAGCACTGTATGGTCGAAGCCCGCGGAGAGGCCGGCGATCTGCAGTTTGATGTCCGCCTGGTCGGACCAGAACCACGGCAGCATCCGGTACGGTTCTCGGCCTCCCAGCAGGCTGGCGGCGGCAGTTTTCGCGTGCTCGATGGCGTGCGGAACAGACTCCATCCGCAGCCTGCCGCCGCTGCCGCGTAAGTAGGGGTTGGGCAAGTTGGCACAGTCTCCCGCCGCCACCGTCGACCCGTCGGAGCACAAGCCGTACTCGTCCACCAAAATCCCGTTGTCCACGGACAGCCCCAGCTGTTCGGCAAGTTCCGTCCGCGGTACCACACCCACACCGATCAGGACGACGTCGGCCGTTACCTCGGTGCCATCGGCAAGTTCCACGCCTCTTACTTTGCCTCCCCCGCCGGCCAGTCGAACGATCCGTGCATTAAGCAGCACATCCGTCCCCCTGCGCTGGTGCGCGGCACGGAAGTATTCGCTGGTCTCCTCGGCAACCGCGCGCGCGACCAGTCGCGGTGCTGCCTCGAGCACCGTGACGTGTTTGCCCGCGGCGCGGGCTCCAGCCGCCACTTCGAGCCCGATGAAGCCCCCGCCGATCACAACGACGTGGCGGGCGGCCGCCAGATCCGCGGCCAGGTTTTCAGCGTCTGAGGCATCGCGCAGGTAGTGCACGCCGGCAAATTCCGACCCTTCGAGTGGCAGCCGCCTCGCGGCAGCGCCGGTGGCCAGCGCAAGCCGGGCGAAGCGGAACCTCCGCCCGTCCGCTGAGGTGGCGACACCGCCGTCGCTGTTCCGTTCAATCTGCACGATCCGCCCGCCGGTAACCAACCGGATGTCCTGGCGCTGGTACCAGTCCGCGGTGCGGAAGGACAGGGCAGCCGCATCTACCGACCCTCCGAGCAGGTTTTTCGACAACGGGGGACGCTGATACGGAGCATGCGGCTCCTCCCCCACGAGGGTGATCGGCGACGAGTCGCCGTGGTCGCGCAGGCTGGCCGCCAACTGCACTCCTGTTTGGCAGGCGCCGATAATGAGGGTGCCCGCGTCGACTGCCACGTTCAGACCTGCGCTTCCGGCAACCGAACGACAATGTCTGCCTCGACGGGGAGCTGGCAGGAGAGCCGGCTATTGGCGGAGCGCGCAGAGGCAGCGCAGTCCAGCATCTCATCCTCCACGTCGCTGACCGCCGGCAAGCCGTCAAGATGCCCCTCCACGTAGACGTGGCAGGTGGCGCACATCGCGGACCCGCCGCACTCGGCGACGATGCCCGGGACCCCATGGGAAACTGCTGTCCGCATCACACTGGTGCCGGCGTCGGCGTCCAGCACGGTCTGGATGCCGTCGGGGTGAATGAACGTTACTTTGGGCATTGCCCGGTCCTTTCTTTCGTTCTTAGACGGCTGTCAGCCGCAGCGGCAAGCTGTCCAGCCCGCGCAGAGTGTTGTTCAGCTGCTGCTTCGGCGCCCCGGCCGGTTCAAGATGCTTCACGTGGCGGGCCAAGGCCGTGAGGAAGCACTCGCCTTCCAGGCGGGCCAGCATCTGGCCGAGGCAGGCGTGGACGCCGAACCCGAAGCCCACGTGGCCTGTGGCTTTGCGCTGGATGTCGAACGTGTCGGGTTTCTCCCACTGTCGCGGATCTCGATTGGCGGCGGCCAGGAACATCAGGACCTTGGAGCCTTCTGGAAGGGTCAGGCCGGAGAGCTCCGTGTCCTTGTTGGTGGTGCGGAAGAACGTCTGGACAGGCGAGGAGTAGCGCACTGTTTCCTCAAAGGCCGCGCGCGCCAGCGAAGGATCCTCGCGCAGGGCCGCGAATTGTTCCGGGTTCTCTGCCAGGCACTGGAGGGCATTGCCGATACCGTGCACGGTGGTATCCACGCCGGCCGAGAGGAATGAGCGAAGCAGCTTGGCCTGGTCCTCCTCGCTGTACCCGGCCTCCGCGGCCGCGGCATGGATCTGCGCGCCCAGCCCGCCCGGAGCCGGAGCGCCCGGCTGGCACTGCTCCATGATCCACGCCTGTGCCTTGGCGCCGCGTTCCAAGGCCAGCTCGAAGTGACTGTTGCGCGGCCCGAAGGTGTTGAACACCATGGAACCGTACGGCAGCAGGTTCTCCCGCCCGTCCTTGGGCAAACCGATGAAGTCCGGAAACACCTCAAGCGGATAGGCTTCGGCCAGCTCGGCGACACCGTCGATCTCACCGCCCTTGGCCGCCACCCGCGCCACTAGTTCGTCAGCGCGCCGTTGAAAGCCTTCCTTCAGCGAACGCAGCACTTTGACGGTCAGGATCTTGGTGACCACGTGCCGCGCCTTTGTGTGCTGCGGCGGGTCGGCCTCCAGCAGCAGGCTCGGCGGGCGCCACGGCTTCTCCTTGGCGAAGTCGGAAATTCCGACGCCGCGGGACGAGACGTAGGTCTCATGGTCCGCCAGCACTTGGGATACCTCGTCATGGCGGGCAACGCCGTAGATGCCGTACCGATCCAGCCAAAATACCGGGCCGGCTTCGCGCATCTGCTCATGCGCGTCGTACGGGTCGGTGAGGAAGTCGTCGCTGAACGGATCAAGGTCCAGCGCCGGGACGTTGGCGGCCAGGGTTTCGGCGGTCATGGATTCCTCCTACTTTGCGACCAGCGACTGGACGTCCAGCTCGCTGTCGGTGATCTTGTACTTGAGCATCAGGTCGGCGGTCTTTTGCAGCTGCTCCACGTCGAGGTCCCCTTGGAATTTGGGCATCTCCACCGCCTTGACGACGTCGGCCGTCACCTTGGTAAAGGTCGGCACGAGTTCGACCAGCCGCTCGCGGTTGTCCTGCAGTTCCTCGGCGGATGCTGCGATGGATTTTTGGAAGGCTGCCACTGCTTCCGGGTTTTCCGTGGCGAAGGCTTCAGTGGTGACCCAGCCGGCCACCGGCATGTCTGACACGGGCCCGCCGAACAGGTCGCCGAGCTTGACCAGTCCTGCCGCTTTTGCGCTGGCCTGGAACGGTTCGACCTGCCAGATGGCATCCACCGCTCCCCGTTCGAGCGCGGCCTGCATGTCGGGGTAAGGCATCTCGACCAGGTCGACGTCTCCGGCGTCCATCCCGGCGTCTTCAAGGTGCGATTTGATGGCTACCGTTCCGATGTTTTGCAGGTTGTTCACCGCGAATGTTTTGCCCTTGAGGTCTGCAATCTTCTCGATGCCAGACCCGGCGGCGACGAAGATGCCGTGGTCGGAGCTGCCGACGTCGTTGCCTGAAACCATTCGAAGGGGCAGGCCCTGCTCCACTGCCAGCAGCATGGAGGTGTAGTTGCTGTAGGTAAAGTCGACGCTGCCGGAGACCAGGGCTGGAATAGCGGCGGCCCCGCCCTGCGTCTGCACGAGCTCGACATCAAGGCCGTTGTCCTGAAAGATTCCGGTTTCATCGGCGTTGACCGCGGTGGACGTGTGGACCAGCGGGAAGTAGCCCACTTGGACGGGCTCGTCCCCTGCGCCGGCGCCTGCTGCGGCACCGCCCCCGCAGGCACTCAGGGCAAACACCGCCGTCGTCATGATGGCGAAGGTTGCCCCTGTGGTGATGTCTCTCCGTCGAAGCATCTCTTTCCTTCCCACGGGCGTCTTCGCCCTGCGCTAAGTTGTTCCGGCTGCTCTGCCGACACACACAGAACTATGAGCTGTGACACAATCTGGGAACAGTAGGTTTTCCGATGAAAGGAAACTTTAGGTGGCGCGAGCTTCAGCCGGGCGTTCTGCCTTGAGCCGCATCATGCAGGTTTTGGGCGCCTTCGACGTGGACGCCGTGTTCCTCACCGTGTCCCAACTGGCCGCCCGCAGCGGCCTCGCCTTGGCGACCACGCATCGGCTGGTGGCGGAAATGGAGCAGTTCGGCCTGCTGGAACGCCAACCCGACAAGACCTACCGGCTGGGCGTTCGACTGTGGGAAATCGCCTGCCGGACTCCCGGTGCGCTGGGGCTGCGTGAAATCGCCAAACCGTACCTGCAGGAGGTGCAGGCACGGGTGCGGCAGCATACCCAGCTGGGCATCCTGGAGGGGCACGAAGTGTTGTTCCTAGAGCGCTTATCCACGCGGGATGCCGTGGTGAATGTGACGCTGGTGGGCGGACGGCTGCCGCTGCATGCCTCAAGCAGCGGGCTTGTGCTGCTCGCCCACTCTGATTCCGCATTCCAGGACGAGGTGCTCGCCGGCGCCCTGTTCCGCTACACCGACCAAACCGTGCAAGCACCCGACAACCTGCGTTCCTTGCTCCGGCAAATCCGCGCTGACGGCTATGCCTGCGGCAGCGGCTACATTCACCCCGAGGCGAGGGGGATTGCTGTCCCTGTGCGAGGGGTCAACAACGTGGTCGTCGCCTCGGTGGGCGTGGTGGTGCCGAATGACGACGCCGCCGTCATCCCGTTTGTGCGGTTGCTCCAGGCCGCCTCGCAGGCCATCAGCAAGGACCTCCATGCTGCCTATGCCCCCGCCAACGACCCTGAAGCGACCCCCGGGGGCCGGTACCGGCCGCTGGTCAGCTCATCCCTCGACTCGATGGAGTACTTACCCACCGCGCCGCGGCCGAATGCTCGTCACTAGAAGCGCGCAGCGGTCCGCCGCAGCAGTCCCTCGCGTCCTCACAGCATGCGAATTCGGTCCGGATGATGGCCGGAGCGCCTCCTACCAGTGACAACCTGGCGCTGCGGCGGTAAGTTCACAAGACTGGTGCTGAAGCTTTACGGCCGGCTGCACCGACGTTATCAACCCGCCGGACGCAAGGCATGTCATGGACTTTCAGCCCGAGCCCCAGACCAATACGGCTCCCCAGCCCAATTTCGATCGCGAACCAGCTCGCCCGTCCCGCGCGCCCAACAGTATCGCGGCCGGGTACCTGGCACTCATGGCCCGCATGAAGTCCGCCGGCCTGCTGACCCGGCGCAGGGGCTACTACATCACCCTCTTCGCAGTGCTCACGTTGCTGCTGGCCGCGGCCTGGACGGGATTCTCGTTGCTCGGGAGCAGCTGGTTCCAGCTTCTGATCGCGGCCGGCATGGGAATACTGTTCACACAGTTCGCCTTTCTCGCCCACGAAGCGGCCCATTCGCAGGTCTTCAAGACCAAGCGGGTCAACGAATGGGCTGCCCGGCTGGTTGGCACCTGCCTGGTGGGCATTAGCTACGCCATGTGGATGCGCAAACACACCAAGCACCATGGATTTCCCAACACCGTGGACAAGGACCCGGACATCAGGACGGGGTCTATCGCCTTCCACCCGGATGCTGCGGCCGGCCGCCGCGGCGCCATGGTGCGTGTCACGCGGCTGCAGGGCTACCTGTTGTTCCCGCTGCTGCCGTTCCTGGGCTTTAGCCTCTATGCGGATTCCTTCAAGTACCTGATCCGGCAGGGCAAGGTGGAGCACCGCTGGCTGGAACTGGGCATCCTCGTGGCCCGCGCCGCGGTGCTGCTCACGGTTGTCTTCTGGCTGCTCCCCTTGGGGCAGGCCTTCGCGTTCATCGGCGTGCAGATGGCGGTCTTCGGCTTCTACATGGGCGCGTCGTTTGCGCCGAACCACAAGGGCATGCCGATCTATTCCAAATCCAGCCGGCCGGACTTCGTCACCCGCCAGGTGACGGCCTCCCGCAACATCCGCGGCGGTTGGATCATGGACCTCCTGATGGGCGGCCTGAACCGTCAGGTCGAACACCACCTATTCCCCGACATGCCCCGTCCCTGCTTGAGCAAGGCGGCGCCGATGGTTCGCCAATACTGCCGCGAGCACTCCATCCCGTACACGGAGACCAGCCTGCTGGCTTCCTATGCGGCCATCGTCCACTATCTGGGCGCCGTAGGAATAGCCGCTTCCGATCCCTTCCAGTGTCCGGTGGCGGACATCTACCGCCGGGCTTAAGCGCCTCCACAGGTACGTCTCCCGCCGGGTCTACAGCCGTCAGGACATCCATCGCCGGCCAGCGCCCTGCAGGCGGGTGTAACAGCCAAAGTTCCGCATGCCGGCAGGCTTTCCCTCCCGTTTCCGCGTCGCCCGTGTCCGCGAGGTCATGGACACTGGCTGGGACAGCACCGAGAATGGGCGCATGGACCTGCCCGTAATGCCACCCGTTCCCCCAATGCTGGCCAAAAGCGTGGCCAAGATCCCCGACGGCGGAATGACGTACGAGCCGAAGTGGGACGGCTTCCGTTCGATCATCTTCCGCGACGGCGACGAAGTTGAGATCGGCAGCCGTAACGAGAAGCCCATGACGCGTTACTTCCCCGAACTGGTGGACGCGTTCCGCGAGCAGTTGCCGGAGCGTTGCGTGGTGGACGGCGAAATCATCCTGGTGGGCGAAGGCGGGGACCGGCTGGACTTCGAGATGCTGCAGCAGCGCATCCATCCGGCGGCCAGCCGGGTCAAGCTCCTCGCGGCGGAGACACCGGCCCGGTTCGTGGCCTTCGACCTGCTGGCCCTCGGCGACGACGACCTGACCTCCCGTCCCTTCGAGGAACGGCGGGCCGCGCTGGAGAAGGCGCTCTCCGCCGTCGTCAATCCCATCCACCTGACCCGGGCCACCACCGACCCGGCGGTGGCCGAGAGGTGGTTCGGGGAGTTCGAGGGTGCCGGGCTGGACGGTGTGGTGGCCAAGCCGCTGGACGGAAAGTACCAGCCGGACAAGCGGAGCATGTTCAAGATCAAGCACGAGCGCACCGCCGACTGCGTGGTCGCGGGCTACCGGGTGCACAAGAGCGGGCCCGGCCTGGTGGGCTCGCTGCTGTTGGGCCTGTACAACGACGGCGGAACCCTGGTGCACGTGGGCGTGGCCGGGGCGTTCAGCATGAAACGCCGCGAGGAGCTGTTTGAGGAGCTGCAGCCGCTGATTGCCGACTCGGACGACCACCCCTGGAATCGGGAGCAGCACGAAGCCGGCAAGCGCACACCCCTGACGACCGAAGGCAGCCGCTGGAGCGGGGGCAAGGACCTGTCCTTCGTGCCCCTGCGCCCGGAAAGGGTGCTGGAGGTCAAGTACGACCACATGGAGGGCGAGCGCTTCCGGCACACCGCGCAGTTCGTCCGTTGGCGGCCGGACCGCGACCCGGAGTCGTGCACCTACGAACAACTGGACGAGCCGGTCTCCTACGACCTGAACGACGTGCTGCTGTAGCGTCGGGCCGGGTCCCAGCGCCAGCCGGCCCGGATGACCTCGCCCGGGTCTCAGCGCCAGCCGGCGGCCGGTGCCACGTGCCGGACGATGGTGTCCAACAGCTTGGTGTTGTACGCAACGCCCAGATAGTTCGGCACCGTCAACAGCACCGTATCTGCCGCCTGCACGGCCTGGTCCTTGGCCAGGTCTGCGCCTATCTTGTCCGGCTCCCCGATGTAGCTCTTGCCGAACCGCGAGCGGGTGCCGTCCAGCATGCCGACCTGGTCGTGCTGGTCGGCCTGGCCGCGCAGCCCGAAGTAACGGCGGTCTTCGTCGTCGACAATTGGCATCACGCTGCGGCTGACCGACACCCGCGGAGCATGGGCGTGGCCGGCCTTCTGCCACGCCTCGTGGAACAGGTGGATCTGTTCGGCCTGCAGTTGGTCGAAGGGCACACCGGTGTCCTCGATCAGCAGGGTGGAGCTCATCAGGTTCATGCCCTGCTCGGCGGTCCACACCGCAGTGGCTCGGGACCCGGCACCCCACCAGATGCGCTCCGGCAACCCGGGAGAGGTGGGCTCCACCGGAAGCATGCCGGCATGCCTGCCCTGGAGATGGTTCGGGTCGGAGGGGACCATGCCCGCACCCGTGATGGCCCTACGGAACACCGCGGTGTGGCGCCGGGCCATGTCCGCATCGGTCTCGCCCTCGGCCGGCCGGTACCCGAAGGCTGCCGCACCGTTCAGCGCCGGCTCGGGCGACCCGCGGCTGATGCCCATCTGCAGCCGGCCGCCGCTGATCAGGTCCGTGGCCGCAGCCTCTTCCGCCATGTACAGCGGATTTTCATAGCGCATGTCGATAACGCCGGTGCCGATCTCGATCCGGCTCGTCCGAGCGGCAATCGCAGCCAGCAGCGGAAACGGCGAGGACTGCTGCCGCGCGAAGTGGTGCACGCGGAAATACGCGCCGTCCACCCCAACCTCCTCAGCCGCAACGGCAAGGTCGATGCTCTGCAGCAGCCCTTCGCCTGCGGTGGGAACCGGCGAGCCGACGGCGGGGCTCCAGTGGCCGAAGGACAGGAAACCGATTCGCTTCATATCCGCCACAACCCCGCCGCCGGTACTTCAATTCCCTAGCTCCCGTGCGGGACCACCACGGCGCGGCCGCTGAGTTCGCCGGCCTGCAGCTTGCGGTAGGCCTCCAGCGCATCGTCCATGCTGTAGCGCTCGATCTCCGGAGCGATCTGCCCGGCCTTGTACATGTCCACCACCTCATGCAGGTCCTCGATGGTGCCCCAGTAGGTGTTCGTGATGACGGACTCGTACGGGTTGGTGAAGAAGCTCCACTCCAACGTGCCGCCGGCGATCCCCACCACCGTCAGCCTGGACAGCCGGGCCATGGAAGCGTGGGCAGTCTTGACGGTCGGGCCCACGCCCACGAAGTCGAACGCGGCATCGACGCCGCGGCCGCCGGTGATTTCACGGATCCGCTCAGCCTGCCCCTCGCCGCCGGGAACGGTCACGGCGCCGGCCTCTTCGGCCTTGCGCATCGCCTCTTCCTTCATGTCGGTGGCGATGACGGTGGCGCCGGTCAGCGCCTTAAGGATCTGCACGGCGATCTGGCCCAAGCCGCCCAGCCCGATGACCAACGCGTACTTGCCGCCACCGGCCAGGTGCGGCAGCGACTGCTTGATGGCGTGGTACGGAGTCAGCGCAGCGTCGGCCAGCGGCGCCGCGGCCACCGGATCGGCGTCGCCCAGCGGCACCAGATTCCGCGCCGGCACGCTGACGTACTCGGCCATCCCGCCGTCGCGCCCCAGCCCCACGCCGAGGTAGGGCATCTTGGCCGCGTTCTCGCAGTAGGTGTCCTGGCCGCGCGAACACGCCTTGCAGTGCCCGCAGCCGATCGGCCCGTACACCAGATAGGCATCGCCGACGTTGAAGCCTTCCACGCCCTCCCCGAGCTCCTCGACCCACCCGGAGTTTTCATGGCCGAGCGTGAACGGCGGCGGCACCGCTCCCGGCCCGCCGGCCTCGAAGTCGTTGTAGATCGCCACATCGGAGTGGCACGCTCCGGCGCCGGCGACCTTCAGCAGCACCTCCCCGGCCCGGGGCTTTGGCCGCTCCACATCCTTGATGGTGGGGAAAGTCTTGAAGTCCTCGAACACTACAGCGCGCATGATTCACTCCTGCCGGTTGACTCTGCGATTGCTACACAGGCCACCCTACGCACTGCAGAAAATGGTCAGCAAGCTGTCTAATAAGTTGTCACCTTTCACCAGCCTGTGTAGCGTAGGCAACGAGGCCACCTCGAGGGGCGCAACAGCGGCCCTGGCCCAATTCCAAAGGAGGCAACTGATGCAAACCGTGGAAGAAACCATTGATGTAGCCGTTCCGGTCCGCACAGCGTACGACCAGTGGACGCAGTTCGAATCCTTTCCGAACTTCATGTCCGGCGTTGAGTCCGTGACCCAACTGACCGACACCACCAACCACTGGAAGACCAAGGTCGGCGGCGTGGAGCGCGAGTTCGACACCGAAATCGTGGAGCAGCAGCCGGACGAGCGGATCGCCTGGCGCAGCGTCGACGGCAAGTCCCACGCCGGCGTCGTCACGTTCAGCCCGCTGGGCGCCGACAGCACCAAGGTCTCGGTGCGCTTCGAGTGGGATCCGGAAACCTTCACCGAGAAGGTCGGCGCCGCCCTGAACATCGACGACAAGCAAGTGAAGTCGGACATGCGCAAGTTCAAGGAGTTCATCGAAACCCGCGGCGCCGAAACCGGCGCCTGGCGGGGAGAAGTCAATGACAGCGGCCCCGTCGGCACGCAGCTCTAGACCTCAAAACACAGCATGACGACGGCGGTGGGCCGGCTCTTGGAAGCCGGCCCACCGCCGTCGTCATAGCCTCACGGCTCCAGGTTGAAGAAACCGGCCCGCCCCCAAGACCACGGCGGCGTTCCGGCCTCCTGCTTGATGCCCGCTCCCAGGGCTCCTTCAGCCGACAGCGGGCCGGCGGCGCCGGGAAGGCATTTCAGCACTTCCCCGACCAGGATGACGTGGTCGCCGCCGTCGTACATGTTCCACGGCGAGCACACAATCGTGGCTGCGTTTCCGCTCAGGACGGGAACGCCGTCGGCGTAGCGCCAGCCGGTAGTGAGAGCGGCTCCCCCGGCAAAGTCGTGCGGCGCGTCGGCCGGCACGGTGGGGAGTACATTGACCGCGAACTTGGCTTCGTCCGCCAGTCTTCTGGCGCCGGGACTGCGCCACAGGGTCACTTGAAGCAACGGAGGATCCTGCGAGACGGGTCCAGCAGCGCTGGCCCCGATCCCGCAGGGTATCCCCTCGCGGTCGACGGCGGTGACCACCGATCTCGCAGCGCCCAGCCGGGCGAACAGGTCCGTTACCACCCCGGCGTCCGGACCGGACAGGGAAGAGTGCGGCGACACGCCATCCTCCTGACCGTCAGCCGGCCGGGCTAGGACTCGGGGTCCAGAACGAAGTCGTACGTGGTCTGCACGCCCTGGCCGTCTGCGGTTGGCTGGATGTCGAGCATCAACTCCGGCTTGGTCGCCGTGGCAATGTCGTCCTCATTGTGCGGGTCGCCCGGGAAGTACAGCTGGGCGGTGAGCAGTTCATAACCCGGGGCCGAGACCTTCAAGTGCAGGTGGGCCGGGCGCCATGCGTGCCACCCCGCCGCGGCGATCAGCTGGCCGCAAGCCCCGTCGGTCGGGATCTGGTAGGGCGCCGGCTGCATGGTGTCGATGTGGAAGTTGCCCTGCTCGTCGGCAATGAAGGTGCCGCGCAGGTTCCACTCCGGAATACCCGGTGCGAACTGCGAGTAGAAGCCTTCCTCGTCCGCGTGCCACAGCTCGATTTTGGCGTTCGGCAGCGGAGTACCTTCGGTGGAGCGGACCTGGCCCTGGAAGAGCAGCGGGGTGCCCTTCTCGTCCGGACGCATGGAAATCTTGGCCGGCGACTTCTGCTCCGGGGAATTCGGGATGTAATACGGACCTTCAATGGAGCCCTTGTTGCCTTTGCGGTGGCTGGTGGCGACCTCCTCGACGGAGTGTTCGACCCAGACGTCGAGGAAGAGCGGCCATTCGCCGTCTTCGCCCACCTTGATCAGCCACGCCTTGAAGGCGTTGTACTCGTCGTAGGTCACGTGCTCTTCTAGCACGATGTCATTGACGGCCTTGACCAGCTTGCTGGCGAGCAGGTCAACCCGCTCCTGGGATGCCTCGACAGCGGCGGTCTTGCCGGACTGGCGAAAACGGTCGGTGGCGGCGTTGCCGGAGGCAGCCGCGGTGGCATTGGTTTCGGTGGACATGGCGCTCCTTTGTGCGATGTACGGTCGGCTGGGCCTACTGCCCGAAGCCAGTGGTTGAAGTGGCGGAACCATTCAGGCGGAGGTGATGTGCCTCCCAATCTAGAGGCCGGTACAACCCCGAGGGAAATACCTAAATGGCCCCTATTGAGAGGGCAGAGGTCTCAAAGGCGTCGCATTCATTTGATTGAGTTCGGGTGCTTCGCCAGCGGGGTGACCTTGATCTTCATGTACGGATACATCGGAAAGCCGCTGAGGATTTCGTGCAGTTCGTCGTTCGATGCGACGTCAAACAACGAATAGTTGGCGTACTCGCCCACCACGCGCCAGATGCCCGCGAACCGGCCATCCCGCTGCAGTGCTTGCGAGTACTCTTTTTCCAGTCCTTGGAGCCGGGATATTTCTTCCGGTTCCAGATGTGCCGGAAACTCGACTTCCATGCGGGCCAGGAACAGCATGTGATTTCTCCTCTATTCGTGGGTCATATCCGGCGGGCCGGACGGCCGGGCTGCGGCTAGGACAGGCGGTACCTGTTGAGCTTCTCCTCGTCGATCTCCGCGCCGACGCCCGGCATGTCACGGACGATGATGGTTCCGTCTTTGATGCGGATCGGCTCTGCCAGCAGGTCGTCGGACATGTCGAGGAAATTGGACAGCTCTCCGGCACGCCGGCTGGTCGCCTCGTGGGCAGCACCGAAGGTCACCGTTGCCAAGGAGCCAATCTGGGTATCAATCTGGTTCCCCATCGTCACGTCGACACCCAGTCCGGTGCAGAGGCCCAAGATTTGCTGTGCCTCGGTGAAGCCGCTGCGGGCAGTCTTGATGCAAATGGCATTGCAGCCTCCCGAGAGCAACTCCCGCGAGACGTCACCCGCCGTCGGAACCGACTCGTCGCCCACAACCGGGATGGGGGACTTTTCCACCAGGCGCCGTCTGCTCATGGTTTCTTTGGCGTCGCATGGTTCCTCCAGCAAGGTCAACCCAAGGCCGTCGGTACGGCGCAGGACCTCCAGCGCTTCATTCGCGGTCCAGCCACGGTTGGCGTCAAGGTAGATTTCGACGTCGTCCCCCAAACCTTCCCGCAGCACATGACAGGCTTCCACATCCAAGGCGAGCGGCCGCCGCCCCACTTTCAGCTTGAACGTGGTGATGCCGTACTCCTCGCCAAACCGGAGTGCCTCATCCAGCAGCTCCCGTGCCGGCCTGAAGCCGAGCATGTGGCTGACACGCATGCGGTCGGTGTAGCCGCCGAGCAGCTTGTGCACAGGCGTGGACAGTGCCTTGCCCATAAGGTCCCACAGCGCAATGTCCAAGGCTCCCTTGGCCACCTGGTTGTGGATCGTGCGGTTCAGCACCGCATGGATCTTGCCGCGGTCCAGCACGTCGAGGCCCGTCACTTGCGGGCCGAAGACCTGTTCCACGATGGAGACAATGGACGTCTGCGTCTCACCATACGTATAGGGGCGCGGGGGCGCGTCCGCGATCCCGACCAGCCCGTTGTCCGCATGGACCCGCAGCAGGACGTGGTCCGCCGTGGCCACTTCGCCGCTGGCAAACTTAAGCGGGTGCGTGTAGGGGATCGCATAGGGAATGGCTTCAATCCGCTCAATCTTCACGGGCGGTTCCTTCCGGGGCAGTGGATGTATCGAATAGGTCGAGGAAATTGTTGATCAGCTGCGACGTGTTCCCCTTGCGCCAGGCCAGGGCGAGATCGACCGCGGGGGCATCGCGCAGCGGCCGCAGCACGGTCCCCTGCAGCGCAAAGACACGGCGCGTCATCGGCACCAGCGCCAGCCCCATGCCGGCGGCCACGAATGCGAGCAGGGTGGAGGTCTCGCGTGCCTCCTGCACGATGCGCGGCCGAAAGCCGACGTGGCGGCAAGCATCCATGAAAATGCCGCACACTGCAGAATTACGGGGATAGGAAACAAACTTCTCAGCGGCAAGGTCGGACAGGTCCAAGAAGCCCTGGGAAGCCAGCGGGTGGTCTTCGGGAAGCGCGACGACCAGTTCGTCCTGCTCCAGGAACTTGAGCTCGAGGTCGCCGGAGCGGACCGGCGGCCTCAGCACTGCCACGTCGATCCGGTTTTCTTCCAGCGCCTCTTCCAGTTGCGGCGTGAGCATCTCACCCAGCACGTGGAGCTTCAGCCCGGGCAGCCGACGTCCGGCCGCGTCCACAATGCGCGGCATCAGGCGGTAGGTGGCGGAGCCGACGACGCCAACGCGCAGCACGCCGCTGGCGCCTTGCCCCACCAGCTTCACATCCTCGCCCAACTGCTCAATCTCCGCCAGCAGGCCGCGGGCGCGGTCCAGCAGTAACTCGCCCGCGGGCGTCAGCTCCACCTTGCGCGTGGTGCGGACCAGCAGTTGCGTGCCGAGTTGCTCTTCGAGTTGCCTGATCTGGTGCGAAAGCGGCGGCTGGGCCATGTGCAGGCGCTGCGCCGCGCGGCCGAAATGGCGCTCTTCAGCAACGGCCACGAAGTAGCGCAGCTGGCGTGTCTCCACACTGGCCTCCTGTCCGTCTCCGGACGCAGCCATTGCGGCGTGCGCTCGCACCCACTTTAGGCGCCGTGATTAGTGAGAGGAAATACTTGATTTCGACCTATTGAGACTTCCTGCGTATCGATCCGGTCGGGGCTTGCGCCGCATCCCTGCTACGGGCCCACGCTGGGCAAGCTTCCCCTGCCGCTTCAGAACGCCACCGGGGACCTTGACACCTCGTCCCATCGGCGTATGTTTAAGTAATCACTTACATAAGGAGTTGCTTACATGGCAGGGGCCGCGGACGAGCTGAGCCTGATCTTCGCCGCACTGGCCGACCCTACCCGCCGGGCCATCCTGTCCCGGCTGCGGCAGGGGTCCGCGACGGTCGGCGAACTGGCAGAGCCGTTCCGGATCAGCCGGCCCGCCATCTCGCAGCACCTGCGGGTGTTGCAGGATGCCGGGCTGATCGGGCGCACAGCCACCGCACAGTGGCGCACCTGTACTTTGCGCACCGAGCCCCTGGACGACGCTTCGGCCTGGATCGACCACCACAGAGGTCTCTGGAACGAGCGCTTTGACCTATTGGACGAGCGGCTCCGCCAACTCAAGGAAGAAGCCGGAAATGACTGAGCAAACCACGACTCGGGACAAGCAATTCACCATCACCCGCATCTTTGACGCCCCGCGCGAAACCATCTGGCGCGCGTGGACCGATCCGGACGAAGCCGCCCGCTGGTGGCACCCGCGCGAAGTGGACAGCCCGCGCGAGTTCGTCAGGATCGACGCCCGCGTCGGCGGCACCTACGAGTACAAGATGATCGCACCGGACGCCAGCGAGTACCCCACCGCCGGCGAGTACCTCGAAGTTGTCGAACCGGAGCGGCTGGTCTTCACCTGGGCCTCACCCGGGGACCGCCGCGAAGACTCGCCGGTGATCACGGTGGAGCTGGCCGAACTCGAGGGCGGCCGCACCGAGATGACCTTCCACCTGCGCGGCATCGAAGGTTTCGCCGGCGACAACAACGTCCACGATGGCTGGAGCGAAGCCTTCGACATTCTCGCGGAGCAGCTCCGCTAGCAGCGAGTTTTCCCCATAACGACGGCGGGGCGCGGCTTGTCGGGCTGCTCCCCGCGGTTCGCCGCACGTACGGGCCCGCGGCCGAACCAGCCAGCGCTCCTAACGCGTCTGCGCTATTGACACTCCCCCGCAGGACAGCATGATTGGACACCATCAGCATCCGCATCCAGCGAAGGAGTCCGCCATGGCCCGCCCCGTGCACTTTGAGATCCAGGCAGAAGACCTGGAACGAGCGAAAAACTTCTACGCAACCGTGTTCGGCTGGACGTTCGAGGACTATTCACAGGTCACCGGCACTCCCTACTACGGCGTCGTGACCGGCCCGGAGGACCAGCCCGGCATCAATGGTGGCCTCATGCAACGCCCCGCCCCGACCCCGGGCACCGGCCAAGGCACGAACGCCTGGGTGGTCACCATGGAGGTGGATGACTACGACGCGACCGAACGGAAGATCCTGGATGCGGGCGGCCAAACGGCCCTGCCGAAGTACGCGTTGCCGGGAATGGCGTGGCAGGGCTATTACCTGGACACGGAAAACAACACCATCGGCATCCATCAGCCCGACGAACAAGCCGGGATGTCGTAACCAAACCCGAACCAGCGGCGAGGACAGCTATCGTCCGACTCCGGCCGCGACCGACTCTAGGACAGCACGTCCTTGGTGCTGAAACGGCCGTAGGCGAGGGCGCAGGACACGGCGATGTAGCCGCCCTGCAGGAGGGCGTTGGCGCCGAAGGCGTCCCAGGAGATGGGCTGGCGCAGCAAGTCGGCGAAGCTGAGCCAGTGGTGGGTGAACAGCCACGGGTGCAGCCATTCCAGCTGCGGCAGGGCGCCGACAATCTGGGCGACGACGGCCAGCACAGCGGTCGCCGCCATGGCGCCGACGGGGACCTCGGTGAGGGTGGAAATGAAGAGCCCGATGGCCGCCAGCCCGGCCAGCGACAAGGCTACATAGGCCGCCACCAGCAGCAGCCGAGCGAAGGACTCGCCGACGCCGATCGTGTCGCCGGACAGCAGAGTCACCGGCCCGATGCCAAAGAGCAGGCCGCCGATCAGCGCACCCGCGACGGCGATGGCAAGCGCCGCCGCGGCACAGAAGGCTACCGCCGCACCGTACTTGACGGCCAGCAGCCGCAGCCGGCCGGCCGGCGCGCTGAGCAAGTAGCGCAGGGTGCCGTGGCCCGCCTCCCCGGCGATCGTGTCCCCGGAAACGACGCTGACTGTCAGCGGCAGGAACAACGGGATGGACACCACCAGCCCGGTCAGCGCCACGAACAGCCCGTTCTCCGTGATCCGGTTGAGGAACGGCGGCCCGCCGCCTGGCCCGTCCTCGTCCGCAGCGAACCGGACCACCACCGCGATGAGCGTCGGGACAGCGGCCAGGGCCAGCAGCATGGCCCACGTCCGACCGCGGCGGAAGAGCACGCTGAGCTCGGAACCGAAAAGGGCCCAACCGGCGGACTTACCGCCTTCGCGTCCCTCGGCCGGAGGTGCCGCCGAAGCGCCGGGGCTTTCCTCGGCGGGGTCCTCGACTTCCACAATCTCGGGCCCCACCCGGCGGTGGCCGCCCGTGCCGGGCTGCTGCTCACTGGACAACGTCGAAGCCCTCCCCCGTCAGCTCCACGTACCGGTCCTCGAGGCTGCTTGCCTCCACGGAGAACCCGCGGATCCGCACGCCGTCCGCCACGAGAGCGGCGGCGATGTGCTCGGGCAGCAGTCCGCCCTGGTTCATCGGGGCGTTCACGTGTCCGTCGAGTGCGGCGCTCGGGACCTCGGGTTCCAGGCCCAACCGGCGCAGCACGCCGCGCGCCGCCACGACGTCCGGGGTCTGGACGCTCACGTGGGTGAGGCCCGCCCTGCGCACTTCATCCAGGGCCCCCTGCGCAACCAGCTTGCCGGCGCGCATGACGGCCGCATGCGTGCAGATCTGCTCCACCTCGGAGAGCAAGTGGCTCGAGACGAAAACCGTGGTGCCCTCCCCCGCCAGCGAACGGACCAGGCTGCGGACTTCGCGGGTGCCCTGCGGATCGAGCCCGTTGGTGGGCTCGTCCAGCACCAGGAGCTGGCGCGGCATCATCAGGGCGTTGGCGATGCCCAGCCGCTGCTTCATGCCCAGCGAGTAGGCGCGCACCTTCTTGTCCGCGGCGTGGGTCAGGCCGACACGCTCCAGCGCCCTGCCGATCCTCTCCCGCCGGGTGTTTGACGGTGCATGGCGGTCCGCGGTGTCCAGCCGGTGCAGGTTCGCGGCGCCGGACAGGAAGGGGTAGAACGCCGGGCCTTCGATCAGGGCTCCGACCCGCGGAAGCACGTCCCGCAAAGAGCCGGGCATGTCCTGGCCGAAGATCCGGACGCTCCCGCTGGTGGCTGCGGCCAGCCCGAGCATGACCCGGATGGTGGTGGTTTTCCCCGAGCCGTTGGGTCCCAGGAAGCCGAAGACGGAACCGTGCGGGACGGCCAGGTCCAGGGAGTCGACGGCGGTTTGCCGGCCGAAGCGTTTGGTCAGTCCGGAGGTCTCGATGACCAGCGCGGCAGGGTTGCCGCTGCCGCTCACCGGGCCTCCGCGGCTGCCTGCAACGACTCGAACGGGACGGACCCGGCCAGAACGCGGCCATCGTCGGTCAGGTACACGTTGACCAGGGCGGTAGAGATCAGCCGGCCGCCGTCCACCGCTTCGGTGGCTTGGGCGAGCAACGGCGAGTCCTCCCAGCCCTCCGGCAGGGCCCCCGCGGGGGCTTCCGCCACGGTCTCCCAACCGGAGCCGTGCAGGGTGACGTCATCGCTCAGCGCGGCAGCGCCGTCGTCGTGCTGGCCATGGCGGCCGGACGGTGGCTGTTTTCCGTGCCGCGGCACGGCCTTTTGGGTGACGCTGGCACCGGCCGGCGGGGTGAACTCGAACAGGCCCTGGTCGGGGGCCTCGAGGCTTAGCTTGCTGAAGCCCAGCTGGAACGCCGGGTCTTGCTGTCCCCGGGCAGTTACACGGAGGCTGAGCGGCAGGCCGGTCTCGGCGTCGACGGCGACGGTCACGGATCCCACCAGCGTGGCAGTGCTGTTCGGCTCCACCAGCAGCTGATAGGCGCTGCGGCCGGCGACCTCGGTATCGGCGCCGACGGACACCTTCGTTTCCGGGCCGATCTTGGCCAGCAGGTGCTCGGCGAGCTGTTCGGGGGTGTAGGCCCCACCCGGGTGGGGTGCACCGCCGCGTTTTCCGGCGTCCGCACAGGCTGGCAACGTCAGGTGGACCGCCTCGTTCTCCTTGGAACTGTAGACCCAGGCCTCGGTGCCGTTGCGGATCACGTCGCGCTCCGCAAAGCGGTCGAAGAGCTGCAGCCGGGCCTGATCCGGCCCGTCCAGGTAGACGCGGGCGGTGCGGGAACCGGTCAGCAGTTCCAGCGCCGCGGCCACGTCGCCGCCCTCGTCCGCGGGCAGGTCCTCGGGAAGTTCCGGAAGCCCCAACGCGGAGTCCTGTTCCAGCGTGCCGGAGAGCGCGCGGACGTCGCTGTCCGCCACCAGTTCCAGCAGCTGCTGCGGAGTCTTGTCCGGCAAATCCGTTGCGGCGTTGGCCTGCAGGGAACCGGTGAGCACTCCGCCGGCAATCACCGCGGGCACGACGGCGGCCGGCAGCCAGCGCTTCCACGTCCGGTCCATGGCACATCACCTTTTTCTGCTGCAGGACTCGCTTCCCAGCCTACGCTTCCCGCCTCCCGCGGTCACCCGTCAAAGCACACTGCCCTGGAGGATCCCGACCGTCGCCGATGTCCAGCGACTGCTCCTGCTGCCCGGCAGCGCCGTCCGACCGGCCCGGACACCCGCTGGAGACCCGCCCGCACACACGCCGGGGATCATGCTTGTCAGGCCCCTGTAGCCGTGTTGTAGTTGACTCACGCAATGACATGGACGCACCGCAGCGTCCCGGCAAACCCGGCCTGGCTGCGGCAATCCAGGCGCCGGTCCGCACCCAGGCCGGTAGCCGGAGGGGTGAGTGGCGATGGTTGTGCAACGGTTGGTGCCGACGGAGGAAGCACAGGACCTGATCGAGCTGGTCCGCGACATCGCGGACCGCGAGCTGCTGCCGCAGGCGGCCGAGGCCGAGGCCGCCGAGCGGTTCCCGCGCGAGGTCTTCCGGATGCTGGGGGAAACCGGGCTGCTCAGCCTGCCGTACCCGGAGGAGTTTGGCGGCGGCGGCCAGCCGGCCGAGGTCTACCTGCAGGTCCTGGAGGAACTCGGCGCCGCATGGGGCAGCGTGGCGGTGGGCGTCAGCGTCCATGCCCTCTCCTGCTTCCCGCTGGTGCATTTCGGCAGCGATGCGCAGCGCAAAACATGGCTGCCGGACATGCTTTCGGGCGACACCTTGGGGGCCTACTGCCTCTCCGAATCGCACGCGGGCTCCGACCCGGCGGCGATGCGTACCCGCGCCATCCGGAAGGGCGACGGCTATCTGATCCGCGGTGCGAAGGCCTGGACCACGCACGCCGGCGAAGCCGATTTCTACACGGTCATGGCCAGGACGTCCGACGATCCGCGGCACGGTGTTTCCTGCTTCCTGGTTCCGGCCAACACCGAAGGCCTGAGTGCGGCCCCGCCGGAGCGCAAAATGGGGCTGACCGCCTCCACCACGGCGACGATGAACTTCGACGACGTGTACGTTCCAACCAACCGCTTGATCGGCGAGGAAGGCCAGGGCCTGGCGATCGCCTTCGCGGCGCTGGACTCGGGCCGGCTGGGCATTGCGGCGGTGGCTGCCGGGCTGGGCCAGGCCGCGCTGGACCTGGCCGCCTCCTACGCCAACGAGCGCGAGGCCTTCGGTAAGCGGTTGATCGAGCACGAAGGGCTGGCCTTCCTGATCGCCGACATGGCGGTGGAGGTGGAAACCGCGCGCGCCATGTACCTGGCGGCGGCGCGGTTGAAGGACGCCGGCCTCCCCTACGGCCGGGAGGCCTCGATCGCCAAGCTGGTGGCCACCGACAACGCGATGAGCGTGACGACCAACGCCGTGCAGGTGCTGGGCGGGGCCGGTTACACCCGGGACTTCCCGGCCGAGCGGTACATGCGCGAGGCCAAGGTCATGCAGATCTTCGAGGGGACCAACCAGATCCAGCGGCTGCTCATCTCCCGCCACTTCATCCGCTGACTGGGACCGGGCGGATGAGACCCGCTTGATGGCGGCAGCCCGCCCGGCGTGGCGGCACGCGCCCGCCGTCCCGGCGTGGCGGCAGTCCGCCCGTGCGGCGTGTCAGGCCGTTACCTCCGGTGCTTGGTCCGCCCGGTGGCCGGCGCGGTCCACGGATCCTCCGGCCACGGGTGCTTCGGGTAGCGGCCGCGCATCTCGGCGCGGACCTGCGCGTAGGGACCGGACCAGAAAGACGCCAGGTCATCGGTCACAGCCAGCGGCCTGCCCGCGGGTGAGAGCAGGTGGAACAGCACGGGGACGCGCCCGCCCACCAGTCGGGGCGTGTCCGCCCAGCCGAAGCACTCCTGCAGTTTGACCGCCACCACCGGGCGCTCTCCCCCGTCACGTTCCGGGTAGTCGATCCGCACCCGTGAACCGCTGGGAACCTCCAGCCGCTCCGGCACGAGCTCATCGAACCTGGCCGCTTCCGGCCAGGGCAACAGCCGGCGCAGCGGCTCGGCCAGGTCCACTGCGGCGGCCGGCTTCCCGCCGGCCAGTGCCTCCAGTTCCGGCGCCAGCCAATCGGCCAGCCGTCCCAGCAGCGCTGCGTCGGCGACGTCCGGCCAGGGCGCGCCCAGTTCGCGGTGCAGCAAGGCCAGCCGGCGGCGCAGCCCCTGGGCTGCCTCCGACCAGCCAAGAATGCCCAGCCCGCCGTCTTCCAGGGCCCGCGCTACCGCCTCCCGGCCCTCGTCCCGCGACGGCCGGACCGGGGCCGAGGAGAGCACGATGGCGCCAAGCCTGCGTTCCCGGCGGGCCGCAAGTTTGCCCGACTCGAAGCGCGCCTCCACCCGGTCGGTCATCAGGTGCTGGGCCGCCGCTGCGGCCGTTTCCCCCGCCAACGGGGCGGCGGCTCGGATCACCGCTCCGGTGCCTGCCGCGTCGCGGCCCTGCGCCCGGGACACCTCGGCCACAGCCAGCCACTCCTGCCCGGCCAGGGGACTGCCGGACGGCAGCCCGGCCCGGGTTCCGGACGCCAGCAGGTAGGTCTGCCCGGGACCGGGCACGCGGCGGGCGACCCGCTCGGGGAAGGCCAGCGCCACCACGAAGCCCGGATGCTCCGACCCCTTCACATCGCCGGTGGAAGGGACGACGGCGGTGCCCTCCTGCTGTGCGATGCCCTCCAGCCGTTGCGCCTCCTCCCGCCAGCGCCGGGCAGCCGGGTCGCCGCGGCCTGCCGAACGCAGCCGGGACAGCAGCACCGTGAGGTCTGCCCCGGCCGCCCGCTCCTCGCCGGAGACCATGGCGACTACCTCGGCGGCAACCTGCCCACCCACTACCGCCGCACCGTCCAGCAGCGCCCGGCCCAGCCGGGGGTCGGCCGGGACCCGGGAGAGGACACGCCCCAGATCGGTGGCGCGGCCGCCGTCGTCAACAGCCCCCAGCTCATGCAAAGTGCGCACGGCGTCCGCCATGGCCGACGCCGGCGGCGCGTCCGGAAGCTGCAGCCCCTCGCCGCCCGGGGCACCCCAGCAGGCCAGCACCAGGGCGGAATTGGTGAGGTCGGCGACCGCGATCTCCGGGGTGGGATGGGCCGGCGCGGCGCCATAGGTTTTCGGCTCGTAGCAGCGCACCACGGTGCCCGGACCCTGGCGGGCGGCGCGGCCGGCGCGCTGGTCGGCGGAAGCGCGGGAGGCTGACACCGTCACCAGCCCGGACATGCCGCGGGCCGCGTCCCGGCGGGGTTCGCGCGACAGACCCGAGTCGACGACCAACCGCACGCCCGGCACGGTAAGCGAGGACTCGGCCAGCGAGGTGGAGACGATGATGCGCGGCGCCCCGCCCTGGTCCCGGCCGGAAACGGCGCGGTCCTGCGTGGCCGTGTCGGCCTGGCCGTGAAGTTCCAGTACCTCGGTGCCGGTGCCGCCACCGCCGGTGCCGGTGCCGCCGCGGATCCTGTCCCGGATCAGCGCGGCCACCTGCTGCACTTCCCAGGCTCCCGGCACGAAGACCAGGGCGTCCACCGAGGGGTCGTCCGCGAGCGCCGCGGCATGGGCGGCCGCCGCGGTGGAGGCAACGTGGTCCAAAAAACCGCGGGCAACTCCCCGCCCGTCCAGCCGTGGCACGGAGGCAGGAGCCCACCGCACCTCCAAGGGATGCAGCGCCGAAGGGCAGTCGACCACCGGGGCCGGCCCGGCGCCGTCGTCCCCGCCGATCAACGCGGCGAAGCGCGGCGCGTCCAAGGTGGCCGACATCGCCACCAACGTAAGATCCCCGCGCAGCTGGCGGACCTCGCCGAGCATGCCGACCAGCAGGTCGGTCTCCAGGCCGCGCTCATGCACTTCGTCCAGGATCACCGCGTCCGTCCCGTCCAGGCCGGGATCGGTGAGCAGCCTGCCCAGCAGGATTCCCGGCGTGACGAATTCGATCAGGGTCTGCGGACCCGCCCGGCGTTCCCCGCGCACCGTATAACCGACGCGGCCGCCAAGCTGGCTGCCATCCAGGGCTGCCAGGCGCCTGGCAGCTGAACGGGCCGCGACCCGGCGGGGCTGGGTGACCACGATGCGCGGCCGGCGGCCCGGTGCGCTGCCCGCCGCCAGGTTGGCCACCAGCGGCGGGACCAGGGTCGTCTTGCCCGTGCCCGGCGGAGCCTGCACGACGGCGGTGCCGGCCCGGGTGCCGGTGGTTGCCGGCCCGCCGGCACCGGCCCCAACCGGGCTGCCCGTCAGGGCAGCGGCCAGATCGTCCAGGGAATCGGCGAAGACCAGGCCCGCACCCATCGCGGCCAGGTCGAAAAGGACGTGGCGGTGCGCGGGTTCCTGCGGGGCTGACTGGCTCACCCTTCCATTGTGCCGGTGCCTGTTGCGTCCTCCGGCATCGCGAAGGTCCGCCGACGGCAGGCGGCTGCTCCGCCGTCGTTGTTCCCATTTCCACAGGCGCCGCATCTCCCTTGGCAGCGTCGGGGAACTGTGCCACGTTGGAGGTGGAATGGCGAACAATCCTTTCTGAAGGGACGTGGTCCAGATGCCGAAGACGACGAAGAGCGGCAAGCCGAAGCAGAGCGAATTGCCCAGCACACTGCGGCGGTCGGGCAAGAAGGCCCAGGAGACTTTCGCGGAAGCCCACGATTCCGCCGCCGAGACGTACGGCGACGAGGAACGTGCCCACCGCGTGGCCTACAGCGCGCTTAAGCACACGCACGAGAAGGTGGGCGATCACTGGGAGCCGAAGGAAAAGAAGGGCCCCTCCGACCCGCAAGCGGAGGGCGGCGCCGGCACCTCGCGGGAGACCAAGGGCGGGGTGGACGCAAACGCCTCCAAGCAGCACCTCTACGATCTGGCCAAGAAGCTCGATGTCCCCGGCCGGTCGAAGATGGACAAGTCAGAGCTGGTCGATGCGCTGCGCAAGGCCAACGACAGGGAGACCAGAAAGTCCCGGTAGCCGTTGCATGGAGCGGCGGCTTCGGCGTCGTGCCCTGACCTCCGCTGGCGCCGGCTCCAGCGCTGCGGGTGACCCACGGACAGCTGCCGCCCGCACGGGGTTTGCATCGTCACCCCGCCAACCGTGGCCGAAAACAACCGCGGACGGCCGCTCCTATTAGGCTGGGGCACATGGACCTGGAGAGCGCGGCACGGGAGCTGTACGCGCTGTTGCCCGGCGAATTCACCGCGGCCCGCAACGCGAGGGCCAAGGAGGCAGCCCAGGACGGCCACAAGGAGCTCGCCGGGCAGATCAAAGCGCTGGCGAAACCGTCGGCCGCGGCCTGGTTGGTCAATCTTCTGAGCCGGCACCGGAGCGCGGACATCGCCGGGATCGTGGAACTGGGCCACGCCATGAGCGAAGCCCAGGAGCAGCTCGATCCGCAACAACTGCGCCGACTGGGCGACCAGCGCCGGGAACTGCTGGCCGCCGTGGCGGCAGAGGGCCGGAAGCTGGCCGATGAGCTCGGGCAAAAGGTGAGTGCCGCGGCCGTCGCGGAGGCGGAGCAGACGCTGCATGCGGCGATGGCAGATGCCGCTGCGGCGGCGGCCGTAACCAGCGGCCTGCTGACCGAGTCGCTGTCGTCGAACGGGATTGACCCGGTGGACCTGGACGGCCGGGTGGCGCTGCCCGGGGCTGGCGCTCCCCCGGATGCGGGTGCCGAGCCGGCGCCACCGCGCCAGCCGAAGCGGTCCTCGCGGGACGAACTCGCCGAGCGCCGGGCCGCCAAGGCCGACCGGGCCGCCAAGCAGGAAGCCGAAGAGGCCGAACGGCGGCGCCGGCAGGCGCAGGCGGCGCTGGACAAGGCGGAGCAGCGCAAGGAAGACGCCGAAGCGTCGGAACAGAAGGTACTGGACAAGCTGGACCAACTGCAGAACCGGCGGGACGAACTGGTGGGCGAGCTCGCCGAACTGAAGCGGCGCATCGAAGACCTGGAGCGTGAGGTCGCCTCGACGGACCGCAAGATGGAAGCCGCCGAGGAAGACCTGGTTTCCGCGGCCAAGACCGCCGACCGGACGCGCAAGGCTGCCGCCGCCGCCCGCCGCGAGCTCGACGACCAGGACTAGCCGCCCGGCGGTCACCGTGCGGCCGGCACGGTGTGAACATGTAGCCTAGGTCTCAGGTCCGGCGGGCAGAATGCCCGGACCGGCCGGAGCCGACAGGGGGGCCAACATGTGGCGCATTGATGCGGCCAGGACCGCACTGCTGATGATCGACATGCAGAACGATTTCGTGCTGGAAGGCGCACCGATGGAAGTGCCGATGGCTCGCCACCGGCTGCCGGAAATGGTGACCGCCGCCGCGGCTTGCCGGCAGGCAGGCATCCCGGTCATATACACCCGTCACGTGCTGCTGGATTCGTTCGACGTTTCACCGTTGGAGACCACCTACAACCAGCGGCTGCGGACGGCCGGCATGCGCCGCGGAACCAGCGGAGTTGAGATCATCGAGGAACTCAAGCCCGAAGCCGGTGACTACGTGCTGGACAAGCACCGCTACGACGCCTTCCACAACACGCCACTGAAGAGCGTCCTGACGACCATCCGCGGCCTGAACACCGTTGACACCGTGATCATCGCCGGCACGTTGACCGAGGTGTGCTGTGAATCGACCGCGCGCAGTGCCTACATGAACGACTACAAGGTGGTTTTTTTGTCGGACGCCACCGGCGGCCGGTCGGAGGCGGCCCAGTCCGCCAGCCTGGACGCCATCGGCACCTTCTTCGGCCGGGTAATGAACACCGTCGAGATGGAACGGGAGATCGGCACCACGGCGTAGGGAGTTTTTCTCCGTAGTGAAACGTTGTATAGGTGACGTATCAACATAGCCGGCAAGACCGTAAGGAGCATGGCAATGAAGATCAATGCGCTGGTAGTCGAAGAAAAGGACGCCCCGTTCGTCCCCGAGCAGCTGGAGCTGGACGCACCCGGGCCGGGCGAAGTGCTGGTTAAGGTCGCCGCCGTCGGCCTCTGCCACACCGACCTGATCACCCAGGCCGGCGACATGCCGCTGCCGCTGCCCGGCGTGCTGGGCCATGAAGGCTCCGGCGTGGTGGAGGCCGTCGGGGACGGCGTGACGAATGTTGCCGTGGGCGACCACGTGATCATGGGCTGGGCGTACTGCGGCGAGTGCAAGAACTGCCTGCGTGGCGAGCACCGCTACTGCCTGCGGCTGGGCGAGGCGCTGGTGAGCGGCGCACGGTTCAAGGGGCCGGACGCGGGAAAGTCCGCGTACACCCGGGCCGACGGCGGCAAGGTCTCCGGCCACTTCTTCGGCCAGTCATCCTTCGCCGACTACTCGCTCGCACTGGCGTCGTCGCTGGTGAAGGTGGACAAGGACATCCCGCTGGAACTGCTCGGGCCGCTGGCCTGCGGTATTACGACGGGTGCCGGCGCGGTGTTCAACACCGCAAAGCCCGAACCGGGCCAGTCGCTGGTGGTGTACGGAGCCGGCGCCGTGGGCCTGGCCGCGATCATGGCCGCGAAGAACACGCCCGCGGCCACCATCATTGCCATCGACCTGCATGATTCGCGGCTGGAACTGGCGCGCGAACTGGGTGCCACCCACACCATCAACTCCGGCAACACCAGCGCCCTCGAGGAGATCCAGCGCATCTGCGGCGGCCCGGCCGACTACGTGCTGGAATGCACCGGCAACATCAAGGTGGTTGAAGAAGCTGCGGACGCCGTGGGCATGCTGGGCACACTGGTGCTGATCGGCGGGGCGCCGGCTCAGGCGCGGTTCTCGGTGGACCACCTGCGCACGCTCTGGGGCAAGCGGATCATCGGCACCCTCGGCGGTTCCAGCACCTCCGCCCAACTGATCCCCGGGCTCATCGCCCTGTACAAGGCCGGACGGTTCCCCTTCGACAAGCTGGTGAAGTACTACGGGTTCGACCAGATCGACGCGGCCATCGCCGATTCCGCCGCCGGCGGGACCATCAAGGCCGTCTTGAAAACCGCCGGCTGAGACCCTTCTCCACACGGCCGCGCCGCTACGGCCGGCACAACCATGCAAATCAACCTGAAAGGACGGGATATGTCCCTGCTTGATGCCTCCCTGTGGGAGGGCAAGATTTATGTCAATGGCTGGCGCGACGGCGGTGCCGGCACCGCCGCTTCGGTGGAGCCGGCCACCGGCGAGACCTTGGGCTCCTACGGCCTGGCCTCGGTCGAGGACGTGCACGAGGCGGCAACCGTTGCCGCCGCGGCGCAGAAGGAATGGGCCGCCCGCAAGCCGGAAGAACGCGCCGCCGTGCTGCGCCGCGCCGGCGCGCTGTGGGAAGAACACGCCGAGGAAATCCAGTCCTGGATCGTGCGCGAATCGGGCGGCATCGGCCCCAAGGCCGGCCTGGAAACTCACATCGCCGCCAACGAATGCTACGAAGCCGCAGCGCTGCCCTCGCTGCCGGCCGGCGACGTGCTCACCTCCAACGAGGACCGCTGGTCCTTCGCCCGGCGCCGCCCGGTCGGCGTGGTCTCGGTCATCGCGCCGTTCAACTTCCCGCTGATCCTCTCCATCCGCGCCGTCGCCCCCGCCCTCGCGCTGGGCAACGCGGTGCTGCTCAAACCGGACCCGCGCACCGCGGTGTGCGGCGGCGTGACCCTGATGCGCGTCTTCGAAGAAGCAGGCCTGCCCGCCGGGCTGCTGTCCCTGCTGCCCGGCGGCGCGGACATCGGCGCCGCCGTGGTCGAAGCCCACGAGGTCCGCGTCATCTCCTTCACCGGCTCCACCGCCGCCGGCCGCAAGATTGGCGAATCGGCCGCCCGGAACCTCAAGCGCGCACACCTGGAACTCGGCGGCAACAACGCCATGATCGTGCTGCCCGGCGCGGACCTGGCCAAGGCCGCGTCCGCCGCAGCGTTCGGCTCTTTCATGCACCAGGGCCAGATCTGCATGACCACCGGCCGGCACATCGTCCACGAGGACATCTACGAGGACTACGTCGCC
Organism: Arthrobacter sp. Y3221114; assembly: GCF_059092625.1. Classification (NCBI taxonomy): domain Bacteria; kingdom Bacillati; phylum Actinomycetota; class Actinomycetes; order Micrococcales; family Micrococcaceae; genus Arthrobacter; species Arthrobacter sp. Y3221114. Next base: position 300,038 of record NZ_JBNHHW010000002.1, read on the forward strand.
GCGCTGGCCGAAAAGGCCAGGAACCTGCCGGTCGGCGACCCCAAGACCGGCACCGTCGCGCTCGGCCCGATCATCGACGAGAACCAGCTCAAGCGCATCGACTCGATCGTGCAGGACGCCGTCGCCGCCGGCGCCCGGCTCGCCGCCGGCGGCACCAACGACGGCCCGTTCTACTCCCCCACCGTGCTGGCCGACCTCGACCCGGCCAACACCGCGTGGAAGGACGAGATCTTCGGCCCGGTCGCCCCGGTGATGAAGTTCTCCACCATCGACCAGGCCGTGGAACTGGCCAACGCCAACGAGTACGGACTCTCGCTGTCCATCCTGGGCGAGGTCGGCCTGGCCATGCAGATCGCTGACCGCGTCGACTCGGGCAAGGTCCACATCAACGAACAAACCGTCTCGGACGAAGCCAACTCCCCGTTCGGCGGCACCAAGAACTCCGGCAACGGCTCCCGCATCGGCGGCCACCAAGCCAACATGGACTCCTTCACCGAAACCCAGTGGCTCACCGTCCGCCCGGACATCGCACAGTACCCGTTCTAAACCCCGCGGGTACCGACGACGGCGAGCGGCTGGCAGCCAGCCAGCCGTTCGCCGTCGCGTGGATTGAACTCCCGGACCAGGCTGCAAAGTGCCGCCCGTCGGCGTGGGGAAGGCGCCGCGGTCACCCGGCGGAGAACCGCCCGTACCGGGTTCACTGAAGGCGTAGCGGCAGCAGGATCAAACCTGCCCATTCTGCGTTTCCATGGAGAGCAAGCAAAGCTCCCGGAGGTGGGCCGTGAACACAATCCCGGAACCGCATGCCGAACCACAGGCCGCGGACACCATGCAGGACCCGTTGGACTCGTATTCGGCGTCCGTGGTGCGCGTAGCCGAGACCGTCACGCCGCACGTGGCGGGCATCCAGATGGAAGTACGACGCCGGGACAGGACCTTCCCGTCCGGCGGCGGCTCCGCTGTGGTCTTCACCGAAGACGGCTACCTGCTCACCAACGCGCATGTGGTGGCCAACTCCGACGGCGGCCGTGCGGCCTTCGCGGACGGGTCACGCACGGACGTTGACGTGGTCGGCGCAGATCCACTCTCCGACCTGGCCGTGCTGCGCGGCCGGCTCACGGTGCCGCGCCCGGTCGAGCTGGGCGATGCTTCCAAGCTGCGCGTGGGCCAGTTGGTCGTCGCCGTGGGCAGCCCGCTGGGCCTGTCCGGCTCGGTGACGGCAGGGGTGGTCAGCGCCTTGGGGCGCTCAATCCCGGTCGCCGCGGGCAGGAACCGGAGGGTGATTGAGGACGTCATCCAGACGGACGCCGCGCTGAACCCGGGCAATTCCGGCGGCGCCCTGGCCGACGCCTCCGGACGGGTTATCGGGATCAATACGGCCGTCGCCGGGATCGGGCTGGGCCTGGCCGTGCCGATCAACGCCACGACCCGCCGGATCATCTCCGCGTTGCTGGCCGACGGGCGCGTGCGGCGCGCCTACCTTGGCCTGGTGAGTACTCCGGTGCCGTTGTCCCCGCGGGACATCATGAGTACCGGCGAGCGAAACGCGCTGCGGGTGGTCGAGGTGCTGCCCGGCTCCCCCGCCGAGCAGGCCGGACTGCGACCCGGCGACCTGGTGATCCGGGCCGCCGGCCAGCCGGTGGCAAACGCGCAGAGCCTGCAGCGGCTGCTCTTCGCAGACGCCATCGGCGTGGAGTTTCCGCTGGCCGTGCTGCGCAGCGGGTCCGTGCTGGAGCTGATCGCCTGGCCGGTGGAGATGTCAGCCGGTTAGATTCGGGGCACCGCGGGCTCTTGCCCCGCCGGCACGGTGTCTGGGTGAGGATAACCCGGACCCGAGACACCGCCGTCGTTGTATCTGAATGGGCCCAAGTCCTACGGTTGGAGAAACCGCGCCGAACCAGCCGGCCCTCACGTCGGGCCGGCGGACCAGGAGGGGCAAAAACATGGCGATCACGGACGGCCTCGCCGGCTCACTGGAGAAAGAGCTGGGCTGGCAACGGGACCTGTACAAGGACCTGCACCGGAACCCCGAGCTCAGCATGGAAGAACATAACACCGCCGATCGGATCGCGTCAGAGCTGACCGGCTTCGGCTACGGGGTCCAGCGGATCGGCGGGACGGGCGTCGTCGGGGTCCTGGCCAACGGTTCCGGCAGCACCGTGCTGGCTCGGGCGGACATCGATGCGCTGCCGGTCGCCGAGGCCACCGGCCTGGACTACGCCGCGGAGACCACCACGAAGCTTCCCGGCGGCGGGACCACCGGCGTCATGCACGCCTGTGGCCACGACATGCACATCGTGTCCTTGCTGGGCGCGGCGAAGCTGATGGCCGCGCACCGGGACGGCTGGGCAGGCACCTACGTGGCACTCTTCCAGCCGGGAGAGGAGACGGCCGCGGGGGCCCAGGCAATGGTCGACGACGGCCTTGCCACCAAGGTTCCCAAACCCGACGTCGCCTTCGCCCAGCATGTGATGCCCACCGAAGCCGGAAAGATCGGCACCACGGCCGGCCCCATCCTCTCTGCCGGCGACTCCCTGAAAATTACGGTCTACGGGCGCGGCGCCCACGGCTCCATGCCGCACAACGCCGTGGACCCGGTGGTGTTGGCCGCGTCGATCGTGCTGCGGCTGCAAACCATCGTGTCCCGCGAGACCAAGCCGGGCGAATTTGCAGTCGTGACCGTCGGCGCCTCCAACGCGGGCACCAAGTCGAACATCATCCCGGACCGTGCGGAGCTGCTGCTGAACCTGCGCACGTACGATCTGGTGCTGCGGGAACGGATCATGGCATCGATCGAACGGATTGTCCGCGGCGAGTGTGCGGCCGCCGGATCGCCCCGCGACCCGGAGTTCGAGTACTACGACCAGTTCCCGTTGACCAGCAACGACGCGAAAACCACCGAGCGCATCACGGCGGCCTTCACCCGGCACTTTGGGGAAGACATGGTCTACCACGCCGAACCGGCCACGGCCTCCGAGGACTTCAGCCGGATTCCGGATGCCTTTGGGGTGCCCTACACCTATTGGACGGTCGGCTCCGTCCCGGCCGACGTCTACCGGAAAGCCGTGGAGAACGGCACGGTCGCCGAAGACATTCCGGCCAACCACTCACCGTTCTTCGCTCCCGCCATCGACCCGACGCTCTCGGTCGCCACCCAGGCGCATGTCGTTGCAGCGCTGGAGTACCTGGCAAAGTAAGGGGTCGTTTGCCATGACCGAATCCACCACGGCCACCGTCCGCACGGACTGGAAACCTACCGACATGTGGCTGCTGGGCATCGTCCTGGCCGTCATTAATTTCTGGCTCTTCGCCCAGACCCTGCTCAACGTCATCCCGGGGATAAGGGACGAGTTGGGCGTTGAACAGACGCTGGCCAACCTGGCAGTCTCGATCACGTCGCTGTTTTCGGGCATCTTCATCGTCGTCGCGGGCGGACTCGCCGACCGGCTGGGCCGGGCCAAGGTCATGTACGCCGGGATCTACCTCAGCATTCTCGGCTCCCTGCTTATCGCGCTGACACCCGAAAACCTCGGCGGCCTCACCGACTTTATGCTGCTGGGCGGCCGCGCGATCCAGGGCCTGTCCGCCGCGTGCATCATGCCTTCGACCATGGCGCTGATCAAGAGTTACTACGAGGGCAAGGACCGGCAGCGGGCACTCTCGTATTGGTCCATCGGTTCCTGGGGCGGCTCGGGCTTCTGCGCGCTGTTCGGCGGGCTGATGGCCACCTCCTTCCTGGGCTGGCGGTCCATCTTCTGGATCTCGATCGTGCTGTCCGTGCTGGCGCTGTTCCTGCTCCGGGGCACGCCCGAGTCGCGGGCGGCCGCCGATCCGGAGGCCGCCGGGCACCGCTTCGACTGGGGCGGGCTGGCCTGCTTCATCGTCATGCTGGTGGCCATCAACGTGTACATCTCCCAGGGGCCGGCCATCGGCTGGTTCAGCTGGCCGGGGGTCGCGCTGGTGGCCGCTTTCGTGGTGTTCGGCCTGCTGTTCCTGCAGATTGAAAGCCGTCGCCACTTCGCGTTTGTGGACCTGAAGCTCTTCAGAAACGGCACCTTCACCGGCGCCACCCTGTCCAACTTCCTGCTCAACGGCGCCGCGGGAACGCTGATCGTTTCGCTGGGACTGGTGCAGGTGGCCGCCGGGTTGAGTTCGCTGCAATCGGGCCTGCTGACGCTCGGCTACCTGATCGCCATCCTCGCCACCATCCGGGTGGGCGAGAAGCTGCTGCAGCGCTTCGGTCCAAAGAAGCCCATGCTGTGGGGCAGCATGATCACCGGTGTTGGCATCCTGTTCTGCTCCGCGACCTTCCTGCACATCGAAGAGTACATAGTGCTCACCGTCATCGGGTTCACCCTGTTCGGCGTCGGCCTGGGGTTCTACGCCACCCCGTCCACCGATGCCGCCCTGTCCAACGTCCCGGACGCCCAGGTGGGTGCGGCGTCCGGCATCTACAAGATGGCGTCCTCGCTGGGCAATGCCATCGGCGTGGCCATCTCCGCGGCACTGTACGTGGCCGCGCAGGCGGTGAACCCGGAGCTCATCCAGTCCTGGGGCCTGTTTATCGGCCGCCAGGACAACGTGGCGCTGCGCTTCGGCGGGGCGGTCGGGCTGTTGTTCAACGTCTTCATGGTCGTGGTCGCAATCGCCTCGATTATCGTCACGGTCCCCGCCACCAGGAGCAAGGATGAGGAGGAGGCCAGGCCGGACGAAGTCGCGCCGCCGGCCTTCGGGAACTAAAGCGTCGTTGACCGCAGCCGTGACCCGGAGTATAAATGGCCGTTCAGGTCGCCGTTCGCCAATCCTTCAGTGGAGGCACTGCCATGTCGGTCCATGCATCCAGCGGTTCAAGCATTCCAGGCTACGAGTACGGCACGGTGGCCCACTCACCGGTTACTCTGGCCGAGCTCGAGGAGCTCAAAGCAAGCGCCATGTTCGGCAAGGAGGACGCCGCCGTGCTGCGCCGTGCCGGCGAGGTCCTCGACGGCCAGGTGGAGGACGTGCTCGACGTCTGGTACGGCTTTATAGCCGGGCAGCCGCATCTCGTGGCCCACTTTTCCCGGCCCGACGGCCCGCCGATCGAGGACTATCTGGGGGCAGTCCGCCTGCGGTTCGGCCAGTGGATCCGGGACACCTGCACCAAGCCCTACGACCAGGAGTGGCTGGACTATCAGAATGAGATTGCCCTGCGCCATACTCCCGAGCACAAGAACGACACGGACCATGTCGGGTCGACGCAGGTGGTCCCGCTGCGGCATCTCATCGCGCTGATCGGGCCCGTAGTCACCACGATGCGGCCGTTCCTGGCACGCGGCGGAGCTTCGGCCGAGGACGTGGACGCCATGATGCAGTCCTGGCTGAAGGCCGTGGTCCTGCAGATTGCGTTGTGGTCCCGGCCCTACACGCTCCCTGGCGAGTGGTAACGGCCCCGGGCAGAAGGCTCAGCGCCGGGGCCGCTCCGGTACGGCGTCGGCCGCCGGCAGCCAGCGCCGTGCTGCGGCGATAAGCATCAGGACCAGCAGGATGAGCAAGGCACCGTCGGCCGCGATATAGAAATAATGCAGCGCGGAACCACCGTCGTCCGTGCCTGCCAGCACCATGTCGGTCCGGCGGTTAAGCAGCGGCCGGACCACTATCACCTTGGCCAGCAGCACGACGACGGCGCCGCCCACCAGCGCCCAAAACCGACGGTCTACGCGCTGCCCCACCAGCGACAGCACCAGCAGCGCGGCCAGGACGAGTTCCGCGATGTTCATCGCGGTGAAAACCAGCCGGCCGATACCCAGCCCCAGCGGAATGGTGATGCCGGGCGCCTGAAACTTCAGCGGCGCCTCGATCAGCGAAATGCCGACAATGAGGCCCAACCAAAGGGCCGGCAGCACCAGCCGCGCCGCCATGCGCAGGCGAACCATGTTGTACCTCCAAGTCCACCCTCCATCCTACGTTTCCGCCCGAGCGGCACGGGCGCGCGCGCACGTTCCTCAGGATTTGCTCAAGGATGCGCGCCCGCGACAAATTGCTATCGACAAGGCCCAGCGGTGTCCATACACTCCAAACTCTAGTGACTTACTAGAGTATCGAGGAAAGGCACACAAGATGCGCAATCTGTTCCTCATGGCCATCGTCGGCCTACTCGCCCAAATGGTCGACGGCTCGCTCGGCATGGGATACGGCGTGACCTCCTCCAGCCTGATGATTGCCGTAGGCATCGCTCCCGCTGCGGCCAGCGCAGCAGTCCACCTCTCCGAGGTCGGCACAGCGCTGATTTCCGGTTTCGCCCATCACAAGTTCGGCAACGTCGACTGGCGCATCGTCGGGATCATGGCTGTCCCCGGGGGCATCGGCGCCTTCATGGGAGCCAACTTCCTGGTCAGCCTGCCGGCCGACGCCGCCAAGCGATGGGTTGCCCTGCTGCTCTGCCTGCTCGGTGGCTACGTCCTGTTCCGGTTCCTGATCCTGTCCGGCCGGAGGCCGCAGTTCAAGGGTCGGGTCAAGGCCGCCTTCCTGATGCCGCTTGGCCTCGTCGCCGGAACGATGGACGCCATCGGCGGTGGCGGCTGGGGGCCTGTCGGCACCACCTCGCTGCTGTCCACCGGCAAGATTGAACCCCGCAAGGTTATCGGCTCGATCTCCGCCACCGAATTCATCGTTGCGGTCAGTGCGTCATTGGGCTTCCTGCTCGCACTCGGACGGGAGGGCATCAACTTCGCTTGGGTTCTGGCCCTTCTGGCCGGCGGCGTCATCGCGGCCCCCGTCTCGGCGTGGCTGGTACGGCACCTGGCCGCAGCGGTCCTCGGCGTAGCAGCCGGAAGCCTCATTATTCTGACCAACGCCAAGACCATGATGGAGACTTGGGGCGGGGCGGAAAAGAACTCCGACCCGGTCTGGCTCACGCTGGCCGTCCTGGCGGTCGCGGCCGGCCTGTTGATCACGCAGGCCGTCCGCAAGGAGTCGCGCCGCCGCCATGAGGAGGAGCCCGAGCGGGAGCTCGCCGGCGCCTGAGACAATGGGGTGGTGCACATCACCGCCAAATCCGACTACGCCCTGCGCGCCCTGATCGTCATCGCCCGGTCGTCCGAGGCGCAGACCGGGACGCTGGCGGCCGAGGCCGTAGCGGCCGCCCAAGACATCCCGCACAACTACTTGCTGTCGATCCTTGCCGACCTGCGGCGCAGCGGCATTGTGCGCAGCCGTCGCGGCCAAGGCGGCGGCTGGCACCTGGCCCGCACGGCAGCTGAGATCACCGTCGCGGACATCATCCGTGCGGTCGACGGGCCCCTGGTGAGCGTGCACGGAGTGCGGCCCGAAGCGGTGCAATACGGGGATGCGGCAGCGGTTCTCCAGCCGGTCTGGATCGCCGCGCGCAGCAGCCTGCGCGAAGTGCTGGAGTCGGTTACCCTGGACCAGCTCGCCTCCGGTCAGCTGCCGGCTGAGGTCACCCAGCGCAGTGCGCGCGACGACGCCTGGGAGCCCAGGTAGCCACGCCTCGGCGGCATCTCCTCGCTGCGGGTCACCGGCCGACGGCTGGGCACGCGGCTTGCAATCGGGCCCGGCGAAGTCGGCCGCTCTCTATCTCGCCAACCCAGTACCCTCGGTGCCGGCTGAAGGAGTCTTCGACGGCACCGTGGTGTCCACGCGGTAGAGCGGTTTCCTGCGCCGGCCACCGGCCCCGGGCGGGTCCTCGATGTTCCTGGGCCCGTTGATCATGACGGCGCCGACCAGCATCACCACGATGCAGGCGCCCAGCATGGCGAAGGAAGCGTTCCAGGACCCGGTGGCTTCGTGCACCACGCCGAACAGCAGCGGGGCGATGCCTGCGCCGGCGTAGCCGATGCCTTGGCTGAAGCCGGACAGGACCGCCGAGCCGTGCGTGGTGCGCGAGCGCAGGTTCACCATCAGCAGCGCGGTGGCGAAGGTGCCCTGGCCCAGCCCGGAGAGGGTCATCCACCACCATGTGCCGCTCTCCGGCGAGAGCAGCAGGCCCAGATGCCCGCCGATCCAGCAGGCGGTGAAGACCAGGATGGCGGCGATGGGGTGCTTCAGCCGGGGCACGATCAGTGGCACGAGCAGGCTGGCGGGCAGGCCGAGGATGGCGAAGTACGCCAGGGCCGAACCCGCGGTCGCAGCGTCGATGCCGTGCTCGGTCAGGTAAGGCGGCAACCAGGAGAAGTACACATACGTCTGCGCGGAGTTGCCGGCCAGGAAGATTGCCAAGCCCCAGGCGACCGGTGAGCGCCACGGGTTCAGCTTCGCCGGCACCGCCGGAGGTTCCGGAGCGCGAACGGCAGGCCCCTTGGGGCGGATCGGCCCGAGGGCGTCCTCGTCCGCACGCTGTTTGGGCGAGGCAACCGCCGGAGCAGGCCCACCGGCGTCGTCCGTCCGGCCCTTGCGGCGATCCCCTACCGCCTGGACCGCCCACGGGATCAGCACCACGGCGCTGACCGAGGCCCAGAGCGCGATCGAGGTCCGCCAGCCCGCGGCGTCCGCCACCGGGACAGCCAGTTGCGGACTCATCGCCGTGCTGACCGCAAGCAGGGTCACATAGCCTGCGGTCACCACGCCCAACCGGTCCGGGAAGTATTTCCGGACCAGTGGCGGCAGCACGACGTTGCCGATTCCGTACCCCGCCATCACCACCGCGCTGAGGGTAAGGAACGGCCACACGCCGTCGGCGGCGGCGCGGCCCAACTGGCCGACGACCGCCAGCAGCACGGCGGCCACCAGCACCTTTTCCAGCCCGAGCCAGCGGATCAGCGCCGGGGTGCCCAGGCCGGCGGCGGCGAACACCAACGGCGGCAGCATCGCCAACACTCCGATGGTGGTGGCGTCGAAGCCGAGTTCGGGGCCGAGCTCGCCCAGCAGCGGCCCGACGGCGGAGACCGCGGCGCGCAGGCTCAGCGCCATCAGCAGGATGCCCAGCAGCGCGCCGATCCGCCCGGTCCACGGCCTGCGGAGAAAGTAGTTCACCCGCCCACCCTAGCGGCGGCCGGCCCGCTTACCCGGCCGGATACGGTTCGCGGCGCAGCAGCCGGGCCAGATGAACGGCGTTGCGCGCCGCGGTCGCCGTCGTCGTCACCGTCACTTCCGGGGTTTCCGGCAGGTCCTGGAAGTCGGTACCGTGCATCGCCTCGCCCACCCAATAGGTGGACCCCTGCGCTGGCAGGCTGAAACCGACGTCTCCCAGGCCCTGGTACAGCTCGGCCGTGACATGGTGGGCGCCGTCCTCATTGCCGACGACGGCCACCAGCGCGACTTTGTCGAACATGCTGGGCCGCCCCTGCTCGTCGGTTTCGGATAGCTCGGCGTCCAGGCGTTCGAGCACGAGTTGCGCCAGGCTCGCGGGGTGGCCCAGCCAGATCGGTGTCGCAAGCACCAGGATGTCCGCGGCCAGGATCTTGGTGCGAATGGACGGCCAGGCGTCGCCGTCGCCCATGTCGGTCTGCACGCCGGGTTTGACGTCGTGGTCCACGACCCGCATGAGGTCACACGTGACGCCGTGTGCCGATAATTGCGTGATCACCTGCCGGGCCAGCAGTTCGCTGCTGGACGGTTTGGGCGACGGCGTCAGGGTGCAGACCAGTGCCAGTGCGTTGAGTTTCGTCTCCTCCATAGCGCCATCCTGCGGCTTCGCCAATCCGTCGGGAAGGGGAGGCAATGAGTGGTGCAGCTGTGACTGCCGAATCTGGTGTTCGGGAAGGCGGTGTTCCGCACCTCGAGCATTGACGTCCGGAAAGGAGACGGTCGCCGTCGTTGTTCGCTTCCGTTGTAACCGACTTCCGGGCGGTGACGCGTGCCACCGTAAGATGGTGCTGGCGCCCTTCCCGTGCGGCGCCGCGACCGCAAAACCGCCCGCCAGGGGCGGCTGCGGCCCTGCGAAGAACTAGGAAGTGGTGCCAAGGATGCTTGACCCGTCAACGATCGAGTCCATCGCCGACGAGCTGGTGGAAGCCGGACGGACCCGGACGCCGGTGAAACGGCTGACCGCCCGCTACCCGGAGATGACCATTGAGGACTCCTACAAGGTGCAGAACCTCTGGCGCGAGCGCAGCGAGGCCGCCGGACGCACGCTGGCAGGCCGGAAGATCGGCCTGACGTCCAAGGCGATGCAATACGCCACCGGCATCAGCGAACCGGACTACGGGATCATCTTCGACGACATGATCCTGGAGAACGGCTGCACGGTGAAGTGGGACCAGTACACCCACCCGCGCATCGAAGTCGAACTTGCCTTCGTGCTCAACCGCGACGTCAAGGGACCCAACGCCACCATTTTCGACGTCCTGAATGCCACCGAGTACGTGGTTCCCGCGCTCGAGATCCTGGACTCGCGGATCGAGATGGAGGGCCGCACCATCGTGGACACCATCTCGGACAACGCCGCCATGGGCGCCATGGTGATCGGCGGCAACCCGGTCCGCCCGCAGGACGTGGACCTGCGCTGGATCTCCGCCATCCTGTACAAGAACCAGACCGTGGAGGAAACCGGCGTCGCCGCCGGCGTGCTCAACCACCCGGCCGCGGGCGTGTACTGGCTGGCCAACAAGATCGCCCCGCACGGCGACCACCTCAAGGCCGGGGAAACCATCCTCGCCGGCTCCTTCACCCGCCCCATGTGGGTCCACGAGGGAGACACCGTCTTTGCCGACTACGGGCAGCTGGGAACCATCACATGCCGTTTCGAGTAGAGCCCGATCGGTCCTTGAAGGACGCACTGTCCGCCGCCGACCGCCCGTTGGCCGGCATCTGGGTTTGCTCCGGCTCGCCGCTGGTGGCCGAACTGTGCGCCGGGGCCGGCTTCGACTGGATCTTCATCGACGCCGAGCACTCCCCCAACGGGCTGGAGTCGGTGCTGGCCCAACTGCAGGCCGTGCGCGGCTACCCCGGCATCCCGGTGGTCCGCCCGCCGGTCAACGACACCGTGCTGATCAAGCAGTACCTGGACCTGGGCGCGCAGTCACTGATCATCCCGATGGTTCACACCGCCAAACAGGCCCGCGCCGCCGTCTCGGCCACCCGCTACCCGCCGGCCGGCGTACGAGGGGTCGGTTCCGCGCTCGCCAGGTCGGCCCGGTGGAACCGGATCCCGGACTACCTCACCCGCGCGGAGGAGACGCTCACGCTCATTGTCCAAATCGAGTCCGCCGAGGCCGTGGAGAACGCCGCGGAAATTGCCGCGGTGGACGGCGTGGACGGCGTGTTCATCGGCCCGTCCGACCTGGCCGCCTCGATGGGCGTGATTGGCCAGCAGGAGCACCCGGACGTGGTCGCCGGCGTGGAGAAGGCGTTGAAGGCGGCCAAGGCGGCCGGCAAGTTCGTGGGGGTTAACGCCTTCGCCGAAGCCTCCGCCCGCCGCTACATGGAGTGGGGCGCCGATTTCGTCGGCGTCGGGGCCGACGTGGCGCTGCTGGCCCGCGGCTCCGAGGCCCTGGCGGCCAAGTACATCCCCTCGGACGGGGACGGCACGGCCGGCACCCCGGCCAGTTACTGATCCTCCGTAGAACGACGGCGGTGCTTGGGTGGGTTCGCAGCCTACCCGAAGCGCCGCCGTCCTGCGCGGCGAGGTGGAGCAACTGCGGGTTGGGGAAGCGTCCTTCGGCTAAAAATGCTAAGACTTGACCATGGCTGATTCTTTCAAGGTTGGCGATAGAGTGCGCTGGAATTCAGAGGCCGGCGAAATACACGGCAGAGTCACCAAGGTCCACACCAAGGACTTCGAATTCCGGGGCCGCACGAGGCGCTGCTCCGAGGATGAGCCCCAGTACGAAGTCCAGAGCGACAAGACGGACAACTTGGCTGTCCACAAGGGCTCGGCGCTGCGCAAAGCGGGCTAACCGGCGACGCAGCCGAAGGCTCTCGGGCCTGGGACTCCACCGACGTTTGAGGCTCCGCACCGGTTCCAGGAGGTTGAGACGTGGCAACTGCAGCTAACCGGACCCCCGGCCCGCTGCACCGGGCTCCCGCCCTGGCCCGCGTCACCCAAGAACCGGGCGGCGTCGGGTTGATCGAGCACACGCTCCGCGCTCCGGGTGCGGACGAGCTGGAGCTGCAGATCGGCCTGTGCGGGCTGTCCGGCTCGGACGTGATCGTCTACCGTGCGGATCCGGCAGCGGCTTCGGTACCCAACGGCATGGTGCTGGGACACGAATCGGTCGGGACCGTGACCTCCGCCGGGCTGCTGGCCCCGGAGGGCCTCTCCCCCGGCACAAGGGTGGTACCGATGTCCACCGTTGGCTGCGGCCACTGCGACGCCTGCCGGGCGAACCAGCCGCACCTGTGCCGCCGGCGCTCGATCCTGGGCCTGACCCAACACGGTCAGGCGGCCGCCAGCGCCCTTGTTCCGTGGCGCAACGTGGTTCCCGTACCGGATGCCGTTCCGGATGCAACGGCGGTGCTCACCGAGCCCGCGTCGGTCGCTTGGCGTGCCGTGACGACCGTGGGCCAGATCAGGCCCGGGGAACGCGTGGGGATATCCACCACCCGCAGCATCGGCCTGCTCGCCGGCCTGATCGCGCAAGGCGCAGGTGCCGAGGTCACCATGATCGGGCGCGAGGGGCCGGGGCATGCCGCCCGGGTCCGGCTGGCCGACAGCCTCGGGCTGCCCAGCTCCACCCGGGAGCGTCCCGACGGCTACGACGTATGGATCGAAGCCACAGGCGCGGGCACTCACCTGGCACGGGCCGTGCAGGAGCTGCGTCCGGGCGGTCGGCTGGTCATGGTGGCCATGTACGCCACCGGTTCCGCCGCTCCGGCGGTCCGGACGCGCAAGAACCTGGCTGTCCTGGACAGCTTCATCTCCACCCGCCCGGACTTCGAGCAGGCCCTCGAATTCCTCGCCGGCGTCCCAGATCTGGGCCAGCGGCTCATCACGACCTATCCCCTGGACCAGGCCGTCGAAGCGCTGCGGCTGACAGCCGAAGCCAGCACTGACGCCGCGGGGCGGCCGCTGGTCAAAGCCGTTCTGGACCCCAACGGCTGAGCGGAAGCCTCGACATGTGACCGATTGGTCACCTATGATGCTTGCATGGATGCCGTGTTCAAGGCCTTGGCGGATCCCACCCGGCGCGGGCTGCTGGATGAACTGTTCCGCGAGGACGGGCAGACCCTCACCGCACTCGAAGCGCGGTTCGGCATCACGCGCTTCGGCGTCATGAAGCACCTGAAGCAACTGGAAGAGGCCGGCCTGGTGGTCACCCGCCGCCGTGGCCGCGAAAAACTCCACTTCCTGAATCCGGTGCCCATTCGGCTCATCCACGACCGCTGGGTGAGCAAATATGCACAACCATGGGCCGCTGCCCTCAGCGACCTCAAATCCCGATTGGAAAGTCCCATGGAAAAAATCTTCGAGATCTACATCCGCACCACTCCGGAACAGCTTTGGGAAGCCATCACGGACAGCGAGATCAGAAGCAAGTACCAGTTCGGCAACCGGATCGAGACCGACTGGACGCCGGGTTCCGGGTACGCGGTGACCAACCCAAAGGCCGATGCGCCGCTGAGCGAAGGCGAGAACCTGGAAGTCGATCCGCCGCGCAGGCTGGTCCAGACCATGCGCGCGTTGTGGGGCGAGGACGTTGTGGCCGAAGGCACGTCCCGGGTGACGTGGGAGATCGAGCAGGTGGAGGATTCCTGCCGCCTCACCGTCACGCACGACCAGCTGCGCGAGGGGGCCAACGAGCAGGTTTACGGCGGCTGGCCGATGGTCCTTTCCGGCCTCAAGACGTGGCTGGAGACCGGGGAGAAACTCACCACCCCCGGCTCGCTGATGTACACCTGATACCGGCCCGGCAGACCCCTGGCGCTTCGTGCGGGCGCAGCCACGCGAAGCCCAACCGCCCGCGGAAGCAGAACAGCAGGTGCCCTCGTGAGGGCACCTGCTGGCTTAGGTGGACGACGGGTCCGAAACCTGCGGAATCAGGACAGCTTGGACGCCACCAGGGAGGTCAGGTCCACCAGGCGGTTGGAGTAGCCCCACTCGTTGTCGTACCAGCCCACGACCTTGACCTGGTTGCCCATGACCTTGGTGAGCCCGGAGTCGAAGATGGCCGAGGCAGGGTCGGTGACGATGTCCGAGGAGACGATGGGGTCCTCGGTGTAGGTCAGGATGCCGGCCAGGCGCGGATCTTCTGCGGCCGCCTTGAACGCGCCGTTGACTTCCTCGACCGTCACCTCGCGGCCGACCGTGACCGTCAGGTCCGTGGCCGAACCGGTGGGCACCGGCACACGGATGGCGAAGCCGTCCAGCCGGCCCTTGAGCTCGGGCAGCACCTGCCCGATCGCCTTGGCGGCCCCGGTCGAGGTGGGAACCATGTTGATCGCAGCTGCCCGGGCCCGGCGCAGGTCGCGGTGCGGTCCGTCCTGGAGATTCTGGTCCGCGGTGTAGGCGTGGATGGTGGTCATCAGGCCCTGCTCGATCCCGAAGTTCTCGTGCAGCACCTTCGCCAGCGGGGCCAGGCAGTTGGTGGTGCAGGAGGCGTTGGAGACGAGGTGGTGGGTGCCGTCGTCGTACTCGCCGTCGTTGACGCCCATCACCACGCTGAGCACATCGCCCTTGGCGGGAGCGGAAATGAGGACCTTGCGGGCGCCAGCGACCAGATGCTTTTCGGCATCCGCAGAGCTGGTGAAGTGCCCGGTGGATTCGATCACGATGTCGACGCCGAGCTCGCGCCAGGGGAGGTTTCCGGGATCGCGTTCGGCAAGCACCTTGATGGTCCTGCCGTCGACCACCAGGTTGCCGTCGGCGACCGTGACGTCCGCGCCAAGCCGGCCGACGACGGAGTCGTACTTGAGCAGGTGCGCCAGGGTTTCCGGCGAGCCGAGGTCGTTGATGGCCACGATCTCGAGGCCTGAGCCAATCTTTCCCTGTGCCATGGCCGCCCGGAAGTAGTTGCGGCCAATGCGCCCGAAACCGTTGATGCCAATCCGTACTGCCATGGGAACTCCTTTTATTTAGCCTCTAAATTTATGTTCCATTATTATTATCCTGATACTGCCGGACAAGGTCAAGGGGATCGATGTGAGCACCACAGCCACCACTCCGCAGGTCCTGCGGCTGACCAACCTGAAAGCCGTGCTGTCCGTGATGCGGGAGAACGGCGCGGTGACCGGGAGCGACCTGATCGAGGCGACCGGGCTGACCCGTGCCACGGTCATCGCGGTCTGCGACGACCTGGTGGCCCGCGGCTGGGCCCGGGAGGTGGCCGGCGAACGCGTTGTCGGCACGGCGAAGGGCCGGCCGGCCCGGCGGTTCCAATTCAACCCCGGTGCGGGCTGCGTGCTGGGGTTGGACGTCGGCATGGCCACCGCCACCGTGCTGGTGGCGGACTTGAACGGCCTGGTGCTGGCCCGCATCTCCGAGCGGTTCGAGAAGCCGCCGGCCACGGCGGAGTCACGCCGCTCCACCATCAAGCAAGCAGTCGCGTCAGCCCTGGCCGAGGCCGGACTCCAGCCGGCCTCGGTACTGGCCACGGCCATCGGCGTATCCACCGTCGTCGACCGCCACGGCAACGTGGCACCCGGACATGAACTCTCCGAGCACTTCGACATCGGCCTGCAGACCGAGGTCTTTGCCCGCTACGGCTGGCCGGTGCTGCTGGAGAACGACGCGAATCTGGCGGCCCTGGCGGAGCGCTGGAGCGGCGCCGGCAAGGGCGTCGACGACCTGGCCGTCATGCTGGCCGGCGAACGGCTGGGCACCGGCCTGATTGAATCGGGCCGGCTGCTGCACGGCTGCAACGGCGGCGCCGGCGAAGTGGGCACCCTGGAACTGGTGGACGGGGTGGGCAGCCAGGACGGCATCGCGCGGCTGGCCCGCTATTGGGGCAACGAGGCCCTGGCGTCCGGCCGGCCCACCTTGATCCGGGAGCTGGTGGGACCGGGCACCACGCGCGTGTCGGCCCGCTTCGTCTTCGAAGCCGCTGCCAGAGGCGACGGGGTGGCGCAGGAAATCCTGGAGCGCATCGGCCGGCGGATGGCCCGCGTGGTCGCGATACTGGGCACCTTCCTCAACCCGGAGCTCGTGGTGATCGGCGGCGCGGTGGCCGCCTCGGCGTCGGCCCTGCTGCCCACCATCACCCGGGAGCTTCCCCTCCTCACCGCGACGCCTCCGCGGGTGGCGGTCTCGGGCTTCGGCGACGCGATCGTGGCCACGGGGGCGGTACGGCTGGCGCTGGACTACGTGGAGGAGCATGCCATGGAACTTGCCCCGGCCGGGATGCCGGCGAGGTAGGCGGGATCCCGTCGGGCACCTTTACGAAGCCCGGCGGAAAGGACGACGGCGGGGCGCGCCGCCGCCGGTCAGGTGAGGGTGTTGATCGGCGCCCCGTCGAGGTAGGCCAGGATGTCCTCGAGCATCTGCGTGTACCCCAGCCTGTGGGCCTCCTCGGTGACGAAGCCGACGTGCGGGCTGAGGATCAGGTTGGGCACGCTGCGCAGCGGGCTGTCCTGCGGCAGCGGCTCCACGTCGTAGACGTCGAGCGCTGCGCCGGCGATCCGCCGCCCGGCGAGCGCTGCCACCAAGGCGGCCTCATCCACCAGCGGTCCGCGCGAGGTGTTGACCAGCCGGCCGCCGGGACCGAGGAGGTCCAGCTCGGCGGCGCCGACGATCCCGCGGGTGGACTCCGCCAGCCTCAGGTGGACGCTGACGATGTCCGAGCGCCGGAACAGGTCCTCCTTGGACACCAGCTCCGCCCCGTGGCCGGCGGCGCGCTCCCGGGTCAGGTGCGGACTCCACGCCAGCACGTCCATCCCGAAGGCCTGCGCGTAGCGGGCCATCAGCTGGCCCAGCCGGCCCAGGCCCAGTAGCCCGAGGGTGGAACCGGCCAGGTCGACGCCCATCCGTGCCTGCCAGATTCCGGCCCGCACGTCCCGGTCGTTCTGCGGGATCTCCCGGGCCACGGCCATCACCAGCGCCCAGGCCAGTTCGGCCGGAGCCTGCGTGCTTTTCCGGGTTCCGCAGACAATCACCCCGCGGGCGCGCGCGGCGTCCAGATCGATCGAGGCGTTGTGCATGCCGGTAGTGGTCACCAGCTTAAGGCCGGGCAGCAGGTCAATCAGCTCGGCGGTGATGGGAGTCCGCTCGCGCATGGTGACCACCACGTCCGCCCCTTTCAAGCGCTCGGCGAGTGCGCCGACGTCGTCAACATGGTCAGTGAAACGCTCGACGGCGATGCCCGCCGGCAACTGCTCCCACGGGGCGCTGGACAGTGCTGCGTCCTGGTAGTCATCGAGGATGGCGATCTTCACGATGCCAGCGTATCCGCCCGGAACACGGGAACCCGGCCCCTCGGGCGGGGCCGCCGCCGGCTCCGAGCAGTTCCGGATCAGCGCCGTTGCCCCACGGCGTTAACGCAGCAGGCAGGGCCCGGAGAGGATCCGGGCCCTGCCTGTGTGGCGCTGGTTAGTTGGCCGGCAGCACGAAGGCCGAGTCGACCGTGATGGTGACCTTGTCGCCCACCAGCACGCCGCCGGCTTCCAGGGCGGCGTTCCAGGTGATGCCGAATTCCTTGCGGGAGATCTGCGTGGTGGCGGAGAAGCCGGCGCGGGTGGCACCGAACGGGTCAACCGCCATGCCGCCGAATTCGACGTCGAAGACCACCGGCTTGGTGGTGTCCTTGATGGTCAGCTCGCCGGCCAGCTGGAACTCTTCCGGAGTGCCTTCGACGCTGGTGGCCTTGAAGGTCATCTCCGGGTACTGCTCCACATTGAAGAAGTCTTCGCCCTTCACGTGGGCGTCGCGGTTGTCATCGTTGGAGTCGAACGAGGCGGTCTTCACGACGGCCTCGACGGAGGAAGTGGCCAGGCTGTCGCCGACCACGAGGGTGGCATCGGCTTCGGTGAACTGGCCGCGCACCTTGCTGATGCCGGCGTGGCGGACGACGAAGCCGACCTCGGTGTGGGACTGGTCGAGATTCCAAGTTCCTGGGGTGAGCTGAACGGCCATTAAGTGCCTCCTGGTTGAAGTTAGGATGTGAAGCTCGGGCGAACTCCATGCTTATGCATTTATCGTAACACGCTGATAGTTGAAGAGTCAACTAATAGCCGGTGAACGGCGGGGCAACAACTATCAGCCCCGCGCGGCGCGGCTCGAAGCGGTCAGGCGTGGTTGTCCTACGGCCTGCTTCAGGTAGATGATCGGACCAAGGGCACAGTGCCATCCGCCGGAGACACATAGCCCGTCGTCGAGCGAAGGACAAGGTCGGCATGGCAGCACCGCCAGCCACGAAGGCCGCGTTGACCGGGTGGATGCCGGCCATGCTGGCGGGCGTCGTGTCGGCGTCCGCCCTCTTTGCCACAGCGGAACTGGCGGCCGCGTTTTTCGGCCCGGCCGCCTCCCCCTTCGGCTCGGTAGGTGCCGCCGTCGTGGAGCTCTCGCCGATCTGGCTGACCGAATTCGCCATTTCCACATTCGGGACAGCGGACAAACTGGTGCTGTTCATCGCCATGGGGATTGTTGCGGCGCTGATCGCTGCCGCGGCCGGCCTGCTCGCCGCCCGGCGCTGGACCGCCGGCGCGCTTCTGGTGGTGCTGCTCGCGGCGGGCATGGCGGCCTGCGTGCTCACCCGCGCCGGGGCGGTGCCGGCCGATGCCATTCCGACGGCGTTGGGAACCGCGGCAGGCCTGTTCGGCCTGCGCCGGCTGATCAGGCTCTTGCCCCGGCCCGCGGCCTTGTCCGTTGGCGGCGCGGCCGTCTTGCCGGAGGATCCGGGCCGCCGCCGCTTTCTGGCGAACGCCGCAGCAATGGCGGGTGTCGCCGTCGTCATGGGGATCGCCGCCGGCGCCGTTTCTGCCGCGCGGAACACCGCACGGCAGGTGCGGCAGGCACTGGGGCTCCCTGCGCCCGCGCGGCCGGCCGGGCCGTTGCCGGAGGACGTGCAGGCACCGGTGGACGGGGTGGTTCCCTTCGTGACCCCTAACAATGAGTTCTATCGCATCGACACCGCACTGATCGTCCCGTCGGTGGATCCGGGGCAATGGCAGCTGCGCGTTCACGGACTGGTAGAGGAAGAATTCAGCATCAACTTCCAGGAGCTGCTGGAGGCCAAACTTGTGGAGAGCTACACCACGCTGACGTGCGTTTCGAATCAGGTGGGCGGGGAACTGGCCGGCAACGCCCGCTGGCTGGGCTATCCGCTGCGGGACTTGCTGGCGCGTGCACGGCCGCTTCCGGAGGCGGACATGGTCCTGTCCACCAGCATCGACGGCTTCACTGCTTCGACCCCTTTGGAGGTGCTCACCGACGGGAGGGACGCGCTGCTCGCGATCGGGATGAACGGGGAGCCCCTGCCGCTGCAGCACGGTTTCCCCGTGCGGATGGTGGTGCCGGGACTGTACGGATACGTGTCCGCGACCAAGTGGGTGGTTGACCTGGAGCTCACGCGCTTTGCGGACAAGGCGGCCTATTGGACCACCCGCGGCTGGTCGGACCGCGGCCCGATCAAGACGGCCTCGAGAATCGAGGTGCCTCGGCCCGGAGCCCGCCTGCCCGCCGGGCCCATGGCCTTTGGGGGAACGGCATGGGCCCAGCACCGGGGCCTGTCAAGAGTCCAGGTGCAGTTGGACGACGGCGACTGGGTGGACGCTCAACTGGCGGCGGAGGCTTCCGTGGATACCTGGCGCCAGTGGTACTTCGTGCAGGACAATGTTCCGGCCGGGCAGCACCGGCTCCGGGTGCGTGCCTGGGAGGCGGACGGCACGCTGCAGACCGAGGCCGCGGCGCCGCCTGCTCCGGATGGCGCCACCGGCTGGCACAGCGTTGAATTCACCGTTGATTAACCGCCGGGTCATCTTCGTCACAGGGCCTGGGCATTAAGCCCGGGATTCCGCCACCGGCCTGCAGGAGGCGCCCAGCTTCGGTTGCTATGCTCAATACCCCGCCTCCCGCAGCCGCAGGCGGCTGCCCGTTCCCAAGGCGGCACCGCCGTCGTTCCCGGCGGCCCCATTTCCCTACCGTTCACCTTCCCTTCCCTCCAGGAGACCCGCACCCCGATGACCAGCCCGGCAGTATCCGATCATCACAAGGACCTCATGGACCGCAGGTACGATTCCGGCGTCGCCGACATTAACCGTCTCTGCGACGAACTGCGGGACCTGAAGCCGGGTACCGAGGTCCCTTACGTGGATCCGATCCACGACGCCGATGAATGCCGGATCGTCTCGCTCTACTCCAACATCGGGCAGGCATCGGACACCGGTTTCATCTGGCCCGGGGACCAAGAGGCAGCGACGCGGATGCTCGGACTGCAGTGGCAGCTCGGCCTGCGGCCCCAATATGTCATGCCCTGGAATGTGCACCCGTGGTTTACGCCGGGCGAGGCCAACGGCAAGCTCACCCCGGACCAGATCAGTGCCGGCCTCAAGCCGCTGCTGAAGATGTTGACACTGGTCCCGCGGGCCTCGGTGCTCGTGGCCCACGGAACCGAAGCCCAGCGGCTGGCCGGATTGCTGCTGAAGACCGAGAACCCGCTGCTGTGGCGGCGCGGTTTCAAGACGTACAAGGTCAGGGCGCTCAGCGGACGGGCGTTCGCAGGTTCGCCGGCCCGCCAGCAGGAATGGCTGGACGCCATGCACGATGCCTACGCGGACGCGATGGCCCGCACCGGGTTGGGCCGGCCCGCCAAGTAGCCCTTCGGCACCCAGGCATCACCGACGCCCAGGGCATCCTCGCCGCTGGGCGCCGGCCCGGGATCCATGCGGGCGGATAGCGGCGGCGGAAGCCCGCTTCGGCGGCGGGCGACACCGCCCGCCGCCGTCGTTGTGCGCACGGTAGCCGGAGGGCCGCTACGCCTGCGGACGAGCATTGCGGTGCCGCCGGGGTGCGGCTACATTACTTGCATGTCTCATGAACCAGGGATGGGGGCGCCTGGAGCTCAGGGAACCGGGGGGATGTCCGGCGAACCGGACCGTCCTGCACCGCCGCGTCCGCAGATGTCCGACCATACGCCCCCGCCGATCGCAGGCATCCTGGTGCCTCCGCCTGCAGTCAAGAGGGTCCGCTTCTTGTGGATCCTCAGTTTTGTATCAGGGCTAATTGCAGGGATATTCGCGTACTTCGCCCAGGACGAGATCCTCGAGCACCTGCGCGGGCTCATCAACGGCTTGGAGCAGGGCGCCGACGAGGAGACCGTGGAAGCCATGGCGGTGCTGGTTTTCTGGGGGACCTTGGGCATGCTGGCGCTGGTCATTCTGATCGAGGCCCTGCTGCTGCGGACCCTCATGCGCCGCCACGGCAAGGTGCGCTTCGTGCTGCTGGCCATGCTGTTCGTCCACGGGGCAGTGACCCTGTTGGCCGACGAATTTTTGGCCGCCCCCGGTGATCAGGAATTGGGCATCAGGATCATGCTGGTTCTGCAGCTGGTGCTAGCCGGCGCGGCGGTAGTCGCCAGCGTCCTGCGCGGGGCCAACCGATGGTTCCGCGCCGAGCACCAGGGGCGACGAGGCCGGACCGCCTGAAGCTAGCTGCATGCCGGCCAGTAGTTCCTCGCAGCTGCGAATGACGGTCTGGCAGACCTCGGCAACGGCCCGGCCGCGCAGCGGATCGCCCGCCACGGCGTGCCAACGTCGCAGGCACGCCACGGCGGTCTCCCGCAGGACCTCGTCGGGAGTGTCACCGGGCAGTCCCAGGCGTTCGGGTGCCGAGACACCTTCGCCGCCAATCATTCGTTCAGCTTCGGCGGCCAGCTCCGGTTCCAGCGGCAGCCCGGTGGTGCGCGCAGCCGCCAGCAGGCGCAATTCGCGGAAGGCGTGAGCGCTGGCGAGCAGCCGTTCCAAGCCGGCCGCGACTCCGGCGGTGCCCGGGCGAGGATGGTCGTTCAGCAGCTTTTCGATGCCGACCAGGGCCGTGCGGGCTTTGAGCTGTCCGGCCCGGGCTTGGAACTGTCCGGTCATCACGGCCAGCAATTCGTCCAGCCCGCTGCGGCGGGCCAGTTCGTGGGCCAGCTCGGTCGGCTCGGAGATTCCTCCACGGAGCAGCGCCGCTGCCAGCCGGAGCCCGAAGAGCCCGAACCGGTCCAGCAAGCTCGCCCGCGCTTCCGGCGTGGCGGACAGCGGCCCCCCGGGGCGGACGAAGCGGTCGGCGGACAGCAAGAGCCGCTCCCGTTCCCGCCTGTCCAAGGAAGCTAGCTCGGCGAGGACGGAGTATTCCCCCTGCCGCAGGCTGCGCGCCGACTGGGCCAGCAGGCCCGCGATCGGCACTACCCCGAGGGCCAATGAACGCAACGCGCCGTCACGGCGGTAGCGCGCCGCGATTTCCCGGGCGGAGAGCATGGCGTCGATCCGGCCGGATCCGACTTCGTCCGCGCGGGACAGCACCGCCAGCGCGTTCACGGTACCGCTCTGGCCGGCCGCGGTATCACGGAAGGACTCCAGGAAGCCCAGGTCGGACGCGTGCAGGTGCCGCAGCAGGTAGATGATTGCGTCGGCCTCCGAAGGTGCGTCTACTGGCGTCAGGAAATCGGTGGAGCGGGCCGACACGTCCCGGGAGAGCGAGGCAATGCCCGGCGTGTCGATCAACGTCAGGTCGCGCAAGGTTCGGGACGGCCAGTCCACCACGAGCCTGTCGACTTCCTCTGCCTTGATCCCGCCGAACTCGAAGACCAACCGGCCGTCGGTGCGCTTGGTCGGAAGGTCCCGGGGCGCTCCGGAGCGCGGATACAGGGTGATGCGCGGGGTGTCGCCGTAGCGGTACCAGGTGACCACCCGGGTGCACTCTCCCGTGTCGGTCGGGGCAATCTCCTCCCCGATGATGGCGTTGAGCAGTGTCGACTTGCCGGCTTTGATCATGCCCGCAATGGCTACCCGCAGCGGCTCGTCGAGCCGGCGCGCATACGCCTCCAACACCCGACGCACCGCAGGGTCGTCGCGGTAGGCCTCGATCGCTTCCCGGACCAGCCCGCGCGCCGCTTCGACGTCCGCTCCGGCTGCCGCGGGGTTCATGCCTGTCCCGCCGGTTGCGGTGCAGCATCCAGCGCCAGTGCCTGCTTGCGCAGCGACTCAGCGAGCGCGAGGGACGCCTTGAGCTCCTTGATCCGCAGGTCGCGTTCCTGGTGGAAGCTGCTTGCCGCCTTCTGTGCCGCCAGCACAGAATCCGCCAGCGAGCGATGGTGCTCCTCGGCCAGCTCGGTGAAATGGTCGCGCGTGGCCCGCTGCACGATCCGGAGCCGGTCCTTGAGCTGCTTGCCCACTTGGAACACGACCTCGTCAACTTGTTTCCGGACCAGGGCCTTGGCCTCCGACTGGCGGCGCTTCAACCGGGCCTCCTTGTCTTCGCGGTAGGCCTTGCCGCCGAGCAGCAGGCCGGCTCCGACGGAGATCGGGTTGATCAGCGCCATGCCCACGATCCCGGTGAGGAGGCCGAACATCAACACACCGCCGTACGAGCCACGCATGCCGATCAGTATTTTCTGGACCGGTCCCAGGCGGCCCGCATCCAGACCCGGGATCTCCTCGACCGGGTCGAGCACGTTCTCCGTAGAATCGACCTGCAGCAGCGGCAAGGTCACGTCGTCCTGGTTGAAGTGCTCGGCGACCTTTTCCGCCAGCCACAGCGACCGTTCGTTGGTCCACACGAAGGTGTCGGACACGGCAGCGGCCACCCGCTGTTCAAGCCAGTGCACAAACTGCTCCCACTGCGGACCAGGATCCCCGGCATCGATGGACTGTTCGGCTTCCCGCAAAATACTGCGCAGCCGGTCGCGCAAGTCGTGTTCCATGTCGGAGATGAGATCGCTCATGCCGTCGTTGAGCGTGACCTGCCAACGGGAAGAACGACGGCGGAGCTCGTCGGCGCGTTCCTTGGCCGCCTCCAGCTCGGCCAGCATCTCGGGTGTGCCGTCCGGATTCTCCAGCGCGCTCAGTTCCGACTTCAGCGACAGCCGTAAATGATCCACGGCCGAAATCAGGTCCTGCGCCACGGAGCGCCGCTGGAGCCGCTCGGTCTGGCCCAGGATCTTTTGCCGGAGATATGCCACCAGCTCCGGAAATCCCGATTCGCCGTTCAGTTCGCTGTCACGCATTTCGGCCGCCCGCAGGCGAAGTTCCGAGGAGATCGGAATCAGCGGCATGTCTGCCCCGATCCGCTTCAAATGGCTTCTGTCCAGTTCGGCCACCTGCCGCCACTGCGGGTACAAATCCGTCTTGGACAGCACGCCGGCCACATTGGGGCAGATTCGTTGGGCCTGCCGCAGGAACCGGATCTCCGGTTCGGTGAATTCCTGGGATGCGTCCGAGACCAACAGCATGGCGTCCGCCGTCGGCAACGCCGTCAGCGTGGTGAGAGTATGCGCCGAGTCCAGCCCCCCGACCCCCGGCGAGTCCACCAACGCTAGTCCGCCCTGCAGGATTTTCCGGGGCAGGGAGACTTCCGCGGCTGCGAGCCGGCGCTCGTTACCCGGATTTCCCCGTTCCGAAACGTGCTCGGCGAGTTCGTCCAAGGCGATCGGGCGACGCTCCAGTTCAACGTCCCCGTCGTTGGAGTCGGTACCTTCCTTCGGCACCAGGATCACGGCTGAGGCAGGCTCCCCGTGCTTCACGACCGTCGGCACCGAGGTGGCGACGTCGTCGTCAATGGGACAAACCGGCGCATTCACCAGAGCATTGATGAGCTGGCTCTTGCCCTGCTTGAATTCACCGACGACGATCACCCGGGTAGTCGGGTCCTGCAATCGCTTGCGGGTCTGCTCCAGGCGCCGCTGCAAGTCTGCGCGCTCACCCTTCTTGGCCAATTCCAGGCCCTGATCAACCAGCTTGACGAGCTCGACCACCGTACCCCCTTCTGGGTCCGGCCGCCAAGCGGCCGGACCGTGACACTGTCCAGCAGGAGGTCCCCCGGCCTCCTGCTG
This sequence comes from Arthrobacter sp. Y3221114, assembly GCF_059092625.1. Classification (NCBI taxonomy): domain Bacteria; kingdom Bacillati; phylum Actinomycetota; class Actinomycetes; order Micrococcales; family Micrococcaceae; genus Arthrobacter; species Arthrobacter sp. Y3221114. Next base: position 324,871 of record NZ_JBNHHW010000002.1, read on the forward strand.
GACAGCTGATCTGTCGTGATTCAGTTATCAGATCGGTTAGAGGTTGACCTCTTCGGCAACAACACTGTCTTCGATTTCCACTTCATTCTCCGCGATGATCACGGAGTCGTTCACCGAGTTGTCCGTGAATTCGGCATCGATGTCGGCGTCCACCTGCACGTCCGTGTTCGTGGAGTTGTCGTTGAACGAATCCTCGACCTCGACCTCGTTGAACGAATCCTCGACCTCGACCTCCTTGTTGAAGGAATCCTCCACGTTGATGTCGGTCGTGGAGTTGTCCTCGTTGAACGAATCCTCGACCTCGATCTCGGTGGTATTGCCGTTGTAGGAGTCCTCGATTTCCACGTTGGTCGAGTTATCCGTCGAGTGGTCGGAGTTGTCGTTGAAGGAGTCTTCCACCTCGACGTCCAGATCGACATCCGTGTTGTAGGAGTCCTCGTTATAGGAATCCTCATTGTAGGAGTCCTCATTGTAGGAATCCTCAACGTTGAAGGAGTCCTCCACGGAGATGTCGGTAGTATTCCCGACGGCCACATCGCCCTCAATGTCACCGGTGGTTACGGTGGTGGAATTGTCGGTGGAGTAATCCTTGGAGTTGTCCGTCGAGTTATCCAGGGTGGCGTCGTCGCCGGCTGCAACAGAGTCGTCGCCCGAGGCAATCACGGCGTCATTGTCGAACCACTGGTTGACGTCGCCGTCCGCCCAGATGTTCTGGTTGACGGACTGGTCCGTGATGGTGTCCCGATCGTCGATCGTCGAGGTGTACGAGTAGTTGTTCACGATGTGCGTCAGCTGCTGGACAGCATGGGCGTGGTCATCGTGGTCGTGGTCCCTGCCGCCGCCGTGACCGTGGTCATCGTCGTCATGACCGCCGCCGTGACCGTGGCCGCCGTCGCCGTGGCCCCCGCCACCGTGACCGCCGCCGCCCCAGCCACCGCCATTGTTCCCGGAGTTATCACTGGACCAGTCGCCGGTGTCGCCGCCGGAGTGGTTGCCGCCGGTGTTGTACTCGCGGTCGAAGGACGAGCTGGCATCCACGGGAGCGTAGTCGAGGATGACCGGCATGATGGCGTCCACATCATCGGAGCACACATCGCCCAGGCCGGCCTCGGCGAGGGCGGCCTCCGGGTCCGCCTGGAATTCCGCGGCGGCGCGCGGATCACGGAGCAGATTCATGATGAATTCGAGAAGAGAGCTTGCGAGTGTAGGCATTATATGAATCCCCATTCTTTTTCCTACTGGATCTGGCCAAATTATGGATGGTGGCCCGCCGAGCTGAGCTGCTTGGCTTGATTCAAAGCTACGGTCGGGCTGCTCCGCCCGCATCGGGGCTTCCTCCCCCGCCACCCGGCCCCTGCAGGGGGATCGCGGTATCCGGGGACTAGGTAGGGAGGGGTCCCAAGGCCGGAAGTCCGCGGAATTACTGCGCTTGGGAACCGTCTTCGCCGAGCGCAAGCCGCAACTGGGTCAGCAGTTCGGAGCGGTTCGAAGCCCCTAACCGGCGGCGGATACGCGCAATGTGGTGCTCGGCGGTACGCGGCGAAATAAAAATTGCGGCACCGATCTCCCGGTACGTCTTGCCCTCTAAAACCAACCGGGCAACTTCGCGCTCCCGCTCGCTCAAGACAGCCCCCTCCTGACCGTGTGCTGCTCCGGCGGGGACTGGTGTCTGCCCTTCGTGCTCCACGGCAGCTGTCTCGGCCGGCGCGTCCATGGTCCCGCGCGTACCGGGATGAAGGTCCCTGGCGCAGGCCAGGAGGCGGCTCATGTCCTTGCGCTCGTCCGCATGCGCTGCCGCGTGCCCGGCGAGCCGAGCCCCATCCCATGTGAGGCCGACGGATGCGAGCGCGCGGGCGGACTCCTCCACCAGCCGCGGATCAATCCGGCCGGCCAGCACCGTCACCCACGCCCGGCCTGCCGCCGCAAGCACGCCCGCCAGGCGGTACGTCCCCGAGGCGCGCACCAGCGCCGAGGCATGCGGGGCGAGCTCATTGGGGCTATCCGCCAAGAGGGCTGCCTGGACCGCGTACCAATGCAGGGACGTAGACCACAGCGCCGGTTCGCCCAACCTCCCCAGCAGCGCCCACGCCTCGGTCAAGTGCGGCTGTAGCCGCGAGGAATCCCGCAGGCGGGCAGCGGCTACTGCCAGTTCGCCCAGGGGCAGCAGACTGTAGAGATCGACGGCGACGTGCAGCAACCGGCCCCGCGCCCGGTCCCAGGCGCGCACCAAGGCGGCCGTGTCATCGGTTCGGCGTGCCAGCCCGACCCGTAGTGCGTCCAGCAACAATCCATCACGTGGGGTGGGAGGGATTCCGCTGGCGGTCGCCTCTGCAATGGCTGCTCCTGCGCTGTCCGGGTGGTCCTGCAGCATGGAGACCCAGGCCCGCAGGAGCAGCAGCCTCAACCGGGCCGCCGGACCTCCCTGCCCTCCGCGCAGTGCATCGTCGAGGATGGATTCCGCTACGGAAAGCTCACCGCTGTGCAGGGCCACCAATGCCGCGAGGGCAGCCGGGCTGTCCGGCAGCGGAATCGCGGCGCCCGAGGCGGTCAGCATGTCGGAGGCCCGTACCAGGGCGGGCAGCGCCTGCTCGGCGTGCTCGCCGATGGACTCGGCAATGCCTTGTCCCATCAGCGAGACGGCCACGTTCGTCAGTGTTGGCGAGTTGTCGGAACGGCCGCCTGCGAGCAGGCTCCGGGCCGCGTCGGGCTCGCCCGTACCGATCATGACGACGGCGGCCAGCGCCCTGGACGCCTCCGTGGCGGGAGATCCGAGCCACCGGTAGACCTGTGCGCTGCGCGCCAGCATGCCGCGCTGCGCCCACAGCGACGCCGCCACGTCCGCTCCGCGGAGCTTGTCGGGCGCGTCCGGGTGAGCCAGCACCCGGTCAAGGATGCGGCCGGCTGTTTCGAGGTCTCCGGAGGCCAGGGCCGCTTGGGCCCGGCGTGCCGCTGTTGCCACCCCGTCGGCTCCGGCTGCCGCCGCTTCGTTGTAGAGTGTCGCGGCCACCAGAGGCTCGGAAGCCAGGGCGCCGTCGCCTGCATCTTCGAGGACGCGGGCGACGCGTGGGTCCTGGAACCCGCCCCGAACCAGGCCGCGGGCCACGTCAAGGGGCGCCTGTGCGCTGTTGTTGGCTAAACAGTCCGCCAAGGCCCGCTGGACCGCCCGCACATCGTGCAGCGGCGTGACGTGAAGCAGGACGCTGCGCATGAGGGGAGCCAGGATTCCCTCGGGCAGGATCAGCCCTGCGGCCGCTGCCTGCGACATCAGCGGCCCGATTCCGCCAGGCAGTTCCCGCAGTCCGGAAGGCAACGGCCCGGTTAGATCAAACCCGACCGCTAGTGCCAGCAGCAGCTCCCGAAGGTTTGGTTCCAGCCGTTCGAGTTCGTAGCCCACATGGTTGACCAACCCACCGAACTTAACCGGATCTGATGGTATTTGGCGGGCGTCATCGATCGCTTCCAACACATGCTGGACCAGCCAGGGCAGGCCCCCGGTGAGCCGGAAAATCTGATCAATGGCCGGCGCAGGAAGCCGTTCCGGGCGGGCAGCCGCTGCATGGCGGGCGATGTCGTGACGGGTCCAGGGGCCCAACAAGACCGGCCGCCGGTGCGCTTCCAACACCGCGGTCAGCCGCTGCAGGGCCGGCAACTGCGGCCACGTCCGATACGCGACCACAAGATTCACGTTCTGCTCGACGGCCAACCGATGGACGCGCTCCAGTTCGGCGTCGTCCAATTGGTGGGCATCGTCGATCAGTACCGCGGTGCCTTCGTCCACCGGGTCTTGCCCCAGCGCTTGCCTGCTTGAGCTGACGGGGACTCCTGATTCGTCATAGGCTGCCGCCAAGTTCTCCAGCAGAAGGCTCTTCCCCGAACCTCCCGGACCGGACACGGTAGCCAGTAAACGCGACGTGGGCTCCGCCGCGGCTTCCGTCAGCAGTTGCGCGGCATCCCGGTTCACCAAACGACGTGCCGCCGGCTGCGCCGGTGTCGCACCTGTCATGCCGGCCCCGGAGCAGGCGCATCGGTGGGGTCACCCGACGGAGCTGGCGGCTGCGTCGGATCCATCAAGGCCGGCGCGGTCGGCGGAGGATCGACAACAGCCGTCTCTGACGGTGCCGATGAAGGCTCCGGCGCTGGCTCCGGGTCAGGTTCCGGCGCGGGCGCGGGAGACGGAGGCGTCTGCACCGGATCCGGTTCCGGTGCCGTTGTCGGTGCAGTTGGAACACTCGGTTCCGGCTCCGGGACGGGAGGTTGGGGAGTCGTGCCTGGCTGTGGCGTCGCGGGCGGCACGGGAGCTCCGGTGGTTCCCGGAGCAGGGGTGCTGGTGCCGTTATCCGGATTCGTTCCCGGCCCCTGCCCGGAATCGCCGGCCGGCGTAGACGCGCCGCCTGTGCCCGTTGACGGGGTGCCGTCCGGCGCCGTCGTCGCCGTTCCCGTTGCCTGATCCTGCGCGAAGCCCAAGGCGCCGCCAAACCCTGGTGAGCCTTCCGGGCTCCGAGTCACCGCACCCGGGGACGCAGCCGGGTTTTCCCAGAAAACCACAGGACTCATGCCAGGCTGCGACGGCTCAGCAGCCATCACGGAATTGGCCGGCCCGTCCCCTTTACTCCCCTGCGGCGCTCCCCCCGGTACGTAGCCGTTCCGTTCCGCTGCACTGCCCTGGGCAACTCCCGGCTGGGAGCCGAAGAGGCCGAATTCGTGGGGGCTTTGCGCGGCGGTTGCCGTCAAGGCCGTGAGGGCCGCGACCGCCACCGTAACGGCGGCGGCGCGCATGGCCAGCACGGGTTTCCGCGCGCCGCCGGCGCCTTCCACCGCGGACGCCGCATGGGCGTGGAACTGGGGTGGCGGAAATGCGCGACCTACGGCGGCGACCAATTCCGGCTTCGGCTCCGCTGCATCTTCAGGTGCCAGGGCGAGCCGGTTTCGCGCCGCGAAGTACGCGGCGCCCAAGCTGATCGAGGCCTTCGGATCCGCATCCACGGCGAGGGGACGGTTCAGTTCGGCGGACAGCAATTGGGCAACCAGGGGGATGCGGGAGGAACCGCCAGTCAAGAGGACCGCGGTGAGGGCCTCGGCAGCTACTTCCGCTGTTTCGAGGGACCGGCGCAGGGAGTGGATCGTATCGCGCACCAGTGGGTCAATCATGCCCTCAAACTCGGACCGCACCAGGCGGACGCCTGTCTGCAGATCCGGCAGCAACACAGGGATCGTTGCCTCTGAATCGGCCGAAAGAGCTTCTTTGGCTTCAACGCACTCCCGCCGGACACGGTCCAGGGCCACGCGCGTTTGCATCGAGCCGGGGTCCACGGTGCTGAGCCCGCCGTCCAAGCTGGCGACGACGTGGGCGAAGACAATGTCGTCCACATCCGCTCCCCCCAACCGCTCCAAACCTTCCGGTTTGCCCAGCAGCGTGAACGTGGACGTGTCGTTCTTGTGCAGAACTGCCGCGTCGAAGGTACCGCCGCCAAAGTCATAGACCGCGACCAGGCTGCCCGTGCTGACGCGGGTCTGGGAGGCGTAATGGAGCGCGGCTGCTTCCGGCTCGCTCAACAGGATGACGTCGGCCAGCCCCACGCCGGCCATGGCATCACGGATCAGGCCGGTTTTGTAGTCACCCCAGCCGGCCGGATGCGACACCACTATGCCTTCCGGAGCTTCGCCTTCACGTTCGTGGGCGCGGTCTACGACCCACCGCACCACGGTGGCGAATATATCCTCAGGCGTGACGAACAGGTCTCCGACCATGATCGGCACCGCGTCGCCGATCCGCCGTTTGAATTCACGAACCACCCGGTCAGGAGAAGTCGTGCCGCGGCGTTCGGCTGCCTCGCCGACCAGGACTGCGCCGTCGTCGCCTATATAGATCACCGACGGCACGGCCGCCGCACGCGAACCCAAGTGGACGGCCTGCGGCTGCTGAGGCTTTCGGTCCCCGCTCCCGTATCGCGCTATCGCTGCTGCCGTGAAACTTGTGCCGACATCGACACTCAGTACATAAGCCATGAATCCCCTCAGGTACGCCCAGCAAGGAACGTCCCCCACCGCTTCTTTATACTGTCTCCAGAGTCATGCTCTGCTCCCCGCTAGGCGGGCGGTATCCATCCGCCCGTGTCCCCATGAAGCCGCTGCGAATGACGCCCTCAGCCGCCGCCAGCCGCAGTTCCCCATACATGGATCCGGCGTCCTTCAGAAGCCGGTCCGTTACATTCAGCCTAGGAGGGGTTAGGGGGTTAGACAAGGGAACGTTTCCCCCGGTTTCGAGGAACGCGCTCCACCAAAATCTGGTTAATGGTTTACTCCAAGAGGCGCCTCCGCCCTTGATTTTGCCACCCTCGGGTAATACATATGCAAAGGCGCGCATTTTCTTTTGCCTAGCGCCTGAATGGGTGGGACCACCAAGCGATTACGGCCGGTGCATACAATGATTTCTCCGCCAATATGACCCGGGAGCTCAATGAAAAATAAATGCGGCGAACCCGATTCCTTGCGGTCTTATGCCGTCTTTTTACGCGGCATCAACGTTGGGGGCATCCGGATTGCCATGAAGGACCTGCAGCGGGTCCTCAGCGAAGCCGGCTTCAGGCAGGTGGAGACGGTCCTCGCCTCGGGCAACGTCGTGCTGTGCGCAGAGACCGATGACCCGGGTGCGGTCAAGGAAAGGGTCGAAGCGAGCTTACGGACGGCATTCGGCTACGACGCGTGGGGCATCGTCAAGACGCCGCAGGAACTGGCCGCCATCGTCGAGGGCTACCCGTACATCCCACCCGACGACGGTGTTCCCCGGCACGCTTACGCGGTGCTCACCACGGGTGCGGCGGTTGTGGAACGACTGCTCGGGGACTGCCCGGAACTTTCGCCCGAAGAACGCGCGACCCCAATTGGCGACGTCTTGTACTGGGAGGTGCCGAAAGGCAGCACGCTGGAGTCGAAGCTGTCCAAGCAAATGGCCAAAACCATGTACAAGCCGGTGACCACCACCAGGAACCTCAACACCCTGCATAAGGTACTGGCCAAGTTCCAGACGGAGGACTGAGGCCCCGGGCCCCTGCTACCGAGGGAGGAGCGTAACCGCTCCGAACTCATCCTCTCGGAGGATAGCCGCAGCACCGCTGCGATTCTAGACTCGTCATGATGCGGTCTTTGGTGCGGGCCGGCGGCCGGGTACGGCCAAGGAGGGGGATCCTATGCTGTTCGACTCGGTCACGTGGATATCAGCTGTCGTCTGTGCCGGACCGTTTGCCCTTTTCCTGGCGGTCGGAGCGCTGGTCAGCATAGGGCGGAGCAAACGGCAGCGGCAGGCGAAAGCAGTCTGGTCGCTGGTGGTGCTCATGTTGCCCATCCTTGGCCCCCTGGCATGGTTCCGGACCGCATCTCGCCGGGCCGCCGCTGCTGGGCCCCAGCCAGATCCCGGTCGGGCGACGCAGGCGGCGGGACCTTCTGTTCGATGAGCCTGCGCCCCAAAGGGGCCACGGCTCCTCCGCTCCATGTCCCAACGGGCTTTCGGTGCAGTATCCGGTTGGACTTGCATCGCCGGATGTCTCTACTGTTCTGGCATGACCACCAGCACAAACGCGCAGGCCGAGACCACCAGCGCCATCAGAGGCAGATCCTTCAGGGCGGCCCGGTGAACCCCGTTATCGCCGCTTCTTTGACTGATGAGCCTGGAGCCCTGATGCTCTCCGACAACCCTGAATAGGGCTAGTTCCTGCAGCGGCACGCCCTCGGTATTTGTGTGGCGGTGTGTCTCGGCCGCGTTCCGCCCATCAGCCACAGCAGACCATCCGCAGTCCAGAAGGAGCATCCTATGCCCAGCACGCAGACAACCCTGACAGGCCACTCGATCATCGCCGGCGAAGCCGTGACAGGCACCGGCGGCACGGTCAACGGTTTCGACCCTGCCACCAACAACGTCCTCGAACCGGCCTACAGCCTCATCGACGCAGCCCAGCTGGCTACCGCCACCGCCGCAGCCGCGGAGGCTTTCGACTCCTTCAGCACGCTGGATCCGGAAACGCACGCTGCCTTCCTGGAGAAGATTGCCGAGAACATCGAGGCGGTCGGTGAAGAGCTGGTGGAACGCGCGATGGCCGAAACCGGCCTGCCCGCCGCGCGGCTGAACGGCGAACGCGGCCGCACCACCGGCCAGCTCCGCCTGTTCGCCGCGGTGGTGCGCCAGGGCGACCACCGCGGCGTCCGCATCGACCCGGCGCAGCCGGACCGCCAGCCGATGCCCCGTGCCGACATCCGCCAGCGCAAGGTTCCGCTGGGTCCGGTCGCCGTGTTCGGCGCCAGCAACTTCCCGCTGGCCTTCTCCACCGCCGGCGGAGACACCGTCTCCGCGCTGGCCGCGGGCTGCCCGGTGGTGTTCAAGGCCCACAACGCCCACCCGGGCACCAGCGAAATCGTCGGCCACGCGATCGCCAACGCGGTGGCCGACTCCGGCCTGCACCCGGGCGTGTTCTCGCTGGTCTACGGCCCGGGCGCCAGCATCGGGCAGGCGCTGGTCGCTGATCCGGCAATCAAGGCCGTCGGCTTCACCGGTTCCCGCTCCGGCGGCACCGCCTTGGTGGCCACGGCCGCGGCACGGCCGGAACCCATCCCGGTCTACGCCGAAATGAGCTCCATCAACCCGGTCTTCTTCTTCGACGGCGCGCTCAAGGGCGGCCTGGATGCCCTTGCCGCGGCGTACGTCGGCTCGGTCACCGGTTCCAGCGGGCAGCTCTGCACCGCCCCCGGGCTTGCCTTCGTGCCGGCCGGCGACGCCGGGGACGCGTTCGCGGCCGCCGTGGGCCGCGCCCTGGCCCCGGCCGCCGGCCAGACCATGCTGACCCGCGGCATCGCCGACTCCTGGACCGCCGGCGTCGACTCCCTCGGCCGGCAGGACGGCGTGGAACTGGTGGCCCGCGGCCAGGAAGGCAGCACGCAGAACGCCCCCGCTCCGGCGGTCTTCGGCACCGATGTCCGCACCTTCCTGACCAATGACGTGCTGCACGAGGAAATTTTCGGCGCCGCTTCGCTGCTGGTCCGCTACACCTCCGCCGAGGACCTGGTCACCGCCGCCAAGCGGCTCGAAGGGCAGCTGACCGCCACCCTGCACATGAGCGACGAGGACCACGCCACCGTGGCCCCGCTGCTGCCCGTCCTGGAGCGCAAGGCAGGCCGCATCCTGGCCAACGGCTGGCCGACCGGCGTCGAGGTCGGACACGCGATGGTCCACGGCGGGCCCTTCCCGGCCACCTCGGATACCCGCACCACGTCGGTGGGCACGCTGGCGATCGAGCGGTTCCTGCGCCCGGTGGCCTACCAGAACTTCCCCGAAGCCCTGCTGCCGGCACCGCTGCAGCAGGACAACCCATGGCGGCTCACTCGCCTGATCGACGGCACCCTGGAACTTGCTGAAGGGCAGGCATGAGCAACCAACCCACCATTGCCGCCGTCGAGGCGTTCGCGGTCGCGGGCCGTGACCCGATGCTGGCTAACTCACACGGCCTCGGCGCCCGCGACGACGCCGTCTCCATGCAGTACCTGGTGCCCGGCTGGGAATTCGATCCCAAGCGCCCCTGCCTGGTCCGCTAGGACCTCACGCCCGCTCCGCATCCTGCGGGGCGGGCGGTCTTCTCTGTTCCGCCGTTTGACTCTGTTCGGCCGCCCGTCCCGGGCCGGCCGGACAGAGCCGTGACTTCTGGAGGTCCCGTGGAAGGTGTGCTGCTCGGCTTCGGCGTGGTGCTGGTGATCGTTGCCGTCGGCTTTGCCGCCGCAGCCATCGTGCCGCAGAAGGCGCCGGAGATGCAGCGCGGACTCACGCCTGTGATTTACTACATCACCAACCCGGCGCTGATGCTGGTGCTGCTGTCCGACACGGATCTCGCGTCGGTCGTCGGCGTCTACACGCCGATCGCCTTGATTACCGCCGCCCTCGCGGGTGCGGTTTACGTGCTGTTCAGCCGCTTCATGCTGCGCCGCCCGGCAGCGCAGACGGCCGGCGGCGCCATGGCCTCCACCTATGTCAACGCGGGAAACATCGGGGTGCCGATCGCCCTCTACGCCGTGGGCAGCGCCGACCCGGTGGTGTCGGTGCTGCTGGCGCAGCTGCTCGTCATCGCGCCCGTGTACCTGACCGTCTTCGCCTGGTGCCAGCGGAAGGCGGCGGCGGGGATGCCCGTGAAGCACGACGGCAGTGCTGCCGCGGCTGTCCCGTTGTGGCGCACCGTGGTGAAGTCCATCCTCAATCCGGTCACCGTCGCCACCGCCGTCGGCGCGCTCATCTCCGTGACCGGGCTGCACTTGCCCGAGGTGGTCTGGACGCCGGTGGAAATGCTCGGCAACGCGTCCATTCCGCTGCTGCTGATGCTGTTTGGCATGAGCCTGCACGGACAAAAACCGCTGACCCAACGCGCCCTGCGGGCCGACGTCGCGCTGGGCTCCGTGGTGAAGCTGGCCCTGATGCCGGCCATCGCCTGGGCGGTGGCGCACTTCGTGTTCAATGTGGGCGGCATCCCGCTGCTGGGCGTGGTGGTCATGGCGGCCTTGCCGACGGCGCAGAACGTCTTCCTGTTCACCAGCCAGTTCCGGATGCAGTCCACGCTGGTGCGGGACATCATCTTCCTGAGCTCCCTGCTCTCGCTGCCCGCCGTCCTGCTGGTCGCCCTGCTGCTGGGCTAGGTCGGGCCTGCAGACGTGTTGCTGCCGGCGGTGCCCGCGACGCTGGTCCCGGCGTTCACCGGCGGGACCTGTGACAGAATCGACTGCTGTTGATGTGGGTGACCGTGTTGCCTGTGCAGCAGTGCCGTGGCGTGAGCAGGATTTGGCGATGATTGGATGGCAGGCATGACGTTCGCGTTGATACTGGACCTCTTCGGCACGTTCTTTTTCGCCATGTCCGGCTGCATCCTGGCGGCCCGGCGGAAGTTCGACATTATCGGCTCGCTGTTCCTGGGTTCGCTGGCCGGGCTGGGCGGCGGAGTCATCCGCGATTTGATCTTGGGCACCGTCCCCAGCGCTTTCAATAATCCGCTGTATGTTGTCCCGCCCGTCCTGGCCGCCCTGGTGGTCTTCTTCCTGTTCCGCAGCGTGGAACGGTTCCAGCGTCCGCTGCTGATCTTCGACGCCGGCGGGCTGGCATTGTTCTGCATCACCGGGACGGTCAAGGCCCTGAGCCTGGGCATGAACCCGGTTGCCTCGGCGCTGCTGGGCCTGACCACGGCCGTGGGCGGCGGAATCATGCGCGACGTAGTGGCCAACCGGGTGCCCCAACTGTTTAGCCCGGACGATCTGTACGCCGTGCCTGCCATGTTGGGTTCTGCCTTGGTGGTCGTGCTGTGGTTTGCCGGCGTCTACGGGACGCTGGCCGCCGTGGGCGTGGCCGCCGTGGTGTTCGGACTGCGGGTGGTCTCGCTGCACTTTGGCTGGCACATTCCGCACGCCGCCCCGGTATCGCGCCTGCCGCAGGACGAGGACTGATGGGGAACGCCGCGCCCGGACGGCCCACGGCTGGCGGCCCCACGTCGACAGGGGCAGCTTCTGTGAGCGCGCTGCCGGCCCTTATGCCCGGTTTTGCCGGTGGATCTCCTCGATGATGCGGATGGCCGCCACCGCGTCCCCGGGCTCCACGGGAACCGGGGCGCCGTCGATGATGGCCGCGGCCAGCTGCCGGTAGAACTCCGGGTAGGCGCCGGCCAGGGAAGGAACCTTGCGGGCATGGCCCGGCGTGCCGAGGGTCCCCCACCGCTCTGCGGGTTCCTCGCCGTATCCGGCTGCCCCGGGAACCGCGCCGGCTCCCAGCGCGGCCTCCTGGCTGTCCGTGCCCCACAAGGTGAAGGCGGCGGCCGAGCCGAGCACATGGAAGCGTGGCGCGGGCAGCGCGGAAATAAGGTTCATCGACAGCCGGGAACGCACGCCTGACTCGTGCAGCAGGGACACGAAGGCGTCCTCGTCGGCGGCGGATGCTTCGGGAACGGTGTGGCGGGCGGTCTCGCCGTAGACCGTGGCGGCCGGCCCGAAGAGCGTGAGCGCCTGGTCGATGAGGTGCACGCCAAGGTCGAAGAGGATGCCGCCGCCCCCGGTGGCGCCGGCCGTCGCTTTCCACGCCCGCAGTCCCTCCGGCTTCCAGCGCTCGAAGCGTGACTCGAAGGTGTGCACCCGGCCGAGTTCGCCGTCCTCGATCAGCTTCTGCAGGGTCAGGAAATCCGAATCCCAGCGGCGGTTATGGAAGACGGAGAGCACCACGCCGGCCCGCCCGGCCTTGGCCATCAAGGCCTCGCCTCGGGCGGAGTCCGGGACGAAGGGCTTGTCCACCACCACGTGCAGACCGCGGTCGATCGCGGCGTCGGCGAGCGCGTAGTGGCTGGCCGGCGGGGTGCCCACCACCACGAGGTCGAGAGACTCCGGCGCCGCCAACAGTTCGTCCGCGGATGCCGCGATCCTGGCGCGGGGGTGCGCGGCCGCTGCCTGTGCCGCCCGCTCGGGGTTGGCCGTCACGATGGCGTCCAGCGAATAGTCGCTCGATGCCTCCAGCAACGGCGTGTGAAAGACCCGCCCGGAGAGTCCGTAGCCGATCACGGCGGTGCGCAGCGGGTGGTGCCCGGCCATGGTTGCTCCTAGCGTGCTCTGGTGCCGGCCGGAGGTGGCGGCTGCCCCGAGCTTACCGGCGGTTCTGCGGTTGCTCGCGCAGCTGCTGCGTGAGTAGGTGTGCTTCCTCCAGCAGCAGCTTGCCCAGGAACTCCTGCCGGTCGGGTCGGAACCGCTGCTCGATGCCGGTCAGTGACAGCGCCCAGGCCGGCTGGCCCTGCCGGTCGAAGACGGCCGCGCCCATCCCCCAGCTGCCCTCCAGGATCAGCCCGGGGTTGACCGTATAGCCCCGCTCCCGGGTTTCGGCCAGGTTGGCGCGGATCTTGTCCGGCGCATGGGTCGGGCCGAAGCGCTCGACCCGGGCACCGCCGTCGTCGAGCAGTCGGTCAATTTCCGCAGGCTCCAAAAAGGCCATGATGGCCAGCCCGGCGGAAGCGATGCCCAGCGGGAAGCGGACCCCTTCGTGCAGCACGAAGGAGCGCACCGGGAAGCTGCCTTCCACCCGGACCAGGCAGACGGTTTCGTCGCCCCGCCGGATGGACAGAAAGGCGCTCTCGCCGGTCTCGTCCGCCAGCCGCTGCAGGCGCGGCCGGGCCAGGTCCTCAATCGCGAAGCGGCCGGCGGCAACCGAGCCGAGTACGTAGAGCTCCGGGCCCAAATGCCAGGTGCCGGTCTCGGCATGCTGGTCCAGCAGGCCTTCGGCAGCCAGCGAATTCAGCAGCCGGTAGACCGTTGGCCGCGTCAGGCCCGACGCCCGTACGATGTCGGCCAGGGCCGCGCCGGTCTCCGGCGCTCGCCCGACGATCCGCAGCAGCCGGGCCACCCGGCCGACCACCTGGGCACCCTGCACCTGTTTGTCCGGCAACTGTCCTCCTGGCGGGTCCTGGCCGGCGGACGGCTCAGTTTCGCAGCCAACCGATCCACAATGTGGACAGTCTACCTCCTGCTGTCCACAGTGTGAATGTGGCATCTGAGCTGCCGTTGACGGTTCCGCCGCGACCCCACTAGTCTGCCGGATAACAGCTGTCCACAAGATGGACAAATTCCGCCCCCGTGTGCAGACGAGCGGGTGGGGACGGCACTCAACGAGGAGGAAGCAATGTCCAAACTGACGGCAGGACCCGCCGCCGCACTGGCCGGCGTGCTGCATGACGGCATGACGATCGCGGTGGGAGGATTCGGGCTCTCCGGCATCCCCGCGGACCTGATCGACGCGGTGCGCGATTCCGGCGTCAAGGACCTGACGGTGGTCTCCAACAACATGGGCGTGGACGGCAAAGGCCTGGGCGTGCTGATCGAAGCCGGGCAGGTCCGCAAGGTGTTGGCCTCCTACGTGGGCGAGAACAAGCTGTTCGCCCAGCAGTTCCTGGCCGGCACGCTGGAGGTCGAATTCAACCCGCAGGGCACGCTCGCCGAGCGCCTCCGCGCCGGTGGGGCGGGCATCGCGGCCTTCTACACGAAGACCGGGGTGGGCACCGTCATCGCCGAGGGCAAGCCGCACGAGGAGTTCGACGGCGAGCTCTACGTGCAGGAGCGCGGGATCGTGGCCGACCTGGCCCTCGTCCACGCGCACACCGCTGACACGGACGGCAACCTGATCTACCGCTACACGGCCCGCAACTTCAACCCGGTGGTGGCCACCGCCGGCCGGGTCACCGTCGCCGAGGCCGAGGTGATCGTGGAGCCGGGCCAGCTGGACCCGAACCACATCGTCACCCCGGGCGTGTACGTCCAGCGCCTCGTGCAGGCCTCGGACCGCGCCAAGGACATCGAGCAGCGTACCGTCCGCCCCCGCCCCGCCGCCGTCGGCGCCTGAGATTTTAGACCAGAAGGAGCACATCATGGCTTGGACCCGAGACGAGATGGCGGCCATCGCGGCCGCCGAACTGAACGACGGCGACTACGTCAACCTGGGCATCGGCATCCCCACGTTGGTGGCCAACAACCTGCCGGACGGCGTGCGCGTGGTGCTGCAGAGCGAAAACGGCCTGCTGGGCATGGGCCCGTTCCCGTACGACGGCGACGAGGACGCCGACCTGATCAACGCCGGCAAGCAGACCGTGACGGTGTTGCCCGGCGGGTCCATCTTCGATTCGGCCACCAGTTTCGGCATGATCCGCGGCGGGCACGTGAAGACCGCCGTTTTGGGCGCCATGCAGGTCTCCGCGGCGGGCGACCTGGCGAACTGGACCATCCCCGGGAAGATGGTCAAGGGCATGGGCGGCGCGATGGACCTGGTCGCCGGCACCCCGCGCGTGGTGGTGCTGACCGAGCATGTGGCCAAGGACGGCACACCCAAGATCGTCAACGAATGCTCGCTGCCGCTGACCGGCGTGAAGGTGGTCAACCGGATCATCACGGATCTCGCCGTCTTCGACATTGACGACGACGGCGGCGCCCTCCCGCTGCGGCTGGTCCGCCTGGCACCGGGGGTCACCGTGGCCGAGGTGCGGGAGAAGACCGAGCCGGACTTCGCCGTCGCCCCTGAACTGGACGAAGACGCCGCCGCACCGGCCGGCGCACGGGAAACAGCCCTGGAAGGAACTCACTGATGAGCCTGAAGCAACATTTCGGCCGGGACATCCTGCTGACCGGCTGGGGGCATTCCCCGTTCGGCAAGCTGGCCGACGAGACGCTGGAGTCGCTGATCGTCGGGGTGGCCCGTGACGCCATCTCCAATGCCGGATTGGAGCCCGGACAGATCGACGAGGTCTACCTGGGCCAGTTCAACTCCGGCATGGTGCCGCTGGGCTTCGCGTCCTCGCTGGCCCTGCAGGTCTCCGACGACCTGGCCAACGTGCCGGCCACCCGGGTGGAGAACGCCTGCGCCTCCGGTTCGGCCGCCGTGCAGCAGGGGGCCAAATCGCTGCTGGCCGGCACGGCGCGCAACGTGCTGGTGATCGGCGCGGAGAAGATGACCCACGCCGGCGCGGACGTGGTGGGCGCTGCCCTGCTCGGCGCCGACTATGAGGCCGCCGGCAAGCCGAGCTCCACCGGGTTCGCCGGCCTCTTTGCGGAAACGGCCAAGCACTACCAGAAGCGCTACGGCGAGGTGGGCGACGTCCTCGGCTCGATCGCGGCGAAGAACCACCGCAACGGGGTGGCCAATCCCTACGCGCAGCTGCGCAAGGATCTGGGCGAGGAGTTCTGCCGGACGGTCTCGGACAAGAACCCGGTAGTTGCCGACCCGCTGCGCCGCACGGACTGCTCGCCGGTCTCCGACGGTGCCGCCGCGGTGGTGCTCAGCACGGAGGCGCCGCGCCCCGGTGCCGCCGCCGCCGCAGTCCGGCTGGCAGGCTTCGGCCACGCCAACGACTTCATGCCGGCCGAAAAGCGCGATCCCACCGCCTTCGCGGGCAGCCGCGCCGCCTGGCAGCGCGCCCTGGACATGGCCGGGGTGGGGCTGGATGACCTGGACCTGGCGGAGGTGCACGACTGCTTCACCATTGCCGAGCTGATCATGTACGAGGTCATGGGGCTGGCGCCAGCCGGCGAAGGCCGCCGGGCCATCGAGGAAGGCTGGGTATACCGCGACGGCAAGCTGCCGGTGAACTTGTCCGGCGGGTTGAAGGCCAAGGGCCACCCCGTCGGCGCCACCGGCGTCTCGCAGCACGTGGTGGCCGCCATGCAGCTGTCCGGCACGGCCGGTGACATGCAGCTCCCGGGCGCCCGGCGCGCGGCCGTGCACAACATGGGCGGCCTGGCGATCGCCAACTACGTCAGCGTGCTCGAAGCGGTATAGTTCGCTTGCGTCCTCGCGGCAACGGGCGCCCGGCAACCGGCCGGGCGCCCGTTCGCGTCCCTGGCCTGCCGAACTACGTCGCCGCGGACTGGTTGATGCCGGCCTCCAGCAACTCCTGCAGTCCCCGGCGGAACAGCTCCTTGCCGCCATGGGCCGGGTGGCGGACCTTCGGCACGTTGAGCCCGGCTGCGGCGACGCTTCGGTGCCCGATGTTCCCCACGGCAACAACCGTGTCGATGCCGAAAATCCGGGCCAACTCCTGCCAGAGCGGCAATCCGTCTTGGATTTCGGTGCTTGAGGGTGTCCGGTTGGACAACGGCCGGCCGGGCTGGTGCGGGTGGAAAGGGTATGCACTCCAGAGCAGCGGCAGGAAGTCCAGATCGGCCAGCACGTTCCACATGACCGTTGCCGTCGGCTCGGCCGGGACGGTGAGGACTTCCGGCGGAACCACGTAACCGTTGTCCGGGCCGAACATACCGAACGGGTCACCCCCCGAAATCAGCGCCTTGTTGGTGAAGGGGACTCCGGTCACGGTCATGCCGCGGTAGCCGGGGGCCTCCCCGACCAGCAGGACCTGTGGCCGGCATTCCAACATCTGTTCAAAGTATCTGCTGATGTTGTGCCGGCGCGCTGCGTTCTCCGTTAGAGACGTCGAGAAGAAGTTGCGGCTCGCCGGGCCCGTCTCGAACTCCCCCAGCCGCACCACAAAGTCCCTGATTTCCTGCTGCGCCGTCACCATCCCAACCTATGCGATCTGTGCGGCAGACGGCGGAACCTGAACCCCGGAACCCCCGCCACCGAATTGCTAACAATCCGCACCCGCGCCACCGAATTGCTAACAATCCAGTGGCGGGAAGATGCAGCGAAATGGCCCTGTTCGCTGCCTCTTCTCTCCACTCGAGTGGCGCAGGGGAACACATGTCAGTGAACTGCTGGGGGAACAGGAAGGCGCCGGGGAGCCAACCCGGGGCTTCGTCCCGCCCGCCCACAGACAACGACGCCGGCGCCCGGGTGAGGAACGAATCCCCAGCCGGACACCGGCGTCGTGCTATGAAGTTGTCCGGCTGCAGCGGGCGCGGAGCCTGCCGCCCACACGCTAGGGGCGGGCAGAGTCCTTGGGCAGGCGGGCCGCCAGCTTCCACGCAGCCGGCATGGCGGCTGCCGCGATCAGCGACTTCACGATGCCGCCGATGATGAACGGGTACAGGCCCCACTCGAGGGTCTGCTGCAGGTCGGCGCCCAGGGAAATGGCCAGCCAGGCCATGCCGAAGACGAAGGTGACCACGGTGCCCGCGAGGAAGGAGACGGTGGCGCCCAGGAACTTTTTGTCCCAGTTGCGCTTGGCCAGCCATCCGGTCAGCCCCGCGGCGGCGATGAAGCCCACCAGGTAGCCGCCGGTCGGGCCAACGGCGGCGGCCAGGCCGGAGGATGCGTCGCTGAACACCGGCATGCCGGCCACGCCGGCCACCCAGTACAGCGCCATCGACAGCATGCCGCGGACCGGGCCCAGCGTGCTGCCGACCAGCAGGACGGCCAGGGTCTGGCCGGTGATCGGGACCGGCCACAGCGGCACGGCCAGCTGCGCCATCACGGCGGTCAGGCCGGCCCCGCCGACAACCAGCGCGGTGTTGGCCAAGGCGGTGCTGGGGACGAGGGCGTCGGCCAGGACACCCTGGCGCGCGACGGCGGCTGAACTCATGATTGCTCCTTCTGGGGACATTTCCCTGCGGAAACTGTGGTCCGGTTTCGGCACCACTGTACCGGCTGCCCTCCGCGGCGGAACCGTTTATGGCGATGATTACGCGGTTCCCTGCAGGCTGCAGGAGGACTACCCTGAAATGCAGGAGCGCTATGGAGCCAATCGAAACACTGCTGGCTACTGCACGCGATGCCTACGCGCGCGGGGAATGGCGCCCAGCCTATGACGGATTCGAGAAGGCCCGCAGCCTCTCGCCGCTGGACGTGGAGGATCTGGCCCGGCTGGGCGATGCCGCTTGGTGGGTGGGGGATGTCCGCGAATCGGTAGTGGACTCCGAGGAGGTCTTCCACCGCTACGAGAACGACGGCGAGAAGCTCGCCGCCGCCATGAAGGCCCTGGATCTGGGGCTGCTGTGGACACTGCGCGGGGACCTGATGATCGCCTCCGGCTGGATCAACCGGGCGAGGCGCATGCTGATGGATGCCCCGGAGAGCCCGGTCCACGGTTACCTGCTGTATCTGGACACCGTCAACGCGCTGCTGTTTGCCGAAGACCCGGAGCCGGCCCTGGCCGCGGTCGCTGAACTGCAGCAGATGGGGCGGAGGTTCAACGCACCCGTGCTGCATTCCTTCAGTCTCACCCTGGTAGGGCTGGCCGATCTGCGAGCGGGGCGGACCGCTTCGGGGTTCGCGGCCTTGGACGAGGCAATGCTCCCGGTCCTGGCCGGGCAGGTGCCACCCACCTGGGCGGGAGACATCTACTGCACAGTACTCCACGCCTGCTACCAGCTGGCCGACCTGCCGCGAATGCGGGCATGGACCGAAGCCACCGAGCGCTGGTGCGAGCAACTGGCGGGCGGCATGGTCTATTCCGGCGTGTGCCATATCCACCGGCTCCAGATCCGCAGCATAGAAGGCAATTGGGACGGAGTGGAACGCGAGATAGCCCAAAGCAGCCTGGAGTTGGCAGACCGAAACGTGTGGGCCGCCGGGGAAGGTTACTACCAACTCGGCGAGCTGCGCCGACTGCGCGGCGACCTGCAAGGTGCCACCGAGTCCTACGCCAAGGCGCGCGACTTGGGTGTTGAACCACAGCCCGGCGAGGCCAAAATGCTGGCGGCTCGCGGAAATGTCGACGCCGCGTGGGCCGGCCTGGCAGCGGCTCTGGAATCCAGTGATCGGCTGACCCGGGCGCAGATGCTGCTCCCCGCCGTAGAACTCGCTGTGCAGATGCATTCGCTGGCGGAAGCCGAGGAATACTGCCGCGAACTGGAGCAATCGGCCAGTGACTTCAACAGCCCCGGTTTCCTGGCCTGGGCGCGGCATGCCCGCGGCGTCCTGCTGTTTTCCGGCGGCCAGGCCGCGCAGGCCCTCTCGGTGCTGAGGTCGGCGCTGCAGGGTTATCGTTCCCTGCACCACCGGCACGACACCGCCCGCGTCTACGAACTGCTCGCTGCCGTACGCCGGGAACTGAACCAGCCGGACGCCGCCGCCTCCGAGGCAGCCATTGCCCTGGCCATCTACCGGGAACTCGGCGCGGAACCCGATGTGCGGCGCTTGGACGGGCAAAAGTCCCCGGGCGGACTGACCGACCGCGAAGCCGAAGTGCTGGCCTGCATCGCCCGCGGCGCCACCAACAAGGAAACCGCGGCGGAACTGTTCATCAGCCAAAAGACGGTGGGCCGGCACCTGGCCAACATCTTCCTCAAGATCGGTGTCTCGTCGCGCACCGCGGCCGCCGCGTGGGCCCACGAGCACGGCATCACCGCTCCCTTGGCGCGGCGCTGACGCCTGCACCCTCGGCGCGGCACCGACGCCTGCATCTTTTGCCCCATCCGCGCCGCCCGGCCCCACAGAACTTGCCCGATGTTCCGGGTGCCGCCAGCTCCCTACCGTGGGATTCAGCAGGCAACAGGTGCCTGCTCCCAGACCGCAGGAGAAGCCATGACCACCACTCAGGAGACAGCAGAGCACCTCGACACCCAGGCAGCCGAAGCCTTTGCGCAGCGCTGCCTGACCATCCTGAACGACGGCGCGCTGGCCATGCTGGCCAGCATCGGACACCAGACCGGACTGTTCGACACCCTGGCGGCGTTGCCGCCGGCCACCAGCCAGCAGATCGCGGACGCCGCGGAGCTGGACGAACGCTACGTGCGCGAATGGCTCAACGGCCTGGCCGCGTCGCAAGTGGTGGTCTACGACCCGGTTGCCCGCACCTACCGGCTGCCGGCCGAACACGCCGCCTCGCTGACCAGGGCCGCCGGCCCGGACAACCTGGCGCGGCTGCTTCAGTACATCCCGCTGCTCGGCGGCGTGGAGGAAGGGGTCGTCGCCGCATTCCGCCAGGGCGGCGGGCTGTCCTATGCCGACTATCCGCGCTTCCACCAGCTGATGTCGGAGGAAAGCTCGGCGGTTTTCGACGCCGGCCTGATCGAGGAAATCCTGCCGCTGGCCGACGGGCTGGTTGAACGCCTGCGCGAGGGCATCGGCGTGGCCGACGTCGGCTGCGGCAGCGGGCACGCCATCAACCTGATGGCGCAGGCGTTTCCCGCCAGCCGGTTCACCGGCTACGACTTCTCGTCAGAGGGAATCGCCCGGGCACGGCAGGAAGCGGCGCGCATGGGCCTGCAGAATGCCTCGTTCGAGGTCCGGGACGTCGCCGAGCTGAATGAACCGGAACGGTTCGACCTGGTCACCGCCTTCGACACCATCCACGACCAGGCCCAGCCGGCGCGCGTGCTCGGCGAAGTCCACGCGGCCCTGCGGCCCGGCGGAACCTTCCTGATGG
Source organism: Arthrobacter sp. Y3221114 (assembly GCF_059092625.1). Taxonomy (NCBI): domain Bacteria; kingdom Bacillati; phylum Actinomycetota; class Actinomycetes; order Micrococcales; family Micrococcaceae; genus Arthrobacter; species Arthrobacter sp. Y3221114. The sequence goes on from NZ_JBNHHW010000002.1 coordinate 345,669, forward strand.
TGGACATGAAGGCCTCCAGCAATGTGGAGGACAACGTGTCGCTGCCCTGGGCGGGCTTCCTCTACACCATTTCGGTCATGCACTGCATGAGCGTTTCGCTGGGCCAGGGTGGCGCGGGACTCGGCACCGTCTGGGGCCAGCAGCTCGCCCTGTCCATGCTGGCGGATGCGGGCTTTTCCGGGGCGGTGGTCAAGGACGTCGAGCAGGACCCGTTCAACGCCTACTACGTCGCGTCCAAGTAGCCGCGACCGTGCGGAGAGCGGCTCAAGCGGGCCGGCGGAACTCAGCCCGCAGCTAGAGCGGGCCGGCGGAACTCAGCCGGCGGCCCCGCACGGCTCAGCAGCCAGCGCGGCTCAGGCAGCCAGCGCGGCTCAGGCAGTCAGCTCGGCGGCTTGGGCCGTCAGCTCCAGCGAGCGCAGCCGCTCCGCAACGGTCGGCGACTGGAAAGCCACGATCAATTCGTCCGCGCCGGCATGCTTGGCGAAGCCTTCCAGGTACTCCGCGACGGCCTCGGGCGTCCCGACGGCCGAGTACTTGACCATCTGCTCCACGTGCTGGCCCTGCGGCGAGTCCAGGATGAGGTCCGCTTCCTCGTCGGTGAACGTCCGGTCGCGCCCGAACAGCAGCGAGACCCGGCTGCGCCGGACAAGCCGGAACTGCTCCTGCGCTTCCTCGTTGCTGTCCGCGGCGATCGCGTTCACGCCGGCGATCACGTAGGGCTCCGCGAGTTGTTCCGAGGGCTGGAACTCGCGGCGGTAGACGGACACGGCGTCCTGCAGCGCATTGGGCGCGAAGTGCGAGGCGAACGAGTACGGCAGGCCCAGCGCCGCGGCCAGCTTGGCACCAAACAGCGAGGAGCCCAGGATGTACAGCGGCACGTTGGTGCCCTTGCCCGGTGTCGCATCCACGCCCTTAATGCGCGTCTGCCCGGTCAGGTAGCCCTGCAGCTCCAGCACGTCCTGCGGGAAGGACTCGGCGCTCATCGGATCACGGCGCAGCGCCCGCAGGGTGTTCTGGTCGCTGCCCGGCGCGCGGCCCAGGCCAAGATCGATCCGTCCCGGGTGGAGCGCCTCCAGCGTGCCGAACTGCTCGGCGATGGTCAGCGGGGCATGGTTCGGAAGCATGATGCCGCCAGCGCCGAGGCGGATGCTGTTGGTATGCGCTGCCACGTGGGCAATCAGCACGCTGGTGGCCGAGGACGCGATCGACGCCATGTTGTGGTGCTCGGCGTACCACACCCGCCGGTAGCCCAGTTCCTCCGCGCGCTGCGCCAAGGACACGCTGCCGGCAAGGCTTTCACCCACGGTTTCATTGCTGCCGATGGTTGCCAGGTCAAGGATGGACAGGGGTACGTTCACGTCGGCGGAGCCTTTCGTTGCGGGACGCCCACGGTGGTTGCCGCGGGCACACATCCTGCACAACGACGGCGGTGCCCATCTTTATTTCTTCCCTCCCGGCCTGCGGGGGCTGGCTACCAGCCCGTCGCCGCCGTTATACCGCCGTCGGCTCCTGCTCCTGCTCCTGGTGAAGCACGTCAGGACTTCTGCGCCGAAACCGCACGGGCGTAGAGTCTGCAGGCATGGAGCATCATCACGACCACCTGGAAGCGCCCGACCAGTTCTGGGAGTCCTTCTACAGCCAGCGGGACCAGGTCTGGAGCGGCCGGCCCAACGCCATGCTGGTCCGCGAGGTCTCCGGCCTGCGGCCCGGCACCGCCCTGGAACTGGGTTGCGGCGAGGGCGCGGACGCCATCTGGCTCGCCGGCAAGGGGTGGGTGGTCACCGGCCTCGACATGTCCGGGCTCGCGCTGCAACGGGCGGCCAAGCACGCCGATGAAGCCGGAGTTGCGGACCGCATCCGGTGGCTCCGGCAGGACTTGGCCCGCTGGGAACCGCAGGAGAGCTACGATCTGGTCTGCGCCCAGTTCCTGCACTCGCCGGTCGAGCTGCCCCGGGACGCCATTCTCACCACGGCGGCCCGCGCGGTAGCACCCGGCGGCACGTTGCTGGTCATCGGCCACGAATCGTTTCCGCCCTGGTCGGGACATCCGGAGCCCGAGGAACCGCTGCCCACCGCCGGGGAGTTGGCCGGTGGGCTTGGCTTAGGTTCCCCGGTCTGGGCCCTCGACACCCTCGACTCCGTCCCCCGCGAGGTCACGGGCCCGGACGGGCAGACCGCCACGATCACGGACAGCGTCCTGCGCGCCCGGCGGCTGGCGGGCTAACCTGCAGCCGGCTCGATGCTGCAGTCGGTGCCCGGGAAGACGATACTTTCATGGCCGTCGTCGAACCTCACGAAGTAGGGCGGGGCACCGTCGTCGCCCCTGACCTCGATGACTTCACCGTGACGGTCCGCCGATTCCACGGTCCTGCCCCTGATGACGATGCGGTCTCCGGGTGCTGCGATCATGACCGCTCACCTCCTTTCCCATAGCGTAGGGGAACGCGCTGTCGCCGACCAGAGTCAGCGGACCCAGAGGTGCGGGGCGGGACGGCGGGTGCTGGGCAGGGCGTTGTTCTCCCGCCACTCATGCAGCCATTCGGGCAGGACCAGGTCGGCCGGCGGCCGCTGGCCGACGGCCGCGAATATTTCTTCATTGGCGACCGGCCCCTGCTTCGAAACCAGCCGGGTGGCAATGTAGGCGCGGGCATATATCTCGCCGGCGGACACCATGCGCTGCTCGAAGAAGATGGCGCGGTCGTCGAAACCGATGATCCGGGTTTCGATGCTGTACCGCTGGCCGAGCGTGAGCGATTTACGGAAGGCAATGGTCTCCGCGCCGACCACCGGCGACCAGCCGTTGCGGCGGAAGATGTTCCACACCCCGGCGCGCACCATCAGCTCAAAGCGGCCCAGGTCCATCAGCGAGAAATACATCCCGTTGTTGACGTGCATGGCGATGTCGATGTCGGTGGGCAGCACGCGCAGGGACAGCGTGGCTGAATCCCAGATGCCGAGGGCGGGCCGGCGGCGGGCCGTCAACAGCAGCAGGAGGGTCCGGAAGATCAGATGCATGCCGCCATGTTACCCGCAGGTAACATGGCGGCGCCGCAATGTGGCCCGTCAGGTCGCGACGCTGCGGACAATGACGCCCCCGGCGCCCACGGTTCGGCACCCCACATCTGGCCTAAGCTTCTGCTGTGCAGAACATGAGCATTGTGAAGAGGCCCGGATACGCCGTCGATTCCGTGGACCGGGCCCTGCAGCTGATTATCTTGCTGCAGGAGCGCGAGTGGCTGCGGATAGCCGAGGCGGCCAGGGCACTGAACGTCGCACCATCCACGGCCCACCGGCTCATGTCCATGCTGGTCTACCGGGGCTTCGCCCTGCAGGATGACCAGCGGCGCTATTGCGCCGGCCCCCTCCTGCGTGGCGAGGCCTCCGCGGGTCCCAGGCGTACCCTCATCACCGTTGCCCGCCCCCACCTCGAGGCCTTGGCCCTCGCGGTCCGCGAAACGGTGAACCTCGTGGAACGGGTGGGTGTAACCGCCCGCTACCTGTTCACCGCCGAGGGGCCACAGTTGCTGCGCGTGGGCAACCGCACCGGCACCGTCCTGCCCGCCCATATCTCCTCCGCGGGCAAGGCCGCCCTCGCCACGCTGCCCGAGCCGGCCGTCGCGCAGTTGTACAGCGGCAGGCAAGCGCAGCAGAAAGGCAGCAGCCTCGGGGCCACGGAACTGCGGGCGCTGCAGCACGAACTTGCGGAAGCACGGGCGAGGGGTTTCGCGATCAACCTTGGACGCAGCGAGGCCGACCTCGCGGCCGTCGGGGCGCCCCTGGCGCGCGCGGGCGGGCCGGCAACACTGGCGTTGTCCGTCAGTTCACCCCTGTCTCGCGCCGGCGACATCCAACGCCCCTCGGTCATCGGCGCCCTCCACGCCACCTGTGACGCGGTGCTGAAGGATCTGGAGAGCGAGGGGCTCCTGCCGGCTTCCTGACATTCTGTGCAGCAGAATGCCTTGGCTGAAGCGTGGCGCCGGTCACTACGATGTGATGCACCGCGACCACTTCCTTCAGCGCGGGCTGCCGCCCGGCGGACGACCAGGAGCATCATGCAGTTTTATCTCGACGGCTACCACCCCGGCGATCCGGAGCCCCGCCCGGCTGCTCCCGGCCGGCCCGACGAACAGGGCAACTTGCCGGAAGAGGTCGATGTCCTGATCGTCGGCACCGGCCCGGCCGGCGTCGTACTGGCAGCACAGTTGGCCGAGTTCCCGGGAATCACCACCCGCGTGGTGGAGCGCCGGGAGGGCCCGCTGGCCCTGGGGCAGGCCGACGGCGTGGCCTGCCGCACCGTCGAAATGTTCAACGCGTTTGGCCTCGCCGAGCGTTTAGTCCGCGAGGGGTACTGGGTCAACGAAACCGTGTTCTGGCGTCCGGACGAGCAGGACCGTTCCCGCATCGTGCGCAGCGGGCGGGTCCAGGACGTTGCCGATGGGCTGTCCGAATATCCGCACGTGATCGTCAACCAGGCCCGGATGCAGGACTACCTGCTCGAGCACATGCGCAAGTCCCCCAGCCGGCTCGAGCCGGACTACGGCCTGGAGGTCGCTCACGTCGAGGTTGAGTCCTCCGGCGATTATCCCGTCCGGGTGACGATGCGCCGCACCGGCGCCGAAGCCGGTGCCGAAGCCGGTGCCGAAGAAGTGACCGTCCGCGCGAAATACGTGGTGGGATGTGACGGCGCCCGCAGCGCAGTGCGCAGGTCGATCGGCGCCGAACTGCGCGGCGACGCGCGCAACCACGCCTGGGGTGTCATGGACGTTTTGGCGGTCACGGATTTCCCGGATGTCCGCTTCAAGGCGGCCATCCAGTCCGCCCACGACGGCAACATCCTGCTGATCCCGCGGGAAGGCGGCTACCTGATCCGGCTCTATGTCGACCTGGGCGACCTGGACCCGGCCGACCGCGAGGCCCGGAAGCGGTTCACGTCCGAGATGATCATCGAAACGGCCCAGCGGATCCTGCACCCGTACACGCTGGATGTGAAGGACATTGCCTGGTGGTCGGTCTACGAAGTGGGCCAGCGCATCGCCGACCGTTTCGACGACGTGCTGCCCGAGGATCGTGGTCAGCGCACGCCCCGCGTATTCATCGCGGGCGACGCCTGCCATACGCACAGCGCGAAGGCCGGCCAGGGGATGAACGTCTCCATGCAGGACGGCTTCAATCTCGGCTGGAAGCTCGCGGCGGTCCTGGAGGGCCGCAGCCCCGAGGCCCTGCTGGATACGTACTCCGGCGAGCGCCGGGCCGTGGCCCAGGAGTTGATCGTCTTCGACACCCGCTGGTCCAAGACCGTGAGCGCCCGCCCGAAAGACCCGAACCAGCCCGGCGGCGAAGGCCTGGACCCGGAGGAAGTGGAACGGCAGTTCGTTGCGGCCGGGCGCTTTACCGCCGGCTTCGCCACCGACTATGCGCCCTCGTTGATTACCGGGCCTGATGCCTACGAGCATCTGGCCAAGGGCTTCCCCATCGGCGAGAGGTTCCATTCCGCCCCGGTCGTCCGCCTGGCCGATGCGAAGCCGGTCGGCCTGGGCCATGCGGCGCGGGCGGACGGACGCTGGCGGATTTACGTCTTCGCCGATTCCGCGCATCCGGAGGCCGCGGAGTCCCGCCTTGCCGGCCTGTGCCGCTTCCTGGCCGGTTCGGAAGATTCGCCGGTCCGCCGCTACACACCGGCCGGAGCTGACGCCGACGCCGTCTTCGACGTCCGCGCCGTCGTCCAGCAGGGCCACCGGGATCTGGACGCCAACGCCGTGCCGGCCTTCCTGTTTCCGCGGAAAGGGCCGTTCGGCCTGAAGGACTACGAAAAGGTCTTCTCGCCCGACCTGGCGTCCGGGGAAGACATCTTCGACCTGCGCGGGATCGACCGGCAGCAGGGCGCCATGGTGGTGGTCCGCCCGGACCAGTATGTGGCCCATGTGCTGCCACTGGACGCTTACGGCGAACTGTCGGAGTTCTTCGCCGGCATCATGGTCTAGTTCTCACGGGCCGCACGGAACAAAGCAGGGGGCGGGACCGGCGTCGCTACGCCGGTCCCGCCCCTTGGCTTGTTCGGCTACGCGTGGTGTCCGTGTTTTTTGCCGTCGCCGAGGTCCTCCGGCAGTCCCCCCGCGGGATGGTCGGGGCCGCCGGAACCATTGATGCGCTCCGGCTGTCCAGCCTGGACGACCGGCGTCTCGGACGTCACCGGCACGGCAAACGGCACGTTGCTGGGAACGCTGACGGCTCCGCGCACCGGGCCCATGCGCCGCTGCCGCAGCGGATCCCGGCGCAAGTCCACGTACAGCGAGAGGCAAAGCCCGACCATGATCAGCACGAAGGGCGTTGACGCCAGGATGGTGAACGTCTGCAGCGCGTCAAGCCCGCCGACGAACAACAGCACGGCCGCGACGGTACCGGTGAGAACGCCCCAGAGGATGACCAGCGGTTTCCACGGCTCCTTGCGGCCACGGGAGGAAAGCGTTCCCAGCACGACGGCGCCGGCGTCGGCGCCGCTGACGAAAAACACGGCAGTCAGCACCATCACCACGATGGCTGCGCCGATAAAGAACGGATAGTTCTGCAGGGTTGCGAAGAAGCCGGCCGCCTCGTTTCCGGCCCCGGCAATGTCTTCACCGCCCAGCTGCAGGTGGATACCCGCACCGCCGAACACGGAGAACCAGACCACGCTCACCGCGGTGGGCACCAGCAGCACGCCCAGGACGAACTCCTTGATCGTCCGCCCGCGGGAAATCTTGGCGATGAACGTGCCCACGAAGGGGGTCCAGGAGATCCACCAGGCCCAGTAGAAGATGGTCCAGTTGGCCAGCCACTCGGTGCCGCCGAAGACGGCCGAGTGGAAGCTCATGGGGACGAGGTTGGCCAGGTAATCGCCGATCGCGGCTGGGACCAGGTCAAGGATGAAGACGGTGGGGCCCAGCACGAAGACGAACAGCAGCAGCACCGCGGCCAGCACCATGTTCGTGTTGCTCAGCCACTTGATGCCGCGGGCAACGCCGCTGGCCGCCGAAATCACCACGCCCACGGTCAGCACGCAGATGATCAGGATCGGAGCCGCGACTCCGGGGTTCTCCTCGAACTGGCCGGTCCGCAGCAGGGCCAGCCCGGCGGCAATCTGCAGCGCCCCCAGGCCCAGCGAGGTGGCTGAGCCGAATTTGGTACAGATGATCGCCAGGATGTCGATCGGCTTGCCCCAGCCCTTTTTCTCGATCCGTTCCTTGCCGAAGATCGCCTGGAAGGGCGAACTCATCAGGTTGCCGCGGCCCATCCGGTACGTCGAATAGGCCAGTGCCAGGCCAACCACCGAGTAGATGGCCCACGGGTGCAGGCCCCAGTGGAAGAGCGTGTAGGCCATCGCGCTGTTCGCGGCCTCCGGGGATCCCGGTGCGGCATCCACGAAGGGTGGCGGCGAGGCCAGATGGGTGACCGGTTCATAGACGCCGAAGAACATCAGGCCGATGCCCATGCCTGCGCTGAACATCATGGCGATCCACGACAACGTGGAGAATTCGGTCGTCTCGCCCTCCTGCGCGAGCGGAATGTTGCCATACCGGCCGAAAGCCAGCACCAGGGAAAAGACCACGAAGCCGGTGGCGCCGAGTATGAACAACCAGCCGAACGAGTTGGTCACCCAACCGAGAATGGATCCGGTTACTTCAGTCACCTGCTCGGTAAAAAAAACGCCCAGCAGGCAGATGGCAACAATAATGCCGCCCGAAACGAAGAAAACCGTCTTATCGACGGTATTCCAGCCCCGCTGCCCGTCGTCGCCCGTATCCTTGGCGACCGTCGGCAAGGGGCCGGTAAATTCGCTGCTCATCATGATCCTCACTGTTGTCACCGGCTGTGCGCATGCTGCGCCCCGGGCTTCCTGCGGCTCTTCGATGTCAAACGTCCCGTCAGTATGATGGCAGGCATGAGTGGAGATCGCGACTTTCAAAGGGATGACCAAACCCGAATGGACCACTATGGAGACACCGGGTACACCGACTTCGGCAGCCACGGCGAGGTGTCCAAGAACGACCCGAGGGTTGTCGGGCATGCCGAAGTGGATGCCGCCAACGCCGCGGTGGCCGTGGCCATGGCGAGCGGCGGGTTGTCCCCGGAGGTCAGCGCCATGCTGGTCAGCGTCCAGAACGATATGTTCGACCTGATGGCCGACCTGCTGGTGCCGTATCGTGGCAATCATCCTGCGGACGCCCGCATCATCCCCGAGCATGTGGAGCGGCTGGAACGCGCCATCGAGCACTTCAAGCAGGAAGCCCAAGACCTCAGCGGCATGCTGCTGCCGGGCGGAACCCTCTCCGCTGCGCTGCTGTACCAGGCCCGCACGGCGGTGCGGCGCGCCGAACGCGCGGTCTGGGCAGCACTGGACGAGTACGGCGACGTGGTTAATCCCGAGGCCGGCCGTTACCTCAACCGGCTCTCCGGACTGCTCTTCGTGATGGCCCGGGTGGCCAACGCCGAGCACGGGGACGTGATGTGGGTCCCGGAATCCTCCGTTCGCGGCGTCCTCGAGGACCAGTCCGGCACGGAGTAGCGCTACGCGGGGTGTAACCGCCGTCGCGAGGCACGGGCCCGGGGGTATCCTCGACGGTGATGAGCATCACCTCCGCCCAGCCCGTAACCGCGGCCACGACCGGGCCGTCCGTGCGTGCGTTGGCGCGCGGCCTGTCCGTCTTGAGTGTCTTCGATGACGGGCATCCGCAGATGCGGGCCGCCGAGATTGCCGCCCGTGCCGGCCTCAACCGTGCCGCTACCGCGCGGGTGCTGCGGACACTGGTCTACCTTGGTTATGTGCGCTGCCGCGACGACCGGTACTCGTTGACCCATCAAGCGCTGGAGCTGGGCCATGGCTACCTCTCCGGTTCTCCGCTGGTCCGCGCCTCCCGGAGGGCCGTCCAGTGGCTGACGGAGGAATTTAACGAGCCGTGCACTGCGGGCGTGCTGGCCGGCGGTGACGTCATCTGCATCGCGGCCACCCGCGTTCCCGGGATGATCCGCGCCGGGCTGACGGTCGGCATCCAAATTCCCGCGCACGCCTCGTCGATGGGCAAGGTGCTGGTGGCCGGACTCTGCGGGGACGACTTCCAGTCCGCCGTCGACGGCAGCCTCAGCAGGCTGACCGAGCAGACCATCGACAGCACCTGGCGTTTCCGGCAGGAGATCGAGCGGGTCCGGCGGCAGGGCTACGCGGTCAACGACAGCGAGCTGCAGCCGGGCCACCGCACCGTGTCCGTGCCCATCCGCGACGCCGCCGGAGCGGTGGCCGCCGCCGTCGGGGTCAACATGCTGGCAACGCCGGACACACTGGACGCCGCCACCGCGGCCCACCTCCCGCTGCTGCGCCGTGCCGCGGAGCGGATCACCGAAAGCGCCACGCGCTAAGAGCCCGAGGGCGGGGCCTGCTGTCGGTGCCGATCCGCCCGAAGCGGGCACCGCCGTCGTCGTCCTCCGGTTCAGGCGATCAGGACACCGGATCCGCGGCCGCCGCGAACTGCGACATGTACAGCCGGTAGTACGGGCCTTCGGCCGCCAGCAGCGCCGTGTGGTTGCCCTGCTCCACGATCTTGCCGTCCTCCATCACCAGGATCACGTCAGCGTCCCGGATGGTGGAGAGCCGGTGCGCGATGACGAAGCTGGTGCGGTCCGTGCGCAGCGCGGCCATGGCGTGCTGGACGAGCAGTTCCGTGCGGGTGTCCACCGAGCTGGTGGCTTCATCCAGGATCAGCAGCGACGGGTTCGCCAGGAACGCGCGCGCGATGGTGATCAGCTGCTTTTCACCGGCGGAGACGTTGTTGCCCTCTTCGTCGATCACCGTGTCATAGCCGTCCGGGAGCGCCCGCACGAAGCGGTCCACGTAGGTGGCCTTGGCCGCCGCCATCACTTCTTCCTCGGTGGCGTCCAGGTTGCCGTAGCGGATGTTCTCGTAGATGGAGCCGCCGAACAGCCAGGCGTCCTGCAGCACCATGCCCACCTTGGAGCGCAGTTCGGCGCGGCTGAGGGCGGTGATGTCCACCCCGTCGAGGGTGATGCGGCCAGCATCCAGTTCGTAGAATCGCATCACCAGGTTCACCAACGTGGTCTTGCCCGCGCCCGTCGGCCCCACGATCGCCACCGTTTCGCCCGGCCGCGCGGCGAAGGAGAGGTCCTCGATCAGCGGCTTGTCGGGGCTGTAGCTGAAGCTGGCGTTGTGGAACTGGACCTGCCCTTCGGTTTGGGCGGGCAGCGATGCGGTGGCGGTGTCCGGGGCCTGCTCATCGGCGTCGAGCAGCTCGAAGACGCGCTCGGCCGAGGCGACGCCGGACTGCAGCATGTTGGCCATGCCCGCCATCTGGCCCAGCGGCTGGTTGAATTCACGCGAGTACTGGATGAACGCCGTGGCATCGCCCAGGGTCATGGAACCGGACGCCACGCGCAAGCCGCCCACCACGGCGATGCCCACGTAGCTCAGGTAGGAGATGAACTGCATGACCGGCATGATCATGCCGGAGACGAACTGCGCGCCGAACGAGGCCTTGTAGAGTTCCTCGTTCTTCTCGTCGAACTGTTCCACCGACTGCTGCTCGCGGCCGAAGGCGCGGACCAGATCATGGCCGCTGAACGATTCCTCGATGTGTCCGTTGAGCGCTCCGGTGTTCTTCCACTGCGCGGTGAACAGCTTCTGGCTGCGGGTGCCGATGATGCCGGCGGCCGCTGCGGAAAGCGGCAAGGCAATCAGGGCGATCAGGGCCAGCTGCCAGGAGACAATGAACATCATGATGGTGATGCCGAGCAGGCTCAGCGCGGACATGATCAGCTGCGCGAAAGCCTGCTGCAGCGCCTGCTGAATGTTGTCGACGTCGTTGGTCACCCGGGAGAGCATGTCGCCGCGCTGGCGGGTGTCGAAGTAGTTCAGCGGCAGCCGGTTCAGCTTGGCTTCCACGTCGCGGCGCAGCCCGAAGACCACCCGCATGACGATTTGGTTCAGCAGCCAACCCTGCAGCCACATGAACAGCGACGCGACGACGTACATCCCCAGCACCAGCAGGATCAGGTTGCCCAGCAGCTGGAAGTCGATGCCCACGCCGGGGATCAGTTCCATGCCGCTGAGCATGTCGGCAAACTGGTCCTGGCCCTGCGCGCGGAGCCCGGTGATGACTTCTTCCTGGCTGGCGCCGGCGGGCAGGTTCGCGCCGATCGCGCCGCTGAAAATGACGTCCATTGCGTTGCCCAGCACCTTGGGCGCAATCACGTTGAGCACAACGGCCACCAGCACCATCGCCAGCACCAGGATGATCCCGGCCTTCTCCGGCTTCAGCAGCCCGAACAGGCGCTTGGCGGACGGCCAGAAGTGCTGGGCCTTGCGGGCCGGCGTCCCGGTCATAAAATCCTGGTCGGCCTCGCCCGGCTGGAACTGTTCTTCCAGGACTTCTGCCTCGGCTTCAGCGGCGGCTCCCGGCGTTGGCGCCGTCACGGGGTCCGGTCCGGTGGCGACCTCGGCCGGGGTTTCCTTGTCCGGCGTCATGCCGCTTCCTCCACCGCAGTCTGGGAATGAACAATTTCCTGGTATGTTTCCGAGCTTTCCAACAGCTGCTCGTGCGTGCCGCGGGCCACGATTTGTCCGTGCTCCATCACCAGGATCTGGTCCGCGTCGATGATGGTAGCCACGCGCTGGGCGACGATGATGACCGTCGCGTCCCTGGTGGTACCCTTCAGCGCAGCCCGCAGCCTGGCGTCGGTTGCCACATCCAGCGCGGAGAACGAGTCGTCGAACAGGTAGACCTTGGGCTTGGCCACGAGCGCGCGGGCAATGCACAGCCGCTGGCGCTGGCCGCCCGAAACGTTGGTGCCGCCCTGCGAGAGCGCAGACTCCAAGCCCTTGTCCTTGGCGCGGACGAAGTCCTCCCCCTGGGCAACCCGCAGCGCCTCCCAGAGTTCTTCATCCGTGGCGTGCGGGTCGCCGAAGCGCAGGTTGTGCGCCACCGTGCCGGAGAACAGGTACGGCCGCTGCGGCACCAGTGCCACGCGGTCCGTGATGTCGGTGCGCTCCATCGAGGTGACCGGAACGCCGTCGATGAGCACCTCACCGCTGTCGGCGTCGAACAGCCGGGGCAGCATGCTGATCAGCGTGGTCTTGCCCGCGCCGGTGCTGCCGATGATCGCCGTGGTCTGCCCCGGCCGGGCGGTGAAGCTGACGTTGCGCAACACCGGCTCTTCGGCGCCCGGATAGGCGTAGGTGACGTCGCGGAACTCGACGACGCCGGCGGGTTCCCGGGCTTTCTGCGGCTCGTCGGGTTCGTGCACGGAGGGCTCGACGTCGAGCACTTCGCCAATGCGTTCGGCACAGACCGAGGCCCGCGGGATCATCATCGCCATGAAGGTGCCCATCATCACCGCCATGAGGATCTGCAGCAGGTACTGCAGGAAAGCGGTCAGGGCGCCAACCTGCATCTCGCCCGCGTCCACGCGCAGGCCGCCGAACCACAGGACCGCCGCCGTGGCCAGGTGCAGGATCATGCCGATCGAGGGGAACATCAGCACGAACAGGTTGCCGACCGAGAGCGAGACATCGGTCAGTTCGCGGTTGGCCTTCTCGAAGCGCTTGGCCTCGTAGGGCTCGCGGACAAACGCCCGGACCACGCGGATGCCGGTAATCTGCTCGCGGAGCACGCCGTTGATGTTGTCGATCTTCGTTTGCATCATGCGGAAGAGCGGCATCAGCTTCCATACCAGCACGCCGACGACGACGAACAGCAGCGGCACCGACGCCCACACCAACCAGGACAGCTGGAGGTCCTCGCGCAGCGCCATGATGATGCCGCCGACGCACATGATGGGTGCCATCACCATGAAGTTCAGGCCCATCAGCACAAGCATCTGCACCTGCTGCACGTCGTTGGTGCCGCGGGTGATCAGGCTCGGCGCGCCGAATCGTCCTACCTCGCGGGCGGAGAACCCGGTCACCTTATGGAAAATGCCGCGGCGGAGGTCACGGCCCAGGGCCATTGCTGCCTTGGAGCCGAAATAGACGCCGGCGATCGCGGCGGCCACCTGGATAAAGCTGACGACCAGCATGAGGCCGCCGGTGCCCCAGATGTAGTCGGTGTCGCCGCGGGCCACGCCCTCGTCAATGATCTGGGCGTTCAAGCTGGGCAGGTACAGCGCGGCGATGGTCGCGATCAGCTGCAGCACCACCACGGCGAACACGTAGGGAAGGTAGGGGCGGCCGTAATGGCGGATGAGGCGGAGCAGCATCGGGACGTGACGCAACTTTCGGCGAAAAGGTGGATTGAGGCCAGATAGAGGCTACACCTTGGCTGTAGCGGCTGTAACCCACCGCGAGCCTTGGTGCCCGACGGGACCGCACAGGTGCCTTCCCGACGTCGGGAAGGGCACCTTTTGCCTGGCGGACCAGAGCGGCCCCGCCGTGCACAGTCCCCCGCCAGTGCCAATCCTCGGCCGGTACCGGACGACGAACCTCGGCCAAAATCGCCCGCCTCAAACCATCGACATAACTATCTCCATAGGTATAGAGTCTGAGTATCTTGGAAATGTGCACTGCGTCACACTCCGGCCCGCCATCGAGGAGGACAAGAACCCATGAGCGCCAAGAATCTTCAGGAAGTTTTGGACCAATCCGGCAACACCGTCGAGATGCTTCGCAACTCGCAGATCGGCGCCTACATCTACCCCGTCGTGGCCCCGGAATTCACCAACTGGCGCAGCGAGCAGCGCGCCTGGCGCGAATCCGCGGTGCTGTTCGACCAGTCGCACCACATGGACAATCTGTTCATTAGGGGCAAGGACGCCCTGAAGCTGATCTCGGATACCGCCATCAACTCGGTCGCCAGCTTCCCCGTGAACAAGGCCAAGCAGTACGTTCCCACCACCCCGGCCGGGCACGTCATCGGCGACGGCATCCTGTTCCACGAAACCGAGGACCAGTACGTCTACGTGGGCCGCTCCCCCGCCGCCAACTGGCTGATCTACCACGGTGAAACCGGTGGCTACGATGTGGACATCGAGGTGGACCGGCGCTCCCCGTCGCGGCCCATGGGGCAGCCGGTGAAGCGCAAGTACTGGCGCTTCCAGATCCAGGGCCCGAACGCCTGGAAGATCATCGAAAAGGTCAACGGCGGTCAGGTTGAACAGCTGAAGTTCTTCAACATGGACCAGATGCAGGTCGCCGGCCAGCAGGTCCAGACCCTGCGCCACGGCATGGCCGGCGCACCGGGGCTGGAGATCTGGGGGCCGTACGAGACGTATGACCAGGTGCGGGACACCATCCTGGAAGCCGGCCAGGAGTACGGCCTGCTGGCCGTCGGTTCGCGCGCCTACCCGTCCAACACCCTGGAATCGGGCTGGATCCCCTCCCCGCTGCCGGCCATCTACACCGGCGAGGAGCTGCGCCCCTACCGCGAATGGCTCGGCGCCGACAGTTACGAGGCGGTCAACGCGGTCGCCGGCAGCTTCGTCTCCGACAAGATCGAGGACTACTACCTCAACCCCTGGGAACTTGGGTACGGCCACATGGTGAAGTTCGACCACGACTTCATCGGCCGCGAGGCCTTGGAGAAGATCGACCCGGCCGCCCAGCGGAAGAAGGTCACCCTCGAGTGGCGCGCCGAGGACATGGCGAAGATCTTCGCCTCGCTCTTCGATACCGAGGGCACGCCGTACAAGTATTTCGATTTGCCGCTGGCCAACTACGGTTCGTCCAACTACGACGCGGTGCTCGACGCCGCCGGTGAGACGATCGGCTTGTCCATGTTCACCGGCTACTCCGCCAACGAGAACAGGGCGCTGTCCCTGGCGACGGTGGACGCCGATGTACCGGAAGGCACGGAGGTCACGGTGGTCTGGGGCGAGCCGGACGGCGGGACCCGCAAGACCACCGTGGAGCCGCACCAGCAGCTGAACGTGCGGGCCATTGTCAGTCCCGTGCCGTACTCCCAGGCAGTGCGCCAGGACTACCCCGGCGGCTGGCGCTCCGGCCAGAAGGCCTGAGCAACCCTGCGTTAGGCAGCACGACGACGGACGGCGGGGAAGGTGCCTGGGGCACCTTCCCCGCCGCTTGCGTTGCTGAGCCGACACCGACTGGACGCCGGCCTGCGAACCCGCCCGGAGGCCGACCCGCTTCAGGCGCCCATCTGCCTCAGGCAGGGACCGACGTCAGCCGCCGTTTTCTGGTGCTGCTCAGGCGGGACCTGCCTCAGGTGCCGTTGTCCTGGCCGCCGGTCTCTTCGATGTACCGCTCGCCCGATTCGGTCTCCCCGACGCGGTAGTGCTGTTCCATGTGCTCGATGGCTGCGGCGTCTTCGGGGCCGGGCGCACTGACTGGATCGTCAATAGCCGTCCGGTCGGCATCGCCGTAGACGTTCGCCAGGCCCTTCTTGGCGTCCGCGGGCAACTCGCCCGGCGGGAGCAACTCCTCGTCCCGGGAGGTTTCGCTGCCCTGGCTCTCCCGGCGATCCGTACGGTCGTAGCGGTCCGGGTTGTTGATTTCCTCGCTCATGAATCTCCTTCCCTCAAGCGCTGGTGCGCCCTGCCTTCACCTAATCACAGAGCGGCGGCACGCAACAGGGCCGGGAACTGCGCACCACGCCCTCTGGAGCTCGATCAGCCGACCTGGGCGGGGCCATGGAGTGGCCCAATCCAGCCCTGACTCCGGCAAGCGCCGCTAGGGAGCGGCGCTGTCCAAGTATTAAAACCTGCTCAACCATCGTCCCTTGTCAGGGCGCCATGGCGCACCAAGAGATGGACAATTCCGTCTGAACGTGGACAGCGCAGCCCCAAGAAGCCCGCTACCATCGCCGCGGCGCGGAGTCACCGTCCCCTATGAGCTTCCGTTCGCGCGCCGCTACCGTCCGGCCCGGAAGCCCTTGACCCAGTCGGCCGTGGCCTTCATCCCGCCAAAGGTGTAGAAGTGGAGCTTCACGGTGCCGTGCACAGCGGGGTCATAACGGTTGGCGAATTCCTCCAGGAACTTGTCCGGCCCGGCGGTCCCCAGCAGGTTGGTCAGGGAGAACCCGTACTTGTGCACGATCCCGGCCGATGACGCCACCCCGAACCGCTTGGCATAGTTCAGCAGCCTCTTGACCCCGGCCGGCCCGGGGATGCCGATGCGCACCGGCGCGTGGATCCCACGGCGGCGGGCCTCGGCCAGCCACTCGAAGACCGGATCGGCGTCGAAGCCGAATTGGGTGATGATGGCCGCTTCAAGGTTTTGCCGCTGCAGTTCGGCGTGCTTGTCTTCCAGCGCCTTCCACAACACCTCGCCGGAAATGTCCGGATGCCCCTCCGGGTAGCCGCTGATGCCGACCCGGCGGATTCCGTACCGGGGCAGGAGCCCGCTGCGGATGACCTCCAGCGAGTCCGGATAGGGCCCCATCGGCTCGACCGGGTCGCCGCCGACCACGAAGACGTCCTCGGGTGCCGCGTCGGCGGACAACGCCCGCAGGAAGTCTTCCAGCTCGGCCCGTGACGCCAGCCGGCGGGCGGAGACATGCGGCACCGGGACGAAGCCGTGCCGCTTGACGGCGGCGGCCGCCGCCACCCGCGTCGGCAGGTCCTCATTCCCCAGGAAGGTGACGTTGATCCGCGTCCCCGCCGGGATGGTGCCGGCGGCGTCTTCCAGCGCGGGGACATCCTTGCCTGTCATCTCGAGCGAGAAGTCGTCAAGCAAGGTCCGGGCTGCCTGCGACGGTGCGTGTTTGGGGTCGGCCATAGTCGGAAGTCCTTCCACGTGTGGTGCCGGTCACCCTTGACCGACCTGCAGCGAGTCTAGCCGTAAAACCACTACGGATATAGGGGTTGGGGAGTGATTTGCTTTTCTCAATCACTGGATGGATACTATGGGAGCCTTCCCTTCTAATCCCAGGAACCACATGTCCACGCCCCGCGCGCTGCGGCCGTTCGCCCATCGCAACTATCGGATCCTCATCTCGGCCCTGGCCATCTCGGTCTTTGGCGCCGGCATGTGGGCCGTGGCCATGGTCTATCAGGTCATCGCCCTGGGCGGCGGGCCCATCCAACTCTCGCTCGTCGCAACCTGCGCCAGCATCGGTTTGTTGGCGTTCGTACTGCTCGGCGGCATCGCGGCCGACCGGCTTCCGCGGCGCCGCCTGATCATCAGCGTGGAGGCGGCCAATCTGGTAGCCATCGGCTCTGTGGCCCTGCTGGCCACGACCGGGCTGCTGCAGCTGTGGCACCTGGCCGCTGCCGCTTTCCTGCTGGGTGTGGGAGCCGCGTTCTTCTTCCCTGCCTACTCGGCCATCCTGCCGAGGATCCTGCCAGCCGAGGACCTGCTGGCGGCCAACGGCATGGAGGGCACCATGCGGCCGCTGCTGCAGCAGGCCGCCGGCCCGGCGGCAGCCGGCATGATCGTCGCCTCCCTCTCCCCCGGTGCGGCCATCGGGTGGATCACGCTGTGCCATCTGGCCGCGCTGATCATCCTGAACTTCCTCGGCCAGGAACTGGTTCCGGATGCAGGGACGACGGCGTCGGTCGCCGCTGCAGACGAGCCCACGGCCAAGCGGGGCTCCGTGCTGGCGGATTTGCGCGAGGGCGTGGCCTACACGCTGAAGACTCCCTGGTTGCTCTGGACGCTGCTGTGGGCCGTCGTGAGCGTACTCATCTTCATCGGCCCCATCGAGGTACTGCTGCCGTTTGCGGTTGCGGACCAGCTGGGCGGGGACTCACGCACGTTCGGCTTCCTGCTGGGCATCTTCGGCATCGGCGGCGCCACGGGGGCGATGGTCACCGCATCGCTGCGGCTGCCACGGCGCTACCTGACGGTGATGCTGCTGTTCTGGGGTGCCGGCGCCCTGCCGATCGCCGTCATCGGCTTCACCGGCAGCTTTTGGGCGATGGCCGCCGCGCTGTTCGTGGTTGGTGCGACCGGCAGCGCGGGCCAGGTCATCTGGGGCACGCTGCTGCAGCGCCGGGTGCCGCCGCACCTGCTCGGCCGGATCTCCAGCCTGGACTTCTTCGTTTCGCTGGCCCTGATGCCGGTCTCCATGGCGCTGGCCGGCCCGCTGGGCGAAGTGGTGCCCATCTGGCTGATCTTCCTGCTGATCGGCCTCGCCCTGCCGCTCCTGGCGGTGCTGGCGCTCGTTTTCGGCGGAATGCTGAAGGACGAGCTTGAGCACCCGCTGGACCGGACCCTCGAACCGACGGGGCAGGCGCGCACTTAGCCGGCCGGCCGCAGGGCCGGGAGGGGCACATCCCGAAAACGGCCCGTTTCGAACCCGCTGTCTCAGGATCCACATGGATTTTTGCGTGGCCATCCGACTATCGATGGATATAGTGATTGGCAACACAACACTGAAAAGGAAGTTGAATCAGTGAGTCTCCGTTATGCCTTATTGGCGCTGCTCAGCGTCGAACCAATGACCGGTTACGACCTCTACAAGGAATTCGAGGCGTCCGTCGGGAATGTGTGGCACGCGCCCGACTCCCAGATCTATCCGGAGCTGCGGCGGATGGAGCAGGAAGGCCTGCTCGACGGGGAGGAGGTCGTCTGGGGCCAGCGCGGCAAGAAGCGCCGCTACCACATCACTTCCGCCGGCCTGCAGGCTTTCCGGGACTGGATGAACACCACCCTGGACTACACCCGGGTGCGGGATCCCGCCCACCTGAAGGCGGCCTACCTGGAGTGGGCCGAACCGGACGCCGCGCGGGAGCAGATGCGCGCGCACATTGAGCACCACACCGCGCTCCGGCAGCAATGGGAGCAGCGGATCCGCGAGATCGACGGCGACAGCAGCGAGATGCTCAATCGCCGGCTGGCCGGCACCCCGGACAGCGAAAGGACGCGGGTGAAGGCCTTCAAGCGCTTCACCTATGAAGGGCTGGTTGACCGCGCGGAACAGGAAATTACCTGGGCCCGCCGCGGTCTCGCCCTCATCGACCGCCTTTACGTCGACCAGCCGGACGCCGGTCAGCCGAAGGCCCCGCAGCCGGCCGGCGCCCGCAAGTAGCTTCGCTCAAGGGGGAAGCCCGGGGGCTAGTTCGAGTATTCCTTCCGCAGGTCGGCCTTGCGGATCTTTCCGCTGGCCGTCCGCGGCAGGTCCTGAACGAACACCACGGACTTGGGAATCTTGTAGCGGGCCAGCCGCCCGTCCAGGTGCTGCTGGATCTCCTCGGCGGACACCGAGAAACCGTCACGGACCGTGACCACCGCGCGTGGCACCTCCCCCCACTTCTCGTCCGGGATGCCGATGACGGCGGCACTGCTGACGGCTTCCAGCTCCAGGATGACCTGCTCCACCTCGGCCGGGTAGATGTTCTCGCCGCCGGAGATGATCATGTCCTTGAGCCGGTCGGAGATGAACAGGAAACCGTCGTCGTCCACATAACCCATGTCGCCGGACTTGAACCAGACGCCGTCGGCATAGCTCTCGGCCGTGGCATCGGACCGGTTCCAGTACTCGCGGATGACGTTGGGACCCGAAATCTGGATTTCGCCGACCTCGCGCGCCGGGAGGACCTCGCCCATCGGATCGGTGATCCGGATGTCGGTGAAGAAGTGCGGAAGCCCGGCCGATCCGGCCTTCGGGCGGGACTTTTCCGCCGCCAGCGTGGTGGCGCCGGGCGCCGTTTCGGTCATCCCGTAGCCGTTGGTGAAGGAGAGCCCGCGGGCCTCGTAGGCCTCCAGCACCCGCATGGGCACGGCCGATCCGCCGCACGTCAGCTTGTTCAGCGAACTGATGTCCGTCCTGCCCCAGTCCGGGTGCTCGCAGAGCAGCTGGTAGGTGGTCGGCACGCCGCTGATGCTGGTCGCCTTGTACTTCTCGATCAGCATCAGGGTCCGCCCCGGATCGAACTTTGGCTCCAGCACCACGGTGGCCCCCTTGAGCAGGGCCGGCAGCACGCCCATGCCCAGGGAGGCCACGTGGAACATCGGGGCGATCATCAGGGCGACGTCGGTGCTGGCCATGTCGAAGTCCACCAGCACATTAATGCTGTTCCAGGTCATGTTGCCGTGAGTGAGCAGCGCACCCTTGGGCCGGCCCGTGGTGCCGGACGTGTAGAGGATCATAGCCGGGTCGTCCAGCGACACTGCCTCATCACGGCGTTCCGCACTGCCGGAGGCTATGACCTCCTCCAGAAGTTCGACGGCGGTGTCCCGCTCCCCTGCCTCGGCAACGGTTCCCGCCGGGGCATCTTCCACCACTATCCGGTGGCTCAACCCTAGGAGCGAACTGCCCCGGGCGGCCAGCGCTTCCAGGCTGCGTGCGTGCACCAGGATGCAGCTGCCGGAATCCTGCAGGGCGAACTGAACCTCGGGCGGCGCCAGCCGGGTGTTCAGCGGGACAAAAATGGCGCCCAGGGTCCCGCACGCAAAAAAGGTTTCAAGGAACGCCGGGTGGTTCTCCCCCAGGTAGGCCACCCGCTCGCCGCGGGTGACGCCGCGGTCCGCCATGGCGTTGGCCAGCCGGTCCACCCGCTCGGCGAAAGCGCCGTAGCTCAGTTCGCCTGCGCTGCTGATGATCGCGGTCTTCTCCGCAGACTTCATGCGGCGCTTGTGGATCCAGGCACCGAGCCCTTGGTTCTGCATCGTGACATACCCTTCCGACGTACCCGGCGAGCTGGTCTGGACAGCCCCGGCACGCCCCAACTCATAGCCCGGCGGGGCCGAACTCACAGCTTCGCGGTGAACCACATCACAGCGGACACCTCCAACCTAGGGCTTATTAGTTGAGAAAGTCAATAGTTGAGGATGCAGTGCTACCAGCAGGTTCGCGACGCCCCCGGAACAGTGAAACGCCCCTCCGCAAACGCGGAGAGGCGTTTCTGCTCGGGGCCCGCCCGTAGCCGTACCGCCAGGCCCTCAGCAACACGTCGGCCAACGCAGGCCGGTGGACGGTTATTGCTGCGGCAGGAGCGCCTTCATGTCCGGGATCTCCTCGATCAGGCCGTTCTTCAGCGAGATGTCGGCGATCTCCTGGATGGATTCGGCATTGACCTCCTGCGGGAATTTCGGCAGGGTCAACTGCTCAATGACCGCCGGGTCCAACTGGGTGTACTCGGGCAGGATCTCGCGCACCCGGTCCGGGTTCTCGTCGGCGAACGCCAACGACTTCTTCATCGCCCGAACAAAGGCCTGGGTGACATCCGGCTTCTCCCCGGCGATGTCGTCCGAGGTGAAGTAGGTCGCCACGGTGAGATTTTCCACGGGATAGGCGTAGTTGGAGAACACCGGCACCGCACCATCACCTTCGACGATGGTCACGAACGGCTCGACCGCGGCAATCGCGTCAACGTTGCCGTTGGCAAGTGCCGCGGGCATGTCCGGGAAGGGCATCTCAACGAAATTCAGGTCGGACGAGTCCGCACCGGCCTGCTCCACCGCCTCACGGATCGTGGAGTCACTGATGTTGTTCAGCGTATTGACGCCGATGCGCTTGCCGGTCAGGTCCCCAATCTCCTTGATCCCGCTGTCCGGCTTGACCATCACGGCGGCAAAATCCTCATCCTGATTGCCGGTGGTCGAAGCGCCGTTGGCCACCATCTGCATGTTCAGCCCCTTGGAGCGGGCGATCACCAGTGACGTGACATTGCTGAAGCCGAAATCCATCTGGCCGCTGGTGATGGCAGGAATGATGGCCGCGCCGCCCTGGGCCGGAACAAGCTCGAGATCCAACCCCTCCTCTTCGAAGAATCCCTCCTGGTCGCCCAGGTAGATGGGAGCCACGTCTACGATCGGGATGACCCCAACGCTGATCGGCGTCAGTCCACCGCCGGCCTCGGTGCCGGTCGGCGCCGCACCGCCGCCACCGGATGGACTGCCGCCGCCGCAGGCTGTCGCCGCCAGCACTGCCGCCAGCGCGGCTACCGTTCTGATTCTCTTCATGGGTCCCTCTCCCACTCACCGCCCCATGCAGCAAGAGTGTGCCTTAGGTCACAGTATCTACGGACATAGTGGAGGCAGTCAACGATCCTGGGCCGCGCGCTCCAGTCCGGGCTCCGGCCGGCCGCCGGGGCGCCCCCGAGGCGCCACGGCACATTGGCGGCGGAACCTTGCGGGTTGACCCCCCCCGGGACGGGCAGAGACACGGCGGCAGGGCGGCTGCCGCACCACCGGAAACCGCCCTGCCGCTTGCGACGAACGAAAGTTACTGCACGATCATGGCCGGCACGTCGGGAGCCTTGTCCACGTACTCGTACTTGACCATCAGCTCGCCCATGTCGCTGAGCACCTGGGTGCGGACCTCGCCGTCGAAGACCTCCATCTTCAGGTTTTTGGCGACCTCCTCCGGCATGCCCATGAATTCCGGCAGCACCGCGCGGACGCCGTCGGTGTCACCCTCGGCGGCCTCCAGGGTTTCCGTCACCGCGGCCTTGAAGTCGGCCACAATGTCCGGGTTCTGCTCGGCGTAGCTGCCGCTGGTGAACGTGACCATGGTGGGCAGGCCCGGCAGCGTCTTCTGGTTCGGGTAGCCCAGCAGTTTGTAGGCGTCGTTGGAGAGCGCCTTGGACTGGAACGGCTCCGGCACCCAGATGGCGTCCACGTTGCCGCGCTCCAACTGCGCTTCCATGTCAGGGAACGGCATTTCGCTGAACTTCAGCGCGGAGGGGTCGGCCCCGTCCATCTCGGCAGATTCCATGATGGTCAGGTCGCCCTGGGTTTTGAGCGTGTTGACGGCAGTCGTCTTGCCGGCCAGGTCGGCAAAGGTTTCGATTCCCGAGTCGGCCTTGACGATGACGGCATTGTTGTCCTCGCCCTCGGCGCGCGAGGCGCTGAAGCCGGAGACAATCTTCATGTCCAGGCCCTTGTCCACCGCCGTCATCACCGACAGCGGGTTGCCGACGGCAAAGTTCATGGTGCCGGTGGAAACGGCGGGCAGCATGGCAGCGCCGCCCTGCCCGGTCTGCAACTCCAACTCCAGGCCGTGCTTCTCGAAGATGCCCTCATCGATGCCGTACTGCATGGCCCCCGACGGGGCGATCGGCAGCACGCCCACGGTGAGCTTGGTGAGCCCGGAGCCGGCGGCGCCGGACTGTTCTGCCGGCGCTTCGTTCGTCCCGGAGGGGGAGCCGGAGCCGCAGCCGGTCAATGCCATCGCTGCAATCGCGCCACCGGCCAGTAACTTCGCCAAGTGCTTCTTCATGAATTGCTCCTCGCGGTCTTCGGCGCCGCCGCCCCCGCCGTCGGGAGACTGACTGTGATCGGCACCACACCTAAATACAATGTAGATACAATAGTTGAATAAATCAACAGTTAGGCAGGATTTGTAGAACTGCCTTCCATTGCGACCGGGAGCGGCCAGGCGTCAGGCGTAAAAGCGGGCCAAGAACTCCGCGATGACCGCGGGGCGCTCCTCGCCTTCGATTTCGATGGTGTTGTTGGTCTTGATCTGGACGCCGCCTTTGACCTCGTTGACCTCGGATATCACCGAATGCATGCGGACCTTGGAGCCGACTTTCACCGGGCTGGTGAAGCGGACGCGGTCCAGGCCGTAGTTGACCTTGGTCGCGACGCCTTCCACGTCGAACAGTTCGCTCCAGAGCGGAATGATCAGCGACAGGGTCAGGAAACCGTGGGCGATCGGTGCGCCGAACGGGCCTTCCTTGGCCTTTTCCGGATCGGTGTGGATCCACTGGTGGTCATCGGTGGCATCGGCGAAGGTGTTGACCTGGTCCTGCGTGATTTCACGGTAGTCCGTGTAGCCCAGGTCCTTGCCGACCAGGTTGGGCAGTTCTTCGAGGGTGACGACGGTGTTGCTCATGGGTGCTCCTTGGGGAATGTGGTGCGGAATGGTTCTAGCGGAATGCGCCGGTGCCGGTGATGGCCCGGCCGACTATCAGGGCGTTGATCTCGTGGGTGCCTTCATAGGAATAGACGGCTTCGGCGTCGGCGTGGAAGCGCGCGACGTCGGTGTCCAGGGTGATGCCGTTGCCGCCAACGACTTCCCGGGCCAGCGCAACGGTCTCGCGCATGCGGGCGCTGCAGAACATCTTGGCCAAAGCCGAGTTCTCGTCCTTGTAGATGCCCTCCTCCTGCTGCTGGGTCAGCCGCACCGCCATGCCGAGCGAGGCCGTGAGGTTGCCGAGCATGGTGGCCAGCTTCTCCTGGACCAGCTGGAATCCGGCCAGCGGCTTGCCGAACTGCCGGCGCTCCTTGACGTAGCGCAGCGCGGCTTCGTAGGCGCCGGCCTGAACGCCGGCGGCGATCCAGGCGACGTCGGAGCGCATGTTGCGCAGCAGCGAGGCCACGTCCGCGAACGAATTGACGTTCTGCAGGCGCGCGGACTCCGGTACGCGGACCCCCGCCAGTGTGATGTCCGCGTTCTGCATCATCCGCAGCGAGGTCTTGCGCAGGATCTTGGCGATGCCGACGCCGGGGGCATCGGTGGGGACGAGGAAGCACTTGACCTGTCCGTCCGCCTGGTCGCGGGCAAAGATGGCGAGCACGTCAGCGGTGACGGCTCCGCCGATCCAGCGTTTGGCGCCGTCGATAATCCATTCGTCCCCCTCGCGGCGGGCGCTGGTCTCGAGCCCGCCGGCAATATCCGATCCGTGTTCCGGTTCGGTCAGCGCAAAGACCCCCTTGAGCTCGAAGCTGCGGATCTTCGGGTCCAGCTCTGCAGCCTGCTCGGAACTGCCGCCCAGGTTGACGGCCGTGCGGAACAGGCCGGACTGGGCGTTGTAGAAGGTGGCGACGGAGGCGTCGGTCCGGGCGAGCTCGAAGTTGCGGAAACCCTCGTAGAGTCCGGAGGGCTTCGCGCCGCCGTCAGTCAGTTCGGCCGGCGCCATCAGGTTCAGGTCATAGAGCGGCTGGGCAATCTGGTACGGGAACTCGCCCTGTTCCCAGTAATCCGCCAGCAGCGGCTGAACCTGCTCCTCCAGCACGCTGCGCAGCCGGCCGAGCACGGTCCGCTCGGCGTCGGTCAGCAGCGTGGCGTAGCCGTACTGGTCGGAGGGATAGAACGGCCCGGCCGCGGTGCCTGCCTTCTCTTCGGCCACGGCGCTCATGCCTGCCCACCGCCCAGCCCGAGCAGGCGCACTGCGTTGTCCTTGAGAATCTTCGGCCGGACCTCGTCCTTCAAGGGCAGGTCCGCGAAGGCGCCCAGCCACTTCTGCGGGGTGATCAGCGGGTAGTCGGTGCCGAACAGCACCTTGTCCTGCAGGACCGAGTTG
The DNA here is from genome assembly GCF_059092625.1 of Arthrobacter sp. Y3221114. Taxonomy (NCBI): domain Bacteria; kingdom Bacillati; phylum Actinomycetota; class Actinomycetes; order Micrococcales; family Micrococcaceae; genus Arthrobacter; species Arthrobacter sp. Y3221114. The sequence goes on from NZ_JBNHHW010000002.1 coordinate 370,797, forward strand.
GACAGTTTTACCAGGGATTCCGGGAAGTACTTCGGAGACCAGCCGGACAGGTCGATGAACACGTTCGACTTGTGCGTGGCAATCGAGTTGGCCTCGTCCTGCCAGGGCACCGAGGGGTGCGCCATGATGATCTGAAATTCCGGGAAGTCAGCGGCGATCTCGTCCAGCAGGAGCGGGTTTGAGTAGCCAAGCTTGATGCCGGAGCCGCCGGGAGTGCCTGCACCCATGCCGTTCTGGCCGGTGTGGAACACCGCAGGCAGGCCCAGCGACTGCAGGGCTTCCCACAGGGGGTAGAACCGCTCGTCGGACGGATTGAAGCCCTGCAGGCTCGGATGGAACTTGAATCCCCGCACCCCGTAGTCCTCGACCAGGGACTTGGCCCGGTCGATGGCCGCCGGACCCGTCAGCGGATCGACGGAGCCGAACGGGATCAGCACGTCGTTGTTGCGGGCGGCGCCCTCGGCGATGTCCTCGATGCTGTTCGGCTCGTGCTTCAGGCGGGTCCGGGCGTCCACGGTGAACACCACGGCCGCCATCTTAAGTTCCCGATACGTTGCGGCAATCGCGTCCAGCGACGGCGTCCGCTCCTCGGCCTTGAAGTACTTGCTCGAGGCGTCCATCAGCTCCTGCGGCAGCGAGACGTGCCCATGGCCGTCGATCTCGATGTGCACATGCATGTCGATCGCGGCCAGCGACGCAACGTCGAGCCCGGGTTCGTAGCGCGTGGGAGCCATGGCTACTTGGCCGCCGGTTCGGGCTGCAGCTCGGCCGGCAGCTCGGGGAACTTCTCGCCCACGCTCTGCAGCCGACCGCCGAACAGGTCGTCGAAGCGCTCGGTCAGCGCCTCGTAGGTCCAGCCGCCGTCCATGAACTCGGTGGCGACGGCCTCCGGGTGGGACCACAGCTGCAGCCGGTCGCCGCCCACGCCGAGCGCCTGTCCGGTCACGGTGGCTGCCGCGTCCGAGGCGAGGTAGGCAACCAGGCCGGCGACGTCGTCGGCCGTTCCGAAGCCCAGGTCCTTGCGGAAGAAGTCGGGCATGGCCTCGCCGCGTTCGTCCGCCTCCACGGCCTTCTGGAAGAACGGCACGGTCTTCGTCATCGCGGTAGCTGCGACCGGGATGACGGCGTTGGCGGTGACGCCGGCCTTCTTCATTTCCAGTGCCCAGGTGCGGACCATGCCGACGATGCCGGCCTTTGCCGCGGCGTAGTTGGTCTGGCCGAAGTTGCCGCGCTGGCCGGTGGGCGAACCGATCGTGATGATCCGGCCCGCGACACCGTTCTCCTTGAAGTAGGCGTAAGCCTCGCGCACGCAGGTGAAGGTGCCGCGCAGGTGCACGTTGATCACCAGGTCGAAGTCCTCGTCGGTCATCTTCAGCAGGGACTTGTCCCGCAGCACCCCGGCATTGGTCACCAGGATGTCGACGCGGCCGAAAGTCTCCACGGCGGCGCCCACCAGCTGCTTGGCTGTTTCGGTGGACCCCACCGGAGCAACGACGGCCGTAGCCTTGCCGCCGGCAGCGGTGATACTGGCAACGGCTTCCTCCGCGACCTGCGCGTCCACATCATTGACCACAACGGAGGCGCCCTGCCGGGCAAGCTCCTGCGCGTAGGCCAGGCCGAGGCCCCGGCCGCTTCCGGTGACGATCGCTACTTTTCCGGCCAAAGACATCTGTTGCTCCTTCGTCCCGCACCGTGGAGGTGCGTTGCGGTTTATGCTGGTCTAAAACCAATGACAACCCATATGATTGAAAAAGTCAATCATTTTTGGCAGCACCGACTTCGAGCGAGGGAACATGTCCGCACCAACCACGGCCGTCCGCCCGTCGGCAACCAACGGCCTCGAACGGCTGTACGGTACCGATCTGGCCAACGAGATCGAGTTCCTCACGGCGCGGGCGCGTTCGCTGGGGTCAGGCCTGGCCAACACCATGCTGGCCGAGCTGGACCTGAAGGTGCGGTCCTACTCGGTGCTGTCGCTGGCGTGCAGCGGAGAGAACCCGTCGCAGCGCGAACTCGCCGACTTCCTGAGCCTGGATCCCAGCCAGATCGTGGCCCTGGTGGACCAGTTGGAGCGGCGCGGTGCCGTCACCCGCGAAGCCGACCCGCGCGACCGCCGCTCCAAGGTCATCGTTGCGACGGCGCCCGGCCGAAAGCTGTACAAGCAGGCCGAAGCAATCATCCGCCAGGCGTCGGACGAGTCCCTGGCCCAGCTGAACGAACAGGAACGGGAGACGCTGCGCGACTTGCTGCGGCGCATCGCCTTCTGAGCGGCGGCACCGGGCCCGTGAAGGCACAGGGGAAAGCTGGCAACAAAGGGCCAGCGGTCCGCGCAAGACGCATGGCACACAAACCCTAGTAGCTCGACGATCCTATTGGCGTTGGTGATTCCTATCGGAAGCCTTCATCTCTGCAGACTGCCCCTCGACCCGTTGAGCAGGAATTGGACGATGAAATGGCAGCGAGAAAAGGCACGGCGACGGGCCGGCAAGAGACAGAGGGCAATGTTTAGAGAGCGCAACTTGAGCAGCGGCATACTCGCCGCCGAAGATGATGCCACTGTAGGATCGGACCCCTCTCGAGCAGCAACGACAGCTTCAATTTTCGATCGTGATCCGATCGCGTGGGGCACGAGATTTCTTGTCGATCTCAAGAAAACGGAGGTCAATCGCGCGTTCCATGAGTACTCGACTTCTCAGTGCCGGCGGGCCACGGATGGGTCGGCCTGAACGGCCCGCAATGTCAGGTCCAGGAATTCTGCCGCCAACTCGTTGGCGCTTCGTCCGCGAAAGGCTTGACCTGTCCACGTGCGCAGGCTGTTTAACGACCCTTCGATGTACCGGCCCAAGATGCGCGCATCGGTCGTGCTGCGAATCGAGCCGTCTTCCTGGGCGGCGGAGACCAGGGTGCGAATCCGCTTCTCGTATTCGCGCCCCCAGTTTTTCATCTGCTCCAGCCGCTCACCAGTCAGATGCCGGCCTTCGGTGTAGTAGATGTTCGCCCGGTCTTTGTACGTCAGGTATCGCACTGCTTCACTGCGAAGGAATTCGCACAGCTCGCCCAACGGGCCCAGCCCCAAGGCCTTGGCTTCCTCGGCGGCAGCATTCGCGTGGAGATAGGACTCTTCGATCACTCGGAAGAGGAGGTCCTCCTTCGAGGAGAAATAGTGGTAGAGGCTGCCCTTGAGCACCCCTACGGCGTCGGCAACTTCCTGCACTGACATCGCGGAATATCCCTTGGCTGCCATGATGGACACGGCGGCCTCGATCACTTCCGTGTCACGGTTGCGTCGCTCGACCACCCGCCCGGACGGCGACTTCAGGCTTACGTTTCCATTAGACCGAGCCATAGCCCCACCTCCCTGCCTGCGCCAGGCTCAAATTTTCCTCTCGCCACACACCAACCGATGCGCTTCCCAGAATAGCACCGTGTCAAACGAACGGTCGGTTCTGATCTTATCGATTTTGGGTCAGGTAGTCGATTGCCCTGTCACGCCCGTCCGCGCCGTCGATTCTCAGTAGGGTACAACACACCATGGGCGTAACTTTGAACGCCGCACCGGTCATGCCGTTGCCGCTTCGGCCAGCCGGTGCCGCACCACTTTTCCGCTCGCGTTGAGAGGGAACTGGTCGACGACACGGATCCACGCGGGACGTTTGAATCCGGCCAGCATCTGGTTGCAGTACACCTCAAGGTCCTCCTCGCGGGGGCGGGGATCACCGGCGAGCACAAAGGCCGCGGGTACTTGCCCCCAGCGGGCATGGGGCACCGCCACCACAACGGCGTCCCGCACACCCGCCACCTGACACAGCACCTGCTCCAGCTCGCTGGGGTAAATGTTCATCCCGCCACTGTTGATCAGGTCGTTGCGGCGGTCGACGATCCTGACGAAACCACCGTCGTCGATCGTGCCTAGATCGCCCGTGAAGTACCAGCCGTCGCGGAACATAGCGGCGGTAGCCTCGGGACGCCCCCAATAACCACGCGCCAAGGCAGCCGAACGGGCCACCAGCTGGCCGACCGCCCGACCGTCTTCGGGCAAGGGCGCTCCTGTTTCATCCAAAACCGCCACCTCGGTGCCGGGCACCGCCCGGCCGACGGTCTCCAAGACCCCGCGCCCCGACGCCTGTAGGTCGCGGATGGACGTAGCGGTCAACAACCCGCCGGAGTTTTCGGTCATCCCCCAGCCCTCGATCAGTTTGGACCCGACAGCCCGGTACAACTGCTCCAGGTCGGCGGCCGGAACCTTGGAGGCGGAGTGCAGCACCGACACCAGGGAGGCAATGCGTTCCGGCTGGCGGGAAACGGCCTGCCCGAACTCGGCCACCACCGGGCTGGGAACGATGAGGAAGGTGGCCGCGTGCTCCTGCACCGCGGCGATCACCCGTTCGGTGTCCCATTTGCCGAGCAACACGGTAGTGCCGCCCACGAACAGGTGCGGCAGGATATGTGCGGGTACGGTCGCCGAAAAGGACAGGGACATCCCGAAGACCTGGACACTGCCGAGCACGTAGCGGCAGGCCAAGGCGTTGCTGCGGCCGAGGTGCGCCACGCTGCGGTGGGTCAGCATGGCGCCCTTGGGTGTGCCGGTCGTGCCGCTGGTGTAACCCAGGATGAACAGGTCATCGCCCTGCGCGTCGATCCGCTGCAACTCCTCCGCTCCCGCCAGCAGTGCGTCCATCGCTTCGCTGCCGTGCTCCCGCGACGCGTCGAAGGAGACCCTGAACCTGACGTCCGTGCCCGCGCATGCTTCGTCGACGTACCGTTCCATGTCGGCGGAGTAGAAGAGCGCGGCCGCTCCGGAGTCGGCGAGGATCACCGAGGCTTCCCGCCCTTTGAAACGCGCGTTCACGGGAACCACCACCAGACCTGCCTGGGCGCAGGCGATGTAGACATCCAGGTAGTCGAGCCGGGTGTCGGACCAGATGGCTACCCGGTCGCCCTTAGTCAGGCCTCGGAAGAGGAGCGCCCCCGCGATCCGGGCGCTCCGTTCGGCCAGTTCCGCATAGGTCCGTACCGCGCCACCCTGCACCGCCAACGCCGGACGGTGCGGGTGGGCGCGGGCCCCGAGCTGCACCGAGGTGGCGATATTGTCCGTCACCTCACCTGCTACAGGCAGCATGGGTGACTACACCCGTTCGACGATCATCGCCATGCCCTGTCCGCCGGCCACGCACATGGTGGCCAGGCCGAACTGCTGGTCGTGCCACTGCAGGGAGTTGAGCAGGGTGGTGGTGATCCGGGCGCCCGTCATCCCGTAGGGATGGCCCAAGGCGATGGCGCCGCCGTTGACGTTGACCTTGTCGGCGTCGAAACCGAGCTGGCGGTAGCTGGGAATAACCTGCGCCGCGAAGGCCTCGTTGATTTCCACCTGGTCGATGTCCGCGGCGGTCAGCCCCGCCTGGACGAGCGCCTTGCGGCTGGCCTCGACCGGCCCCAGCCCCATGATCTCCGGTGAGAGCCCGGAGACTGCGGTGGAGCGGATCTTCGCCAAGGGCCGGATTCCCAGCTCCCTGGCCCGGTCGCTGCTCATGATGACCAAGGCGGCAGCGCCGTCGTTAATCCCGCAGCAGTTGCCCGCGGTGATCCGGCCGTCTTCCCGGAACACCGGCGCCAGGCCGGCCAGGCCCTCGGCGGTGGTCGACGGTCGGGGGCCGTCGTCAGTCTTGACCGATGTGCCGTCAGGGAGCTGGACCGGCGTAATGTCGACGTCCCAGAATCCCTCCTGCCGGCGCTGCTCGGTGAGCTGCTGGCTGCGGAGGGCAAAGTCGTCCATCTCTTCGCGGGTGATCCCGCAGATGTCGGCGACGTTCTCGGCGGTGGTGCCCATGTCCTGGTAGATGTTGGGCATGCCCCCGGTTGCCCGGGGATCCTGCCACAAGCCGGACGGCCGGTCTGACGGAGCAAAGATGGGGTTCTTGGCTTCTTCCGGCCCGTCGGGCACCCCGGGAATGGTGCGGGAGACCACTTCCACGCCTGCCGAGATAAAGACGTCCCCGGCGCCGGCCAAGACAGCGTGGTGGGCCATCCGGGTGGTTTGCACGCTGGAGGCGCAGTAGCGGTTCACCGTCAGCCCGGGCACGCTGTCCAGGCCAAGCCTGACCGGCACGACGCGGCCGATGTTGAAACCCTGTTCGCCGCCGGGCAGGCCGCAACCCATGAACAACTCGTCCACGGTGGCCGGGTCGAGTTCGGGCACCTTGGCCAGCGCAGCCGAGACCATCTGGGCGGCCAGGTCATCGGGCCGGATCGACACCAGCGAACCCTTGTAGGCCTTGCCGATGGGCGAACGGGTCGCGGAGACAATGACTGCTTCAGCCACGGCGCGCCAACCCATCAACGATTTCGCGCAGGCTCAGCACGTGCCGCAGGTAGAAGTGGATGCCCATCTCCCACGTGAACCCTAGGCCGCCGTGGACCTGGATGGCCAGCTCGATCGCCCGCACCGCCTGGTTGATGCCGTGGTAGGCAACGCCGAGCGCCTTCTCCGGTTCCAGACCCGCCCAAATGGCAGCGGTCTCTGCTTGCTCCGCCGCGATGTGCGCGTTGGCCAGATGGTGCTTAACCGCCTGGAACGATCCGATGGGTTTGCCGAACTGGGTGCGTTCGGACACGAATGCGACGGCGTCGCGGACGACCTTGGCAGCCGCACCGCCGGCTTCCGCGGTAAGAACCGCGGCGTACGCCATGGCAGCTTCCGAGGAAAACTCGGTCACTACCGGGACTTCCACGGAGAGCAGGCTGGGCGCGAAATCGGCCGTCGCCCCTTCCGGGATGGAGACCAGCCCATCCGCGCCACTGCCGAGTCCGGTGGCAAGGCTGATCCCGGGCATCTGCCCGAAGACCGCCACGCCCCAGCCCGGGCGGCTGACCGCAGTAGGAATGCTGACGGTCACTGGGCCTTCGGCTTCCCGTGCGGCCTCGGAGTAACGCTTGGCCAGCAGACTGGAGATCAGCGGCAGCTGCAGGCAGCTCTCACCCCAAGCGCGGGCGATCTCGACCAAGTCCATCACACTGGCTGAATCCTCGTCTTCGATGACGCCGGCCAGGTCCCAGCCGCCCTCGGCGAACACATCCCAGGAAACTGGGGAGTCGGATTCAACGTACATGGAAATGTTGTCGGTACCTACCGCCTTGGCCGCGATTTCACGGACCGCTGCGGCCCCCGCCAACCCAATTTCACCTGCAGTCGTCAGCTTTATGGTCATCGCGGCAACCCCAGAACTCGTTCGCTAATAATATTCCGTTGGATCTCGGAGGTTCCCGAGTAGATGGTCGAGGAGCGGGTCTCCAGGTACTGGAAACGCCAGTGATCACGGTCCTCCGGCACGCCTGCCTCGAGCCCGAGGGAGGTGATCTCCTGCCACAGTTCGCTCCACAGCACCTTCAGGACCGAGGTGGCCCGGAAGAACGAGGCCTCATCCTCCTGCCGGTCCACGGCCTTGGAAATCTGCCAGCGCACCAGCTCCACCCGGGTATCCAGCTCGGCCAGCTTCCGCCGGTACTCCGGCCGTTCGCCGCAGGAGGAGAGCAACAGATCCATGTCCGCCCTGATCTCCACATAACGGGTCGCTGCCTCGACGCCTCCGCGCTCGTTGGCCAGGACGGTCATGGCCACGCGCCAACCGTCGCCCTCCCCGGCAACCCGGTCGTCGTCGGCCACAAAAACATCGTTGAATTGCACCTCGGCGAAGTGGGTGATGCCCGAGATCTGCCGGATGGGGCTGATTTCCACGCCGGGTTGCCGGATGTCGGCCAGAAACATGGTGAGGTTCTTGTGACGCGGCGCGTCGGGATCCGTCTTAGCCAGCAGCAGGCACCGATCGGCATGCTCCACGAAGCTGGTCCAGATCTTCCGCCCGTTGATCAGGTAGCCGCCTTCGACCTTGGTGGCACGGCACGAGACGCCTGCCAGGTCGGATCCCGCTGATGGCTCGGAAAAGCCCTGGCACCAGATCTCTTCGCCGTTGAGAATCTTTGGCAGGAATCGTTCCCGCTGTTCATCAGTGCCGTGTGCGATCAGTGTCGGTGCCGTGAGGATTTTGCCAATGCGTGCCAGCCCGTCCGGCGCCTGGGCGCGCGCGGCGAGCTCGTGGAACACGACCTCCTCGGCCAGCCCCAGGCCCTGTCCGCCGAACTCACGCGGCATCGACAATCCGGCGTAGCCGCCACGATGCAGCTGCCGGTCCCACTCGCGCCGGATCTGTACGACCTCGTCTTCGTCCAGTCCCCCGCGGTGTTCCCGCCATCGCGGCGAGACGTTCTCCTGCAGCCAGGCCCTTGCCTCTGCGGCAAATCCGGCCAGGCTGTCTGTGGCCTCGGTAACCATCAATTCCTCTATCCTAAAAGCTCCCAAACGGTTGGTAGACAGATTAGTCCGGCCAATGACCGCTTGTCAATGAAATTCGATGCGGGCTCGGCACCCGCAGGCCCGCCGCGAGCTGCGGCCGCCGCCAGGGTGCGGCTGCTGCGGCACCGGATCGGCGCCACGGCAGCCGCACCCTGGACGTTTGGCACCCTTTGGCCCGCGCTCAGGTCTTCAAGAGGGCCGGGCCCTTCGCCTTCAGGCTGCCGTTCAGGAAGCCACCGCGAGGGACGGCTCCTCGACCCTGGGCAATACCTCGCTTACCAGCATCTCGAGCGAGGCGTTCCATGGCGCCGGGTCGTCAATGTAGTCGTACGAGAAGGGCATGATGTGCCCGAATCCGTCCACCTGGTGGCTGAACTCGCTGAGCTTCTCCGCAACGGTCTCCGGCGAGCCAACCAGCCAGACATGCTCGGCCAGGTACTCCACGTCCATCTGGTCCGGGTCGATCTCATGACCTTCGACGACCAGTCCGCGGTTCAGCCCAAACATCTTGTAGACCGGCAGCAGGTACTCCATCCAGGCTTTGCCCATACCTCCTTCCATGGCCAGCTTCTTCGCCTCCGCGTCGGTTTCGGCAACGAATACGTCCCGCACGATGTAGTGCATCGACTTGTCCACCGTCTGGCCATGGGCCGCCGCCGCTTCTGAGTAGACCTCCCAGTGCGACTTGATGAAAGGCACACCCGAGTAGGTCGACAGCGCCCGGAAGCCATTCGCGCCGGCGAACGTGATGGAGGGGGAACTGGCGCTGTTGCCGGTCATGCCCACGATCATGTTCTCGCTGTAGGGACGCACGTCGCGGTTCGGGTGGTGCGGATCATTCTCGGGCAGTCCAGCACTCCAGAATTCACCTTCGTGGAAGAACTCCTCACCCTTCCAAATCTTCTGCATGATCTCCAGCGACTCGATGGTCATGTCCCGGTTCCGTGACATGTCCTTGATCCCGTGGACGTAGGCGTCCTTGGGAAATGAACCCATGGCTACCCCCGCCATGTAACGGCCTTCCAGGATCTGGTCCAACCAAGCCATCTGCAGCGCCAGGGTCGACGGATGGTGATAGGGAAGGATGTGGGCCATGGGGCCCAGGACGATGTTCTCGGTCTGCAGGGCCGCCGCAGCGATCACCAGGTCGGGGTTGGGAATGGACTCCCAGGACTGGGTCGCGTGCTCGCCCACCAGGTAGGTGCCAAAGCCCGCCTTGTCACAGACAACCGCCTGATCCACCGCCCATTGGAAAACCTCCTTCGGCGAACGTGTCGGAGGGATGAAAGGGGTCTGGAACATTGCAGCCTTCATGTGCGTCTCCTTGACTCGAATTATCTAACAGTCGTTTGGTAGATATAGTATGTGCTGCGTCACACCCGCCTGTCAAGGTGATTGTGGTATGCAGCAGACGGATCTGAGGATCCGGTTTCCTCCCCGGCCGACAGCCGCGCGCAGGCGCCCCGGAGGCTCAGAAGGCGATCATGACTTTCAGCGCCTCGCGGTCGGCCACAGCCCGGAGCGTCGGGTGCCTCGTCGATCCGGGCGGTCCGGTCGAACACCCGGCCCGGATTGAATTTCGCCCGCTAAGACCTGCTGGAGGCGGGCCCCATGTAGGCACGGGCGGGCGCGGGGCCACCAGTGAGAGTCGCGATCTTGCCGAATAACGATCCGAAGCCGATGGGTGCCTCCTCATACTGGGGAGCGCCCACCCCCGAAATCACGCCGCCCGGGCGGTCGATGCCACAGGCCTGCTCGTAGGCGGGCATATAGCCCACGGCGTCCAGGATGACGTGGCTTCCCTCGCCCTTGGTCAGCTTCATGACCCGCGCAATGCCGTCGTCTCCGCGTTCGGCGAGGATGTCGGTAGCCCCGAACTCTAGACCCAAATCGGTGCGCTTCCGATGACGGCCCATCAGAATGACTCGTTCGGCACCGAAGCACTTGGCCGCCATGACCGCTGAAAGTCCCCCGGCGTCGTCGCCGGTCACCGTTTTCCCTGCCTCCACCCGGCCCATATAGGCGGCGTGGTGCCCGGTTAGGTAGACATCCGAGAGGGGCAAGCAGCGACGGCAGCAGGTCACTGGTCTCATCGACTCCGGGCACGGCGACCAGGCTCCCGTCGGCCAGCGGAATGCGGGCAAGCTCGGCTGGAAGGCCTACGGAGTCCGGCCGGCCGTACCAGCCCCCCGTGGACACAGGAGGTGTGGATGCCTTCACGGCAGAACACAGAGGTATTGTCCTGAAAGCCGAAGGGGGCGATGACGAAGTCGCCCTGCTTCACGGTGTGCGCACGGCCGAGCCGACCTCCTCGACAACACCTATGACCTCGTGACCCATCGGCGTACCGGCTTCGGCTGCCGGCATGGACTTGTAGCGGTGGAGGTCGGAACCGCAGACGCATGAGCGAACGGCTCGCACAAGTGCGTCGGTCGGCTCCTGGAGAACCGGATCGGAAACGTCTCAACCCTGACGTCGCCGGCGCCGTAGATTACGGTAGCTTTCATGAATCCTCCGAGGGGCTCATGGAGTCCGCCGAGAGGCTGCCCCACAACCCCCTCGGAGGCTCGGTCGGTTTATCGGGGAAGGCTCAAGGCCTCGGTCGCGTCCCGCAGGGGCAGACCCACCATCTCCTGCAGAGCGGTGAAATCGACGTCGCGGTCAAAAATCTCTAGGACGCGCACCTCGCCGTCGCCGATCTCGAAAAGCGCGACGTCGCTGTACACCCGCTCAACACACTGTTTGCCGGTCAACGGGTAGGTGCAGGACTCCACCAGCTTGCACTCCCCTGTCTTGGTGAACAGGTCCATAATCACGTAGACGTGCTTTGCGCCCACGGCCAGGTCCATCGCTCCCCCGACACCGGGAATTCCACTCTTGGAGTTGGTGCGCCAATTGGCCAGGTCCCCGGCCGCCGACACCTGGAAGGCGCCCATGACGCAGTAGTCCAAGTGCCCGCCGCGCATCATGGCGAACGAATCCGCGTGATGGAAGTACGCGGCGCCGTCCTGCTCGGTCACATAAATCTTGCCGGCGTTGATCAGGTCCGGGTCGGTGTCCCCCTCATCGGCGGCTGATCCCATCCCCAGCATTCCGTTTTCCGTGTGCAGCACGATCTCTCTGTCTGCGGGCAGGAAGTCAGCTATGAGCGTGGGCACCCCAATGCCCAGATTGACGTAAGCGCCATCCGGGATGTCCTGCGCAACCCTGGCCGCGATTTCCTGACGACTAAGCCTCATTTGCCAGCCCCTTTTCTGTTTCCAGTCCGGATGTTGAAACGAACCTGTCGACGTAAATGCCCGGCGTCACTACCGATTCCGGGTCGAGACTGCCCAGCGGCAGAACGTTGTCCACTTCCGCGATGGTCGTCTCTGCGGCCGTAGCCATGATCGGTCCGAAGTTTCGGGCCGTCTTGCGGTAGACCAGGTTGCCCCAGCGATCAGCGGCATGCGCCTTGATAAGCGCAAAGTCCGCCTTGAGCGGGGTTTCGAAAACATAGCGGAACCCGTCGAACTCCCTAACTTCCTTGCCTTCAGTCAGCTCGGTACCCACGCCCGTGCGGGTAAAGAAACCGGCGATCCCTGCCCCCGCTGCACGGATTCGTTCAGCGAGGCTGCCCTGCGGGACCAGCTCAAGCTCGATTTTGCCCGCGAGGTACAACTCATCGAACACGGTCGAGCCGATGGCTTTGGGAAAGGAGCAAATGACCTTCCGGACGCGTTCCAGTTCAAAGAGTCTGGAAATCGCGTCCCCGCCGGCACACGCATTGTTGTTGATGACCGTGAGGTCTCCCACCCCCCGCTCTACGAGCGCGTCGATGAGGTGAGTGGGTTGCCCGGGAGGGCCGAAACCGCTGATGAGGAGGGTGGCGCCGTCCTGGATGCCGTCGACGGCGGCGGCGGCATCAGCGACCTGTTTGTTGATCATCGTCATTCCTTCTCAGAATTGGTCGGGATGTAGAGGCCATCGGGGTGCTGCTATCGCGTGACTGAACCGGTCAGCGAGGCGATGGGCCGGAGGAAGAGCGGTCTGGCCAGCACCCAGAGCACAACCATGACCACCACCGACGCAGCGAAGATCCAGAAACCTGTCCACGATGCGCTGTCCTGACCGGCGTACATGTGGTTGAGATTGCGCAACACCCCTGTGGTGGCGACCAGTGTGACGTGGACGATGATGAAGACTACGAAGTACAGCATCACCGGGAAATGCACGGCCCTGGCCAGTTCAATCGGATAGATCTTGTTGATCCTGGCGGTCTTAGGCCAGGCACCGGACATCCGCAGTCCGGTGATGATAGCCAGCGGCGCGGCCACGAAGACCGTCAGGAAATAGGCCATCACCTGCAGGCTGTTGTAATTGACCCAGCCGTTCTCCATCGGCCAGTCGAGGGAAGCATAATGAATGGCTGCCGAGACAGCATTCGGAAAGGCGTCCCAGCTGGTGGGAACAATGCGCATCCATTGCCCTGTGGTGAGGAGCAGCACATAGAAGACGAGCCCATTGATCACCCACAGTGCGTCCATGCTCAGGTGGAACCACAGATCAAGGCTGATTTTCGACGGCCTGCCCTTGGTCTTGAACAGACCTGAGTTTTTTCGGGTCCAGTGCGCGGCGGGCCGCGCCACGGTGCGCACTTGGATGCCCGAACGGATGATGAGCAGGATAAACAGCGAGTTCAAGAAGTGCTGCCAGGAAAGCCAGGCGGGGATTCCCACCGGCGCGCTCTCCGGCAATTCGCTGTGACCCGGGAACTGCACCATGAAGGACTGGACGTCAGGCAGGGTCCGCAGCCACTTGGCGAGGAGCACCAGGCCCGCCAGCACCAGCAGGCTCAGCGGGACAGCCCACAACAGCGTGGCCCATTTACCGCGCTGCCGCTTCTGGGCGCGTTGTGGATTGAGCAGCGTTTTCATAGCGGATCAACCGCGCTTGGACTCGATGGTCTTGATCAGCTGTGGAACCACAGTGAACACGTCCCCGACGATACCGAAGTCGGCGATATCAAAGATCGGAGCGTCTTCATCCTTGTTCACGGCGACGATCGTCTTCGAGGTCTGCATCCCGGCCCGGTGCTGGATGGCCCCGGAGATACCGAGCGCTATGTACAGCTGGGGTGATACGGTGACACCGGTCTGCCCCACCTGGAAGGTCTGCGGCCGGTAGCCGGCATCCACGGCTGCGCGGGACGCCCCGACGGCGGCGCCGAGCGTGTCGGCGAGTTGCTCGACCAGTTCGAAGTTCTCCGGGGAGCCGAGTCCGCGGCCGCCTGAGACGACGATGTCGGCGCCTCGGAGCGGAGGGCGATCAGTACCGGCTTCTGACTGCTGCACGCTTCGGATCGTGGCCGCGACAACAGAATCCAGGGCGATGTCGGCCGTTACTGCTTGCGGGGCCGCTACGGGTGCCGCGGGTTCCGCGGCGGCATCCTGAAGGATGACGACGGCGGTTCCGGCCGCTGCGGCCGCCTCGACGTCGTAGGCACCGCCGAAGACCGAATGGGACGTGACGATGCGCCCATCCTCGGTGCGCACGTCGACGGCGTCGACCAGCAGCCCGGCGCGCAGCTTGACTGCGGCACGGGCGGCGGCCTCGCGGCTCTCGATACTGCCGCCGGCAAGTACGGCAGACGGACTGTACCGTTCCGTGGCTGCCATGAGCGTTGCAACCTGGGCGGAAACGAGGAGTTCGGAGATCTTCGCTGACTGGCCGATGAAGACCTCTGCCGCGCCGGCTGCCCCGAGTTGTCCGGTGAGGGAGCTGCTTGTTTCGCTGCTCGCGGCCACCACGGCCACGGGGGTCCCCAGCTTCGCGGCGGCGGCCAGCAGCATCGGGGTGCTGTCATGGATCTGGCCGTTCTGGGTGACTTCGGCCAAGACTAGAATGTTCGACATTTTGCGTTCCCTTCCTCGGGTCAAATCAGGCGGCCGGCGGCCAAGAACTCGGCGAGCTGTTCGCCCGCGTTGCCCTCATCGAAAATCTTCTTGCCGCCGGTCCGGGCCGGCCGCTCTGTCACCGACACCATCTGCGTGCGGACGCCTTCCGACAGAACCGCGTCAATGTTCAGGTCGGTTGCATTGAGCTCAGTGAGCGGCTTCTTCTTCGCCATCATGGTGCCCTTGAAACCCGGGAACCGTGCCTCGGGTGTCCGCTCTGTCACGGAAATCACGGCCGGCAGCGCCGCCTCCGCTTCTATGGTTCCGCCTTCGATCCCCCGCTTTCCGGAGACGTTCTGAGGCGTCAACTCGACTGAGTCCAAGTAGGTCAGATGCGGCACGGCAAGATGTTCGGCGACCATTGCGGGAATGACACCGCCGCCTCCGTCTGTAGATGCGTTTCCGGCAATGACCACGTCGTACCCGCAGTCCTGCACGGCCGCCGCAAGGACGACCGAAGTCTGCAGTAGGTCCGAACCGGCCAGGGAATCATCCTGAACGTGCAAGGCCGAGGTGGCCCCCATCGCCAGTGCCTTCCGCAAGGCCTTCGTCACCGTCTCCGGCCCCATGGCCACGGCGACGATCTCCGTATCCTTGTTGGCGTCCTTGTAGCTCAGTGCAACTTCCAATGCCCGCTCACTGATCTCGTCGATCACGGCGTCGCTGGCCTCGCGGTCGACGTACCCCGTATCAAGGTCTAGCTTCCGCTCCCCGTAGGTGTCGGGAACCTCTTTAACCAGAACTACGATTTTCACGGATTCGCTCCTTGTAACTTCTACTACCGGCGCCTCATTTCTAGATCCAGTACAACACGCGGCGCCGAAATTATCAACCATCCGTTTGATTGATTATCGTTACCGCTCCTCCGGGTCGAGTGCGTCAGTCGTCGGCGCCCCGTCCCGGAAGTAGATGCACTCCTGCATGATGAAGGAGAAGCGGCGCTCCGGGGCGGACACGTCCCCGGCGATCTTGGCGACATCGCTCTCCGCAAAGCTTTCACAGGCCAACTCCAGTCCTTTGCGATCGGCAAACCGGAACTCCTCTAAGACGCCGAACGAGGGAAAGCTCTCAACTTTCTCGCCGGCCAGGGATGTGGCCGGTCCGACGGTGAAGCCCGCTGTCCAACCACAGACATGGCGGGAGAATGTGCCAGTGCCCTGAAGCTCCGCCGCGTATCGGGTGAGGTATTGCCTGCGGAACTCTTCTGGCGGCACGTCATCGCGGCAAGCAGACATGACGAGGAGCTTGACCGGGCCGGTTCCGGTAATGACCACATGATCCGTGAGCGCCAATGCCACACTGGCTTGCCTGTCGAGGAATTTCTGCTCGTCGCGAAGAATGCGATGCTGGAACTCTGGAGTTTCGGAAAAATCTCCTGTTGCGTTCGCGGTCGTGGGCAGGCGGACTTCCGCCAAGCCGGCGAAGCAGGCGGCTGACCCTACCGGCCCCTCCCCGACGATGTAGCTTTGCGCGTAGAAGGTGCGGTATTTCCCGTAGCCGGGGGTGGAGGCGACCAGCGGTCCGTGGACGTGCTTCCAGTAGTGCTCGAAGGATGCAGGACTCATCCCGGGCTTGGGGACCAGCAGAGCCGCTCTGCGTAATTCCGGCACTGATCATGCCTCCAGCTTCTCGAAGTGGAACCGCTACAGGGTCAGGCCGCCGTCGACGGTGATGACCTGCCCCTGCACCATGGCGAACTCCCGACGGCACAGGAACTCCACGACACCCGCAACGTCATCGAATTCGAGGCCGCGCCCACTGGGGTTGGCGCTGCTCTGGGCCGCGAGGCGTGCCTCCCAGGTGTCCGGAAACATCCGGCGGCGGGCTTCGGTATCAAGGGGTCCCGGCGAGACGCAGTTGACCCTGATTCCGTCGGCTGCCAATTCAATGGCCAGGTAACGGGCAAAGTGCTCCGCCAGGGCCTTGGGGGCACCCAGCGCGCCGTAATCCTTAAGAGCGCGCGAGGAACCAGCGCTGGTTACGAAGACGATATTGGAGCCCTCCCCGTATAGATGCCTGGTCTCGCGCACCAGATGGACCAGGGACGTCCCGTTCGTGGCGACAGCTTGGTCAAGGACGTCAGCGGACATGCCTAAAAGGCTTCCAGGCGCCGCCATTGCTGCAGCGTGCACCATCACTGTCAGGTGGTCGGTAAACGAAGAGATTTTCTGCGCGAGATTCCGGACTCCGGAATGGGTACCCACGTCCGCTTGAATAAGGTGCGGTTTGGCGCCAAGGTCTTCAATGCTTTTCGCCGCTTCCTTGGCGGCCACTTCATTGGAGCGATAGTTAAGGAATACATCGGCACCCGGTCGAGCCAACCGTTCAGCGATGGCCCGCCCGATCCCGCTGGTTCCTCCGGTCACGCATACTGACATCTCCTGGTCCTTTCCAGACATGCAAGTGGAGAGCATCCGGTCCGATGCTCTCCACTTGTGGGACTGATTTATCCGTAATCTTCGTACTTGCTGACTTTTCCGTCCGAGATCGTAAAGACGGTCGCCAGGTTAATGCTGATGGGCTCACCCGCCGGCCCGAAGGGCGTGTCAACCTTGTTGGTCCCCTTGAGCGTGTGCTGGACCAGTACCTTATTACCGTCCACCATCAGTCCGGTCCTATCGACGAGGGCCCGATCGGGAATGAGGTCCGGCGTCGCCCGGTACAGGGCTACCGTTGCCTCGCGACCTTCGGTGACAAAGCCGCGGTTGTGGTGGGTGAGGTAGACGTCTTCGGCGAGGAGCGCCTCAAGTCCGTCGATGTCAAAGTTGTTGTAGGCCTCGAGGTACTGCTCAACGATTTCTACCGGTTTCGCTGCCATGGTGCCCATTGCTCCTTAGATTGATTTCTTCATTTGACAACCCCGCAATCAACCGGGCGTTTGTTTTATTATTGTGGCGCCTATCACTCATGTCAAGACTGTACGCGGCCTGCTATTGCTGCATCAGCGTCGGCAACCAGTCCACCAGCTCCGGGAAGCCCGCGAGCAAGAAGACGACGGCAAGGGCGGCCGGGACGAACCATAGGGCACCCTGAAAGACATCCCACAGACCCACCTTCTGGCCCACGTTGACGTCCTTGTCCTGCGCGATACGGTGCACCAGGAAAGACAGCATGCCAACCGGCGGCGTGAGGAGCCCGATCTCGCCCATCAGGACGACGAACACGCCGAACCAGATCGCACTGAATCCCATCTCCATGACCACCGGAAGCAGGATCGGCACAACGATCAGGATCGTTGCCATGGGCTCCATGAACATGCCCAGGACCAGGAAAACCAGCACCAACAGCACCACGAATCCGACAAGGCCTAAGCCAGCGTCCGAAATTTGGTCAGCGAACCACCGAGCCAGGCCGGTGAGGGCCAGCATCCGATTCAGCAGCGCCGCGCCGATGAGCAGGAACATGATCGCTCCGACCGATGCGAGGGTGTCACGCAGCGCCTGGCCGACCGATGGGAGAAAGTCCTTCTTGTTCTGGCGCCATGCGGCCAGGATCAGGGCGCCGAGGGCGCCGATTGAACCCGCCTCCGTCGGAGTGAAGAACCCCAGATACATGCCGCCGATCACCACAAGGATCAGCGCGATGAGCGGCCAGATGCGGCCGAGGCTGATCCACCGCTCCCCCCAGCTCGCCCGTTCGCCCCTCGCGGGGCGCGGCGCCAGGCGCGGGCGGACGACGGCGATGCCAAGGACCAGCAGGATGTAGGCCAGCGTCAGCAGCAACCCGGGAATGATCCCCGCCATAAGCTGCGGTCCGACCGGGATCTCGGCAAAGCTGGCGTACACCACCAGCAGGATGCTGGGTGGAATGAGCTGCCCGATCGTCCCGGCTGAAGCAACCGCGCCCGTGGCCAGCCGCTTGTCGTAGCCCGCTTTCAGCATTTCCGGAATGCCGATACGGCCCACAGCATAGGTGATGCCCATCGTGGAGCCGCTGGCCGCCCCGAGGCCCGCCCCGGCTATGTTGGTGGTGATGGCCAGCCCTCCGGGCAGCCAACCCAGCCAGCACTTGGCCGCGTTGTAGAGATCCGTTGTCACCCCGGAACGCCAGAGCAGCAGCCCCATCAGTACGAACATGGGCAGGACACTCAGCATAAACGAGGCTGTGTTCCCGAACGGCACTTCGGTCATCATGTTGACCAGTCCCGGCGTACCGGCGATCAACCAGACGCCCAACAGCCCCGGAATTGCCATGGCGACGCCGATATTGATGTTGAGCAACAGCAACACCAGCATCAAACCGAGCAACATCGCGCCTTTCGCGACATTGGGGACCGGCTGGTTCACGCCCCAGACAAGTGCGACGATGGCAACCGCGCAGGCGATCAGGAGGAAAGGTCCGACCTTCCGGGTCTTCCGCGGAACCGGCGTCATCACGGCCGGCTCCGCAGTGCTCTTGATTTCGGCAGTTGACGCATTCCGGATCATCGTGCATCCGTTTCTGGAAGTATGTCGTCAGCGAGAACCGCCAACGGGGTTCGGATGTATTGGACGGTTTGCACGGCCAGGGTGAGGAAAAACGCCCCCAGCGTCACAGGCACAACGAAGCGCATGGGCCACACAGGGACCGCCGTCGCTCCGCTGAACTCGCCCAGCGCAGCCTGGTGAAGTGCGCCTTCCAGCCCGAACCAGACAAACGCGGCGAGTAGAACCATGGTGATGATGTTTCCGCCGATGGCGGCGACCGCCTGAGACTTCAGCCCCAGGCGTTCGGTCACCAAGCTGACGGAAATATGCTCCTTGCGCTGCTGCGCCAGCCACATGCCGATGAAGGAGATCAGCACGATGTACCAATACGTCACCATCTCCAACGTGCCGGCTATGGGCATATTGAAGAAGGAACGAAGTGACACTTCAGCCACGACGTGGAGCATCATGACGACGATGGATGCCATGCCGACCCATTCGATCAGCCGTGCCATCCATCCGACGCCGATGGCGGCCCTCGGGCCGACGCCTGGGTTTTTTTCCATGGTTCTACTCACCGTTACTCTGCTAGCTGGGCATGTTCGGGGCGAGGATCTTCTCGGTCACGGCGTCCAACCAGGGCTGCAGATCCGGAATGTCCTTGCCGTTTGCCTCCACGTGGTCCGCCCAAGACTGCGCATCAGCCGGGTAGCCGAGCTCGTCGACCGCGCTCGTCAGCCATTCCTTATGGTTGGCTTCCATGGCGCCGAGCGTGGCACCAGGATCAGCGATGACGCCAGGTGCGGACTTCACGATCTGCTCATCGAGTCCGGCGTGGTAGTCAGCGATCTTCTGCGACATAGCTTCGTCCGGGACCACGTAGTTCATACCCTCGAGATCGAGCGCCTTGATGTTCTGCTCGAAATTGCCCGTGATCATGGCCTCTAGATAGGCAGGGATTTCGCCCCAGATGGCGTCCTTGGCTTCCTGGGGCAGACGGTCCCAGGTATTGACGGACATTCCCAGGACCATGCTGCTGAAACCCATCAGGCCGGCAGCGTTGTAGTACTTCGCGTGGTCCTGAAGGCTCAGGGCCATCATGTCCGGCGGCTGGGTCCAGGAGCAGTCCAAGACGCCCTGCTGGAAGGCCGAGTAGGTCTCCGCTCCGGTCACGGAGGTGGGGACCATGCTCAACATTTCGGCCTCGCCGGTCGCCGCGGCGCTGCCCACGCGGGCCCGCTTGCCCTGGACCTCGTCAAGCGTCGAGTTTTCGCTGGAGCAGAGGATGCCGTACTTGTGATGCGCCAGGAGTCGCGGGACAAGCGGCGTAATCCCCTGCGACGTCAATTCGTCCATGTACTCGTCCGTCTCGAAGGCCCACTCCATCGTGGCCGCCGCGCCCTGCAGGGCGCCGGCAACAGGACTGTTGTCCGCCATGTACGCCAGGCTCGAAGCCCACTCATCCATCGGGAAGGCGGCCGGGGTATAGACGGGCACGAAGGTGGCAAGGTCGATAATGCCATCCTTCAGTCCACCGGCCAGCTCGTCCGAGCCCAGGAGGCTGTCGCCGTAGAAGTACTCAAAGGTGATCTTCCCGTCGGTCGCCTCGGTGACTCCGTCGGTGAACGATTCCATGGCAGCGGTCTGCCAGTTTTCGGGGCCATACATGGTGCCGACCTTGAGTGTCATCTCCTCAAGTGCGCCGCCGCTGCCGGAATCAGAGCCGGCACTGGAGCCGCCTCCGCCACATCCGGAGATGAGAAGCGCAGATCCCGTCACACATGCGACAACCCCTGCCCTCCCCAACCCTACTCGCGGCTTACTGGTCCAAGACATGGGGTTCCTTTCTCGCTGCACCTACAAGGCGATGCATTTGACCATACGTCTGGTTGGTTCGACATGCCAGCCTAGCGCGGTCACTGGGAATGCGTCAAGGATCACAAGTGACATTGATTACCAGACGATTGGTTGACGGCCGGCCATGACAGCAGCGCTACGCGGGAGCATCATCACTTCGTCCTCGACCGCAGGTCTCGCGGGCAGCCCGGGGTGGTTTCGTACGTGACTTCCAGGCATGCTCTCGTGGGGTTGACGAAGTTGCCGCGCTGGAGGCCGCGCCCTTCCGGGGTGCGCGTCATCTCCATCCATCCCTCCCCCGTCGATTCACGTATGATGCGGGCGCTGGAGGCTGGATATGTTTCCGGCGACGCCCAATTCGGTCCGTGAAGCGATGGCCGCAAGCATCCCGCTGGCCCGATACGCTACCCCACACGATGTGGCGGAGGCTCGTGCTGTTTCTCGGCTCGAATGACAGCTCTTTCATCACCGGTGTGCAGTATCGTATCGACGGCGGAAAGGCCGCCCTGTAGGACTAAGCTGACCAACCGCTGCAGGCGCAGTTCCGCGCGGACGATCGGTTCCCCGCAGGACGCGTTGCCGGAGGACCAGGCATCTGCCCTCCAGCAAGCGTTTGACTACCGGGCCACGAGCGCAATGGGCCGCACCGGCGATCCGGTGCCGCCGCCGATCCGCAGGGGGATGGCGATAAACGTGAAGTCGGTGACGCCGTGCTCCGCAATGCCTTCCAGGTCCATGCTCTCCATGATCGATATGCCGTTCTCGACCAGGTTGTGGACGTGCACCGGAAGGTTGATGATCTGCGACGAGGGTTTGTGTTCGTAATTCATGGTGTCAGAGCCGGTGGCAACGATCCCACGTTCGCTCAGCCACTTCGCCCCTTCCAGGGTCACTCCGGGTAGGCCCGTGGACAGACCAATGTATTTTTCCGGGTCGTCCCAGTACTGCATCCATCCGGTGCGCAGCAGCACGATCGAGCCCGGGCCGGGCTGCGTCTTATCGGAAAACCAGGCTTCGAACTCCTGCGGCCCAAACCCGTCCGCCGGGGTCAGGTCGCGGCCGAGCAGCTTCGGACCGTCCACGAGATGGCCGGGGCCAATAAGCGGACCCGTTTCTTCGATACTCCCGGCGTTCAGCCCGTTCATGCAGTCGAGGCCTTGGGCCACGTCCCGGCTGCCGTAGGTCTTCCCATCCTTGATCACATGCCCCAGCGCATCGACATGGGTGCCGACGTGGGCACCCATGGCGATCATTTCCATCGCGGCGGATACGCCGTCCTTGTAGCCGAACCCGCCATGGGTCTTGGCCATCGCGAAGGCGTACGGCGGGTGGTGCGGGTGGCGTGCCATCCCGTTCTCCAGCCGGACTGCAAGGTCGAAGATCCGGGTCGGACCGCCGATCTCCGCTCGAATGTCTGTGTCAAAGTGTCCGCCGGACCAGTCCACCATCTGTCTTCCTCCAATAGTCAAAGTCTTTTGCCGCCCAACTCCCCCGGCGCCTGCAGCTCGAACCCCGCCGGCACGGGCAGTTCAGAGGATTGCCAGGGCGTTGGACGTCGAGCTGACGCCTCCGGTGATGGGGAGCGGCACGGCGACGAACAGGAAGTCGTACTTCCCCGTCTCACGGCAGCTGCCCGCCAGCCGGTCGAGGTCGAGCAGCTCTGCCATCGGAAGGCCCAGCCCCGGCAGCAGGCGGCGGTGCAGCGAGCCCACGCGGGGGTCTCCAGGGGCGCTCTCCACCGCAGGGTTGTCGGAGCACACGGCCGCCATGCGGCTGTCCCAAAGCCAGGCCGCCATTTCATGGCCGGATTCCAGTCCGATGAAGGCATCACCGGCGTCCGCGAGGTCCTGCCCCGATTCCCGGCGGCTCCTGTATTCCTCCAGCCAGCCGGTTCGGACGCATAGGATATCGCCGGGCCGGAATTCAACGCCCTGTGCGGCTGCCACCTCACCCAGCTCCGCGGGACCGATGGTTCCCTCCAGGAACGGGTCCGTCCCCAATCCGCGCTCAGCGCGATACCCTGCCACATCCAGCAGGACGCCCCGGCCCACAATCCCGCGCTCAGCCCAGTGGTGCATGCCTAGGGTCTCGCGGGCTTCCTGGTCGTCGGTGATGCCGCCGTAGTATCCAAACTCCCGGGCACGGATATGGGTGAGCCCGTCCCATTGGGATGAGGCCTGCGGGTTGAAATCGTTGAGAACGTCCTCGTTGATGTTGCGGGCGCTTTCCAGGAGATCGTGCCGCACCGCCGGCCGGCCAAACAGGGCCGGATTGAACGTGTCCATTGGAACGTTCAGTGGAACCGTCCGGCCAGTGGCCGCTTCGCGCGTGGCCGTCAGAACCCGCTCCGGGGTCAGATGGGCCAAGGTGCCCAGTGAAGCCGGCAGCAGCCCCCAGGACTGCTTGACGTCCAGCGGCCCGATGTGGGGAAGTTCGTCGTATTTCGGCAAGTCATCAACCTGGCCCTCCGTCATGCTTCCTCCCCGTTGAAGATGCGGATGGCGCCCTTCAGCCCGTGGTCCTTGATGGATTGCTGCAGCTCCTGGATCTCCGGAGTCAGATGCAGCAGCGCATCGGTTTCAGCGCCCATGCGGCCGATCAGCTCGAGCCCCTGCAGTTCCGCAACCCGGTTGACCCCCTCCTTCTTCAGCTTGAGGATCGACGCCGGTGTCCGGGCGATCGACTCCGCCGTGCGTCGGACATGCTCCAGCAGTTCCGCTTCCGGCACCGATTCCGTTGCCCAGCCCCAGGCCGCAGCGGTCGTGCCATCGATCCGATGGCCCGCGTCGAAGGACATCAGTTTGGCCCGTTTAGGGCCGACCAGGGTGGACCACAAGGGCGAGATGAATCCTCCGCCGATGGGAATCGCCGGGGAGGCGGCAATCACGGCGTCATCGGCCACGATCGTGATGTCGCTGAACACGCACATCTGCGTGGCGCCGGCCATGCAGTATCCATGGACGGCGGTGATCACCGGGACCGGGTGGCGCCAGATTTTCATGTAGCGCTCGATGTTGGAGAGCTGTCGGTCACGGTCCTCGACCGGGTCCCGCTCGTCCGCGTATCCGATCTCTGCCGAGTCGCCCGAGACGTCATACCCTGCGGAGAACGCGCGGCCGGCTCCGTGGATGACGACGACGCGGTTGTCGGTCTGGGCCAAGCGGTCGAGGGCGTCCTCCAGTTCGGAGAGTAACTGGTCGTTGAGGGAGTTGAGCTTCTCCGGCCGGTTCAGTGTTATCCAAGTGACATAGCCCTCCTGTTTGACCAGGAGCGTTTCGTAATTGTCGTTCATGGCGTCCTTACCTTGTCCTGCGGGCGAGCTTGACCCGCATTTCGGGCGTCGTGAGCGAGAGGCTGGTCGCACTGCCGCGCGTCCCCACCAGCTCCTTGATGTGGTTCAAAATGGTGTTGGCACTGTACCGGGGATCGGTCTGAATGGGACCGGCGGCGAGCATCGCATCCACTTCCAGCTCATTGGTCATGTAGCGCAGCAGCAATTCCTCGTCGCTGATTCCCTGGGAGAACCGCTTGCGGATGTCGGTAAGGCTCTCACTCGGCTTCTCCCACGATTCAAAGGCCTTTGCCCGGGGATTCGATAGGATCTTGTCGCGGACATCCTCGTTGAGTTTGCCGTGGATGGGGCCGTAGTGGCCCATGATGTAATGAAAAACCTCGTCCGGGATAATGGTGTAGGGGTCTCCGGTGACGACGTTGAGCACGGCCTGGATCCCGACGAACTGCGAGAACGGGGTGGCCATAATCGGTTCGCCAAAGTCCAAGCGCACCTGCGGAATGGCCTCCAGAACCTCCGGCAGCCGGTGCTCCATCCCGTGCTTGGCCAGCTGTGCGCGCAAGGACCCCGTCATGCCGCCCGGCAGTTGATGATCGTAAACCCGCGGATCATGCTCAACCGGCTGGCCGGTCCGGTACCCGCCGGCGGCGGCCTGCCTGATAAAGTTCTGCGCTACCGGCCCCAGCTGCGAGGCATCCAGAGAGTGCGTACCGCCGAGATATTCGACGATGCCGATCATGCTTTCGGTCGACGGCAGGGACACCCCGTTGGCCATCGGGCGGGAGGCCGTGTGAATCCGATCGAAGCCGGCCTGGATGCCGATCATGTAGTTGAGCTCTGCCATCGCCGCATTGTTGTGGCAATGCAATTCCAGCGGCAGGCCCTGGACGGCCTGGCGGATCGCCGGCAACAAAGTCTTGGCCCGATCCGGCTTGAGGATGCCGGGAGCGTCTTCAACCTCGATGGCGTCCACACCGTCCCAAGAGGCCATTTCCGCTGCGCGGGCGGCGAAGAAGGCGTCGTCGTGCACGGAAGTCAGTCCGTACATGACTGTAGGCACCGACTGACCGCCCTCGCTGACGATGTAGTCGGACAATCGCTTCATGGTAGGCATGTCATAGGCGCAGTCGTAGATCCAGAAGCTGGTGACCCCGTGCTTGATCAGGGTGCGCACCCACAAGTCGATGATCGATTCGGGTGCCCGCTGGAAGCCGATAACGCTGTGCGTGCGCATGCCCGCGCGCAACTGGTTCCCGGTCAGGCCCCGCGCCATGAAGTCAGTAGTCGCCCACGGATCGTCGTGGAAATCGCGGGTCAGTACCTGGAACATGCCAGGACCGGTCAGGTCGATGGTCCGAAAGCCCGTGTCACGCAGGTGTGGCAGCGCATCGGCGGCGTCGTAGGCGCGCATCTTCAGACCCCAGTGGCTCTGCTGCCCGTCGCGTAGGGTCTGGTCGACAAAATCAATGTGCATCCGAGTCTCCTAAAAAATTCTGTTTCTGTGCGGCGCCGGTTCTCTGAGGGCTCCGTCGGTGGGGATTCGCCTCGTCCCCTACCCGCGCTGGGGCAGGAACACCTCTTCAAGCCATTTAGTGGTGATCGGCTTCGTCCGGAAATACTCGTCGGCCATGATGTCCTGGTGCAGGTCGATCGTGGTGCTGATGCCGCTGACGCGCGTCTTCGCCAGGACTCGCGACATCAGGTCGATGGCCCCCTGGCGGTCTTCGGCATGGACGATGATTTTGGCGATCAGGGAGTCGTAGAACGGCGGGACCTTCGCTCCGTCATGGGCGTACGTGTCCACGCGGATTCCCTGCCCTTGGGGCACTTTCCACTCCGCCAGGGTGCCGGGGGTCGGCAGGAAGCCGTTGCGTGAATTCTCGGCGTTGATCCGGCACTCGATGGCGTGGCCGGAGACCGCGACTCCTTCCTGAGAGAAGGACAACTTCTCCCCGCGGGCGATGCGGATTTGTTCCCGGACAATATCGATGCCGGTGACTTCCTCAGTGATCGGATGTTCTACCTGAACGCGGGCATTCACTTCAAGAAATACGAATGTCAGTCGCTGGGCATCGACGAGGAATTCCACTGTGCCCGCGCCGACGTAATCGAGGGCCTTGGCCAAATCCACCGCGGACTGGCGGATTTGCGCAACCAGGCCTTCCGGCAGGCCGACGCTTGGGGCTTCTTCGACGAGTTTCTGGTAGCGGCGCTGCGCGGAGCAGTCACGCTCCCCCAGGTGGCAGATGTTGCCGTGCTGGTCGGCGAGAATCTGCACCTCGATGTGCCGTGCCTTCTCAATGTAGGGCTCGAGGTAGATCGTGCCGTCCCCGAAGGCCCGCTCCGCTTCGTTGCTTGCCCGGCCGAATTCGCGACGGACTTCTTCTGCATTCCGCACAACAGTCATACCTCGGCCGCCGCCGCCGGCCGAGGCCTTCAGCAGGAACGGATAGGTGTTGATCTCTTCGGCCGCCACCACCGCCGCTTCAGGATCGGTCAAACCGTGGGTCCCGCGGCCCACCGGAATGCCAATGGATTCCGCCATGGCACGAGCGCGAAGCTTATCCCCGGAGCGCTCCATAACATCAGCCGGCGGGCCGATGAACGTGATCCCGTTCTCCTGGCAGGCTTCGACCAATTCCGTCCGTTCCGACAGGAACCCGTAGCCGGGATGCAGGGCATCGCAGCCGGCGAACTTGGCGGCAGCTACGACGCGGTCCACGGAGAGGTAGCTGTCCGTGGCAGCCGCGGGACCGATGGCTACAGTGCGATCCGCCAGACGGGCAGCCAGCGAATCGCGGTCGGCTTCGGAGACCGCCAGCACGCTCTCGATGCCTTCGTCAAAACAGGCCCGGATGATTCGAACCGCTATCTCACCGCGGTTGGCAACGAGGATACTGCGCACTGCCTAGCCTTTCACCGGAATGATCGTGAACAACGGCGTGCCGAACTCCACGTTCTGGCCGTTCTCACTGTGAACCGCCGCGATCTCGCCGCTGACGTCCGCCACCACGTTGTTCATCAGCTTCATGATTTCCACGATGCACAGCGTGTCGCCGGCCTGGACTGAGTCCCCAACCTCAACGAAGGGCTTGGCCCCGGGTTCGGGTGAAAGCCAGAAGACACCCACACTGGGAGCCGTGACCACGTGGCCGTCCTCGATCGGACGTTCGGCAACAGCAACCGGCGATGGGCTTGCCGCCGCCTGGGCCGGTGCGGCCTGCGCCGTCGGGGCTTGCTGGGGCGCGGGAGCAGCCTGTGCCGCCGGCGCGGCAACAGCGGCCGGCTGCGGTCCCTGACTGCCACCGTCCAATTGTGCGCCGTTACGGGCGACGGCTATGCGGACGTCACCGACCTCGACGACTGCTTCGTCCCATTCGGACTTCTGCAGTGCATCGACGATGCTGTTGATTTCGTTCGGCGTCAAGCTCAAGGGAATGCTCCTTCTTTCATGTAACGGGAGAATCAGGCACGGTGGCAGGCGGTACTTGTTTCGATGGTCAGCTGGCCCGCTTCTCCTGACGGGCTGCAAACATGCCGTATTGGCCTCGGTGGAAAACCAGCGGCTCAGCGTCCTCACGGGCTTCAAACCCAGTGACCCGTCCCAGCGCCAGGACGTGGTCGCCTGCTTCGGCCTGCGAGTGAAGGTCGCAGTCTATCCACGCGACAGCCTCTGCCAAGCCCGGGCCGGACGCGCGCTTTGACCATTCAACTCCTGCAAACCGGTCTTCATTCCTTCGCGAGAAGGCGCGCGACAATTCGTCATGATGGCTGGCGAGGATGTTGACGCAAAACTTACCGGAGTCCCGGATACCGGGCCAGGTCGACGAGCTCAGGGCGGGGAAGAATCCAACGAGGGGGGGCTGCAACGACACTGAGGTGAATGAGTTGCAGGACATGCCGATGGGCTGCCCCTCGGCCATCGCGGTAATGACCACCACGCCAGTGGGGAGATGCCCCAGCACCTTGCGGAAGTCGGCGTCATCAAAAGTTACCGAAGTCATAATGTCCTCGTCCTTTCACGGCCGCCCCCGGCTGCCGCCTTGAAGTAGCCCTGATTCATTACTGGATCTCGGGAACCAACCAATCGGTTGGCAGGAAAAGTATATGTGACCAGCTTCATAATGGTCAACAGCCAGGCCTTCAGGCTGTGACTCGCGCCGGCTCCTCGGCGTGTTGGCGTTGCTCAACCCCGTCCCGGTGCAGCACTGCAGCCACTTCCGCCGGAACTTCTCCCCGGCAAGCCGGTTCCGCGATGGCGTAGGTCAGCGGGCATGAGTCATAGACGGCAGCAAGGCCCTCCACAAGCCACGAAGTCGGCATGGTGAAGGCGTAGCGCAGCGGTCCGCCCCTCCACCTGGGGAACGCGAAGCCCTCCGTCATGACCACGTCGACAACAGCGGCGTCGCGGGCGATGCCGTCGCGGACAGCCTCCGCTGCGGCACACACGATGGCGGACAGCACCCGCTGGACAATCCGGTCAGGCGCCTCTGCATGGGCGTTGATGCCCTTGGCCACCCTCTCGGCAGCAGCAATGGCTTCAACCTCAGGATCTGCGGCCCCCCGGGGATTGTTTTGGTAGGAGTACCAGCCGCTGCCGGTCTTGCGGCCCATCCGGCCCGCTTCGCAGAGGCGGTCCGGGATGCTGACATAACGCTGCCCCTGCGGCATGAGGGGACGCAGGCGCCGCCGTCGAGCCCAGGCAATGTCCAGCCCGGACAGGTCGGCAACGGCGAAGGGGCCCATGGGGAAGCCGAACGCCTTCAAGGCTCCGTCGATGTTCTGCACTGTCGAACCGTCTTCCAGGAGGAATTCACACTGCGTCCGGTAGGAGGCATAGATCCGGTTCCCAATGAACCCTTCTCCGACCCGGGCATGCACGGCGGTCTTGCCGAGCTTTCGCGCAAGCTTTCCGAGGGTGGCTACCACCCCTGCCTGTGTAGCATCGGTCTGCACAACTTCCAACAGCGGGTTCTTCCCGGCCGGGACAAAGAAGTGGAACCCGGCGAAGCGTTCCGGGTGGCGCAGCCGGGCTCCGAGTGCATTCAGGTCCAGGTATGACGTGTTGCTGGCTATGATCGCGCTCGACGGCATCACCTGCTCAAGCTGGGCAAACAGGGTGGATTTGACCTCCACGTCTTCGAAAACGGCGTCAATCACGACATCCGCCTGAAGTTGTTCCAGCGACGCGACCGCCCTGATGGCTCCCCCGCGCGGCACCTCAGGTTGGTTCTCGACGACGCGGCGCACCGCCTCCTCATGGGTATCGAACAGCGAAACCTCGAAACCTGCCGAACTGGCCAGGGCCGCAATGGCCGCCCCCATGGTGCCGGCGCCCACCACACCTAGCCTCCGAACCTCCCTGGCGGGGCCGAATCCCCGCAGGTAGGACGCGCTTTGTGCCTTGGCGAAAAAGAGGTATCTGAGGTTTCGTGATTCCTCACCCGTTCGCAATTCGTGGAAACAGGCGCGCTCGGCCGTGAGGGCTTCAGCAGGGTCTTTCGTCAGTGAAGAGGACACCAGTTCCATCGCCCGGAGAACATTCGGTCTGGCCCTGCCACCCTTGGCCAGCCGCTCGATCGCCGCATCAAGCTCAGCGTCTGCAACGGCGGGCACATCCCGGTGCAGCACACGGGACTTGGTCGTCATGGACTGCGCCATATCCAGGGCGCTTTCGAGCAATTTGCCCTCCGACGCAATGCGGTCGATCAGTCCAATCGCCAGCGACTTCTCCGCGGTCACAGGCTTTCCGGAGGCGATCATCTCCAGTGCCGTCACGGCGCCGACCAGCCGGGGCAGCCGGACGGTCCCGCCCGCCCCTGGGATAATTCCGAGCGTTACCTCTGGCAGTCCGAGCTGGGCCGACGCGTCTGAAATCCGGGCATCGCACCCCAGGGCCAGCTCAAGTCCGCCGCCCAGCGCCAGGCCTGAGATGGCGGCGACAACCGGGATACCAAGCTCCTCGACGGCCGAGATCACCGCCGGGAGCTGGGGCTGCAGGAGCGGCCCGTCGAATTCCTTAATGTCGGAGCCCGCGTAGAAGTTCGGCTTCCCAATGATCACCGCCGCATCGATGTCCACGCCTTCGAGGGACTGGATGGCGGTGAGGAGATCGGCCCGCAGCCCGCTACTGCCCACGTTCAAAGGGGGATTGTTGAGCGTCAGCACCGCACAGCGCTCACGGATTGTAATGGAAACCTTGTCCATTTCGCCCTCTTCCTATCTCCTTGGCGGAGCATCTGCGCAGCCCACTGCTCAAAAAAACACTCTCGACCAATTGTTTGGTTGATGCTAGTCTAAGTGCCACTTCCGGCTTCGTCACCTTGCCGGAGGACCTACTCTTCACTACATCACCAGGAGGCATGATGAGTTCCATTGCAGCGGCGGGCAGCCCCAGGGTAATTGCCGACGTTTTCATCCCCACCAATGTGGTTGCCAATACCGCTGCCGTGGTTGGCGGGGCGGCGTTGACTGCGGTCATGGCCCAATTGGCGGTGCCGCTGTGGCCGGTTCCGATCACCGGCCAGACTCTGGCCGTCCTGCTGGTGGGCAGCACTCTGGGCCCGGTTCGGGGCATGCTCTCCATGGCGCTGTACTGGGTAGCCGGCGTGGCAGGAATGCCAGTGTTCAGCGACGCCTCGTCCGGCCTGGCCGCCGCAGTCGGACCCACCGGCGGATATCTGGTGGGATTCATCGCGGCCGCGGGCCTGACCGGTTGGCTGGCCAAGCGCGACTGGGACAAGAAATTCCTGGGCGCCACGGTGTCTTTCCTGACCGGCACAGTCATCACCTTCGTCTTTGGCATGGCATGGCTGGCAATTTCCCTCGGCGCCAACCTCCAGCAGACCCTCGAGTGGGGCCTCTACCCGTTCATCATCGGCGGAATCATTAAGTCCCTGATTGCGGCAGCCGTCATGCGGGCCGCATGGAAACTTGTGGCCAAAAGCCGCCGCTGAATCCCACGCGGGTGCCGTACGTTCTCCTGCCCTTGGGTTGATACCCAAAATTGCCGTCGGCCGGGCCCAACTCCGGCCGACGGCAGTTTTCTGCCGAGCCGGGCATCGCGTGAAGAGAGCCAGGATCCCGTCGGCTGGGAAGTCCGGGCACCCTTATATAGGGGCAAAGATGTGCCTCACAGCAGCGGCGGCCTGAGATCGGCCGCGAACCAGAGCCATCAAGGCACCTGCGCCGCGGGCTGCCTGCCGGGGGCGTGATCGGCGTGCTCCTGTATGTTCCGCTGTCGCATCCGGAATCCCGACCGGTGAGCCTGCTGGAAGCACCACGCCGGGCCTTTCGAGAGTTGGTCCTCCGGGCCCGCTTGCTTGGCCCGCCCGTGCAGCTCTGGCTATTGGCTAGCTGCTGCCGCCTCTGACTGCGCTCCTCGCCGGCCTGCTGCGGTTTTACCGGCTCGATGAGCCGGGCTCGCGGGTGTTCGACGAGACCTATTACGTCAAGGACGCCTACTCCTATCTGCTTACGAGTGGGAGTGGCCGGAGGACGCCAACGACTCCTTCAACGCCGGCAGCCCGGAGCAACCTCTGGAGTCGCCGGTGGGCAAGTGGATGATCGCCGCCGGCATATGGCTCTTCGGACCCGACAACGGGTGCGGCTGGCGGTTCGGCGCCGCCCGCCAGTCTCTGTCCGTCCTGGTGATCGCCCTGATCGCCCAAATGCTGATCAGGTTGGCTGCGCTCGGCGGGGTTGCGGGCCTCCTGACGGCCATCGACGGCACCACCCGGCGCATTCACGCACCTCGCTGCTAGACGTCTGCCCGATGTTCTGGGTGGTGGCCGCGTTCCGCGCGCTGCTACTGGACCGCCGGGACGGTCCGGGGCTGCTCGGCGGAGATCACGGTCGTCGGAAATTCGCTGAGCTGGTGGGCGGCGGCCCCGTCGCTGCTGGTCCTGCTCTCCTACTGGGCCGGGCGCCGCGACTGGCGTGCCGGCGCGATCTTGGCCGGGGTTGCCGCCGACACCTGCCCCGGTTCCTGTTCCCGGAGCGGACCATGTCCTTCTTCGACGGCATATTCTGGCCCTGACCTACGCGCTAGGCCTAGTACTGGGACGGTTTGCCGACCCGCCCTGGCGCCGCCGCCAGGGCATTCTGGGCGTCGCAGTGTTCCTGGCCGCTGCTCTGCTGGTCTCGGCGTCCTTCTTGCCTGTGTGGACCGCCGAATTGATCCGTTGTCACCCGAGTGGCGCTGGCGCATGTGAATGCCAAGCTCGCCCTGGTCCCGGTTTCGGGGGCTACCGCCCGCTAAACTCCGTCGTCCCTACCGCGCGGTGTACCCGCCGTCAGCCACATAGTAGGCACCGGTAATAAAGGAAGACTCGTCCGAGGCAAGAAACGCAACCAGAGAGGCGATTTCCTGCGGGGTTCCCAGCCGGTTCAGCGGATGCCGCGCACCAATTTCGGCCAACTGTTCGGGGTTCCGCCCGGCAAGCATCGGAGTTTCGATGTAACCCGGCCCCACGGCGTTGATACGGATCCCGGCGTCGGCGTAGTCCAGTGCCGCCGCTTTGGTCAGACCCACGACGGCGTGCTTGCTCGCCACGTACGCGCCCGCCCCCCGTGTCGCCACGGTGCCCATGATGGAGGCGATGTTGATGATAGATCCGCCTGCCTCCAGCATGGCCGGTATCTCGGCTTGGAGGGAGTAGAACATGCCGTCGAGGTTGACCGCCATCAGGCGACGCCACTCGCTGATGGAGATGTCCGCCAGCAGGCTCTTATCCGCGTTCCCCGTTCCGGCGTTGTTGACAGCAAAATCGCAACGTCCGAACGCGTTCTGCGTTTCCTCGACCATCCGGCGGCAGTCCTGTTCAGCACTGACATCCGCCTGCACCGCCAGAGCGTCGGGGCCAAGTTCGTCAGCCAGTTGCTGCGCAGCGGCCATGGAGTAATCGGCGACGACCACACGATGGCCCCGTTCGGCAAGGAGCCGGGCACAGGCTGCGCCTATGCCCGACCCCGCACCGGTGACCAGGCCGGCGAGCCGGTCGGTCTGGCGGCTCACGCTGTCCGGACCGCGCTTTCCTGTTCGGCCGTCACGGCGTCGACGAACTCCCGGCACGCCTCATTCACCTGATCGGAGTGCGTCAGGTTGACCGCGTGTGGCCCGTCCTCGACCAGCAGCAGGCCACGCGAGTCCGGGACCTCCTTGGAGACGCGGACTCCCCGCTCAAGCGGCGTTGAAATGTCTGCCAACCCATGAATGACCAGGGTCGGCGCCGTCACTTCGCCGAGCCGATTGTAGATGTCTTCTGCGTCATACAGCGCATAGGTCGCGTCGTTCAACTGCTTGGGAGTGAGGGTCGTCCAGTAGTTGCGCCAGAATTCTTCGTCGGCACCCGAGCCGAGGATCAGATTGACCAGGAAGTCGAGCTTTTCCTTGGTTGGACCAAGCTCGACCCACTCGGCTACGATCGCGCGGAAGGCCTGCTCCTCTTCACCGGCCAGCCCGCCGGCCTGCGAGGAGCACTGGATGAGGCCGGCAAAGCGTTCGGGGTACTTCATGGCTGCCCGAAGGCCCAGCAGGCCGCCCTGACTGAAGCCGAAATGGATGAACTTATCGATCCCCAAGTGGTCGGCGAGGGCGATCAGGTCGTCAGCGGAGTCCCAGTAGGTGAACTCCCCTTCCCAACTGGTTTCGCCGTGCGCCCGCTCGTCCCACGTGACGCATCGGTGATCCTTGATGAACTCTTCGAGCTGGGGTCTGAACATTTCCCTGCTCATGAACAAACCGTGGCTGAAGATAATCGGGATCCCAGCACCGCCAGAGTCCGTGTATGAAAGAGTAGGGCCATTCGGAATTTCTACAGTAGGCAAGGTCAGGCTCCTCTGTTGTTAGTGACCTAAATAATCCAAACGTTTGATTGGTAGCTTAGTGGCTCCAGGACCCGAGTCAAGAAGGGGTACAAAACGGCCTGGTTGCCGCTCTAGGCGTGTTTTGCGACTTCCTCGGACAGATAGTCCTTGGCGGCCGCCACAACATCGACGGGCGAAGGACCCTTGGGTGATAGACGTTGCGCCACGTCGACATGCGGAAGGTGGGTTACGCGGCGGAGGGCAAGGCGCCTAGACCCGCGCCCCTGACCGGCTCAAGTAAGTTTCTTTGAAACGGTTCTGTGCTTCTGCCGTAATGTCGGCCCCGGAAGAGTCCTTCATGACGTCGTCGAATGAACGCAGCATCGGCTTGATCGTCCCGTCAAAATACGGCATGACCTCCTGCGCGAAGAGCCGGTGGCTCCGCAGTGTGTCGTCATGGTTGGCCCAGTCAACGCCCATCATGAGGTAGGAACCAAAACCGCCGGACTTTTCGATGAGCCGCGTGATCTGCGCACGGGCCATTTCGGGGGTTCCAATGATTGCAGCCCCGGTTTCGTTCATCATGTCCACCGTATTATCAAGGTCCCAGTAGTCGGGCCCCTGCGCCTGCGGGTGGATATGTGCCCGGTAGTCTTCGATCTTCGACAGACCAAAGCGAACCTCTTCGAGAGCCTGCTCCTTCGTCGGCGCCAGGTGCATGGGGCCCATCAAACGCCAGCCGCTGCGCTCCGGCACGCCATGGCCGAACTCCGCGTAGGTGTCTTCCAGGATCTTCCACTGACCGGCCAGGGCTTCGATCCCGGCCGGACTCGTTGCCGCGACGGAGAGCATGTTGCCCCCGACCTTCCCGACGTTGTAGGGAGCATTGGGAGAGACACCACTTACCCCCAGAATGTCGAAGTCGTTATAAGGAAGCATCTGAAGTTCAGCGTTCTTCAACGTAAACCAGTCAGTCGAGTAAGTGACAACCTCGCCCTTCAAGAGGCGGACGATGCAACCGAGTGACTCATCCATCATTTCCCGATGCCTCAACGGATCGGTGCCCATCATCTCGGCATCTTTAACAAGCTGGCCCGGTGCCACCCCAAGGTGTACCCGTCCACGGGTCATGTGCGAAAGCTGAACAATACGTTCCGCCACCTGGAAGGGGTGGTGCCAGGGAAGCGTGACGGCGCCCGTGCCGAACTGGATGCGCTTCGTCCGCTCCGCCGCAGCAGCAATAAACATCATGGGGTCGGCGATCGTCTCAACTCCGCCGGAGTGGTGCTCACCGACCCAGACCTCGTCGTAGCCGAGTCGATCCAACTGCTCGATCAACTCTAGGTCCTGCTGGAAGGTCAGCGTCGGGCTGATTCCAGGTTTGTGGTAAGGACCAATGAAGAGGCCGAACTTGAGCCGTGGTTCCTGGCTAAATCGCATTTGTGCATGTCCTTTGCATTGCATGTGATGGATCACACAGAGGTGAGAGCATCACCAGCTTGCCTTGCCTCAAGCTAACCTGTCAAGCGTTTGGTTGGTAGACAATTCCTGCTCCTCTTGGCCACAGCCACCCTCGCCTCGGCCTTACCAGAAAGATGCCGCCAACCTGAAAGGATGGCGGCATCTTTTGTTGCAGCAATCGGTCTAAGCAGAGCTGCCGGCCTGGGTGGCGGCTGCCGGCCGGTGGCCCTGCTTGGCCAGCTGGATCTGTTCGTAGACGTGGTGGCGCAGTTCGGTGAACCGCGGCAGCGCGCGGGTGTTCAACTGGTCGCGCTCGTCGGGCAGGTCGATCTGGAGGTCTTCCTGGATGACGGTCGGCGAGGAGGACAGGATGATCACGCGCTGGCCCAGGTAGACCGACTCGTCGATGTCGTGGGTGACGAACAGGACGGTGACGCCCAGTTTCTTCCAGACCGTGCGGATCAGGTCCTCCAGGTCGGCCCGGGTCTGCGCGTCGACGGCGGCGAACGGCTCGTCCATCAGCAGCACCTCGGGCTGGTAGGCCACGGCCCGGGCGATGGCCACGCGCTGCTGCATGCCGCCGGAGAGCTGCCACGGGTAGGACTGCGGCACGTGGTCCAGGCCCACGGCCTCCAGGGCGTCGTCCACCAGCTTGTCGCGCTCGGCCTTGCCCATGCCGGCGTTCTTCAGCGGCAGCTCCACGTTTTCGCGCACCCGCATCCAGGGGAACAGCGAGCGGCCGTATTCCTGGAACACCACGGCCATCTTCTTCGGCGGGCCGGTCACCCGGGCGCCGTCCAGCAGCACCTCGCCCTCGGTGGGTGCCAGCAGGCCGGAGATGCACTTGAGCAAGGTGGTCTTGCCCGATCCGGACGGACCGACCAGGCAGGCCAGCTCACCGGCACGCAGGTCGAAGGTAAGGTTGCGCACCGCCTCGATGTCGCCGCCGTCGGTGTGGTAGACCTTCTTGACGCCGCGGACCGAGAGCATGGCCTGGCCTTCGGGCAGGGTTTTGCCGGTCGGAACCGGGGTGGTTTCAGGCTGCATTTTCTACCTCTCGCAGGCCGTGGTACCAGCGCAGGATCTTGCGCTCGGTCCATTGGAAGATGAATGACATGGCAACACCGATCAGGCCCAGCACCACGATGCCGGACCACATTTCCGGAATCGCGAAGGAGCGCTGGAACTGCACGATGGTAAAGCCGAGCCCCGACGACGAGGCGAACATTTCGGAGATGACCATCAGGATCAGGCCGATGGACAGGCACTGGCGGACACCGGCCATGATCTGCGGCCCCGCCGAGGGCAGCACGAGGTGGCGCACGCGGGCCATACCGCCGATGCCGTAGGTGTGCGCCGAGTCCGAAAGCACCGAGTCGATGGCGCGGACGCCTTCGATGGTGTTCAGCAGCACCGGCCAGATGCAGCCGGAGATGATGACCACAATCTTCATCGTGTCGGTGATGCCCATCAGCAGCATCAGTACCGGAATCAGCACCGGCGGAGGGATGGCGCGGAAGAACTCCAGCACCGGCTCGGTGAAGTCGCGCAGCCACTTGATCGAGCCGATCAGCAGGCCGGCGACGATGCCCAGGATGATCGCGGCGGCCACCCCGATGAGCAGTCGGCCGATCGAGGGCAGCACGTCGGACAGGAGCCGTTCGCCGAACCAGGTCTCGGCGAACGCGTCGACGAGCAGTGCCGGCGTGGGCACGAAGAAGTTTGCCTCGCCCAGCGTTGAGGCCCACCAGATCAGCACCAGGATGACCGGCAGTGCCAGCGCGTAGGCAATGCTTTTCAGGACTTTCACGCGATCACCTCGGAACGGATCGATTCATGCCAGGACAGGGTCTTGCGCTCAATGAAGCGCATCACCAGGTTGACCAGCACGCCGATAAGGCCGGTGGCCAGCACCAGCGCGTACATTCCCGCGATCGCGCCGCCGGACTGCGCCAGTGCGATTTCCCGGCCCAGACCCGGCGATCCGATCACCAGTTCGGCCGTGATGGCCAGAATCAGGGCGACCGCTGCGGCCAGCCGCACCCCGGTCATCAGGTACGGAAGGGCCGTGGGGAACACCACGTGGCGGACCCGGGCGAACCGGCCCAGGCCGTAGGACTTCGCCGTCTGCATAGCCACGTTGTCCACGTCGGCCACCCCGTACAGGACCTGGATGAAGACCTGCCAGAACGATGCGTAGACGATCAGCATCAGCGAGGACTCGATTTTCACGCCGAACAGCAGCACGGCCAGCGGAATCAGCGCCACCGACGGGATTGGCCGCAGGAACTCCACCGTGGAGTTGGTGAACTTCCGCAGGAAGTTCGACGAACCGATAATGAAGCCAAGCACCACGGCCAGGAGTACCGCCATCAGCAGGCCAAGGAACCACGCGAGCATGGTCTCGCCCACCGCCAGCCAGAACGCCGCCAAACCGAAGTCGTTGATGAGCACGGCCAGCACCTCGGACGCAGGCGGCAGGAAGCG
This sequence comes from Arthrobacter sp. Y3221114, assembly GCF_059092625.1. Taxonomy (NCBI): domain Bacteria; kingdom Bacillati; phylum Actinomycetota; class Actinomycetes; order Micrococcales; family Micrococcaceae; genus Arthrobacter; species Arthrobacter sp. Y3221114. The sequence continues at coordinate 408,390 of NZ_JBNHHW010000002.1, forward strand.
CGCCTCCACTATCCCCACCCGCGGAACCAGTTCCCACACCAGCAGGAACGCAAGGATCCCGGCAAGCCCCAGCAGCTGCTTGGCGGGACGCTTCTTCGACGGGCGCCGGCGGGACCGGCTGGGCGCCGGGCCCTTGCTGTCCGTGGTCACCGCGGGGGCGCTCATGAGAGCATCTCCGCGAAGTGCGGCGCCCTATACAGCGCACATTTCATTTCCACTCCTTCTGCCCCGAGGAGAACGGGGATACAGACCGCCCTGTTCGCTAGCCGAACAAGCGTTCACTAGCTTAAGTGTGGTCGATGCCACTTGGTGACGTCAAACACTCTAGGCCATCGTTACGCAGGCAACACTGCGCGACGGTGTTTAACGCCGGTGAATTGAAATGATCAACGGTTTGTGCTTGGCGGTTCAGCGCTTTCGGCCGAGCAGGAAGTAGGCCAACGGGCCGACGAAATTGAGGAAGGACGCCGCGAACCACACCGGCTTCGGCCCGTTGACCAGGGCGGCCGGGCGCTTCTTCAGGTCCTTGAGTGCGGCCGTCTGCAAAACAAGCTGCAGTCCGGCCATGGTGGCCACGCGCAGCCGCTGTGCCCCGCTCAAATCCTTTAAGGACTTCTTCTTCATGGCTTTCTTCATGGCGGCCTCCCGGTCTGTTCTGGCAGCAGGTGCCTCAAGTGTAGGCGTGCACCGGCCGGCCGCGTAGGGGCTCAGCGGTCCCGTTCGTACCGCCACGGCAGCGACCCGGTGGAGAGCCGGTGCCGGGCCCCGGCGGAAGCCGCCGGCCCGGGACCGGGGTAGGCGTCATCGCCCGCCCACACGATGACTTGTCCGCCCGCCGGGCCGTCAATCACGTGGCTCTCATAGTTGAAAGGCTCCGTCGTCCGGGCGGCTTCCAGCGCGTCAGCCACGGTGCCGTAGCGGCCCAGTTCATGCAGTGTCACCCAGGTCGGCGGGACCAGCCGCATCCGGCCGGACTCATGCCGGCGGAGCGCTTTCTCGGGCGGCATCCAGGCGAAGTTGGCCAGCTCGCCGTCGTTGAGCACGATTTCCCCGGCCGGCGCCGCTGCGGCAAAAAACCACGTCTGGAAGCGGCGGACCAAGCTGTGCCGCGGCACCCAGTTCGACAGGTGCACCAGTTCCTGCCCGGCGATCTGCAGTCCGGTCTCTTCGAAGGTTTCGCGCACCCCTGCAACTTTTGCCGCCGCCAGCTGCCTGTCATGTTCACCCTCGACGGCGCTGCCGATCCCCGTGCCGCCGAGCGCTTCCGCTTCGGCCGCCAGGTAGTCCCCCGGATCCACCTTTCCGCCGGGGAATACCCAGGCCCCGGCAAAGGATCCCCTGCCGGGGCGTTCCAGCATCAGGACTTCCAGTCCCTCCGGGCTATCGCGCAGCAGGATGACTGTTGCCGCCAGCTCCGCTTGGTTCGCGTGCTTGTCCTCCGCTTTATCCACGCCCTTAGCTTAGGACGATGGCTGAAACGTTGGTTTTCGAACCAACCCTGTCGCGCCTACCTCCGTGACAGCAGCCGCTCAACCCGCGGCTTGACCTCCGTGGCCAGCAGCGTGATGGATTCGATCAGGTGCTCGTGCGGCAGCCCGCCGATGTCGGTCTGCAGGAAGTGGCGCACATGTCCCAGGTATCCGTGCAGGTGGGCAATCCGCTCGGCCACGTCGTCCGGATCGCCGACGTAGTAGGCGCCCGGGGCTTCGGCCTGGGCCAGGAAAGCGCGCTTGTCCGGCGCGGGCCAGCCGCGCAGCCGGCCCATTTCCACGTTGAGGTTGTGCCAGCCGGGGTAAAACCGGTCGAGGGCCTCCTGCTTGCTCGGCGCTACCAACCCGAGGGCGGCTACGGAAACCTTGATCTGCGGACCGCCGTGGCCGGCCTGGGCCGCGGCGCGCCGGTAGAGCTCGGCCAGCGGCGCGAACCGGTGCGGGGCCCCGCCGATAATCCCGTAGGAAACAGGCAGTCCGAGCTGCCCGGCCCGGGCCGAAGACCCGGCGTTGCCGCCGGTGGCCAGCCAGATCGGCAGCGGCCCGGCGGCGGGCCGCGGGACGACGGCCAGGTCCGCGATGGCCGGCCGCCGGGATCCGCTCCACGACACTTCCGCGGCGCGGCTGTTGTTGATGGTCATCAGCAAATCCAGCTTCTGCGCATATAACTCGTCGTAGTCGCCCAGGTCGTAGCCGAACAGCGGAAAGGTCTCCACCGACGAACCGCGGCCGGCGGTGATCTCCACACGGCCGCCGCCGGAGATCGCGTCGGCCGTGGAGAACTGCTGGAACACGCGAACGGGATCGTCCGTGGAAATGATGCTGGCGGCGCTCCCGAGCCGGATCTGCTTCGTGGCGGCCGCGGCCGCGGCGACGATCGCGCCCGGCGAGGACGCGGGCATGCTGGTGGTGTGGTGCTCGCCGATCCCGAAGTAATCCAGGCCTGCCTTGTCGGCGTGGACGATGGCGTCGAAGAGGTTGCGGATGGCCTCGGACGTCGGCCGCTGGGTGCCGTCCGGATTCAGTTGCGTGTCGCCGAAGCTGTAGGCACCGATTTCCATGTCTTGTCCTGTCCTGCCTGTCGACGCCGTCATGGACGTGCGGGTTCGTTGGCCGCCGCCAAAAGGCCGCGGAGCTGCCCGGCGGTATGGGCCTCGTTGAAAATGCGGGTGCCCGGTTGGAAGACGCGGCCGGCGGACAGCGGGCCGGCATCGACCGGGTCATAGCCGAGGCGGTCGATGAATCCGGCGACCAGGGACTTGGCGTCGTCATCGTCGCCGGCAAGAGCCAAGGCCCGGCGGTCGGCGGAACCCGGATCGCGGCCGTCCTCTTCGAGTTCCCGGTAGCCGATATGGTTCAGCGTTTTGACCAGGCGCGCGCCCGCCAGGAAATCCTGGATGACTTCGCTGCTGCCGCGCGGGTCGTTCTCAAAGTCGTCGATCACGCCGTCGGTGGGTGCCCAATAGTTCATCGCATCGATCACGGTCTGTCCGGCCAGTATGCCCGGATCCAGGGTGCGGTATCTGTGCAGCGGCACCGCGGCGAGGACCAGGCCCGCCGTCACAACCTCGGCGGCGTCCACCGGTTCCGCCCCCGGCGTGATGATTTCCGTCAGCAAGGCGATTTCTGCGGCCGGCTTGGACGTTGCGATCTTCACCCGGTAGCCGGCTTTGAGTGCTTGACGGGCCACGGCGGTGCCCACCCGGCCGGCACCCAGGATGCCAATGGTGCCCAACTCCATACCAACTCCAGTCTGCAAATATGTTGTCCGACAGACTATATTGTGCGCAGATTATCTGTGCAACTTCGCTTGGGTGGATATCATGTGAGGCATGACAGGAGAACGAGCCGCCACAGCGGACAGGACGCACAGCCCGGTTCCTGGCGATCTCGGCTGGAACCTCGGCATGGTCCTGCGCGGGTACCAGGAGAAATTCGAGGAGGCCGTCACCGGCATGCCGGAAGGCATCCGCGGCTACCAAATCCTCTCCGCCGTCGTTCATCGGGACCCGCCGAACCAGCAGGCCCTCGGGGCTCACTTGGTCATCGACCGAACCGTGCTGACCTACATCCTGGACAAGCTCGTGGCCGCCCGGCTGGTGAAGCGCGTACCCGCCGCCAACGACCGGCGTGCCCGGAAAATCGTCCCCACCGCGCAAGGACGCGAAGCGCTCGCTGACCTCGAGGTCCGCGTCGCACGTGCCGAGCAGGCCCTGCTCTCCGGCTTGTCGCCGGATGACGTGCGCCGGCTCTCCACCCTGGTCGAGGTGTTGGCCATGGAGATCCACCGCGCCCAGCCGAACTCCAGCCCGTGCGAGGCGATGGACCACCTGCCCTAAACTCGTCAGCATGTGGATCGGCTGGATTGAGTTCGACCTGCTCCTGGGCGACGTGCATTCACTCAAGGAAAAGCGATCCGTGCTGCGGCCGATCGTCGCCGAGGTACGGAAGCGGTTCGATGTTTCCGTTGCGGAAGTCGGCCAACAGAACCTCTACCGCCGGGCCGAACTGGGCATCGGGCTGGTAGGCGGCGACCGGGCCCATGTGGTCCAGGTGCTGGACGCGGCCGAGAACTACATTGCCTACCGCCCCGGCGTGGACCTGCTCAGCACGCGGCGGAGAATCCACTCCAGCGACGACTGAGTCCGGCAGCGGACCGCTGCATACCGGTCATGCAAACAGCTGGTGCGCATCGACCGGCGCGGATATTGGTAGCGTTGGTCACGCCCATGATCCATGCCACATCCGGAGGCTCTGTTGACCACCCCCGCCACCGACGCGCAGTTTTCTACCGTTGAGGAGCTTGTCCGCCACCGCTATGCCTCGGACAAAGCGTCGCAGCATCTTGGCATCGAGGTGCTCGAGGCCGAAGAAGGCCGCGTGGTGATGGCCATGGGCGTGCAGGACTACATGCTGAACGGCCACCACATCCTGCACGGCGGCTACCTGTTTACCCTCGGCGATACGTGCTTCGCGTTCGTTTGTGAGTCGCTGGGCCGGCCGTCGGTCTCCCGTCAGGCCGAGATAACGTACATTGCGCCCGGCGCGGCGGAAGCCCGCCTGGTGGCCACCGGCGTCGAACGCACCCGCTATGGCCGCAACAACATCGTGGATATTTCCATTCACGACCAAGACGGCCAGCACTTGGCCGAAATGCGCGTCTACGGCGTGCTGGTCCCGAAGAAGTAGTTCCGCCCCCGCACCGAAGGAGCATTCCCGATGGCCGTAGTGCCCGCGATCGATCTCAATAACGGCGTCAGCATTCCGCAACTGGGCTTCGGCGTTTTCAAGGTGCCGCCGGCTGAAACAAAGCGGGCCGTTGAAGCTGCGCTGGAGGCAGGCTACCGCCACATCGACACCGCCGCCGCCTACCGCAACGAGTCCGGCGTCGGCGCCGCCATCTCCTCCAGCGGGATCCCGCGCGAGGAACTGTTCATCACCACCAAGCTCCGCAACGGCGAACAGGCCGACGCCCGCCGGGCTTTTGATAACAGCCTGCGCGAACTCGGCTTGGATTTCGTGGACCTGTACTTGATCCACTGGCCGGTGCCCTCGCAGAACCTGTACGTGCAGGCGTGGCAGGCGCTCGAAGAGCTCTACGCCGAAGGCCTCAGCCGGGCCATCGGCGTCTCCAACTTCCTGTCCGAGCATCTGAAGACCCTGCTGGCCGCCGGAGGCATGGTGCCGGCGGTGAACCAGATCGAAATCCATCCCACCTTCCAGCAGCGCGAGGTCGCAGGGTTCAGCCGCCGGCACGGCATTGCCGTCGAGGCCTACAGCCCCCTGGGCCAGGGCGCTGATTTGGAGAGCCGGACGGTCACCGCCATCGCGGCAAAGTATTTGGCGACCCCGGCCCAGGTGGTGCTCGCCTGGCATCTGGCGAACGGCAACATTGTGATCCCCAAGTCCGCCAATCCTGACCGTATGGCGAAAAACCTGGCCGCAGCGCGGCTCACGCTCGATGCGGAGGACCTGGCCGCCGTCACTGCGCTCGACGCCGGCGGCCGCGTGGGCGCCGATCCGGCCACGACCGCCTTCACGCAGCTCTAGAAACGACGACGGTTGCCGGTGTCCGCGTTGGACACCGGCAACCGTGGGGAACCTGCTGAGCGCTAGAGCCGGCGGTACTCGGCCACCATCGGGCAGTCGAAGGGATCCCGGGCCGACAGGCCAACCTTGTTCAGGTACTGGACCACGATGCCGTAGGACTTGGGCAGCGACGTTTCGGTGTACGGGATGCTGTGGTTGGCGCAGTATTCGCGCACGATCTGGGCCGCCTTAGCCAGGTTGGGCCGGGGCATGCTCGGGAACAGGTGGTGCTCCACCTGATAGTTGAGTCCGCCCATGAGTGCGTTAATGGCGCCGCTTCCCGTGGGGGTGCGGCCAACGATGTTGCGGCTGGTCAGGACCTGGCGGCTGAGGAAGTCCACCTTCGAGTCCTTGGGGATCAGCGGCATGCCCTTGTGGTTCGGTGCGAAGGACGCGCCCATGTAGACGCCGAAAACGGCCAACTGGACTCCGAGGAACGCGAAGGCGATGCCGGGCGGCAGGAAGACGAAGATGGCCGCGACGTAGAGAGTCAGCCGGGCGAACAGCACGGAGATTTCCCGTTTGCGGCCCTTGACGGGGCCGCGGGCAAACAGCGACTTAATGGAGGTGATGTGCAGGTTGATGCCCTCGAGCATCAGCAGCGGAAAGAACAGGTAGCCCTGCCTGCGGGTGAACCAGGCCATCAGGCCCCGGCGTTCGGCAGCCTGTTCGGGCAGGAAGGAGACGGTGTCCTGCTCGATGTCCGGGTCTTTCCCGATGGTGTTCGGGTTGCCGTGGTGCCGGGTGTGCTTGTTCATCCACCACTGGTAGCTGATCCCCACGACGGCGTTGGCCAGGAACCGTCCGGCACGGTCGTTGGCCGGCCCGGTTTCGAAGACCTGCCGGTGGGCGGCCTCATGGGCCAAGAACGCCAGCTGCGTGAACAGGATGCCCAGCGCGCCGGCAATCAACAGCTGGAACCAGCTGTCGCCGAGCAGTACGAATCCGGTGACCGCCCCGGCCAGCCCCAGCACCAGCGCAACAAAGAGGCTGATGTAAAACCCCCTGCGCTTTCGCAGCAGACCTGCATCCCGCACCGTACTCAACAGCTGGGAGTAGCCGCTGGCGGCGGAAGAACCGCGCTTGCTACGGGTAGAAGTTGTCGGGGGAGATACAGATATGCTCATGCGGCCTTCAGTGGATCGGGTCCGGCTTCCCAGCCGTGGTGTAGGGCGAGCGCCCCGTAGATGAAGATCACTTTACGGTAGCAACCTGAACGAGTCCTGAACAGAGGGTGCCGTGGTAGCGCCATTCGGATTCCCGGAAAATGTCCTGTACAGTAGTTCTTGTAGTTGTTGTGTTGCGCATTTGATTTTGAGCAACAGGCCCTTCACCGAAGGGCTTGTGCTTCTCTGAACGGCGGACGAAAAACACCGCTGCAAACGACCCGTGAAGTCCGCGGGGCGTGAAAATACTCGGAGGAGTACAAGAATGGCAACTGGAACCGTCAAGTGGTTTAACTCTGAAAAGGGCTTCGGCTTCATCGCTCCGGACGACGGCTCGGCCGACGTCTTCGCTCACTACTCGGCTATCGAGAACAGTGGCGGATACCGCGAACTGCGTGAAGACCAGAAGGTCGAATTCGAAACCGTGCAGGGCCCCAAGGGCCTGCAGGCTGCCAACATCCGCGGCCTCTAAGACGGCAGCGGCAACGCCGCTCTAGTCTTTCCAATGGAGCCGGTTCCCGTAAGGGAGCCGGCTCCATTGTTTTGCCCGCTGGCTTGCCCTTGGTCTTTTGCCTGGCTGTTTTGCCCGGCTGTTTTACCCGGAATTCCACTCCCACTGGCAGGAATCGAGCATCCGGGGGCAAACTTGAGGCATGCCCTTGACACCAGTGCCCGCCAGTACCGGAACTTTCGTGGCCGACATGGTCCTGCAGATCCTGATGTTCACCGGCATCGCCGTGCTGTGCGTCGGGACGGCGGCGGCCGTGACCGTTTGGCTGGTGATCCGCAGGATCCGGCGCTCCCGCCGGTTCCGGAACGGGCTGCGCCGGGGATCCCTCACCGTCCGCAGCTTCACCAAGGACGACGCCGGCCGCCGCCTTGCGCGCCAGCGGCTCGGGTTGCAGCGCTCGGCGGAGGCAACGGAACGGACACTCGCCGCCGCCCGGGCGGAGGGCCGCCCCGTCGGGGAACTGCCGCTGGTGGCGGCCAGGCTTGAGACGGCTTCCCGGTCCCTGGACGAACAGCTGAAGTTGGCGGAAGGCGAGCCGCTGCCGGAGGTGAGGCGCTCCCTCGCCGCCAGCTTGAGCGGGCGGGCCGAACAACTTAACCGGCTGTCGGGCCAACTGCGGCAACACCTGGTGGAAGCCGGGTACTCTGCCGACGCCGAACAGCTGGAACTGGCCGGACGGCATTTGTCCCGGGAGATCGAGGCGCTGCATGCCTGGTCCTCGGCCTACCGCGGTGTCCGCGATGGGCGCAGCGCTGCTGTCCCGCCACACACCCGGTCCGGCTTCCCGCCGCGCCGCCAGCCCGCCCCGGCGCAGCGTCGGCCCGATCCCATGAGGAGCTAACGTGTCCATCAAGCACCGCCTTGGACGCATCATCCGCGCCAACCGCGCGGCCAAGGAGACTCCGGTCGATCCCCTGGCGGCCATTGAGGCCAGCCAGCAGCAACAGTCCGAAGCGGTGGACCAGGCCCGCCGCAGCGTCGCGGACATCGCGGCCGATTGCCGCCGCATCGGGCTGCTGCTGGATGAGGCCAAAGCAGAGCAGGCATACTGCGACCGCCAAGCCGAAGAGTGCGTGGCCCGCGGCGACGACGACGGGGCCCGCGAGTTCCTGCACCGGAGCATCACGGCGTCGAAGCGCGTGGAAACCCTCGCCCGGCAATATGAGCGCATGGCCGATCAGTGGCGCCGGCTGGACGGGGAGCTCGCCCGCTTGTCCTCGCGGATAGACGAGAGCCGCCTGCGGTACCAGACCCTCCAGGCACGCCACAACGTCGCCCAGGCCACGCTCGGCATGCAGCAGGCCGCTTCGGCGGCAGCCGGCAGCGCAACCGGAATGCAGTCCGCTGCGCGAGATGCCGAGCGGGAGACCCGTCGCATCGAGGCCGAGGCATCCGCCCGCAACGAAATCGCGTGGTCGGACCCGGACTCGCCGCAAGTGCAGGAGGCCTTCGAATGGCTGGAGGCCAGCACGGAAGTTGACGACCAGTTGGGCGCGCTGAAGTCGCGGCGCAACAAGGCGCCGGAAGCCTGATGGCCGCAGCCGCAAGACCCGTCGTCACCGTCCTGTACAAAGACCATCTGCCGCCGGGCATGGAGGACGTGGAGGCCGCCGCGGAGGTGCGTTATGCCACCGCGGACCAACTCGCCGAGGCCCTGGACGGCGCCCACGTGCTGTTCCTCTGGGACTTTTTCTCCCCCGCGCTGGAGGACGCCTGGCATGCCGCCCGCTCGCTGGAATGGATTCACGTGGCGGCCGCCGGCGTGGACAAGCTTTTGTTCCAGGACCTGCGGGATTCAGGCGTGGTGGTTACCAACGCCCGCGGCATTTTCGACCGGCCGATCGCCGAATTCGTCCTCGCCGGAATGCTGGCCTTCGCCAAGGACCTGCCCGGCCTGCTGTCCCTGCAGCGGGGGCGAACCTGGCAGCACCGCGAGACCGAACGCCTGGAGTCCGGCCGAGCGCTCATCGTCGGCGCCGGGGCCATCGGACGCGAAATCGCCCGCGTGCTCAAGGCCCTCGGCCTGCGGGTTGCCGGGGCTGGGCGCACTGCCCGCAGCGGTGACGCCGATTTCGGCGAGGTTTACGCTTCGTCCGAGCTTGCCGCCGTCGTCGGAGACTTCGACTGGGTGGTGATGGTGGCACCGCTGACCGAAGAGACCCGGCACCTCGTCGACGCACCCGTGCTGGAGGCCATGAAGCCGAGCGCCCGGCTGGTCAACGTGGGCCGCGGGGCGTGCGTGGACACCGACGCGCTGGTGGCAGCGCTGCAGTCCGGCGCCATCGCCGGAGCCGCCTTGGACGTGTTCGAAACCGAGCCGCTGCCGGCCGACCACGCGCTCTGGACGATGGACAACGTGATCGTCTCGCCGCACCTCAGCGGTGACGCGCGCGGTTGGCTGCCCCAGCTGGCCAGCCAGTTCGCGGACAATTTCGCGCGCTACATCCGGCAGGAACCGCTGGAGAACATGATCGACAAGAAGCTGGGTTTCGCCGCTCCTGCAGGATCATGAACGAACACGCGGGCATCTCCCTCTAGCGCATTTGCTCACCGGTTATGCCGTCAATCAGCACATCAATGCTGGAGCCGTCTTCGCGGTCGATTTCGATCTCCCACACCGGCAGGCCGCCCTCATTCCCCAGCGTCACTTCGTCCACGTTGCCTGGTTCTGCCTCCGCGGCGGTGGCAAGGGCCTCGGGCATGGAAACCCTGGTTTGCTCCAACTCTCGGGCATGCTCCGGTTCGGCACCCCCGGATTCGCGCTGCTCAAGCACCTCGCTGCCGTCCGGCGAGACCTGTACCTCGACCTCAGCATCGACGTCGAAGACGTCCACTTCCCAGGCCTGAAGCCGGTCGCTGTAGTCGAGTTCGATCGCGGAACTGCCGTGGACGGCAGTCACCGCGGTTTCGACAGCGGCTATCGCATTGCGTTCACTGGGCATGGCAGATCCGGTGCCGGCAGGGCTGGGGTTGCCGGCCCCGGCTGGGGTTTCGGCCGGCTGGGCCTGGCCCGGTTCGGGCTGGGATACGTCGTCTCCGGTGGCGTCACAGGCCGACACTGTAAGGGCCAGCCCGGCAGCAATCGAAAGGGCGGTGAAGGTCTTCCTCAGCTGTTCCATACACCGATTCTCCGCCCCGACCACCGGCTTGGCCATGCCTCGGAGCCTCCGCCGTCGCCCCACCCGGTAAGCCCGACAACGTCCGCTGCTGTCCTAGACTGACATGGAATGCCCCCGAGCGATCAGGAGTAGGACCTTGGCCAACAACCCGACGTACCAGAACGTCACGTTCGAATCCGCAGGCACCCAGGCCCACGGCTATCTGGCAGTGCCTGAGTCGGGGTCCGGCCCCGGCGTCATCGTCATTCAGGAGTGGTGGGGCCTGGTGGACCACATCCGGGACGTTGCCGACCGCCTGGCCGCCGAAGGTTTCGTCGCGCTGGCACCCGACCTCTACGGCGGACGCATTGCCCACGACGGCAAGGAAGCCGCGGCGATGATGTCCAAGCTGCCGGAACAGGAAGGTGCCCGGCTGCTGGCCGGCGCCGTGGACTACCTGCTGGCCCACGAGGCGGTCACCAGTACCACCGTGGGCGCCATCGGTTTCTGCATGGGCGGCGGCTTTGTCCTGGCGCTGGCCGCACAGCAGGGCGAGCGCATCAGCGCGGCCGTGCCGTTCTACGGCGTCGGCCAGGGCGTGCCCAAATCGTACGAAAGGGTCCGCGCCGCCATCCAGGGCCACTACGGCGAACAGGACTCGTCCTACCCGGTGCAGAAGGCCAAGGCGCAGGAGGAGCAGATCCGCCGCGAGTCCGGCGCGGAAGTGACCTACTACTTCTACGACGCCCCGCACGCCTTCCACAACGACGAGAACCCGCAGGGCAACTACCGTCCCGAGGAGGCCAAGCTGGCCTGGAGCCGCTCCGTGCAGTTCCTCAAGGACAAGGTCAAGTAGCCTCCACAAGTCATAGGACAACGTCGGTGCCCACCTTGGCACCGGCGTGGTCCTTTGTGTTCGTGATCGAGTGCCGGAGCGGCTTCCGCCGGCCCGGCCACGGCCCCCGCCCGCGGAAGTAGCCCCTCCCCCGGCGGCGGGGCGGTTCGGCCATGTTGTTCTTTCACAGGGGCCGCTACTCTGTTGACCATGAAGCCCGAGGCGGCGTTGGTCGACTGGCTGCTCGACTCCGATCCGGCACTGCGCTGGCAGGTCGAACGGGACCTCGCACACGCTCCCCCTGAACAGTGGGCCTCAACCAAGGCGCGCGTGGCTACGGAGGGTTTCGGCGCGCGGCTGCTCGCGCACCAGGACCCCGACGGCCAGTGGGCCGGCGGGGCGTACTTCCCCAGCGACTTCGACTTCCAGGGGCCGGAAGCAGCCGAGGGTGCCGGACAGCCGTGGACGGCCACCACGTGGTCGCTCAACTCCCTCCGGGACTGGGGCCTCGAGGCCGCCGCGCTCGCCGGCACCTCCGAACAGCTCGCCGCCAACAGCCGCTGGGAATACGAGAACCTGCCGTACTGGGACGGTGAAGTGGACTGCTGCATCAACGCCTTCACCATCGCCAACGGCGCGTGGCTGGGTGCGGATGTGGACGGAATCGCCACCTGGTTAACCGAGCACCAATTGCCCGACGGCGGCTGGAACTGCGAGTGGATCGAAGGTTCCACCCGCTCATCGTTCCACTCCACGCTCAACACCCTGAAGGGGCTGCTGTACTACGAGGCCGCCACCGGCGGCTCCGCCGAACTCCGCGCCGCCCGCCACGCCGGCGAGGAGTACCTGCTCGAACGCCGGCTGCTGTACACCCACTCGACCGGTGAACTCGTCGCCCCGTGGGCCACGCACTTCGCCTACCCGTTCCGCTGGCTGTACAGTGCACTGAACGCCGTGGACTACTTCAGATCGGCGACCCTCCATGACGGCGCGGCACCCGATCCCCGGCTGGCCGACGCCATGGAGCTCATCGAATCCGCGCGCCAGCCCGACGGAACCTGGCTGCAGGAACGCCGCCACCCCGGCCGCGCCTGGTTCGACGTCGACGTAGCCCCTGGCGAGCCGTCCAAGTGGCTCACGTTCCACGGCCTGCGCGCCCTGGCGTGGTGGGACGAGGTCGGCGCCTTCCCACCTGCGCCGGGTTACAGGTCCGAGACCGTGTGAAGTTGGTCGCGTCCCTTCAGACAGACGGAGCGAAGCGGATGACACCGGGGAGCTCGAGATTTCAAGCAATTGCGAGGCGGTGGTGCCACCGGATTCCCATCAAGTTGCCGGGTGCAATCTCCGTGGCTATCCTTGCCTTATCCACGGGCCTCCCGGTCTAGTCTCTGACCGGTTGTAGATAACGGGTGGACGCTTCTTTCTGTTAAGGACTAGGGAGTTCTACATGCATTTAACGCCCCGTGAGCACGAAAAACTCATGATTGTGGTCGCCGCCGACCTGGCCCGAAGGCGCCAGCAGCGCGGCCTTAAACTCAACCATCCCGAAGCGGTCGCCCTGATCACGTACGAGCTGATCGAGGGGGCCCGCGACGGCCGGACGGTCGCGGACCTGATGAGCTACGGGTCCACGATCCTCTCCCGCAGCGACGTTATGGACGGCGTCGCAGAGATGATCGCCGACGTGCAGGTCGAGGCCACCTTCCCCGACGGCACCAAGCTGGTCACCGTCCATAACCCGATCCGCTGAGCCTGAGGAGGAGTACCTATGAAACCGGGAGAATACATCCTGCGCGGCGAGCCCATCATCTGCAATGAGGGCGCCGCGACCCGAATCATGAACGTGACCAACCGAGGCGACCGGCCGGTCCAGGTCGGGTCGCACTACCACTTCGCCGAGGTTAATCCGGCGCTGGACATGGACCGGGTCGCGGCGCGCGGCTTCCGGCTGGACATTCCGGCAGGCACGGCCGTGCGTTTCGAGCCGGGCGATGCGCGCAGCGTGCACCTGGTGGAGATCGCCGGGAACCGCGTGGTCCATGGCTTCCGAAACCACGTGAACGGGTCGCTGGGCGCCAGCGTCCCCCCGGGCTACACCGAGGCCATCGGAGGCACCGCCGGCATCAATGCGGAGGCCGAGCCCGAACTGGCGGCCGAATACGCCATTGATCTGCCCAACGTTGGCTTCGAGGGGGCCGGCTTCCACACTACGTACGGCCTGGACCCCGTCGACGAATCGCGCGGACCGAAGGCCCGCGGCGCCGGCAAGAAGCCGGGCCGTGGCGAGGCCGCCGAGAAGACCGACGACGGTGCTGCCACTGGGAAGACCAACGGCGACGGGGAGGAGCAGCGATGAGTTTCGAGATGAAACGCAGGCACTATGCCGAGATGTACGGGCCGACCACCGGCGATGCGATCCGGCTCGCAGACACCGACCTGCTGCTGGAGATCGAGCACGACTTCACCCGCTACGGAGAGGAAGTGGTCTTCGGCGGCGGGAAGGTGATCCGGGACGGCATGGGCCAGAACGGACAGCGTACGCGCGACCAGGACATTCCGGACACGGTCATCACGAACGTCGTGGTGCTGGACTACAGCGGGATCTACAAGGCCGACGTCGCGCTGCGCGACGGACACATCTTCAAGATCGGCAAGGCCGGCAACCCGGACATCTCCGCCGGCGTCGACATCACCATCGGTGCCGCGACGGACGTGATCGCCGGGGAGCACAAGATCCTCACCGCGGGCGGCATCGACACTCACGTGCACTTCATCAGCCCCGACCAGGTGCCGGTTGCCCTGGCGAACGGCGTCACCACGCTGATCGGCGGCGGCGCCGGCCCGTCGGATGCCTCCAAGGCGACGACCGTGACGCCGGGACCGTGGCACATCGGCCGGATGTTGCAGGCGGTCGACGACCTGCCGGTCAACATCGGGCTGCTTGCCAAGGGCCACGCCAGCGCGCGCGGTCCGCTGGCCGAACAGATCCGGGCCGGTGCCATCGGCTTCAAGGTGCACGAGGACTGGGGCGCCACAACCTCCTCCATTGACATGTCGCTGCGGATCGCCGACGAGTTCGACGTGCAGGTCGCCATCCACGCGGACACGCTCAACGAGTGCGGTTTCGTGGAGGACACCATCCGCGCCATCGACGGTCGGGTGATCCACACCTTCCACACCGAAGGCGCCGGCGGCGGGCACGCCCCGGACATTATCCGCGTCGCCGGGCTGCCGAACGTCCTGCCCGCTTCGACCAACCCGACCCTGCCCTACACCACCAACACGCTCGACGAGCATCTGGACATGCTCATGGTCGCCCACCACCTGAACCCGGACATCCCCGAGGACGTAGCCTTCGCTGACTCCAGGATCCGCAAGGAGACCATCGCCGCCGAAGACGTGCTGCACGATCTCGGCGTCTTCTCGATCACCAGCTCGGACGCCCAGGCCATGGGCCGCGTCGGCGAGATGGTGCTGCGGACCTGGCAGGTGGCGGATGCGATGAAGCGCCAGCGCGGCAAGTTTGAGCAAGACCCGGAGATTGGCGACAACTTCCGGCTCAAGCGCTACGTCGCCAAGTACACCATCAACCCCGCGCTGGCCCACGGCATCGCCGACTCCGTCGGCAGCGTCGAGGTGGGCAAATTCGCCGACCTGGTGCTTTGGGATCCGGCCTTCTTCGGCGTCAAACCGGAGATGGTGATCAAGGGCGGACAGATCGTCCAGTCGATCATGGGCGACGCCAACGGTTCAATTCCCACCCCGCAACCACGGGCCCTGCGGCGGAACTTCGGGGCGTTGGGCAACGCAGTGCACTCATCCTCGATCACGTTCATGCCGAAGATCGCCATCGACGAAGGCATCCCGGACCGGTTGAATCTGCGCCGGACCATCCGGGCAGCGCACGGCATCCGCACCCTGACCAAAGCCGACCTGAAGTACAACGGGGAGACCCCGGACATCCAGGTCGACCCGCAAACCTACACCGTCACGGTGAACGGTGAGGTAGCGACCTGCGAGCCCTCGAGCGTGCTGCCGATGGCCCAGCGCTACTTCCTGTTCTAGACCGAGCCATACCCGAAAGGACGTAGTCAATGATTGTTGAGCGCGTCATCGCCAACCGGCACGATCTTCCGAACACGGAGCTTGCCGGCCTGCACGAGGAGAAGGTAGCGCTTCCCAGTAGCGAACTGGTCAAGCGCGTCCAGCGCGTCACCACCGATCTCGGCCGCGAAATCGGCATCCGGCTGGCCACGCCGGGCGACCTGCGCGACGGCGACATCCTGTTCCGCGACGAGTCGAACGTCATCGTCGTCAGCGTCCTGCCCACGGACGTCCTGGTCATCGCCCCGCGCACCATCCGGGAGATGGGCGTGGTGGCCCACAGCCTGGGCAACCGGCACCTGCAGGCGCAATTTTTCGACGCCGGCAGCGACTACCGCGCGGAGGTCATGGTGGTGCAGTACGACCACACCGTCGAAGACTACCTGCAGCACATGCAGGTGCCCTACTCCCGGCAGGAACGGGTCATGCCCGTGCCGTTTCGACATGCCGAACACACGCACTGAGGCACCCGGCCGCCACTCGTCGTCGTACCTGTTGCCCCTGCTGCAGCTGGCCGACTCCGCCCTGCCCACCGGCGCCTTCAGCCACTCGTTCGGGCTCGAGACGTTTCTGGAACGCGGGCTGGTCCGCGACGAGAAGACCTTCGCGGTCTGGCTCGGCCAGTTCATCCACAGCCAGCTGACCTACAGCGACGGCCTCGCCATCCGGCTGGCTCTGGGAGCCCGCTCGACGGCTGAACTGCGTGAGCTGGACGCGATGCTGGCAGCGCAGGCCCTGCCGCGGCAGGTGCGCGAGGCCGGAGTGAAGATGGGCGCGCGGATGCTCCAGATCGCCTCGGTGATCCTCGATAGCGACGAGATCGAGCAGTACCGCGAGGACGTCGCGAGCGGCGCCTGCAGCGGACACCCGGCGCTGGCGTTCGCCCTCGCCGGGCGCAGCCTGCAGGTTCCGCTGCCGGAGCTGCTGGGCACCTACCTGTTTTCGACGGCGACCTCGCTGACGCAGAACGCCATCCGCGGCATCCCGATCGGCCAGGATGCCGGCCAGCGGGTGCTGCGCCAGGTCCATCCGGAGATCACCGCGGCCACGGCCAGGATTTCCGGACTGGACCGCAGCGACTTCGGCGCCGCCGCACCTGGGCTGGAGATCGCCCAAATGCGCCACGAGCGGCAGCGGGCCCGCATGTTCATGTCCTGACCCGCCGTCGCGCACCGCAAGACCCGGCCGCCCAGCGGCCGGCCCCACGGAACAAGGAGTAAGACAATGGAACCCATCAAGATTGGTATCGGCGGCCCCGTCGGTGCCGGCAAGACCCAGCTGGTCGAACGCCTCACCCGGCACCTGTCCGGCGAGATCTCCATGGCCGCCATCACCAATGACATCTACACAATCGAGGACGCCAAGATCCTGGCCGCCAACGGCGTGCTGCCGCTGGACCGGATCATCGGCATCGAAACCGGCGGCTGCCCGCACACAGCCATCCGCGAGGACACCTCAATGAACTCCGCCGCCGTGGAGGAATTGAAGAACCGGCACCCGGACCTGCAGGTCGTGTTCATCGAAAGCGGGGGTGACAACCTCTCGGCGACGTTCAGCCCGGAACTGGTGGACTTCTCCATCTACATCATCGATGTGGCGCAGGGCGAGAAGATTCCCCGCAAGGCCGGCCAGGGCATGATCAAGTCGGACCTGTTCATCATCAACAAGACCGACTTGGCGCCGCACGTGGGCGCCGACCTGTCGGTCATGGAGTCCGACTCGAAGGAATTCCGCGGAGAAAAGCCGTTCTGCTTCACCAACCTGAAGACGGACGAGGGCCTGGACAAGGTCATCGAGTGGCTCCGCCGCGACGTGTTGATGCAGGACCTGGCGCAATGAGCGCGGCCCAGCCGGTGGGCGTGCAGCTGCCGACCGGTGAGCTGCGCCTGACGGTTGGCCAGCGCGGCGGCCGCGGCGTCGCCACCTCGCAATACCACCAGGGCGCGCTGCGCGTCATCCGCCCGCACTACCTGGACGCCTCCGCGCAGGTCGCCTACACGATCGTCAACCCGGGCGGCGGCTATCTGGGCGGGGACGTCTACGACGTCGACATTAAGGTCGAGGACCAGGCCCGTCTGTTGCTGACCACCCAGTCCGCCACCAAGATCTACCGGACGCCGGGCGATCCGGCCGTGCAGCACACCCGGTTCCGGCTCGGCCCCGGCGCCAGCCTGGAGTACCTGCCGGACCAGCTCATCGCGTACCGGGAGGCTACCTACCGCCAAGAGACCGTCGTCGAACTCGCCGCGGACTCCTCGCTGGTGATGTGCGATGTGGTCACTCCCGGCTGGTCCCCGGACGGCCGGCCCTTCCGGTACGAGGAGGTGCGCATCCGCAACGACATCTACCGCGACGGCCGCCTGCTCGCGCTGGACAACCTGCTGATCCGCCCCGGCGATCCGGACGCGCCGCTGTCCAGCATGCTCTTCCTTGAGGACTATTCGCACCTGGGCTCGATGCTCGTGGTCGACCCCCGAGTGGACGGTGACCTGGTACGCGAGTTGCAGGACCTGTTGGCCCCCATGGATCCCGGCGGACAGCTCGGCCTGTCGCTGCTGAACGGCCCCGGCTTCGCCCTGCGCGCCCTGTCCCGCAGCACCGACACGCTGAACGCCATGCTGCACGCAGCCGTCGACATGCTCCGCCACCGCTGGTTCGGCCAGCAACCACTGAATCTTCGCAAGTACTGACCGAGCCTTATTGGAGGCACTAATCTTCCCGTCATCGGCCCCTACCCCGCGCGAACGCGAGGTGCGCGACGGCAACACCTCGTGCGGCGCGGACCCGCTGCTGCGGGCAAGACTCCGGCGTCGTCATCTCTTCTGGATGCTGGCGCTGGCCGCGCTTCTCGCCACCGGAATGGTGCTGTCAGTAGCGACCGGGCCTGTCATGCTGAATGCCGCGACCGTAGCCCAGGTGATTTGGTCGCATATGCCGGGCCAGCTGTCCGGGCACCAGCCCGATCCGATAGCCTCTGCGATCGTTTGGGACGTCAGGCTGCCCCGCGTGCTGCTCGGAAGCGTCGTTGGCGCCGGGTTGGCGGTGTGCGGAGCAGCACTGCAGGCAATGGTGCGCAACGTGCTGGCCGACCCCTACCTGCTCGGCATAAATTCCGGGGCCTCCAGCGGTGCAGCAGCCATGATCCTGTTCGGCGTCGGTCTGGGTGTGGGCGAACATGCTCTGCCCGCCAGCGCCTTCGTCGGCGCGCTGGCCGCGTCGATGATGGTCTTCCTGGTCGCACGCTCGGCCGGACGGGTGACATCAATGCGGCTGCTACTGGCTGGCGTTGCGATCGGGTATGCGCTGACCGCCGTGACCAGCTTCCTGGTCTTCGCCTCCGGGTCGGCAGAGGGCGCCCGGTCCGTAATGTTTTGGCTGCTTGGGTCCCTGGCCTTGGCCAAGTGGGGAAGCCCCCTGGTCATCGTCGTCGTGGTGGTCCTGATAACCAGCTGCGTGCTGACCCTTGGCGGAAGGCGCCTGGACGCCCTGGCCATTGGTGACGAAACCGCGCACATCGTCGGCGTTGCACCCGGCCGGTTCCGCACCCAACTACTGATCATCATCTCCCTATGCATCGGTGTGGTCGTCGCTGCCTCCGGATCCATCGGTTTCGTTGGACTGGTAGTTCCGCATCTGGCCCGCAGGCTGGTCGGCGCCGCCCACTCCCGGGTCATCCCGGTCTCTGCCCTGCTCGGTGCAATCTTCCTGATCTGGGCCGACCTGCTCGCACGGATCCTGCTGCAACCGCAGGAATTGCCGATCGGGATTATCACGGCTTTCATCGGCGCCCCCTTCCTGCTCTACCTCATCCGCAGGATGAGCCCGGCGGGCTAAGTGTCCCCCGCTCGACCCACCGTCCCAAACATCCACTAGCCAGAGGAATATTCATGAGAACTGCCGCCCATCTGCTGTCCGTTGCAGCCGCGGCGGCTTTGGCCGTCGGCCTGGCCGGCTGCGCCGGTGCTCCCGGGAGCGCAGGGACTCCCGAAAGCGCCGGAATAGCCGAGGCCGATGGCTACCCGCTGACCATCACTAATTGCGGCGCCGCAGTCACCCTGGACGCGCCGCCCGAACGGGTTGTCATGCTGGACAGTTCACCGGTCTCCTACCTGGCAGCACTCGGTGTCATGGACACAGTCGTGGCCCGCGCAGGCGTCTACCCGTCCGAATACTTCGACCCGGCCACCCAGACCGAACTCGCCAGCATTCCGCTCTTGACCGACCGCTTGGACACCACGGGCCACCTGCAGATTTCGCAGGAAGTCGTGTTGGCGCAACAGCCGGACCTGGTTCTCGGTTCGGCCGAAAACCTCAACCGTGAAACACTCGCCGCCGCGGGCATCCCCATGCTTCAGGAACCGTCCTTTTGCCCCAACGCCTCCGAAACGCCGGGGTTCAGCACCATTGAGGATCAGCTGCTCACCTACGGCAAGATCTTCGACGTCGAAACACGGGCCGAAAAGGCAGCCGGCGAACTCAAGGCCCAGGTGGAGCACATCACCTCCAAGATGGCCGACATCGGCCCCCGCACTGCAGCCGTCCTGTACCCGACAGTCGGCGGCGGAAGCACCTACGCCTACGGCACCAAGTCCATGGCCCAACCGCAGTTGGAAGCCGCCGGGCTGGAGAACGTATTCGACGACGTCGACCAGCGGGTCTTCGAGGTCACGCGCGAGGAACTCATTGGCCGCAACCCCGATGTCCTGGTCCTGCTCCACTCCGCCGGGGACCCAACCGAGGTCATCGACGCCGTGACATCTTTGAAGGGCGCCGCGTCCATAACCGCGGTGGCCAACGACGACATCCTCGTGCAATTGTTCAACTTCACCGAGCCGCCGTCACCGCTGTCGGTCACCGGACTCGAGCGGATTGCGGAGCGGTTCGGGCAGTGATTTCCGGCTCCGGCATCTCTTTCTCCTACGGCTCCCGCGACGTCCTGGACCGTGTTGACCTCCAAGCCCGGCACGGTGAAGTCCTCGGCCTGGTGGGGCCGAACGGCAGCGGCAAGAGCACCCTGCTGCGGATCCTGTACGGATCACTGGCCCCACACATCGGCACGGTCATGCTGGACCACACGGACCTGCGCCGGCTCACCGCGCAAGAGCGCGCCCGGACGGTTTCAGTGGTCGTGCAGGAGACACCGGGTGACCTGCCGCTACTGGTTTCCGACATGGTGCTGCTCGGCCGCACCCCGCACCAATCGCGGCTGGGCCGGCGTAAGGCGCGAGACGAACAGGCCGCCGCCCGGGCACTGGAACGGGTCGGCATGCTTGGCCACGCGGACCAGAGCTTCGACCTGCTCTCCGGCGGGGAACGGCAACGGGTATTGATTGCGCGGGCGCTGGCGCAGGAAGCAACGCACCTGCTGCTCGACGAACCGACCAACCATCTGGATATCCGCTATCAACACGAGATCCTCAAGCTGGTGCGCGACCTGGCGGGGACCAACGATCATGCCATCGTTGTGGTCCTGCACGACCTCAACCTAGCCGCGGACTACTGCGACCGGGTCCTGCTGCTCAACGAAAGCCGGGTGGTCGCCTCCGGGACACCGTCCGAGGTCCTGGTCCCGGAAAACCTTGAGCCGGTGTACAACATCGGGGTCCGGCGTTTCCAATTCGACGACGGCTTCCAACTGGTGTTTAGACCATTCCCTGTAGGTAATCCGCCAAACTGAGGCGTCGACGCTTCACGACCCGTGGTCAAGAACATCGAAGGCACAACTGCACCAGCCAGCGGAAAAGGCTCCGCCGTTGTTCCGCCGGGTTAACCGGGGCGCAAAGGCCTCTTGGTGCCGAACCTGTCGTTGCCGAGACCCCGGACGACACCGATGAGCTGATTTTTGAGCTGCTCGGTCTCGTCGTCCTCGCCCAGCAGCTCTTGTCCCAATCTCACCACCTGGTGGAAGGTCTCCTTGCCTCGTTCGGAGATGTTAACCCGTTGCTCGCGCCGGTCGTTCTCGCCACGGACGCGGGATATGTGGCCAGTCGCTTCCAGCCGTGACAGAGTCTTGCCCACGGTCTGGGGCTGAACCCGCACCCGCTTCGCCAGTTGTGCTTGGGCCATCGCCCCCTCCACGGCCAGGATCTCCAGGACAGTTGCACCCGCATGGGTCAAGCCGAGGGAGGCCAGCCGCTCGTTCCACTCGTATTCGACAAGCCTCGCGGCTGTTGAGAGAAGCCGGGCCATGTGCCACTTGGAAAGATCAGGCATGCAGGATTATAAGCAAACTGATCTTTGCTTGGTCAATGGTTTACCCGCCGGAGGGGTCAGAACCTGCCTCTATCTTCTGCCAGCGCGGCCACCGCCACCGCCGACCTTGTCACGCTCTGCCAAAGGCCAACCCGTGCGGTCCCCAGGAGGCAAAATGCCGGGGTAAGGTCGCCGTCCGACGGCGCGCTGGCGAAAGAACCTGCGGGCGCCGACAAGGAGGCGGTTGCCGGGGAAGTGCTGCCCATGGCACAGCGCGACCGAAACCGGCAATCCCGCTGCCTTCCGTGTGTGACGGTGCGGTAGGCTTCGACTCAGTAGGCAGGCCTGTCTGTCTACCACACGCAGCAAGCGCTCTCTCACCAGAGGAAGAAGCGCTGCATTTTCCCTTGAAAGGGACATTGATGGATCCCGTGACCGAAACCAACACGCTGCCCCTGTCCATCGCGGAGTTGGACTCCACGATCTATACCGGACGGCCAGCTGCGACAGACACACTCCCTGAGGGACGGGCGCAGACAGTTTCCGACCTGACCCCGGGGCAGAAGAAAGCACTGGAGGCCGTCACCGTCCGGGCAGGACAAGTCGAGGCGGCGGAATGGGCCCTGGACCAGGCGAAGGCCGTCTTCCAGGAGCAGACATCCGCCGCATTGGCCTCCGGCGTACCTGCCGAACTGGTTGCCGCAGCCGCCGGAACGTGCGCCTCTGCCCTCCCCGCACCGACCGGTGGGGCTGCCGCGAGCCCGCTGGATTTGGTGGCCATCGGCTGACCCGCTCTGCCGGCATGGCGGTCCGGCCGCAGGCGCGCCGCGCCGGGTCCTCTACGAAGCCGCTACGAAGGTGACCCACGAAGCCCGGGGCATGCGGGTCAGCCTCTGCCGCCGGGCGTCGAAGCGTCGGTGTGGTGGGGACGTTGCCGGCTATGGTCAGCCGGGTCTGTTTCGTTGGCTGAGAGATCACGCAGGTGCTGCCGGTCGGCAGGATGCAGCCTGGAGTTTCCGTCGATCGCTTCCGTCAGTATCGTCAGGTGCTTGCGGAGCACCGGGACGTGCTGGGGACGACCCGACTCTTGTGACAACTGGATGAGCATGCGGAGTGTTCTCAAGATTGCGGCAGCCACCTGCGGCTGTTCGGTTGCGGCATGCCGCAGCTGGTCAAAAGCATGGTCAATGTATTCATCCATGTTTAGCTCCCAGGGCCGCAGCAGGAGCCGGCCTTGGCGCCCGGCGATCCTTTCCGGAGGCAACTCCGAGAGCACCAGTTTTCGCAGGAGGCTTCCGAGCCGCAACACCACTTCGACGGCGGTGTTCGGATCGTTAATCGCCGAGCTCAGCGCCCGCAGGCCGATGTCGACCAACTGCCGAATGGAAAAGTCGATGTCCTGCTGGGCAGTGCGGGCGTTGCTGACCCTGATCACGCCCCTCAAGCGGCGGGCGACGGCCGCGTCGCCATCAGGCCAGACGGTGGCCAGCGGTTCGCCCTGGTGGATGTAAGCCCCGACGCGGGTCTCGAGCCGGACGGTGGTGCGGGCGGGAACGGCAGCAAGAATATTCTTGCTCAGGGCTTGGGTAACCCAACCGTCCCGGTGCGCGCGGACAACAAATCCTGGCTGCGTTTCCGGCGGTACCGGTGATCCTGTGGGACTTGTTTCGTTTCCGCTGCTGTGCAGGACGGTAGCCGCAATTCTTTGGCCTTCGTTGGCGATGGTCCGGACAATTTCCCCCACCTGGAGCCGGTGGGCAAGGTGGTTAAGGTGCGCAATAATGAGCAGCACCGTCCCCACCGTCAGCAGCACCGCAATGGTCATGGATAAGCGGGGCGCAGGGTCGCTGGATTCGGCATTGATGTTCCGCATCACCAGGACGCAGTAAACGAACGTGGCCACGAGCAGTCCCACCACGCATTGGCTCAGACGGTCGCGGACAAAAGAGCGCATTACCCGGGGCGAGAACTGGCTGCTGGCCAGCTGCAGGCTCACGACCGTCAGGGAGAAAACAACACCTGCGGTCGTGATTGTCGCACCCGAAACAACGCTCAATAACCAGACCGCAGCGTTGCTCGACATTCCGAACGTGAAGCCAAGCAGCGGAGTTTCTGTGCCCGCCGCGTCAATCGCTGCGGCAACCTCCGCCAACCCGGCACCGCACACGACGATGATCGCCGGAAGAAGAAACAGGCTCTCCCGGAAGGCATATGCCGCCGCACTGGCCCTGATCCCGAACCTTGTCCACATCATGGGCTGAGACTATGGAGGAGCGCGAGGCCAGTCAAAACACCGTCGTCGAGCGTTCAAACCCGGAAGGGTGGGACCAGTCCCATGAGCCTCTTTCGGACTAAGTCCATCGAGCAGTCCATGGCGTGCATGACGGAGCCAGGGCGGGAGCTGCAACGCACGCTGAGCACCTTCGACCTGATGGTGCCCGGCGTGGCTGTCGCCGTCAGGCCGGCATCTTTTCCGTCGGTGCGAAGGCCGCCGACAGCTACGCAGGCCCTGCCGTGACGGTGTACATTGCGGCTTCTGCCGCGTTCTACGAGAAGCTCGGGTTCAGCCAGCACGGCGGTGACATCACGCAGAACTGGTTGATCCTGAAAAACGGCGAGGCCGTCATCGGACTCTTCCAGGGAATGTTCGAGAAGAACGCCTTGACCTTCAACCCGGGCTGGAATCAGGACGCCCAGGCCCCTGACTCATTCGCAGATGTGCGCGATCTCCAGCGGCAGCTAAAAGCGGAGGGCGTGCAATTCCTGTCGGAAGCAGACGAGGCAACCACCGGTCCTGCCAGCTTTGTTCTGCAGGACCCCGACGGCGACCCGATCATCGTGGACCAGCATATTTAACGGCCGCTGACTCTGACCCCCGAACGGGGAGGGCCGAGGTCGAGACGCTCATGGCGCTGCACCCGGAAAAGCAACCAGCAGAGGAACCGCCCCCCAACCACAAGGATCCGGGGGCGGAATTCAAAGCCGTCCGAGCGGGCGGATGTTCTCAGCCTGCGGGCCGTCCGCCCCCTGGGCGTCATCGAACTCGACCCT
This sequence comes from Arthrobacter sp. Y3221114, assembly GCF_059092625.1. Lineage (NCBI taxonomy): Bacteria > Bacillati > Actinomycetota > Actinomycetes > Micrococcales > Micrococcaceae > Arthrobacter > Arthrobacter sp. Y3221114. Next base: position 432,926 of record NZ_JBNHHW010000002.1, read on the forward strand.
TTGGGTCTCTTCCAGGGAGCGGTAGCCGCTGGAGGAGATTGCCTAAACGTGCGCGAACACGTCCGGTCCTTCGTCATCATGGCCGATGAAGCCAAGACCCTTTTCGGTGTTGAACCACTTGACGGTGCCTGTTGCCAGTTCGGGGTGGCCGAGGGGTGCAGCTTTGGGGCGGCTACCGGTTGGTGATGGCGGACGCCTGCGCGAAGTATTCTGAGTCGACCATGACGGCGTAGCGCTCGGCTTCGAGGGACTTTACCGACTTGAAGTCCCGGCGTCCGCCGCTGCTCCAGTGCCCGATGAAACCGAACAGGGCACCCCACACGGCGGCGATGAGCACGCTGCCCAACAGCACGCTCAGCCATACGATGCCGGGGACGAACAGCCCGAACAGCAGCCCGATGAGCAGGCCGAACCAGGCGCCGCCGGCAGCTCCGGCCAGCGCGGCCTTGCCCTTCGTCATTCGGCCCGTGACTTGCTCCACGCTGCTGATGCCGAGGCCGACAATGCGCACGTGCTCCACCGGGAACTTTTCATCCGAGAGCCGGTCCACCAGGCGCTGCGCCTGCAGGTAATCACCAAATTCGGCCAACACGGCCGTGGCGCGCGGAGCGGAAAGAGTTGACTGGTTTTCGATCGTTTCGCTGGTCATATTCCTCCTCTAGTTGTACTCGGTCATCTATCTGAGGACGCTTCCACCGTACCAACCTTAGTTCGGTTAGTCGAACCGAACCTTGTTGATAAACTCCTTCCATGACCGACCCTCATTCGACAAAAGCCGGCGATGTGCCGACGCCCGGGGAACAAGTGCGCCACGGCTTCGCCCTGCTGCTCCAGTGGTCCAGCCGGAGAAAAATCCGGAGCTACGTCCTCGGGCCCGCCGCCGCGAACCTCTCGCCCACCGATACCGCGCTGCTGGAATATCTGACCAGGAACGGGCCGATGCGGCTTTCGGATCTGGCAGCACAGTGGGGTGTCAACAAGTCCACCATGAACCCGCAAGTCCGCCGCCTCGAGGCCAAGGGGCTGATCGACCGCCAACCCGATCCGGCCGATCGCCGTGCCACCCTGTTGGGGACTTCCGCCAGCGGAATCGAACTGCAACACCAAATCGGCGTGGCCGGTGCTTCAACGTTCGACGAAATACTCTCCACTTGGTCCCCGGGAGATCGAGAAGTCCTCGGCGTCATGCTGGTCCGCTTCGCGAACGAACTCTCGGCCGCCACACCCGAACTCCTCCACAAAGGTGCCGCCGGGGCCTCCCTGCCCGGTTCCAGCTGAGCGCCCGCACAGCAAAGGCGCGATCCGACCGACGGCCGGCCGCTGCATATGCCGATGCGCCTAACGACCATCCTCCCGCGAAACCAGACCAGCAATCGTCGTCCCGATGTCCCGGACGCACCGGAATCCGATGTGCGTAGTGGCGGAGTCGCGGTCCTGGGGCTGTCGGGCGGCGGGCCGGTAGCGCAGGCAGTATTCGGGGGCGCAAAGGTGGGAGCCGCCCTTGACCACGAAGGCGTCGCGTGGATTTTCCGGGCCGGCATGCTCCCGGCGCGGATCCGCCGGGACGCAGCAAGGGGAGGCCGCGGCCCGAGGGTGACGGGGCGACCACCGGTCGGCCGTCCACTCCCAGACGTTTCCGATCAGGTCCAGGGCTCCGTAGGCGTTGGCAGCGTAGGCGCCCACGGGAGAGGTCGCGGGCCAGCCGTCCTCGGCGGAGTTCCGGTAGGGGAACGCCCCTTGCCAGGTGTTGGCCAGGTGGTGACCGCCCGGGCAGCGCTGGTCGCCCCAGGCGTAAGGAGTCGGCGCGGTACCCCCGCGGGAGGCGAACTCGTGTTCCGCCTCGGATGGAAGCCTTCGCCCGGCCCATCTGGCGTAGGCCGCGGCATCATCCAGTGACACCTGCGTGACGGGGTGGTCCGACCGGTCATCCAGTGCCCGCGAGCCGGGGCCCTCGGGGTAACGCCACGACGCGCCGGGCACCCAGGACCACCAGAGTGACGGGTCGCTCAGTGGAACCGACCCGGAGGTTCCGGTGAACACCAGCGCCCCTGGAACCAGCAGTCGTGGGTCCACGCCGGGGTAATCCCCCGGGTCGGGGGCCCGTTCGGCCACGGTCAGGTAGCCGGTGTCGGCGGCGAACCGGGCGAACTGCGTCACAGTCACGGGCGTGCGGTCCATCAGGAACGGGGACACACGCACCGGGTGGACGGGCCGTTCTTCGGGATAGAAGTTCTCTGAGCCCATCGGGAATGTCCCGCCGGGTACGAGAACCATTCCAGCCGGAACCTCAGCCTCCGGGACAACACCCTGGCTCACGGCTCTTGCTCTTGCCGCGCTGCGGTTGCGGGACCAGGTTCGGCCGGCAGCCCGCCGCCCGGGGCCCCGGCCTCGATGTCCTCCAGCCGGTAACGGACCTCCCGCGTGCCGAAGAGGTCCAGGTCGAAGGGCGGTTCGTCCTCGCCCAGCTCGGTGTCGATAAGGTTGACAAGCTTTTTAAGCATCGACTCCATCAAGTGCTCGTCATAGTCCGGGTGGGAGGGATCCCCGATGTTACGTGTCTCGCCGGGGTCTTCCAAAAGATCATAGAGCGCCACCTCGGAGACTGCGTGCAACTCCTCGACCGTACGGGGTACGCCGTACTGGGTGGGAGAAAACCACCGGACCAACTTGTACCGGCCGTCGGAGACCGATCGAAAGAACGTGCGCTTGTCCAGGTCCGGGGCCCCAAACTTTTTCCCGGCCGCACGGCAGTCCTCCAGTGTTTTCTCAGGGCCTTCGTGCAACTGGGCCAGTTCGCCCAAGGCGCCCTGGATAGCCCACTCCGGGTCCTGCATGTTGAGGCCGTCCCAGCTTATTAACGCGCCATCGCCGGGCTCGGAGGACGAGCCGCGAGGCGGCTTCGCCTGTCCGGGGCTTTCAAACACGGGCCGCAGGTTCCGGCCTTTCAACGCCGGGTACAGGCGACCTATCTCCGTCTCCTCCAGCCCCGCCCATGACAGGAAAGTAGTGGCGAGGTCCAGATGCGATCCGACGGCGTCGGACTGCACCCCCTTGGGGCTGCGCGGCGCGACGACGGTCATGTTGACGATCGAGGCCTCCTGGAAGGGAATTGCTCCCTTCTGTGTCATGCCGTGCCCGCCGTTCATCTCGCCGTGGTCGGAGGTGAGGATCACCACGGTGTTCCGCCACAGGTCCTGCCGGTCGAGCTCGTTCAGGATTTGCTGGAACTGTGCGTCGACCATCCGCAGGCAGTTGATCAGGTAGTTCCGCCGGGCCTTCCACAAATCTTCCCTGCCCTCCGGAATCCGGCCGTAGTTCCATTCGGTGCTCCGCTTGTAGGACCGCACCCCGTACGGCTGGGAGTCAAGGTCGTCGTGGAAGTTCACCGGGAGTTCCACGTCGTAGTCGCGCATGAACCCCAGGTCCTGCGCCGGATGGGTCAAGGCGGCCATCACCCCGTTCGCGTGGGCCTGCTCCTCTTGGCCGGAGCGCAGGAACATGACGTCGTGGGGGTTGACCATCGAAGAAATCAGCAACCATGGGCGATCCTGCGGCCGCTTGTGGCGCAACCAGTCCACGGTCTCGAAGGCCACCGCGCCGTCCAAGGTCTCGCCGTGGAACGGGGCGCCCCAGTTGTCGCCCCAGGACTGGTAATCCGAGAAGCCATAGCCTTCAAGTGCGTCCGAAGATTGCCCTGGGTGCGACAAGTGCCACTTGCCCTTGAACGCGGAGTAATATCCCTGCTCCCGCATCATCGTGCCGATCGTGGGGACGTCCTCGTCCAGCACGTCTATCCACGCGAAGTTGGTGTTGTCCCACAGACCAATGTTCTTGGCGTGCTGGCCGGTCCACATCGTGGCCCGGGAGGGAGTGCACTGTGGGACCGTGCAGTACTGGTTGCTCAAGCTGACACCCGCCCCCACCAGGCGCTGGATGGCAGGCAGTTCCACACCGGGCGGCAAGTCCATGTGCACGTCCCACTGGTCCATGCACAGCACCAGGATGTTCGGTCGTTGATCGCGGGCAGCGCTCATGATTCGGGGCCTCCTCCACATGTGGTGTCTATGTATCGTCCTCGGATTCCCCCGGGGCGTCAGCAGCTTGGGGTATCAGGAAGTCGAAACTGTTTTCCCTGCTCATCAGCTTCGCGGCAACGATGAGCATGACCACCCCGAAGGTGTTGAGCAGCGTGATGACCACCAGTATGCGCGGATCGTCGAAATTGGCCTGGGCGACGATCAGGGCTGCGGCGATGCCGCGCTGAGCCGTACTCAATCCGCCCACGTCCTGCAGGTGGTCGTGGCCATCGCCCATGGTCCAGCCTAGGAACAGGGCCAGCAGCAGCACCACCATGCCCACGCCGATGGCCACCCACAGCCCTGGATCGGCCATTGCCGGTAGATACCCGATCGGGATCGCGACGATCAGCACGTACAGCGAGATGTTGGAGATTATCGCCACCCACGGCTGCACGGCGGCCACCACGTTCTCGGTGAACTGCCGGACGAGCATCCCAACCACCAAGGGCAGGACCATCTGCGTGAGCAGCCCCTGGACCACTGCCCAAGTGTCCACCGTCACACCTTCCAGTACCTGGGGAAGCAGGAGCGGGAGCCAGAGGACGGTGCCGACAATCAGGACGAGCATCACGGTCGCGCCCAGAGCGATGTCCGAATCGGAGACCCCGGTGAGCTTGATGGAAAACGGAGCCCCGGCGGACAAGGAGAACAGCAACAAACCAGCCGAGTAGACAGGGGCCAGTTCAACGAGGTCCGTTGCAGCCATCATCAGGGCCGGCACCACAATGAAATTCAGCAACAGCATCCGCAGCAAAAATGCCCGGTTGGACAGGTGCGTGAGCAACCGTGAGGGTTTTTGGGTCAACCCCACGTTGAGCATCGAGGCGACCACGAAGACGGTCACCCCCCATGAGCCCAGAGCCTGGAAAAATTCGTACACGCGCGGATCCATCGTTGGGGAACTTCCGCCCCCGAACGGAACCGGTGCCGCTGGTTTCGTCCCGGGTTGTCTAACCATCCAATCACGGATGTACGTTAGATAGGGAGTAACGGCTTAGCAAAAGCGCTTCCGCTACAGGAAAAACCTTTGCATAAAGGGGCAAGCCCCCAAAGAATCCACACAGCCGGGAGGGACCGTGCCACAGGACAGTGAGAAGGCGTCGGGGTTCCTACCGCGGATGAAAAACCTACCCGGGGATGCACTGGCCGGGCTCGTCAACGCCGTGGTCAGCGTGCCCTCCGGCATGGCCACCGCCGCACTGGCCGGGGTCAACCCCGTCTACGGCCTCTACGCCACCGTCGTCGCCCCGACCGTGGGCGGTTTCTTCGCCAGCTCCCAGCTGATGCAAATCGCCACCACCAGTGTCTCTGCCATCACCGCAGGCCAGGCGATCGCGGCATTTCCCGCCGAACAGCGCGCGCCGGCCCTGTTCTTCCTCGTGGGGCTCAGCGGGCTGTTCCTGGTGGCCTTCGGCCTGCTCGGTGCCGGCAAGCTGGTCCGCTACATCTCCTACCCGGTGATGACCGCCTTCCTCTCCGGGGTGGGAGCGGTGCTGGTGATGGACCAGGCGGCACAGCTCGCCGGATACACCTCCCAGGCCAGCACCAGCCTCGGGGCGTTCGTGGACCTGATCCTGCACGTCGGGCAGTTCAGCTGGAACTCAGTGCTGGTCGGATCCATCGCGCTGATCATCATGATCTTGCTGGGGCGCACGCGGCTGGCCAACGCTGCTTCCCTCCTCGCCCTCGGCATACCCAGTCTCATCGCCATCTGGTGGCAACCTGAAGGTGTGAAGATCGTTCAGGACGTCAGCGACATCCCCACGGGCCTGCCGCCCTTCGCGATTCCCAACCTCACCCTTTTCACCCCGGGCCTGGTAGCCTCGGCCTTCGCCGTCGCGGCAGTCATTGCTATCCAGGGCGCCGGGGTGAGCCAAAGCGTGCGGAACCCGGACGGCTCCCGGCCCGACATCTCCCGGGACATGGTTGCCCAGGGCCTGGGCAACACGGCCGCCAGCTTCTTCCACGGCATGCCCACGGGCGCCTCCGTGAGCCAGAGCGCGCTGAACACACAAGCCGGAGCAAAGAGCCGCTACGCCATGGTGTTCCACGGGTTGGTCATGCTCGCGATCATCCTAGTCGCCTCGACCCTGATCGGTCAGGTACCCATGACCGTGCTCGCCGCGATCGCAATCGTCGCCGGCTTCCAAGTCATCAAGATCACCGAGATGCGCTCAATCTGGCGCGTGGGCGGAACCGCACGATGGGCGATGGTCATCACCTTCCTCGCCACCCTGCTGACCTCCATCCCGGTGGCCGTCGGCCTAGGCGTGCTGCTGACCTTGGTCTTGTTCATCTACCAGGCCGGGCAACTGACCGAGGTGCATGAACTGGTCCGCGAGGATGACGGCAAGATCCACGTCAAGGACGCCCCGACCCGATTGCGTTCGGGTCAGGTCACGGTCCTGGACGTCTACGGCCCGCTCTACTTCGCCGCAGCCCGCACGCTGCGGGAACGGCTTCCGGCGCCGGACTCCGCCGAGAGCGCCGCACTCGTGCTGCGGATCCGCGGCAACAGCCAGATCGGAGCCACCTTCATCGAAGAGATCAACGACTACGCCCACGAGCTCGCCCAGCACGGGGGCCGGGTCTACCTGTGCGGCATGACCCCCGACCTCGCCGACAAGCTATACCGCGCGGACCGTTTCGCGCTCGACGACGAAGTCGTCCTGGTTCCGGGAACCGAGATACTCGGCTCCTCCCTTCAGGACGCAGTACGGCAGGCCCGGTCCTGGCTGGACAATCGCGGTGAGGATGAGGGCCGGCTGGCCTGACCCGGACTGCCCAGCCGGCGCTTTCGTGCTAGCTGGCGTCGCCGGTACGGGAACCGAGCTGCTCGTCCAGGCGCAGCAGGCCGGGCCCGTCGTCGTTGACCAGCTTGACCCGGCCGATGATCTCGCCGACCGTGGCTTCTTCTTCCAACTGCTCGTCGATGAACCAGTTGAGCAGCGGAATGGAGTCGATGTCGCCCTCCTGCTGGGCGAGCCGGTACAGGTCGCGGATCGACTCGGAGACCTTCTTCTCGTGTGCCAGCGAGGCTTCGAACGCCTGCAAGACGGTCCCGGCGAAAATTGTCGGAGCGGTGATCGCCTGGATCTTCGGGTGGGCGCCGCGGTCCATCATGTGCTCGATGAACTTGTTCGCGTGGACCACCTCTTCCTCGGCCTGGGCGCGGAACCAGCCGGCGATCCCGGGCAGGTCGATGGCATCCATTTCGATGGCGAGCTGGCGGTAGACCACGGAGGCCTGTAGTTCCAGCGTGACCTGGTCGTTAAACGCTTCTGCGAGTTTTCCTGTGAGTCCCATGGCTCCAGATTATGCGCCGGCCTGCATCCCCGCCAGCAAGGTAAGGCAAGCCAAGATTAGGGAAGCCTGTGCTATCCGTCCCCTGGACTGTCGGTGGCGTTGAGCGGCACGGCGGGTTTCGCCAGCCCTTCAATCACGACGGCGCCGGGCAGCTTGGACAGCTCCCCGGGCCTGAGCAGCAGTTTGCTGGACCGGTTGCCGCCGCCCATCACCACGCGTTCCTGGTCCATCACGGCGGCGTCGATGTAGATGGGGTGGCCGGAGGTCCCGATGGCGGTCACTCCCCCGATCTCCATGCCGGTCACGGCTTGGGTGGTCTCCGCGTCGGCGAAGGACGCGCGCTTCACGCCCAGGAGTTCGCGGACCGTCTTGTTCACGTCCAGCCGGGCGGTCCCCAGCACCACGCACACCGCGTACCTGGCCGGTTCCACCTTCTTCGACGCCACCAGAATGGTGTTGGCCGACTGCTCCAGGGCGAAGCCGTAGTGGGCGCAAAACGCCGCCGTGTCCGCCAGGTCCGGGTCGCAGTCGAGGACCTCGTAAGGGAGACCGTGCCCGGCGAGCGCTGCCTCGACGGCGGGCAACAGTTTGGCTGCGCTCACTGCGCCCCGGTTGCCTCAACGGTCTTGGTGACCGCGGCCAGGATGGCTTCGCCGAGCTCCGCCGGTTTGGTGAACTGCGGCCAGTGCCCCGTAGGCAGGTGCACGTACTCGACGTCCCGGATCCTGGCCAGTTCGACCACCTGGGGTGCGCCGGCGTCGATCCAGCCCTGCAGCTGTTCGGGCGTGAACTCGCACGTGATCACCGTGACCGGAACGTTGAAACGCCGCTCGTCGGACAGGTGCTGCGGATCGGAGGCCACGCCCCTCGGTTGCGGGATGGCCCGGGCACGGAACGCGGCGCGGAGCCCCTCGTCGAGGTCCACCAGGTCTTCTTCCTCGAAGAGGCTCCAGTCCGGCAGCGGCACCTCGTCGCCTTCGGCGGGCAGTTCGTCATTGATCACGCCGCCTTCACCCAGCGGGCCGCTGTCCACGTAGACGGCACGGGCGATCCTGTCCGGGCGCTGGTCTACCACGCCATGGATGATGGCCCCGCCGCCGGAATGGCCCACCAGGACCACCGGCCCGTCCAAGCCGTCCACCGCTTTGACGGTCGCGTCGATGTGGTCGCGCAGGCCGATCCCAGCCCGCGGCGCATCAGGCGCTTCCAGCCCGGGCAGCGTCAACGGGTGCACCCGGTGCCCGGCGGCGGCCAACGGTGGGGTCGCCTCGGCCCACGACGACGCGTCCAGCCAGAATCCGGGTACCAGGATGATGTCCATGTCAGGTGACTCTAGTGCCCGACCGTGACCCGGAACACCCTTGCGGCGAAATTCAGGACAACCACGGTCCCTTAGGTGGTTCCGGAGGAGAACAACGGCCGGGTCCACCGGCCGAAGAGCCATAGGCTGGTTTCGGCGAACTTATTGGCCCCGACCCGGAGGACCGTATGGGAATCATGAACGACCTGCTGGGGCCGGCCGCCGTCGAGCGACTGCAAAGTTCCCTGGCCGCAGCCGGCGGCCAATCTGCATGGCCGGCGCTCCGCGAAGCAGGGATTTGGCTCGAGCCGCTGGCCCTGCGCGCCCGCGCCGACTTCCTGGCGGAAGCGCTCCTCGCCGACTTGGATGGCGGCTACGAACGGGTTGCAGCCATGATCCGCGCGGCGCTGGCCGACGGCGCCTTCACCGGCTGGATGCTCTGGCCGGTCGGCGAGGCGGCCGTAACCCGCGCCTTGGAAGACGGGAGCCAGCGGACCTTCGACGATGCTCTGGCCCTGCTCGCGGAACTGACTCCGCGGATGAGCAGCGAGTTCGCCATCCGCCGCCTGTTGCTCCAGGACCTGGACCGGGCGCTGGGAATCATCCGGGACTGGACGGCCCACCCGGATGAACAGGTGCGGCGGCTGGCCAGCGAAGGCACGCGGCCGTACCTGCCGTGGGCCGTCCGGGTACCCGGCATCATCGCCCGGCCGGCGGCGACCCTGCCGATCCTCGACGAGCTGTTCCAGGACGACAGCGACGCCGTCCGCCGCTCGGTGGCCAACCACCTGAACGACGTCTCCCGCCACGCCCCGGACGACGTGGTGGCGACCGCGGCCCGGTGGAACGCTGCGGCGGGTGGCCACACGGCCTGGGTGGTACGGCACGGGCTGCGCACGCTGGTGAAAAAGGCCCACCCCGCCGCCCTCGCGACGCTTGGCTTCACAGCCGACGCCGTCACGGTGACCGTCCCGCAACTTGACCGGAACATTGTCCACCTGCCCGGGGAGCTCGGCTTCGCCGTCGAGATCCGCAATGAAACGGACGCCCCGGCTCGCGTGGCGGTGGACTACGTGGTCCACTACGTCAAGGCAAGCGGTTCGCTGGCTCCAAAGGTCTTTAAGCTGGCGGTCGCTGACCTCGCCCCGGGCGAGGCCCGGCAGTTCCGCAAAACGCACGCCTTCCGCCAGATGACCACGCGCGTGCATTACCCCGGTCGGCACTTCGTCCAAGTGCAGGCCAACGGAACCCTGTCGCCCGAGGCGGGCTTCGACGTCGTGCTCTGACACATGCACGGTGCGCAAACGTTTGGAATTCGCTCTCGGCATGGTGCGCCCGCATCTACCCGTTTGGGCCGGTAGCATCCGGTAATCTTGCTCCAACCTTTATCCGGGGTGCCGACCCTGACGGCACACCCGGAGGCTCCGACCCGTCCCACAAGGGAAAAGTGCATGAAGTTTGACTTGCCCTTGCCGCAAAGCACGTGCAGCGCGGCGCGCATCCGTCCAGGCGGACTCATCCAGCAGACAGGACTCCTATGAACCCGTTGGCCGAGCAGGAACGCAAGCTCCATGTTTCGCACCACGACGCTGAAGACATCGGCGCGCTGGCCGCCGACATCGTGGCCGACCTCGTCGAAGAGCTGCCCCGTGCCGTCATCGGGCTGGCCACCGGGTCCTCGCCGCTGCCGTTGTATCAGTCCTTGGCACGGCGCAGCCTGGATCTGTCCGGGGTCCGCTGGTTCGCGCTGGACGAATACGTGGGACTTCCGGCCGGGCACCCGGAGAGCTACGCGCAGGTGATTGACCGGGAAGTAATCCGGCCGCTGGGGCTCGACCGGGCGTCGGTCCTGCTGCCGGACGCCGTCCGGACCGATGTGGACCGGGCGGCTGCGGACTATGAAGCGGCCATCGCGTCGGCGGGCGGAATCGACCTGCAGATCCTGGGCATCGGCCACAACGGCCACCTGGCCTTTAACGAGCCCGGCTCGGCCCTGGATTCCAGAACCCGGGTCGAGGAGCTGACGATGACGACGCGCCGAGCCAATGCCCGGTTCTTCCCGTCGCTCGACGACGTCCCCACCCGCTGCATCACGCAGGGCCTGGGGACCATCCTGGATGCCAGGCGGCTGCTGTTGATGGTGCAGGGTCGGGACAAGGCCGACATCCTTCACCGCGCGCTGACCGGGCCCATCGACCCCGACTGCCCGGCCTCGGTGCTCCAGCTGCACCCGGACGTCACCGTCCTCACGGATGTCGAGGCGGGCTCCCGGTTTCCCGCCGGATAGGCCTCGATTCCGCCATGACACGCCTAGGCGCGGGCAGCACTGACGGCTCCCCCCTCCCGTTCCGCGAAGCGGAACGGGAGCCGCTGCCGGGCGGCCGGACCATCCTCAGGGGCAGAATCCACACGGGCGAGGGTGAACTACGGGACGGAGCCGTTGCGGTGTCCGGCGCGAAAATCAGCTTCGTCGGTCCGTCGGAGGCCCTGCCGCCCGGCGAGGCGGACACCGTCGTCGACGTCCCTGCCGGCCAGAGGGTGATCCCCGGGCTGGTTGATCTGCACTGCCACGGCGCCTTCGGCGTCGACTTCCCCACCGCCCACGAAACGGACGCACGCCGCGCGGCGGCCGGCATCCATGCTTCGGGCACTACCACCCTGCTGGCGAGCCTGGTGACAGCACCGCCCCAGGATCTGCTCGGCGGACTCGACGTCCTCGCGCGCATAGCCGCCGACGGCGAGGTAGCCGGCATCCACGCGGAGGGGCCATTCCTGTCACCTGCCCGATGCGGCGCGCAGGACCCGCGATGGCTGCTGGAACCGGACCTCGGCCTCACACGCGAGATGCTCGCGGGCGGTCGCGGCTTCCTGCGCACCATGACGTACGCGCCCGAGCTGGCCGGCGCCGACGAACTCGTGGAACTGCTCGCCGGCCACGGCGTTGTCCCCTCGCTGGGCCACACGGCCGCGGAAACCGCGGTCGCGGCCGACTCCCTGCGCCACGCACGGGATGCCCTCGCCCGGCGGTTCGCTGAGGGGTCAGCGGTGCCCACGGTGACGCATTTGTTCAACGGGATGGAACCGCTGCACCACCGCTCCCCCGGCGCCGTGAGCGCCTGCCTCCGGGCCGCCCGCGCCGGCGAGGCCGTCGTGGAGCTCATCGCGGACAACACCCACCTGCACCCCGACCTCGTCGTGACCATGTTCGAGCTGCTGGGTGCCGACAACATCGCCTTGGTCACCGACTCGATGGCAGCAGCCGGGCTAAGCGACGGCGTGTACCCCCTGGGCCCGGCGGAGGTGCGGGTGCAATCGGGAGTGGCCCGCCTGGCATCCGGGGCCATCGCCGGAGGCACCGCCAGTATGCTGGACCTGCTGCGGAACGCCCTCGATGCGGGAGTCCCTTTCGACCAGGCCCTCCGGTCGGCCACTGTGGTCCCGGCCCGGATCATGGGCCTGGCCGACAGCGTAGGCACCTTGGCTCGCGGCAAGTTCGCCGACCTCGTAATCATCGATGAAGCCCTGGCAATCACCGGCGTCATGCGCCGGGGCCGGTGGCTGGGCCGGCACTGAGCGCGCGCAGGACCGCCGCCGGGATGGAATACCAGCCTGCCGGCCACGTTGTGACTGGTATGCAGCGTGCCTCCACCCCCGTCTCCATCCTGGACCGCGCCAACGCCCGCGAGGGCACCTCGGCGTCGGCGGCCCTGGACGCCACCATCGGCCGGGCGCGGCGTGCCGAGCAGCTGGGCTACCGCCGGTTCTGGGTGGCCGAGCACCACGGTGTGCCGGGGATCGCCGGTTCAGCTCCGACGGTGCTGATGGCCGCGGTGGCTGCGCAGACGGAACGGATCCGCGTCGGCTCCGGCGGCGTGATGCTGCCCAACCACCAACCGCTGGTGGTGGCCGAACAGGCCGCCACCCTGCAGGCGCTCTTTCCCGGCCGGATCGATCTCGGGGTCGGACGCTCCGTCGGATTCACGCCGGCGGTACGGTCGGCGCTGCGGCAGGACAAGGATGCCGCGGACCGCTTCGGCGAGGACCTGGCGGAACTGATGTCCTATCTCGACGGCAGCGCCGCCGTCACTGCCCGGCCGCACGACGGCGGTGCGACGCCGCTTTTCGTGCTGGCTACCGGCAAGGGAGTGGACATCGCCGCCAAGGCGGGCCTCGCCGTCGTGGTTGGCGGTCCTGCCTTTACCGGACGCAATGCGGAACCGGCCCGCGGAGTTCTGGGGCGCTACCGGCAGAATTTTCGGCCGTCCGCCTATTACGCCGAGCCGTACGTGATCGCCTCCGCGACCGTGGCAGTTGCTGAAACCGCCGAAAAGGCGCGGGAGCTGCTGCTGCCCGAGGCCTGGGCAATGGCGCAGTCCCGCACCCGCGGGGAATTCCCGCCGCTCGCGCCCGTCGGCTCCATCCGATCAGCTCCCATGACCTCCAGGCAGGAGCGCCTGGTAGCCGAGTCCCTTGCCGCTGCCGTGCACGGAACGGCGGACCAGGTGGGCCAGCGGCTCGGACGCTTGCTGGAGGTGACCGGTGCCGACGAACTCTTGGTCACCACCAATACCTTCGACACGGACGCCCTCGCCGACGCCGACCGGCGGCTTGCCGCGCTGTTAGGCCTGGGCGAAGGTACAAATACCAGCGTTTTTTAGAGGCTGGCAAGGAGGTCCTGCATTTCCTGGATTTCCCCTTCCTGGTCTTCGATGATGGTCTGTGCCAGTTCCTTGGCCTGCGGGTTGGAACCCTGTTCGACTTCCTGCTCGGCCATCTTCACGGCGCCCTCATGGTGGGCGATCATCTGGGTCAAAAACAACTTGGCCGCCTCGGGCCCCTGCGCGGACTCCAGCCATGCCAGATCTTCCTCCGACATCATGCCTTCCATGGCACCCATGCCGGCCTCCCCGGATTCTGCGCCGTGCATGTCGTGGCCTTCCATGCCGCCGGTGCCCGCGGACATACCGACCTGTTCTCCCCAGGCTTCAAGCATGGCGGTCATCCGGTCGATTTCCGGGCCCTGTGCTTCCTTGATGCGGGTCGCCAGCTCGGTGATCCGCGCGTCCAGGCCTTCCTTGGACAACATGGTCCCGCTCATCTCCACGGCCTGCTGATGATGCGGGATCATCATCTGCGCGAACATCGTGTCGGCGTCGTTGTGCTCGGTGCCGGTTTCCGCGCCGGCCTGAGGCGCCGTCCCCGTGGTCGCGGCGGTCGGTGCAGGGGCGGTTTGGCCGCCGGAGTCTCCGGTTGCACAGCCGGCGAGCGCGAGTACGACGGCGAGGGCGGCAGCGGACAGGGTCAGGTCATGCTTCATGATTTTGTTCCTTCGAAATAGCTTGCTCGTGCGGGTGTGGCTCCGCACTGCTACTGGATTCGTTCCGGGTCCAGGTCAATCCGCCGCAGCAACTGGGCGTTGAGGGCGACCACGATGGTAGAAACGGACATCAGGATCGCCGCAATGGCCGGGGAGATGGCGACCCCGGCGAAGGCAAGCACACCGGCGGCCAGCGGCACGGCGATGATGTTATAGCCGGTGGCCCAGATCAGATTCTGAACCATCTTCCGGTAGCTGGCCCGGGACAGGTCGATCATCGACAGCACGGACCGGGGGTCGTTGCCCGCCAACACGACGCCGGCAGATTCCATCGCCACGTCGGTGCCGGCTCCGATGGCGATGCCGACTTCGGAGCGGGCCAGGGCTGGCGAGTCGTTGACGCCGTCGCCGACCATCGCCACTTTCAGGCCGCGTTGCTGCAGTTCGGTGACCTTCTTGTCCTTGTCCTGCGGCAGGACCTCGGCGAAGACCTCGTCGATGCCCAGGTCGCGGCCCACGGAGTTGGCGACTTGCCGGGCGTCCCCGGTGATCATGGCGACCTTGAGCCCGCGCGCCTGCAAGGCCCTGACCGCCGCCCGCGACTCGGGGCGGACCTTGTCTTCCAGGGCCAGCGCCCCAATAATCTTGCCGTCGCGGACCACGTGCAGCACACCGGCGCCCCGATCCATCCAGGCCGAGGTTTCTTGGGCTACCTCCGCCGCCTCAGCCCGGTTCAACTCCCGGAGCATGTTCGGCCCGCCCACGGAGATGTCGGCCCCGTTAACCACGGCACGCACGCCCCGGCCGGTGCTGGAGGTGAAGTTGCGTCCGGTCAGGCCCAGTCGTGCCGCCTCGGAATGCTCGGCGGCAGCCAGGACGATCGCGCGGGCGACGGGGTGTTCGCTGTCGGATTCGGCGGCGGCAGCCAGGGCCAGCAGCTCGCCTTCGGTCACGCCCTCCGCTGCGGCGACGGCGGTAACCGCGTGTTCGCCTTCGGTCAGCGTGCCGGTCTTGTCGAACAGGACGACGTCGATGGTGCGCATCCGCTCCAGGGCGATGCGGTTCTTGATCAGCACGCCGGAGCGCGCGGCGCGTTCGGTGGAGATAGCGATGACCAGTGGGATGGCCAGGCCCAGCGCATGGGGGCAGGCGATGACCAGGACGGTCACGGTGCGGACGACGGCCTCATCGGGACTTCCGAGCAGCAGCCAGGCCCCGAAGGTGATGATGCCGGCCACCAGCGCGAAGTAGAACAGCAGGGCCGCAGCCCGGTCGGCCAGGGCCTGGGCCCGGGACGATGATGCCTGGGCCTCGGCCACGAGGCGCTGGATGCCCGCCAGCGCCGTGTCGGAGCCCACGGCAGTGATCTGGACCCGCACCGAGTTGTCCGTGGCGACCGTACCGGCGACGACCGTATCGCCGGTCGCCCGGGCGACGGCTTTGGATTCCCCGGTGATCATCGATTCGTCGAACTCGGCGCCGCCGTCGATGATCTGCCCGTCTGCCGGCACGCGGGCGCCGGAGCGCACCAGCACGATATCGCCGGTGGCGAGGGACCCGACCGGCACGGTTCGGACACTTCCATCGCTGTTGACCACGTCCGCCTCATCCGGCAGCAGGGCGGCCAGCGCGTCGAGTGCTCCCTGCGCGGAGCCCAGTGCACGCATTTCCATCCAGTGGCCCAACAGCATGATCACGATCAGCAGCGCCAGTTCCCACCAGAAGTCCAGGTCGAACCCGCCGAGGCCGAGCGTCGTGATCCACGAGGCGGCAAAGGCAACCGTGATGGCCATTCCAATCAGCAGCATCATGCCCGGCTGCCGGGACCGCAGTTCCTTCATCGCCCCCTTCAGGAAGGGGGTGCCGCCGTAGAAGAAAATAATGGTGCCAAGTACCGGCGGGATCCACGCCGCCCCGGGGAACTCCGGGACGGTGTAGCCCAGGAGCATGGCGAACATCGGGCTGAAGAAGACCACCGGGACCGACAGGACCAGGGACAGCCAGAACTTGTTCTTGAACATCGCCGTACTGTGCCCGGCGTGCTGGCCATGCGTATGGACGGCATGTTCCTCGTCCACCGCCGAATGGACGGGTCCGTCCGGCATGGCCTGCCCGTGCGATTCGTGGTCGGTCACCATCGGGCCCTGGCCCGGATGGCGGTGCTCAGGGCCAGGGCTTTGGGTCTGCTGGCCGGAATTGTAGAGGTGCTGCGAATGCTCGCTTTTCATGACTCTTCTTTCGCGGGCGCCCCTGCCTTTGGAAGCGGGGCGGCCCTTAGCGGGGAACCTGATCTTCAGGAGGCAATAAGTTCGTAGCCGGCGTCGGCGACGGCCAACCGAAAGGCCGCCTCGCTGACCGGCGATACGGCCGCAAGGGTGACGGCGGAAACGCCGCCGGGAACGAGGGCGACCTGCACGTCGCTCACTCCGTCGAGAGCGCCCAGCGCGCAACAGGCACATCCTGGTGCGAACTTGGCGGTCGGGGACAGTGCCCGGTCAAGGGACTCGGCCATGGTGTTCTCCTCACACATCATTGGTGCTGGCTGCGGGAAGTGGGAACGCCAGACCATGTGGAATGACGCTCCGCCGCCGAAGCCGGTGAGGACCTTCACTGCGTTGAAGCCCTGGCGGGCTCGTGACGCTTGTTCCGGTTGCTCTGAAACTATACCCCCGGGGGGTATAAGTCAAGGGGGTGGCAGGAGCTCCGAGTGCTTGTGCGGCTGTGGCCACAATCCCGGCGCAAGGGCTACGGTGCTTAAGAGGTGGCCGGCGGACGGCGGCCCGCAACCGGACGACAGGAGCAGATTATGACGCACATCAGCTCGATGCTCGATACCTACCCCAAGGACCTGGGCGGCGTGGACCGCCAGAAGCTGGCGGAGTGTATTGCCGCCTGCTTCGATTGTGCGCAGACGTGTACCGCGTGCGCCGACGCGTGCCTCTCGGAGGACATGGTTGCCGATCTCACCAAGTGCATCCGCACCAATCTGGACTGCGCCGACATCTGCGCAGCCACCGGCCGTGTCCTCTCGCGCCACACCGGCTACGACGCCAACATCACCA
This sequence comes from Arthrobacter sp. Y3221114, assembly GCF_059092625.1. Classification (NCBI taxonomy): domain Bacteria; kingdom Bacillati; phylum Actinomycetota; class Actinomycetes; order Micrococcales; family Micrococcaceae; genus Arthrobacter; species Arthrobacter sp. Y3221114. Next base: position 449,990 of record NZ_JBNHHW010000002.1, read on the forward strand.
GGGCGCTTCTGGAGGCCTGCCGGACTGCCTGCAAGGCCTGCGCCGACGAATGCGTGCAGCACGCGGAGATGCACGAACACTGCAAGGTCTGCGCGGAGGCTTGCCGCCGGTGTGAACGCGCCTGCGACGAACTCTTGGCCTCGCTGGGACGCGACGCCTCCGCTTAAGCAGGCACCGCCTTCCGCGTTTCCTTCACCGGCGCGGCCGCACCCATCCCGCCACGGGCCCAAGGCCCCGGACCTGCCCTGCTACGAGCCGATCTTCAGGCCGTTCCAGCCGCCGACACCTACAGTGATGCGCTTCTGCATTTTCTTCGAGGAGACCGGGTAGAAGTGCAGGTTGCCCTTCTTGTCGCGGGCGAGGATGCCGGACTGCCCAGCGCTCACATGGTCCTCGGCAGTGGACAGGTGCGTCATCGCGTTCCAACCGGACGTGGCGATCACCTTCCGGGTCTCGCTGATGAGCTTGCCTTTGCCGTTGGAGCGGGAGAGCTCCAGCTGTCCGGCCGCGGTGCGGGCGACCAGGTCCATCTTCTTGTCCGCGTCGAAGTCCAAGGCCATCACATCCATGCCCTTCCAGTTGCCGGAGCTAAGCAGCTTCCGCGGCTCGGGCGTTGTGCCGGCTGCGTTCGCGTAGGAGTACAGCTTGCCGTCACGGTTCTTGGCGATGATGCCCGGGTGCTTGTCCGCGGTCTTCCACTTGGTAACGAGGATGGTGTTGTGCTGCCAACCGCTCGCGCCCAAGGTAGATCGTTTGAAGCCGCCGTTCTTCTGCCCATAGTCGACGGTGAGCCGGCCGTCCTGCCAGTTGGCGATCAGGTCCTGGATGCCGTCGGCGTTCCAGTCGGCGATCTCCACGGCTCGCGCTGCTCCCCATCCGGCCGAAACGTACGAGCGCTTGTTCAGGTCCCGCCCCTTGGCGGACGGGTATAGGTAGAGCTTGCCCGCGGAGTCCACGGCTGCGACATCACCGGACTTGGCCTTGGCTGGCGCGACCGCGGCCGGCAAGGCCTTCAGGTCGTTGGCGATCAGCTTCGGCATGTCATAGGTGTAGTGCGTGACACCCGGGAGAACGGTCATCTTCGTGTTGGTGAATCCAAGGCTCTTGTATTTTTTCTCCGCGCTCTTGGCGGTGCCCAGGGCTGACCAGGTCTTCAGGCTGGTGCCGCCGCGTCCGTCGCGGCTGCCGCAGATCCAGTGCAGCTTCATCTTCTTCACCGCCGCGGGAGCGGCAGTCTCCATGCCCGTGTATCCGCCGCCGCCGACGATGGTGGCCCCGCCGCCCTTCATCCACTCTTGGCGGTCTGCGAGGAGCTCATAGGTGATGAACTCGGCTCCGCCGGAGTAGCCGTGGAGCCAGATGCGGCGGGCGTCGAGCTTGTGTTTGGCGATCAGTGTTGCGGCCAAGGCCCGGAAGTAGTCACCGTTCCGGTCGGCATCCTCCCACCAGGTGATGCCGCCCTTCCTGTCCGGAGTAATGACGGGAACCATGATCATGTTCTTCTTGGCAGCCTCTGCTGCCATCTTCTTCATGATGGAACCGTTGGGGTGGTGGACGTAGGACTGCGCCGGGTAGGAGTAGTCGCCGTGGAAGACGAATAGGACGCCGACCGGCTTCTTCGCGTCGATGCCGTTGGCGTAGACGTGGTATTTGCTGCTGACGCCGTTGGGAGCGGTGTAGGTCTGGTAGGTCGCGTTGCGCGGTGCTGCGGCCTGGGCCGGTGTGCTGACAACCAGCGCTGATGCGAGCATAGTCGTTCCGAGGATTGCTCCCAGGAGCGCGCGGATGAGGGCCTTCATCGAACTGGATCCGTTCATAGTGCTGCCGCACTGCGCGAATGCGGGCACGGGTGCTAAGGGATGCAATCGGACGTAAGGGCTCATCCGTAAGGAATTTCGGGAAACGCGCCAGTTCCTGCCATCAAACCGCCTAGCAGGACGACATGGAGGACATGCTCCTCTGAGAGCTCATCCTGATCCTTGAACTCCCGCACCCTGCCTGACGGCGCCCAGGACTATCCGGGCCTCGGACACGAAATTTGCCCGTCATCTGACGGGGCAGGTTGATTTCCCCGAAAGGTGTGGAGCTTAGGGGAATCGAACCCCTGACCCTTTTATTGGACGGCCAATGGCACGCAAAAGCTGGCCAGAACCGCTCCGTCCTGTCGGCAGCGGTCCGGCCGGCTGTATCCTGCCTCGCTGCGAGACGCTCAGGCCCGTCCCTTCAGGATCAGGTGCCAGTAGATCTGCGGGAGGATCCGCCGGTCCATCACCCACTGCCAGCGCCGTTCCTTGGCCATCCTGAGGACCGGGTAGCTCGGTTGGGGGCGGTATTGGTCGTCGAACTCGGCAAAGAACGCGGTGCGGCGGCTCAGCGTGAACGGGCAGACTGAGTAGCCGTTGTAACGCGCATCAGGCGCACGCCCGGCCAGAACAGCGGTGAGGTTCTTCGCCAGTACCGTGGTCTGTTTGCGGAGCGCCCCGCCGGACTTGGAGTTCCGCGTTCCGGCGGCGTCGCCGAGGGACCAGACGTTGGGAAATCGCGGGTGGCGCAGAATCTCTGAATCTACCTCGACAAAGCCGCCGCTGCTCCCCCTCGGCGGCAGTGAAGTGGCTTTTAACCAGTCCGGCGCCGACTGCGGCGGCACCGCGTGCAGCAGGTCGTACCGGACCTCCCGGTCCCCCGAGGAGCCGTGCAGCACCAGTGTCTGTGCCTCAGGATTGACCGAGGCTACGGTGGTGGAGGTCCACAGCGTGATCCCGTACTCGCTGATCTTGCGCTCCAGCTCCCGGTCCACCTCCGGCATCCCGAAGACGGTAGGCGTGGGCACCACCATGTGCACGTTGATGTCCTGCAGCACGCCCTGTTCGCGCCAGTAGTCGCAGGCCATGTACGCAATTTTTTGGGCGGCACCTGCGCACTTTGCGGGCCCGGGCGGCTGAGTGAATACGGCGGTGCCGGCGCGCAGCCCTCGCACCAGGTCCCAGGTCTTGGGGGCCAGCGCGGCGTCGTAATTGGACGAGCCGTGCGGCGAGGCTATCGCCTCGGCAAGCCCGGGAACGGCGCCCCAGTCCAACTGCAGGCCCGGGCAGACCACCAAGTGCTCGTAACCAACGCGATCGCCTCCGGCCAGGACGACGACGTTCTCCTCCGGCCGCACGTCGGCCGCCGCCCCGCGGATCCAGTCAACCCCCTGCGGCATGACATCCGCCTGGGGGCGGACTGCTTCGGCCATCCGTGCAGCCCCGGCTCCTATGTGGGAGAACAGCGGTTGGAAGTAGTGCTGGTCCCGGGGTTCGATGATTGCGATGTCCTTAACCTTCCACCGGCGAAGCCGCGCGGCCAGCGAGATTCCCGCATTGCCGCCGCCGACAACCACTACCTGATGGTGCTTGTCCATGTTTCGGCCTTCCGCCATTGGCGGCCGCGCCCCAGCCGCTCCCGCATCCGCCCAGTCCACAACGCCCAGGGCCTTCCGTCAAGGCCGGAGAGCCAGGACCGGGTCGTGAAACGTCGGCCTCAATCTCCAAATGCAGCGGTGCGCGCAGGATGGGGCTGGGACGTTACGGCGGCGGTCCGGGATGAGGCGGTCGGGTTCCGGCACATGCGGTCGTGATTGGCGGCTGCGAGCACCAGCGCGACCGATGAGTAGCAACGTTGGCCTCGATGCCATTAGTACTGCCAAAGTCTGTGGAAAGTGTGTTCTTTGGGAGGCGGAACACAGAAGTCGCGCGTCTTCAGTGGAGCTTAGGGGAATCGAACCCCTGACCTTTTCATTGCGAACGAAACGCTCTACCAACTGAGCTAAAGCCCCGGATGCGCAGGTTACCCGCGCTATCACACGTGTGTAAGGGTAGCGCATCGACCCGCGTGTGCACCAAATGAACTCCGGCTTTCTGATGTGCAGCTTCGAGGGTGCTATTCCCTATTCAACGCCCACGGCCGTTCGGGATCCCACGCTCGGTCGGACCGCTGGGAGCTCACCAGCTAGCTCGGATGGTGGCGTCCGGGCGACCTCCGACTACTTCTCCTGCAAGACCGACAGCACGTTCCCGGACGGATCTTTGAACCATGCGATGTAGGGGCCTTCGTCGCGAAAGATGCCATGTTTATCCTGGGCAAAACCCTCATAGCGCTCGAAATGCACTCCCTGCGAGGCCAGTCCGGTCACGGCAGCATCGATGTCATCCACTTGAAAGTTGAGGATCGTGAAGCTCGCCGGAACGGCGTCGGGCTGTTCGTAGACAAGCGTGTCCCGGCCGCCTGCCAGATGCAGCCACATCAGCCCATACTCGTCGGACGTTCTCAGGCCAAGAGTTTCGCCGTAAAAGCGTTGCGCCTCCTGCAGATCATGAACGGCGATGCCGCTGTAGGCCTTGCTGTTGGTGAGCTTCAACGCAACCCCTCCCCTGTCGACCCAGCCGTAAATTTGCATGGCTTGTCCCCCACGTTTTCGGCCGTCGGCGCTTGGCCGGTGGTGATCCGCTACGGCGAAAGTTCCTGCTCAACAGTGTCGCAGTTCGAGGGATTTCGGGGAAGACGCTTGCTCGCTCAGGGAATGTAAGCCAGTCGCGACGCACCCGCAGCTGGGAGGTTCTGCTTAGTCTTAAACCACAGGTGCGGCCTTCGCCGTCGTGGGCGATTCATCGATGAGGGCCAATTCCCCGCCCGTATGTCCTCGGGCTTACCTCTAGTAGGTGCACCCGCCCAGCCGGCTGAAGGCGGGAGAGACAGGAGCAGCAATGCAGCAGGTACCGCAGCAGAAAATCACCACCTTCCTCATGTTTGATGGTCAAGCCGAGGACGCGATGAACTTCTACGTCTCGCTGTTCCCCGACGGCGAGGTGCTGAGCCTCGTCCGCTACGGGGCCGATGGCCCCGGCGTTGAAGGAACAATCGAGCACGCGGCCTTCTCAATTGCCGGGCAGCAGTTCATGTGCAGCGACAGCAGCGTCAAGCAGAGCTTTGGCTTTACTCCGTCCATGTCGCTGTACATCGAATGTGAAGCCGAAGATGAAATCGGTCGCCTTTACGACGCAGTGGCCGTGGACGGGGAGCTCCTGATGCCCTTGGACTCCTACGGTTTCAGCACAGAATTCGCCTGGGTACAGGATCGGTACGGGGTGTCTTGGCAGCTGAACCTGAAATAGGCGCAAACCTCTCACGGAGCACGCCGCGGGCGACGCTTGGAGCGCCTGCGCTACAGGATTGCTAGAACAAACGCAGCAAGACCCCTGGCGGTCCGGCATCCGGACTGGCAGGGGTCTTCAGCTGTGTGAACAACAAGGTCGGGGCTTTGCGGGCCCGCAGACACTGCTCCGGCGTCGTGGGCCTGAACGGTGCACCTCAACGGGCTGGCAGCTTGTGGCTTAGCCCGATCTGATAAGTATCAGAGCACTCTGCCTACAATCCGTGCAAGCGCTCCCCTTACAATTGATCAGACTGTTCAAGCAGTAGTGCGGCACTCGACAGGAAGTGGTCATTTTGCAGCAACTTGATGCGACGGACCGGCGGATCCTGCTGGCGCTGGATGAGGATCCGCGGATCCCGGTGATGATGTTGGCCCAGCGGCTGGGTCTGGCCCGCGGCACGGTCCATTCGCGGCTTGAGCGCCTGGCTGCCTCTGGTTGCATGCGCACACACTCCGCGCGGGTGCTGCCGGAAGCCTTGAACCGCGGGGTGATGGCCATGGTGAGTGCGGAACTGGACCAGAGCAAGCTCAACGACGCGGTGGAAGCGCTCAGGAAGATTCCGGAAGTGCTCGAATGCCACGCCCCGGCGGGCGACACGGACTTGCTGATCCGGGTGGTGGCCAGCAGCCCGGACGATCTGTATCGGGTGAGCGAGGAGATCCGTTTCTGTCCTGGCATCACCCGCACCTCCACGCAGATGTTCCTCCGCGAGGTCATCCCCTACCGCACCACGGGGCTGTTAGAGCAGGACTGATCATCGCGGAGCCACCGCCGGCAGCGCCGCGCTGGTCTGAAAAGCCGCTCGTTGGGATGGCCGGTTCCGGAGCCAGCCGCTAGAAGAAGAATTGCGCCAGCACGCCGACCACCCAGACGGCGCCGGCGGCGAACGCGCAGCCGAGCTCAACCAGCATCCCCAGGCCCACGGCCTTGAGCGCCGCCCAACTGGCCCCGACCGCCTGGCCGAAGTCCCGCCGTCGTGCGTATTCGCTGAGCAGGAGCCCGGCGGCAAATCCGATGAACAGCCCGACGACGGGAATCACGAACATCCCGACCACACCGACCAATACGCCCGCCAGGATTGACCAGTTGGGCACCTGCCGCTGTTTCAGCCGGCGCCCGGTGAGCACCAGGCTGGCCAGCATGCCGGCGGCCACAAACACCATGCCGATCGCGAAGACCACCCAGCCCAGGGTGTTCTGCAAGACGATGGCCCAGACCAGCAGGCTGATGCCGATGGTGATGGTGCCGGGCAGGACGGGGACGACGATGCCGGCAATGCCGACAGCGATGAGCAGACCGCAAAAGACGGTCGCGAGTATCTGGGCTTCCACCCACTCAGCCTACTGGGATGCATCGCGTCCGTCGGGAAGGGGTGTGTCACCAGAACGTGGTGCGCACCTCGATTCCCCTTCGGTCCCCGTTCATTCCCGCGGGCAACAGTTGAGGGGTCGGCCACCTCCAACGGCCGGCCATCACTCAACCGGAGGTCCCATTCGTGTACGCGTCCCCAACTTCGAAATCAGCCTGGTTGTCCCGACCTTTGCGCCTGACCGGCGGCGCTCTGATCCTGCTGGCTGCCGGCGCAATGCTCGGCCCCGCCGCCACCGCCGCTCCCACCCCGGTAGAAACCGATTGGGCAGCCTCGGCCTACCGCGGAGGCATCGACGTCATTGATGCTCCTGATGCCGACCAGCAGACCCTCGACGGTTCCGTCTTTGATGACAAGAACAAGAACTCAAAGCAGGACGTCAACGAACCGGGCCTGCGCGGGGTCACCGTCTCCAACGGCCGCGACGTCGTCACGACGGACAGCCATGGCCGCTACGAACTGCCGGCGTTCGACAACATGACCGTCTTCGTTACCCAGCCCCGCGGTTACCAGGTGCCGGTGGACGAAGACAACGTCGCCCAGTTCTTCTACCACCACCTGCCGGAGGGGTCCCCCGACCTGAAGTTCGGCGGCATCGCCCCGACCGGAGCGCTGCCTGACAAGGTGAACTTCCCGCTGGCCAAGAGCAAGCTCACCCAATCCCCGGAGCAACACTGCGCAATCGGCGCCGACGTCCAGACCTACAACCAAAAAGAGGTGGAGTTCGCGCACAACGGCGCCTTCGCCGATCTGGCCGCCCGCTCCGACTATGCCGGCTGCGGCGCGCTCTTCATCGGCGACATTGTGGGCGATGACCTGTCCCTCTTCGGGCAGACCCGGGAACTGACCGCCAAGCTCAACGGTCCGGCCCGGTTCCTGCCCGGCAACCACGACCTCGACTTCGACGCCCTCGACGGCGAGCACGAGTTCGACACTTACCGCAGCCAGTTCGGACCGGAATACTACTCGTATGACGCCGGCAAGGCCCACATCGTCGCCCTGAGCAACATCGAATATCCGACCGCGATCCCCGCGAAGAAGAGCAATTACACTTACGCACTGGGCGAACGCCAACTCGAGTGGCTCCGCCAGGACATCGCGAAGGTGCCCAAGGACCGGGTGATCGTGCTGGCCGGCCACAGCCCGCTGCTTGAGTTCTACTACAGCGACTCTCACACCACGAAGCAGCTGCAGGCGATTTACGGGATACTCGAGGGCCGCGAAGTCGTTTCCCTGGGCGGGCACACCCACATGTCGGAGAACCTGCGGGAGGGCGACCTCATGGCCGGCTGGCGCGACGAGCTCGGCGACGCGGGCTTGCCGTTCACCCATTTGACTGTCCCGGCAGTGTCCGGCCAGTGGTACAACGGCCGGGTGCTCGAGGAGGGCTTCCCCACCGCCATCCAGCGTGACGGGACCCCTCCCGGCGTCCTGACCCTGGACATCAAGAACACGGAGGTCCGCGAGCGTTTCACGGCCACCGGCGACGACGGCTCGGACCAGATGGCTCTGGGCATCAACTCCCCCGCGTACCGTGCATGGTTCGACGAATACAAGAACCAGCGCGGCAAGGCCCCGTCCCCGGAGAACCCGAACGCGGTGGCACAGGGCGAACTCGGTGAGACCTGGCTGACGACCAACTTCTGGATGGGCTCCACCGGCTCCACCGTGAAGGTATCCATAGACGGCGGCGAAAGCGCCGAAGCCGCGCGTACCCAGTCGATGACCGCCGACGACGTCCCGCTGATTGGTGCCGAGTACACCGATCCGACCGCCACCACCGAACAGTTGGTGCACGGCGGCGGCCTACACGACCGCACCTCCCACCTGTGGCGACTCGAGCTGCCGGCCGGCCTGGCCGTCGGCGAGCACACGGCCACGGTCACCGCGACCGACGTGCACGGCCGCGAGTTCACCGAGACCATCACCTTTGAGGTCGTCAAGTAACCCTTCCTGATATCCGACGGCGGGTGGTTGCGTTCCGCAGCCACCCGCCGTCGCTGGTCTCACCCCAGGGGAAGTAGTTGTTGCCGTTCTTGATTGGATCCGTGTCTGGTGCTGTCCATTGTCCAGTTTCAGGGGAACCGCATTCAAAGGTTGTAGTTCTAACCGTTGGGGTACGCCCGTTCGTGACCGTGTGGGCCTTGCGGCCTCTGCCCAAGAATCTTCTCGACCGTTCTGGGACGTTCTTTCTCAGCTGGTTCGCTCCCGTGGGCTTCTCCGCGCTCTTCTGCGAGCCAAAGGAGGAGCAGGGCGTCGATAAAGGCAGCCGTTGCAAGCCACCGGTAAAGGACCACGGAAGGTTGGGCGAAAATCCGGTGAACATCCCTCGGATCCGGGCTTTTGCTACCCGGCGATAGGGTTGAATACGGTGAGTGACATCCGACCGCTCCTTTACTCCATCCCAGTCCGCGGCGACGGCACTGCCCCGGCGTCAATTACTTCGATCAGCCGGAATTCTTGCCGCTGCTGCCTCGGTTCCGGGTTTCCTGACCGCCCCGCTGCCCGCGCATGGCGCGACGGGCTTCTTCCGGCACGGCGTTGCCTCGGGAGATCCCTACCCGGATTCGGTGCTGTTGTGGACGCGCCTGACGCCGGAGGAAGACGCGACGCCCGGTTCGGGACGTGGTGGCGACGCCCGTATCCGCTGGGAAGTAGCAGCCGACTCAAATTTCAAGCAGGTGGTGTCGCGCGGTTGGACGGAGACGGGCGCTTGGCGGGACCACACGGTCAAGGTGGTGGCCGCCGGGCTGCTACCGGGCACGGCGTACTGGTATCGGTTCAGGTTCGGTAAGGACTATTCGCCGGTGGGCCGGACACGCACTGCTCCGGCATCCGGCGCGGCCGTGGACCGGCTCCGGATGGGCGTGGTGTCGTGCGCCAATTACCAGGCCGGCTACTTCGCTGCTTACCGACACCTGGCCGACCGCGGCGACCTGGACCTGGTGCTCCATCTGGGCGACTACCTCTATGAGTACGCGCCGGGCGAGTATCAGGCGCGTGACGTCCTCGTGCGTCCCCACGACCCCGCCGTGGAGATGACCACGTTGGAGCATTACCGGCGGCGCCACGCCCAGTACAAAACCGACCCGGAACTGCAGGCGTTGCATGCTGCGGCACCGTTCGTGGTGACCTGGGACGACCATGAATCCGCCAACGATGCCTGGTCCGACGGCGCAGAAAACCACACCGAGGGGGCTGAAGGAACCTGGTCTAAGCGCTCGGGCCACGCCAGGCAGGCCTACGCGGAATGGATGCCGGTCCGCTACGAACCCGGTGGACAGTTGTACCGCAGGCTGGAGTTCGGCTCGCTGGCGAGTCTGTCGATGCTGGACCTGCGCTCTTACCGGAGCAAGCAGGCCGACAGCCAGTTGAACTCGGCGGTCGACGATCCGAACCGCACCATCACGGGCGATGAGCAGATGGACTGGCTGTTGGCCGGGCTCGGCAACGATTCCCCGCAGTGGAAGTTGGTGGGGAACCCGGTCATGATTACTCCGGTTCGCTTCCCGTCGACCCTGAACACGCAGGAACTGCATGCGCTGAGCGAATTGCTGGGGGACCGCAATATCGACGGGGTTCCCTACAACGTGGACCAGTGGGACGGCTATGTCGCCGACCGAAACAAAGTCCTCACGCACCTGCGCGACCACGCCGTGACAGACACCGTCTTCCTGACCGGGGATATTCATTCGGGTTGGGCCTGCGACCTGCCGGCCGACCCGCTGACCTACCCGCTCAACGGCCGCTCCGTGGGCACGGAACTTGTGTGCACGTCCGTCACCAGCGACAACCTGGACGATATCCTCCGAGTTCCGGAACGCACCGCCTCGCTGACGGTCGAGTCGGCCCTGAAGCTGCTGAACCCGCACGTCAAGTACCTGGATTTCGACTCGCACGGCTTCTCAGTACTCGAGGTGACTCCGGCCGAGGTCCGAATGGACTGGTACCGGCTGGCGGAACGGACCGACGCCGCGTCGCCTGCGTACCTAACGGCGTCGTGGGCAGTCGCTGCCGGTACGCAAAGAGTCCGCCGCGCAGCGAAAGGTATTCTTGGATGAGCCCGACTGAGACGAGCGGCGGCACACCCCGCCGAAGTTTCCTGAAGTTTGCCACTGCCTCAGGCGCCGCCGTCGTACTTTCAGCTGTCCCGGGTGCCGGATGGGCCGCGCCCGGCAGCAACGGGAAGGGCAAGGCCGCTCGGGAAGTGTCGACGCCCAAGGTCTACGTGCTGGTGGTCGACGGCTGCAGGCCGGACGAGGTCACAAAGGCTCTCACACCGAATCTGGCGGCACTACGCGATGCCGGTACTAACTTTCCAGCGGCCCGCTCCCTGCCAATCATGGAGACCCTCCCCAACCACGTCATGATGATGACAGGCCTGCGCCCCGACCGCACCGGAGTCCCGGCCAACTCCGTCTACGACCGGGCGGAGGGTGCGGTTCGCACGCTCAACCGGCCCGCGGATCTGCGGGCGGTGACCGTGCTGGAGCGCCTGAATGCAGTCGGCTTCACCACGGGAACGGTGCTCAGCAAGGAATACCTGTACGGGATCTTCGGGGAGCGGGCCACATACCGATGGGAGCCTGCGCCGATTGTCCCCGTCTCGGGCCACGCGCCGGACGCCTACACAGTGGACGCCCTGATCGGCATGGTGGAATCAGCCGACCCCGACTTGGTCTTCACAAACCTCGGCGACGTCGACCGGATGGGCCACTCGGACCTGACAGGTACTACCCTGCAAGCAGCGCGGCATGCTGCGCTGGCGTCGACGGACCTGCAGGTGAGTCGCTTCATCGAACATTTGAAGGCCCGGGGGACTTGGCAATCCAGCGTGGTGATCGTGTTGGCCGACCACTCGATGGACTGGTCATTGCCGACCAACGTGATTAGCATCGACAATTCCCTGTGGCTGTATCCGGAACTCCGCCGAAACCTGCAGATTGCCCAGAACGGCGGGGCGGACCTGCTGTACTGGACGGGGGATGCGGCAAGCCGGGACGAGGCGGTAGCGCGGCTCGCCATGGTGGTAGCCGCCCATCCCGGGGTGCTCTCAGTGCATCGGCCGGCAGAACTGCGGCTGGGACCGGAAGCGGGCGATCTGGTGGTCTACTGCCGGGCCGGATGGCGGTTCTCCGACCCCTATATCTTGTCCAACCCGATTCCCGGCAACCACGGGCATCCCGCGACGGAACCGATCCCCTTCTTCATTGGCGGCGGCAGCGATCTGGTGCTGCCCGGAGTGTCCTCGGAACCGGCGCGAACCGTCGATGTAGCGCCAACAGTTGCAGCCCTCTTCGGTTTGGAGGAACCGAAGGGCGGCTACGACGGAAGGCAGCGGACCGCATCCTTGTCGCTGGCCCGCTGAGCCCCGGTCCCGGCTCGCTGAATCGGCCACTCGCCGTCGCTGGTTCCGCTGGCCGGGGCGGTTAGGCTATCGCGGCCTTGACGAGCGCCTCGACCTTCTCCTCCACCGCGGGGGTCCACTCCACTATGGCGAAGGAGACCGGCCACATCGGCCCCTCGTCGAGCGTGGCCGCGTCGTTGAATCCGAAGGTGGCGTAGCGGGCCTGGAACTTGGCCGCGCCCTGAAAGAAGCAGACGACTTTGCCGTCCGTGTTGGCGTACGCAGGCATCCCGTACCAGGTCTTGGGCAGAAGCTCCGGCGCGTTCGCGGTGACGAGTGCGTGAATGCGTTCGGCGAGGACGCGGTCGGCGTCGGGCATCTCCGCGATCGCGTTGAGCACGGCGCGCTCGTTGTCGGCCTTCTTCTGACCGCTGCGGCCCTGTGCCTTCAGCTCCTGGGCACGCTCCTTCATGGCGGCACGCTCGGCCTCCGAGAAGCCGCCCGCATCAGACTTCTTAGTGGTCATCTCGATCTCCCTTGTACGAATCACGACCGACAGTAGCAGCCACGCGGGGCGCGGGCTTCTCGAATCCTGCTCGGTTCGCGAAAAACGTAGCCGTCAGCGGGCAATCTGATATACGGTGCAGCGATACCTCGCGGCTACAGGGCGGGGGCTATTTACCGGAAGGCGCGGGGACATCATGGACGACGCACAGAGCCGCCAGGACCTGACCCTACAAATCGACCAGCGCCGTGATGACATCAGGGCCTTTCTTCGCCGCGCCCGTCCCAAGCGCAACCGCCTGACCAACGTCAGCATCGTCGGGAGCTCAGTCGTCGCCGCATTGACGGCGGGGCCCGGCTTCGGCCAAAACAACTTCAACTCGGCCGTGGCAGGCGCTTTCTCGCTGTCCAGCACTTCGGTCGTCTGGCAGGTCATCTGCATCCTGGCCTCGCTCCTCTCCCTTGCCGCCGCGATCGCGTCCGGCCTTGCCAACTCACGCAACGGCGCGGAGCAGATCTCGACGGCAGAGTCCGCCAGCGCGCAGCTCGACGGGCTGCTGACGGCACTGAAGTACGGCCAGCTGCCGGTGGGCGATGCTGCGCGGCTCTATCAGGAATACAGCTCCAAAGCAGCCTTCATCGACTAGCCGTAGCCGCGACCAGGTTCGCCAACCTTGGCTTCACGCGGCCTTAATACCGGGCTGTTGTTGGCTACCGGACGCCCTTGATCTTGACTACGAAGACCGCGCCGAGCAGCCCGATCACAGCGGACAGTACGAACAGCGCCGTGTAACCGCCGAGGTAGAGCACGGTGGGGGCGGCGATCAACGGGGCGATGACCTGCGGCGACGAGGCCGCGATATTGATGACGCCCATGTCCTTGCCCCGGTCCGCGGCGCTCGGCAGCACTTCCGTGAGCAGGGCGAAGTCAACGGCCAGGAACATGCCGAAGCCCGCGCCGAGGACCATAGCCGCCCCGACCACGGCCGGCCACGCGGGCGTGATGGCCACGATGATCGAGGCCGTTGCGATGGTGACCGAGGACGCGATAACGAACGGCTTGCGGCGCCCCACTCGGTCGCTGAGTGGTCCCCCCACGACCGCCATCACCACCACCATGGCCGCATAGACGCCGGTCAGCAGCAGCACGCCGGCGGCCGGGTCCGGATGCCCCACGGCGTCCTGGAGGAAGAAGAACAGATAGAGGGTGAAGATGTTGTTGCCCAGATTGACCAGGAACCGGGTCAGCCACGCCCAGCCGAAATCGGGGTGCTTGGCCGGGGAGATCCAGAAGCCCTTGAGAAAGCCGGGCCAGGCGAAGGGCGGGCGGTCGGCCTTCCGCAACGGGGTGTCCCGGCCGGCAATCACGAAAGGGATGATGCTGGCCAGCAGGAAGACGGCACAGTAGAGGTAACCGAGGACGAAGCCGCCGGCCAGATTGGCCAGCACCGCGCCCATCACAATGCCCAGCGTCTGCCCGATGGCCGCCAGTCCGCCGATCTGGCCGCGCTGCCGCCGCGGTACACGGTCCGGGATGCTGGCCGTCACGGCCGCGTAGGCCCCATTGCACCCTGCCTGCACCAGGCACCAGCCGATCACCATCACGGCGATGTTGGGGGCGCCGGAAAGCAGCAGCAGCGCGGCGAACCCCAGGATGCCGCCGGCCAGCGCCCACGGCACGCGGCGTCCGAACCGTGAGGTGGTGCGGTCGCTCAGCGCCCCGAAGACCGGATTGGCGACGAGGGACACCGCGGCGCCGAAGCCCGTGGCCATCGCCAGTACGGCTTCCTTGTTCACGGCATCGAACGCCTGCGACTGCTGGGCCAGCAGCACCTGCAAGGGGCCGAAGAACGCCGCGTTGATGCCAAGGTTGGTCAGCAGGACGGCGGTGACCCAGCCGGCCCGGACCTTGGTGGTGGGTTCCCGGAACGCCGCGGGAAGGTCGAGCGCCGGCACGGGCTCGCGCGGTTCCTGGACGGACATGGCGACAACCCTCCTCACCGACGGCGCGGCATGGCCGCGCTCCCCTGTTGTTGCAACAGCGTACAGCCGCCGCCGCGCAGGCTGGTAAGGCCATGCGCCGGCTGCCGGTGGTGTCGCCGAACGGCAGTGTTGCCGCGGTGACGGGCAGGCCCGTCGCGGTGACCGGCTGGCTTAACGCAGGCGAGCGGGACGTTATATCTGCGGGGCATCGCCCCGGCGGCCGGCCGACGGGGCTCTGCGGGACGTCAGCCTGCGGAAGCGGCAGCCCGCTGCCTGGCCAGCTTTTTCAGCCCGTGCGAGACCCGGACCGGCTCGGGCCAGCGCGGCGTCAGGTTGTCCCCCAGCGTGACGCCCTTGAGCTTGCGGCCGAACATCGGGACCACCCATTCCTGCAGCCAGTCGCGCTCGCGCCGGAGTGCCTCGCGCCAGCCCGCCCGCACCGGAGCCTCCGGCCGCTTCAGCCTGAGTGTGTGATCCACGCCGAGGGCCTCAAGGACCCTGGCCGCCATGTACTTGTGCCCCAGCGCGGACATATGCAGCCGGTCCGTGTCCCACATCCGCCGGTCCTGGTAGAGGTCGAACGCCCAGTGGTCCACCAGCACGGCGTCGTAACGCCGGGACAGGTCGCGGACGGCCTCGTTGAACACCCAGTTGCGCCGCCGCATCGGCTCAAGGACCGGCGGGAGCATGACCTCAAAGCCGGTGAAAAGGATCAACTGGGCACCCGTTTCCGACAACCGGCCGACGGCGGATTCGTACTCGGCCAAGAGCTCCGGCATGCTGCGCTTGAGCTCCAGGATGTCGTTTCCGCCGGCATAGAAGGAGACCAGTGTGGGCTGCATCGCCACGGCCGGTTCCAACTGGTCGGCGATGATCTGGTGTAACCGCTTGCTGCGCACCGCCAGGTTTGCGTAGCGGAAGTCCGGGTCCTGCTTGCCCAACTGCTTGGCCACCCGGTCGGCCCAGCCGCGCACGCCATTGGGGAAGTTGGCGTTGTAGTCCCCCACGCCCTCGGTAAAGCTGTCGCCCAGCGCCACGAATAGTGCTCCCACCTGCGGAAGACTAACTGCGCCGGGCGACGCACCGGCAAACACGCGGTGAAGTCCAGCGCTGTGGCGGCCGGGTTGTCCGCTGCGGGGTTACGAGACCCGGAGCCACGCGGCAGTTGCTCTGCTGCCGTCAGGTGGCGTCGGGAACCAGCTCCGGCGGGTCGAAAATCCACGGCTCAAGCGGCAGGTCATCGGGCCGGAAGTCGGAGAGCAACTTGTGCAGGGGCACATCCGGCAAATCCAGCGATGCCAGCAACAGGCCGCGCACCGCGGCCGCGTCCAGCCCGGCCAGCTCAAGTGCCCCCAAGGTCACCGCGCCGTCGCGCTTGGCCAGGCGCCGCCGTCGTTCATTGAGGACCAACGGCACATGGACGTATTCGACCGGCGGCAGCCCCAGCAGCGCGGCGAGGTAAGCCTGCCGCGGTGCCGAGGACAGCAGGTCATCGCCGCGCAGTACTTGGTCCACGCCCTGGGCGGCGTCGTCCACCACGACCGCCAGGTTGTAGGCAGGGACGCCGTCGTTGCGCCGCAGCACGAAGTCGTCAACGATGCCGGTGTAGTCGCCGTGCAGCCGGTCGGTGACCGTGTGGCTGGTGGTGGAAGCGCGCAGCCGCAACGCGGCGGGGCGGAACTGGCGGCGCTCCTCGCGTTCGGCGTCGGTCAGGTTGCGGCAGGTTCCCGGGTAGGCGCCCTCCGGAGCATGCGGGGCGCTGGGCGCCTCGGCAATCTCCCGCCGCGTGCAGAAGCATTCGTAGATCAAGCCGGCCTCCGCCAACTGCCCGAGGGCCTGCCGGTAGACCGCGGAACGGTCGGTCTGGCGCACCACCTCACCGTCCCAGTCCAGACCGATGGCCGCCAGGTCGGTCAGCTGCCGGGCCTCGAACCCGGCTCGCGCCCGGTCCAGGTCCTCGACCCGAACGAGGAAGCGGCGGCCGGTGCTGCGGGCGAAGAGCCAAGCGAGCAGCGCGGTGCGCAGGTTGCCAACGTGCAGTTCACCCGAGGGGCTGGGCGCGAACCGACCGGCGGGACTCTGGGCTGCTGGCACGTCCCCACGGTAGCAAACCGGTCCCCGCCCGCGGGGTGTTGCCGCGGCCTATTAGGCTGGTGCTATGAGCACACCCGACTCCCCCATGGAAACCCCGATTGCCGTCACCGGTGCCACCGGCGAGCTGGGCGGCATGGTCGCCAGGATGCTGGCGGAGCAGAACCTTCCACAGCGGCTGATTGTCCGCGACCCGTCGCGTGCGCCGCAGCTGCCCGGGACGACGACGGTGACTGCCGGCTATGGCGACAAGGCCGCCGTCGCCGCCGCGCTGCAAGGCATCGAGACAGTGTTCATGGTGTCCGCCGCCGAAGCCGAGGACCGGCTGCAGCAGCATTTCACCTTCATCGACGCCGCCATCGACGCCGGCGTGCAGCACATTGTCTACACCTCGTTCATCGGCGCCACCGAGGACGCAACATTCACGCTGGCCAGGGACCACTACGCCACCGAGGAGAAACTGCGCGGAACCGGCCTGAAGCACACGCTGCTGCGCAACAACTTCTACGCAGACGTCCTGCCGTCGTTTGCCGACGAATCGGGCGTGATCCGCGGCCCGGCGGGGGACGGAAAGGCGGGCTTCGTGGCCCGCGAGGATGTAGCCCGGGCGGCCGCGACCATCCTGGCCGAACCGATGCCCCACGCCGGCTTTACCTACGAGCTGACCGGCCCGGAGTCGGTGACCCTGGCCGAGGCGGCAGCGGCCATCGCAGAGGCAACCGGCCGTCCGACGTCGTTCCTTAACGAAACGGTGGAGGAGGCCTACACGAGCCGGGCGCACTACGGCGCCCCCGACTGGCAGCTGGATGCCTGGGTCAGCACCTACACGGCAATTGCCGCCGGGGAGCTGGACCTGGTGACCCACGACGTGGACCTGCTGACCGGGCGGCCGGCGCTGAGCCTCCGGGAGCTGTTCGGCGGCCGGGAGTGAGCCACAGCCCCGGGCAGTTCGGCGTCTGATCCGGAGCCGGGTCGCGCTTGACGGTGCCGGCCGGACGGTGCCCCGCGCCCGGAAAGTGGAACCTAGGCGTTCCAGAGTCCGTAGGAGTCCGCGAGCGAAGAGATTTTCTCGGCGCGGGCGAGGCGCGGCAGGTAGGAGCCGTCGCCCACCACCGCGCCGGCCGCATGCGCATCGAGCAGTTCGTGCGCCCACTTGATTTCCGACTCGCTGGGTGAGAGTCCCTTGTTGATGGTGTCGGCGGCGTCGGTGAGCAGGCAGAGCTTGCCCGTCATGCCCATGGACGCTGTCACCTTGCAGGCTTCCAGCAGTTCGTCGCCGAGCGCGCCGACGGTCGGACCGTCGATGGGGCCCGGCAGCTGGCCCACGCGGGAGGCGACTACCAGCCGGGAACGGGCATACGCCAGGGCCATCGGTGAATCGCTGGCCCCGGTGTCGCGGCGGAAGTCGCCCACGCCGAAGGCGAGGCGGAAGGTGCCCGGCGCGCGGGCGATGTCGGTGGCGTTCTCAATCCCGACGGCGGATTCGATCAGGGCGAGTACCGGGGTGCCGGCCTGCAGCCGCATGGCGGTGTGCGTGACCTGCTCGGGCTTTTCCGTCATGGCCAGCATGA
The DNA here is from genome assembly GCF_059092625.1 of Arthrobacter sp. Y3221114. Classification (NCBI taxonomy): domain Bacteria; kingdom Bacillati; phylum Actinomycetota; class Actinomycetes; order Micrococcales; family Micrococcaceae; genus Arthrobacter; species Arthrobacter sp. Y3221114. The sequence continues at coordinate 468,047 of NZ_JBNHHW010000002.1, forward strand.
CGCCGCGCAGGCCCGGCGCCTTGGACAGGGCGGCCAGGTCGTCGGCCCAGTAGTCGGTTTCCATGCCGTTCACGCGGACCCAAGCGGTCATGCCGGTGGACAGGGCCTCCACCACCCGTTCCCGCGCCGCGGCCTTGCCCTCCGCCGGCACGGCATCTTCCATGTCGAAAATGACGGAGTCTGCTTCAGAGGCGAGTGCCGGCCCGAAATTCGCTTCGTCCGCCGCCGAGGCCAGAAGCCATGAGCGGGACAATTTTGCGGGAAGAGCGGCAGCACGGCGGTTTCTTAAAGCGGACATACCCCTAGCCTAATGTTTCCGCCGCCGGGGCCACCAATGGAGGGGCGAATGCCGATGAGGCATGCGCCACGTGCGTTCGCGGCGGAGGTAAACCGGCGTCAGAGAGATGCCGGGTGGCGGCCGCTAAACCGGCGTCAGAGAGATGCCGGGTGGCGTCGGCGCCGCCGGCGGGCCACAACGATGGCGGCGACCACCGCTGCTGCCAGCAGCACTACGACGGCGATGCCCAGCGGGGACCCGGCGGCCGCGGCCAGCCAGGCGTTGAGGGCAGCCAGGCCCACGGTGGCGTACAGCACCGCCCACAACACCGAGCCGACCACGACGGCCGGCAGGTACCTGCGCAGCGGCATCCGGCCCAGGCCGGCCGCCGCGTTTACCGCAGTCTGGACGCCCACCGTCAGGAAGCAGAGCGCGACGGCGGGGGCTCCCCAGCGGGCGATGATAGCCTCCGCGCGGCGCATGGCCGGCGAATCCAACTGGCGGACCAGACGGGTGTGCCGCCCGCCGGCGGCCACTCCCCTGCCGGCCCAGTACGTGGCGTTGGCGCGCAGCATCACGATCACGAACAGCGCGCTGACCGCGTATCCGAAGGGGAGGCTGGCGATCTGCTCCATGTCAGACCGCGGGCTCCGGCCGATGCGGGGCGTTCGGAGCACCCTTCAGTTCGGCGCAGAACGGTCTGCCCACGATGGTCTCCTCTGGAGTCGGCGGATGTTCCCTTCCGCGGACGGAGCACGCTGTCCGTCGCGAACAGCAGTTTACGCTTACCTAACGCCGGGCCGTCAGGGAATGTCAATGCCGCCGCCGGGCACGTCCGTGGCAATAACGACGACGCAGCACGCCTTCCCCAGTGCGGGCCGGGAAGTGTCTTACGCTGTCCCCATGGCCCAGCTGACTCCCCGCACCACCGATGCCCTCCCGGCCGCCCAGGCGCAGCGACTGCAGCGGGCGCTCGACGAGAGCGCCGATGTCACCGTTTTCGTGAACGGCACCACGGTGAAGCTGCCCGCCCAAGCCGCGGACGCCGTCGTCGATATGCTCCGCCGCTTTGCCCACGGCGATGCGGTGATGGTCAGCTCCGCAGTCGAACTGCTGAACACCTCGCAGGCGGCCGAGGTGGCCGGCGTGTCGCTGACCTACATGCGCCGCCTGACCGACGCGGGGACCATCCCGGTCCAGTACCGCGGGACCCACCGGCGGATCCTGCTCTCCGACGTGTTGGCCTGGCTGGAAACCCGGACCGCCGCACCCGACGCAGGTTCGGCGGACGCCGCCTCCGCTGCGGGTTAGCGGGCTCTTCCCGCCTGTGCCGGGGAACCCGCGCCCTACGGCATCCTCTTCCCGCCTGTCGCCGGGCCGCGGCAGGCACCGGGGTGCACAGCCGGCGCGATCACCCCTAGGCTGGGTGCCACGGGCCCGGGACCGGGTCCTGAAGGACAACCAGAGGAGACTGTGACCGTGGCCGACCTGCTTGCTCCGCTCGTGACCCTCCGCAACGGTGCCAAGATGCCGCTGCTGGGACTGGGAACCTGGCCCCTGGACAATGCGGAAGCCGCCCGGACGGTCGAAACTGCACTCAACCTCGGCTACCGGCTGTTCGACACCGCGGAGAATTACCAGAACGAGGAAGGCGTCGGCGAGGGGTTGCGCCGCAGCGGGCTTGACCGCTCGGAAATCTTCATCACCACCAAGTTCAATAAACAGTGGCACAGCGTCGACGGCGCGCGGCAGGCCTGCGAGGCCAGCGCCCGGCGGCTGGGCGTCGACTACGTGGACCTGCTGCTGATCCATTGGCCCAACCCCGGGCAGGACCGCTACGTAGAGGCCTTCGAGGGGCTGACCCGCTTGCTGGAGGACGGGAGCGTGCGGGCCATCGGCACGTCCAACTTCAAACCCGCGCACCTGCAGCGGTTGTTCGACGCCGGACTGGTACCCGAGGTCAACCAGATCCAGCTGGATCCGCGGCACACCCGCGGGGACCTGGTGGAGATACACCGCCAACGCGGCATCGTCACGGAGTCCTGGAGTCCGCTCGGGAAAGGCCGCGACCTGCTGCGGGAGCCGGCGGTTCAGTCGCTGGCCGGCAAGTACGGCAAGAGCCCGGCCCAGATCGTGCTCCGCTGGCACACCCAACTGGGGCATGTGCCCATCCCCAAGTCCGCCCGCCCGGACCGGCTGGCCGAAAACTTCGCCATCTTCGACTTCATGCTGGAGGCCGGCGAACTGGCCCGGCTCTCCACGCTGGACCGGGGCACCGGAGACATCACCGACGCCGACGCTTTCGGCCACTAGGCGGCGGACTGCGGGAACTGCTCCGGCTCCCTCCCGCTCGAGGCGCGCCAAGGTTCCAGTCCGGCTTCCCTCCCGCTTGAAGCGCGCCAAGGTCCCGGTCCGGCTTCCCTCCCACTCGAGGCGCGCCAAGGTTCCGGTCGGCTTTCCTCCCTCCGGAAACCGCCGGCCCCGCCATGGCCGGCTTCTGACCGTCCCGACGCGAACCTCCGCGGTCTTGGTGGCACCGGTCACCGGGCCAGAAATATGCAAAGGAATACATACTGATGGGTTTGTGTTGCGCCTAGTGACACCGGATTTAACTCAACGGTGTTCACCGCAGCCGGCGTGACGCTCGGATTAGCGCCACAGGCCGGCTGGAAGCAGTACAAAGGAGACAACAATGACTGTGCAGGACAAGGTCGCTCTCGTAACCGGCGCCGGCCAAGGCATTGGGCGGGCCATCGCTCTTCGCTTGGCTGAAGACGGCTTCAACGTCGCCATCGCCGATATCGAACCGCAGCGCTCCAAGGGCGAGGCTGTCGCGACGGAGATCGAAGCCCTCGGACGCAAGTCCGTTTTTGTGGCAGCAGACGTCGCAAAGAGGGACGAGGTTGTTGCGGCTGTCGACACGGCCGCCGACCAGCTCGGCGGATTCGACGTCATCGTCAACAACGCAGGCATTGCCCAGATCAAGCCGGTTCTTGAAATCAGCGAGCAGGAACTCGACCAGATTTTCAATGTGAACGTCAACAGCGTGGTCTGGGGCATTCAGGCCGCGGCCGCCAAGTTTGAAGAGCTCGGCCACGGAGGCAAGATCATCTCGGCTGCCTCCATCGCAGCCATCCAGGGCTTCCCGATTCTCAGCGCCTACTCCGCCTCCAAGTTCGCCGTGCGCGGCTTCACGCAGGCCGCAGCCCAAGAGCTGGCGCCCAAGGGGATCACGGTCAACGCGTATGCGCCCGGCATTGTGGGAACCGGAATGTGGGAGCTCATCGACAAGGAGCTCAGCAAGATCAACGGAAAGCCGATCGGCCAGAACCTCAAGGAGAACGTGGAGGGCATCGCCCTCGGCCGGATTGAGACACCGGAAGACGTTGCAAAGATCGTGTCCTTCTTCGCCGGCCCCGACTCCGATTACGTCACCGGCCAGGTGCTGCTGGTGGACGGCGGCATGCTCTACAACTGACCAGGGCAGGCGGGCTGTCCGCACCACAGCTTGATGGGTGAAAACAACCCCTGATGGGCAGGACAGGCAAGGAAAGGATCAGGCCGGAGCGTTGGGGGTCGCTCCGGCCTGATCCTGTTGGGGGAGGTTTGGTTTTGAAGGCGGACGCCGGCGGGATTTCTCCTATTGCCACGCCTGGTCTGCCCAGGCGGCGTCACGCGAGTAGTTGCTGCCGGTGAGGTTCCAGAGGTCGTCATCCTGGGCGTGCGCACCCAGCACACCGACCTGATCAAGGGATGTTGATGTTCCTTCGTTCTGGACATCCGGACTCTTGATGGATTCGGGTCCAATCGACGAGAAACCGAACGGGCTCATTTTGTCCTCTTTTCCAACAGTGAGGATTCGACTTCGGGCGACCAGGCCCTGGCATAGACACCGAGTGCCGCTTCTTCCCACGTGGTGAACCCCAACCGGTTCATCAGCAGGTGGGCCTGGGAAAACGTCAATTGCTGCGCACTGCGGCTAACCCGCGCACGGTCCGCCCGGTACAGGTACGAGTCAAGGGTCCTGATCCAGCGGCGGCGCCAGTTCTGGACACTGCTTTCGTCCGCGGTCGCGGCCATCAAACGGTGCATCGGCGCGGTGCGGGCTACCAGTCCGGCGGTGAGGCTGTGGCGCGCCTTCGGGGCCGAACGGCCCAGCTCGGCCGTGGATACCCGCAGATGGTTGTCCCAGCAGTACTCCCAGGACAGCCTGCCGCGGTCCGGCCACTGCTGCGCCTTCGGCCCGTACATCATGGCCCACGCTGCATCGCAGAGGAGCAGGGAAGCAAGCGCCGAACGTCCTTGGGACTTGCTGAAACGCTGCGTGGCCCACATGGCCAGCTCGGAGGATAGTTCGAAGACCTCCTCCGCGAGTTCCAGCCCATCGGGTCCCCCAAAACGGTCCAAGTCCGCTTCGGGCACGGGGACGGCTGCATCAGCCGGCGAGAGGTGGATGGAATCCTCGCTGCCGGAAGGCAGCACGAAATTTTCCTGCGTGGTGATGCCGGGAAGGATGTCGAGGACCCGGTCCCGGGCCGCCAGCTCAAACCTTTGGAGGCTGTCGAGGATTGGACGGCGGCCCAGGAACCGGACCTTCACGTGAGGCCCCATCTGGTCGGCACTGTGGCTGAAGTACCAGCGGCCCACACCTTCGCGGCGAGCGTGGGCGACCAGCGGTGTAACCAGTTCTCCTATGACTGCGTCGACTACGTCCTGCCTACCCGTGTAAATAGACAGAACCCACCAGTACGATTTGACGTTCACCGAACTTGTTGGGCGGATGGCTGTCAGCTGGCTCATGCGCTACTCCTGGTTCGATGTTCTGATGGTTGGGGAGGGATAGCCGGCGTCATCCTGGTTACGGAATCAGCACAATGCCGATGAGATGGGGCGGCTTTTTACCAGTCCCAGATATAGGCGGAAGCGGTGGCGTTTTGAGAATGGGGAACCGGTCCTAGATCGGCCGCTACTGCCGGAGTGGCCGCAGAGACCGCCCCCAAGGCAACCAGCAGACCTGCCGCGATGCTTGCGATCTTCTTGAACATGTCATTCCCTTCACATGGCTTAGGTTCGTTCAGTGACAAATCCAGCCGGGTTGCTCGCCCCCGACATGTTCAAGAGTTCCGTGCTACTGCTACGCCTGTCCAGCCAATCCAGTTGCAACATCCGGACATGCCATGATCGTGCCTCACGGCTTGCGCTGTCACGTTCCGGACAGGTGGTCGAAACCGCCTGCTGCCCCGAGAACCCGGGGAAGGGAACGGCTCCACCGGATCACCGGACAAACGCCGTGAGCCGGTGGCATAATGTGGCCATGGCAGGAAGTGGCCGGTAACAAAAGGCGCAAGATGCCCCAAAGAAGTGCTTTAGACTGACCACAGAGCGGCCGCACCGCACCGGAAATGGCAGGCCCTGCGTGATACATAATGGATCAACCGGAGGAGCGCCCTATGCTGAGCGGGACGGCATTCGAGGTCTATGAATTCGCTGTGGCCCACCCTGGCTGGACCAAAGAAACCATGTCCACGGCACTTGGCTACACCATCCGCGACCTCAACATCGCCATCGGCGAACTGGTCAGCCGGCAACTGCTCCAGCAGCCGGCACCGGACGTCGAATGCTATGTCGCCATCTCCCCCGACGTTGCGCTGTCGCAGCTGGTGGACTCCGACGAACGGCTGCTGATCGACCTGCGCACCAAGATCAGCGGACACCGTGCGGACATGGCGGCCCTCGTGCCGACGTATTTGGCGGCCCGCAAACGGGTGTCGCTTGACTCCTCCGTGGAGGTCCTCGAAGACCCGGGAGTGATCCGCAAGCTGCTGGTGGACTATGGCCGGGACGTTTCCGAGCAAGTGCTGATCAGCCAGCCGGGTTCCGGCGCCTCCGCCGACGTCCACGAAGAGGGCATCCAAAAGGACATCGAACTACTCAACCGCGGGGTGGTCCGCAAGAACATCAGCCACGCCAGCACCCTGGACCACGTGCCCACGCGCAAAGCGGTCGCCGCGATTTCCCCGGCCGGCGGTGAGTACCGAACCTTGCCCTACGTGCCGCTGAAGATCATGATCTTCGACCGCAACCTCGCCCTGATCGGACGCCAACTGCATCCGGAAGACCGCGGCGCGCTGGTGGTGCGCGACTTCAACCTCATCCAGGTCTTCATCAACCTGTTCCACGTGGCCTGGGAGCTGGCCGACCCCTACATCTTGGACGGGCAGGACAACGCCGCCTCGGATCTCAACGGCATCCAACACTCCATCCTCAACGCCATGGCCGCCGGTTACTCCGATGAGGTGATTGCCCGGAGGCTGGACATCAGCGTCCGCACGTGCAGGCGCCACATTGCGTGGATGCTGGAGCAGCTCGGCGCGGAAAGCCGTTTCCAGGCCGCGCTGAAGGCCCGGGACGCGGGCTGGCTCTAGCCCCAGGCAGTACCAATAGAAAACTTCTGTTTCCTATCCCGTAACGTCTCGGGCTATCCTGTGTGAGTGACTTCACAGGATGCAGACCTTTCCGAGACCCTGCCCACCGAAACGGAAGTGGCGCTGGAGCGCGCCACTGCGGCGCACCGGCACGAGCACCTGTTCTCGCAGCGCGCCGCAAACATCAAGCAATCAGCCGTCCGCGACGTCTTCGACATCTCGATGCGCCCCGGGCTGGTATCCTTGGCCGGCGGCAACCCCTACCTGCAGTCCCTGCCCTTGGAAAAGATTGCCGGCATGGCGCAGCGGCTGATCGCCGAGCATGGGATGACCGCCCTGCAGTACGGCGGCGGCCAGGGCACCCCGGACCTGCGGCGCCAGATTTGCGACGTCATGGCACGGGAAGGGATCACCGGCGTGGATCCCGCGAACGTGGTCGTCACGGCGGGGTCCCAGTCCGCCCAGGATGTGGCCGCCAAGGTCTTCTGCAACCCCGGCGATGTGGTGCTGTGCGAGGATCCCACCTACGTGGGCGCGCTGAACACCTTCGAGGCCTACGAGGTCCAGGTGGAGCCGGTGTCGATGGACGAACACGGTCTGGTCCCCTCGGAACTCCTGCGCCGCATCGAAGAGCTGCAGGGCGAGGGCCGCAGCATCAAGTTCCTCTACACCATTCCCAGCTTTAACAATCCTTCCGGCATCACGCTGGCCGCCGAGCGCAGGCAGCACATCGTGGACATCTGCCGCGAGGCCGGCGTTTTGGTCCTCGAGGACAACCCCTACGGGCTGCTGCGCTTCGACGGCCAGCCCTTGCGGCCGCTGCGCGCCGATAATCCCGACGACGTGGTCTACCTGGGTTCGTTCTCAAAGATCCTGGCGCCGGGCCTGCGGATCGGCTGGGCCCTGCTGCCCGACCACCTGCAGCGGAGCTTCTATCTGGCCAACGAGGCGGTCACCCTGTGCCCGCCCACGTTCAACCAGATGCTGATTTCCGCCTACCTGGACGAGCACGACTGGGTGGGGCAGATCGATACCTACCGCCGGTTGTACGCCACGCGGTGTGCCGCCATGTTGTCGGCGTTGGACGAGTTCATGCCGGACGGGGCCACCTGGACCGAACCCGAGGGCGGCTTCTTCGTCTGGGTCACCCTCCCGGAGGGTGTTGACACCTACCCGCTGCTCTACGACGCGATCGAGGCCGGAGTGGTCTTCATCCCGGGAGCGGCGTTCAGCCCCTCCGAGGACCCGTCCCGTCAGCTGCGGCTGGCTTTCAGCGCCGTGCCCGAAGAGGCTATTCGCGAGGGCGTGCGGCGGCTGGCGCCCGTCCTTGCAAAGGCTATGGCCGGCGCCGGTTCTTGAAATAGCGGTAGTACGCGTAGCGGCCGGCGAAATACAGGCCGATCACGATGATGATCCGCAGGATGGGGTGCAGGCCGGGCACCAGCCAGATCATGACGTAGCTGAGCAGGAAAACGGCCGCCATGGCCCACAGGGTGCCCTTCCAGTCGATCCTGGGCACCCCGGAGTCGTTGCGCTGACCCGAGGGCCTGTTGTTACTCATGGCCCCAGTCTTTCACAGCCGGTACGCGGCCAACGGTCCGTCAGGGAATGAGGTCGTTGATCTGGCGCAGCGGATCCCAGACACCGTCCTCCGAGTTGGACACCATGGCCAAGGTGAGGTCGTGTGCGGGAAAGTACTCCACGATGGCGCTGGCCCCGGTGTTGATTCCGTCCTTGGACAGCGTCCGCATCCTGCCGGCTGTAGACGTGAATTCGAGTCCGAACCCGTACTCCACCACGGTGTCGCCGTCCTCGTGGTGCTTCACCTGGGGAGTCAGGAAGGCCCGCGTGGATTCGGCCGACAGCAGTTTCCCGAACCTCGCAGCGTCCAGGAACACGGCGAGGTCGCGCGCCGTCGCGTGGGCGCCACAGTCCGGAGACCCGATGGGCGGATAACTGTAGATGTTCGACCGCCAGCCCGTCCCGTCCCCGGCCGGTTCCCAGCCTTCGGCTACATCCGGGACCGCCGCGCGCATATCGAAGAAACCGGCCGTCATCCCTGCCGGAGCGAAGACATGATCGACGACGTAGTCGCGGTAGGCACGGCCCGTCACCTTTTCCACAGCCAGGCCGGCCAGGACGTAGCCCACGTTGCAGTACCGGCATCCCTGCCCCGGCGCGAAGTTGGGCACCTTGTGCACGAACTGCGGCAGGAAGTCCGCGGTCTCCGTGACCGAGTAGTTGGGCCTGTCATGCCAGAGCGCCTCGTATGATTCGCCGCTTTCCTCATCGGCGTCGTCGGCGATGCCGGAGGTGTGGGTCAGCAAGTGCCTCAGGGTGACCGATGCGGGGATCTGCGTGTCGGCCAAATCCACGTATTCGTGGATCCGCGCGTCCAGAGCCAACGTGCCGGCATCGACCTGCTGCAGCACGGCGACGGCGGTGAAGAGCTTGGTCACGGAGGCGACGTCGAACCGGGTGGCCGTGCTGACCCGCACGTTCCACCGCCGCGTGGCCACCCCGTAGGCTTCGTCGAGCAGGACCCGCCCGCCCTGCCGGACGTGGATGGCGCCGGAGAAGTTCCCGGCGGCCGCCGACTCCAATATCCCGGCGGCAGCGGCGGCACCGAAGGATGCAGTCATGAACCGACTCTAGCGCGCGGTCAGCGGCCCACCAGGATGCCGTCCAGGTCGGCGTGGACCGTGGCGCCGGGCCGGAACAGCACGCCACCGATGTCTACGGGCACGTCCGTTTCCCCGCTGCTGTCCTTGGCGCTCTTCCGCGGGTTGCTGCCGAGCGCCTTGACGCCGAGCGGCAGCCGCGCAAGTGCCGCCCGGTCCCGGACCGCCCCGTTGATGATCACCCCGGACCAGCCGTTGGCCACGGCGGCCGCGGCGATCATGTCCCCCATCAGCGCCGTCTCCAGCGAACCGCCGCCGTCGACCACCAGCACGGCGCCGTGGCCCGGGGAGTTGAGGACGGATTTCACCAGCCCGTTGTCCTGGTAGCACCTGACGGTGCGGACGGGTCCGCTGAACGCCGCCCGGCCGCCGAAGTCGCCGAACTGGAGCGACAGCGACGCCAGTTCGTCGCCGCGCTGGTCGTACAGATCCGCCGTGGGGATCACTGTAGGTTCTGCGCCGCGGGCCGCTGCGTTGCCAGCTGTCTCAATCACCTGATGGTGCTCCTCCTCGCCACACCGCGATCATAGCCAACCGCGGCCCGGCGGGCATCCACGCGCCGCGCACCGCCCATTCAGCACGCGGTGCCAGCGCCCGGTCAGACCAGCATGACGCGGCGCCGCGCCGTCAATCCAGCAGCAGCGCCGGTTCTTCCATGATCGCCGCGACGTCTGCCATGAACCTGGCGGAAAGGTCGCCGTCCACCACGCGGTGGTCGAACGATCCGCCCAGCGTGGTGATCCAGCGCGGAATGACTTCGCCGGAGACCACCCACGGCTTCTGCCGGATGGTGCCGAACGCGACGATTGCGACTTCGCCCGGGTTGATGATCGGGGTGCCGATATCGATCCCCAGCGCGCCGATGTTGGTGATGGAGAGGGTGCCGTTCTGCATGTCTGCCGGCTTGGTCTTGCCGGCACGGGCGGTGGTGGCCAGGTCGTTGAGGGCGACCGCGAGCTCTTTGAGCGAGAGGTCCTGGGCGTCCTTGATGTTCGGGACCAGCAGGCCGCGCGGGGTGGCGGCGGCAATGCCCAGGTTCATGAAGTGCTTGACGTGGATCTCGTCGCCGGACTCCGTCTCCACCCAACTGGCGTTGACGTTCGGGTTGCGCGCGGCAGCCCAGATGACGGCCTTGGCCAGGATGAGCAGCGGCGACACCCTGACGCCCTCGAAGTCGCGGGACTTCTTCAGCCGCTGGACGAACTCCATGGTCCGCGAAGCATCCACATCCACGAAGATGCTCACGTGCGGGGCGCTGAAGGCCGACTCGACCATGGCCTTGGCGGTCGCCTTGCGCACGCCCTTGACCGGGACCCGCTCGATCCGGTTGTCCAGCCCCTTGCGCGGCGTCCAGAACGTCGGGGCAGCTGCCTGCTCCGCCTCGCGCTGGGCCTGGTAGCTGAGCAGATCCTGCTTGGTGACCTCGCCGCCCTTGCCGGTGGGGGTGATGTCCGCCAGGTTGATGCCCAGGTCCTTGGCGGCCTTGCGCACCGGCGGCTTGGCGAGCACCCGGGTCAGCAGCCGCGTGACGGCCGCCTGGACGGCTTCGCCGCGGGCGGCCCCGGTCGCCGGGGCCGCCCCGGGAACCGCTGAGCCTTCGCCGGCGGGAACCGGCGGCACGTGCTGGGCCTGGCCGTGCGGCTCGGGCAGATGGATTTCCGCGGCGGGTGCGGCCCCGTCGCCGGACGGGACCGCGGAACGGCGCACCGCCGTCGTCGTTGTGGGAGAGGAAGCCGAGGCGCTGCCGCGGCGCGGGCGCCGCCGGACCGGATCCGCCTTGGGGCCGGAACCGACCAGCGGCCCGCCCTCGGCGGTGGCCTCGGGCACCGGCTGCTCCGGAACGGGAGCCGCGGCGCGCGGTGGGGCGGCGGGCTGCCGGGCAGCGCCTTCGGCGGCGACGGCGAAGATCGGGGTGCCGACCTCTACGGTCTGCCCCTCCGGCACCAGCAGCTCCGACACCACGCCCGCGTAGGGGCTGGGCAGCTCGACCAGCGACTTGGCCGTCTCGATCTCCACGATGACGTCATTGACCGCCACGGTGTCCCCCGGCTTGACCTTCCAGGACACGATTTCGGCTTCGACCAGTCCCTCGCCGACATCAGGGAGGTTGAAAATCTGCGTGTTCGACATGGAAACTCCGATATCAGTAGGCGAGCGAACGGTCGAGGGCCTCGAGCAGGCGGTCGATGTCCGGCAGGTACTGTTCCTCCACCTTCGCCACCGGGTAGGGCATGTGGAAGCCGCCGACGCGAAGCACCGGCGCCTCCAGGCTCAGGAAGGCGCGTTCGCCGACGCGCGCGGCGATCTCCCCGCCGATGCCGCCAAAGGTCGGGGCTTCATGCGTGACGATCAGCCGTCCGGTCTTCTCCGCCGACGCCGTGATGGTGTCGAAGTCGATCGGCGAGATGGAGCGCAGGTCGATGACCTCCACGCTGTTGCCGTCCTCTTCCGCCGCCTTCGCCGCGGCCAGGGCCACCGGTACCAGCGGGCCGTAGGCGACGATCGTGGCATCGGTGCCTTCGCGGACCACCTGGGCGCTGAAGGCGTCGCGGCCGGCCGACTCGGTGTCCACCTCGCCCTTGAGCCAGTAGCGGCGTTTGGGTTCAAAGATGATGACCGGGTCCTGGCTGGCCACTGCCTGCTGCGTCATCCAGTAGGCGTCGTGCGGGTTCGAGGGGGTGATGATGCGCAGGCCGGGAGTGTGCGCGAAGAGGGCCTCCGGGGACTCCGAATGGTGCTCGATGGATCCGATGCCGCCGCCGTAGGGGATGCGGACGACGACCGGGGCGGACAGGAGTCCGGAGCTGCGGGTCCTGATCTTGGCCAGCTGGGTGGTGATCTGGTTGAACGCCGGGAAGACGAACCCGTCGAACTGGATCTCGCAGATCGGCCGGTAGCCGCGGAAGCACAGCCCGATGGCGGTGCCGAGGATGCCGGATTCGGCCAGCGGGGTGTCGACCACGCGGTCGGCGCCGAACTCGGCCAGCAGTCCTTCGGTGACCCTGTAGACCCCGCCGAGCTTGCCGATGTCCTCGCCCATGATCAGCGTCTTCGGATCATTGGCCAGGGCCTCGCGCAGCCCGCTGGTGATGGCCTTCGCGATCGTCATGGTGGTCATCAGCGGGCCTCCCCAGCGGCGTTGTCTTCGGTGGCGGAATCGGCGAAACCGGCCTGGTACTGCCGGTGCCACTCCAACTCCTCGCGGACCAACGGGTGCGGATCGGCATAGACGTTGGCGAAGTGGTCCTCGAAGTCCGGGGCCTCCATGGCCAGGACGTCGGCACGGGTGGTCGCCGCGAGCTTGTCGGCGTCTGCCGACACCTCGTCGAAGAATTCGTCGCCGGCCGTGTTGGTGCTGCGCAGGTACCGTTCCAGCCGCAACATCGGATCGCGCTCCCGCCAGCCCTCTTCCTCGGCAGCCTCGCGGTATTTGGTCGGGTCGTCGGCGGTGGTGTGGGCGCTCATCCGGTACGTGAATGCCTCGATCAGCACGGGCCCCTTGCCCGAGCGGGCGTGCTCCATGGCCCACCGGGTGACGGCGTGGACGGCGACGACGTCGTTGCCGTCCACGCGGATACCCGGGAAGCCGTAGCCGGTGGCACGGTTGGAGAGCGGAACGCGGGACTGGACTTCCGTGGGAACGGAGATGGCCCAGTGGTTGTTCTGGCAGAAGAACACCACCGGTGACTGGTTGGAGGCGGCGAAAACCATCGATTCGTGCACGTCGCCTTCGGAACTGGCACCGTCGCCGAAGTACGCGATGGCCACGGCGTCGTCGCCGTCGCGCTGGATGCCCATCGCGTAGCCCACCGCGTGCAGTGCCTGGGCGGCCAGCACCAGCGTGTAGAGATGAAAGTTCGCCTCCTGCGGGTTCCAGCCGCCCTGGCTGACACCCCGGAACAGCTTGAGCACGTGGGACAGGTCCAGCCCCCGGGTCAGGGCGACGCCGTGCTCCCGGTAGGTCGGGAACACGTAGTCCTGCGGTTGCATGGCCCGGCCTGAGCCGATCTGCGCCGCTTCCTGGCCGAGCAGGGGAGGCCAGAGCAGCAACTGCCCCTGCCGCTGCAACGCGGTGGCTTCCTGGTCGAACCGGCGGATCAGCGCCATGTCGCGGTACATCCCGCGAAGCGCCTCGCCGTCGAGGTGGGCTGCGTAGGGGCTGTACTTCGCATCGTCGCGGACGGTCCCGTCCGGGGCCATCAGCTGCACCAGCGCAGGCGCGTCCGAGGGGTCGCTGGACACCAGCGACTGCTCAAGTTCTTCGATGTCGAATTCCGAGGCGGGCAGGTGCTCAGCGCCCATACGAACTCCTCGCCGATCCGCTGCCCTGCGGCAGAGATCTTCGCTGTTCATATATGCCGGGCCGGGAATACATTCCTGACCCGGCATATACCTGTCGTTTGTCTCGTCCTAGCCTAATGGCAGGTGCAGTGGGGGCCGGTGATATTACCGTCAGGAAACGCCCGGACCGTTTGTATAGTTCTCACAGACGGCCAGGAAGCGGGTGTTGGCTTCGACTTCGCCGATACTGACCCGCACGCCCTCCCCTGCAAAGGCCCGCACGGACAGTGCCTGCCGGCCGGCCAGCTCTGCGAACTCCTGCGCCCGGTCACCCAGCGGCAGCCAGACGAAGTTGCCCTGCGTCTCCGGGATCTTCCAGCCGAGCATGTTCAGTCCGGCGACCACGCGGTCCCGTTCGTCGACGAGGCTTTGTACCCTTTCTACAACTTCGTCGTAGTGGCGCAGCGAGGTGATGGCCGCATGTTCGGCCAGGCTCGACACCGCGAACGGGGTGGCCGCTACGCGCAGGTGCCGGGTGATCTCCGGCTGCGAAATGGAATAGCCCACCCGCAGGCCGGCCAGTCCATGCGCCTTGGAGAAGGTCCGGAGCACCACAACGTTGGGGTACTTCTTGTACATGGCTACGCCGTCCACCACCTCGGGGTCGCGGACGAATTCCGTGTAGGCCTCGTCGATCACCACGATGATGTCGTCCCGCACGCTGCGGACGAAGCCTTCCACTTCCGCCGCAGTCAGCGCCGGTCCGGTGGGGTTGTTGGGCGTGCACAGCAGGATGACCTTGGTCCGGTCGGTCACGGCGTCCAGCATGGCGTCCAGATCATGCGAGCCGTCGGACCGGTTGGGGATCTGCACGCTGCGGGCACCGGAGAGTCCAACCATGATCGGGTAGGCCTCGAAGGACCGCCACGCGTAAATCACTTCGTCTTCGGTGCCGTCCTCGTGCTGCCCGGCAAACGTCTGCAGGATCTGCACCAGGGCACCCAGGCTGCCGGCGCCGGTGACCACGTCGTCAGCGGGGACATCCAGGAACCGGCCGAGTTCGGTCCGCAGCGCCGTGCACAACGGATCGGGGTAGCGCATGATGTCCGCCGTCTGCGCGTTCACGGCTTCCAGCACGGCGGGCAATGGAGGCAGCGGGTTTTCGTTGGAGGACAATTTGTAGGACTGCAGTCCTTGGATTGCAGCCGGCGGTTTGCCGGCAGCATATTTGGGCAGCCTGTCGAGCACCGGCCGGGGGTGGATCCGGACCGACGCACCTGCTGCCGGAACCGCAGCTTCCTTGATGGGGTTCTCAGGAGGAGTCATGCCTTAAAGGATACGTGCGCCGGTCACGGGCTTTTCCGCGCCCCGGCGCCGGATGTGGCAGCATACACGCATGGGAAAGTTCATTGTGCGGGTCGTCGTTAATGCGCTGGCGCTCTGGGTGGCAAGCTGGATCCTGCCCGGCCTGGCCATCGAGGCCTCCGCAGCGGCCGACGTCGCAGGCAACGAGTCCTTTGGCACGGTGCTGGCGTACCTGTTCATCGGCCTGATCTTCGGCCTGGTTAACGCCATTGTCCGGCCCATCATCTCCTTCCTCACGCTGCCCGTGACCATCCTGACGCTGGGCCTGTTCACCATCGTGATCAACGCCCTGATGCTCGTGCTGACGGCCTGGTTGTCAAGCTTCACGCCCGTCGAGTTCGTCGTCGATTCCTTCTTCTGGACGGCGATCCTCGGCTCGCTGATCATCAGCCTGGTCTCGCTGGTAGTGGGCACGCTGACCCGCACCCGCTGATGCCCGGCATCACTTACCCCTGCCCGCCCCGACCCGCCGCCGGCGGTGCCTTCCGGAGGCCCGGGCGGGGCGGCTTCGACCCGTCCGGCTGCGAACGGCGCAGGGTGAACAGATGCTGCCTGGCGGTGCCGCCGGCGAGCGCTGCGCCCAGGAATGCTGTCGCGTCGCGCACCGACGGATCCGGACTCGCGTCGATGTTTCCGGCCGCCCGCACATAATTCCCGAGATCATGCCCGGGTCCCAGCCCGGCCCCCGCGCCCTCAGGGGTGGCCACGGGGTCGGTCAGGGTCACGGTGACCTGATCGCGTCTGTCCGGATTCGGCCTGGCGTCGGCGCCCGGCACCCAGTCCTGGGCGTGCTCCAGGTGAACGCTCCGGACGCCCGGGCCAGCGTCGATGCCGGCCACCGGCGACCCGGCCGTGAGGACGAAGCCCACGTTGTGGTCGGCCAGGAAGGCCGGATCGGCGGCAAGGTTCATGGCGTGGATGCCGCCCTGGCTGTACCCGACCAGCACCACCAAATCCTCCGCGCCGGCGCCGGCTCTCTCGAGGGCCTGCGACACGGCGGCCGAGACGAACGGGCTCCCGCCGGCGACCGCTTCGGCGATGCCGGTCTCATCGAACGGGTTGGCTGTTGCCTCGGCCGAGCCTGCGGCCTGGGTGCCCGGCAAGGCGACCACCCACCCCTTCCGGCCGCCGGGGGCGGACACTTCGAGCACCTCTACCGTGCCGTCGCCGGCGCGGTCCGCGATAGCCGTCCGGTGGAGCAGCCCTGCCAGGGAAGCCGGTGCGGGATCGATGTCCACGGCCGCCGCGGCCACACGTTCAACCTGGATGTCTCTGGCCCGGAGCATTCCGGCTTGCCGCGCCGCGGAGACCAGCAGCGGGGCCACGTGTTCGGTGGCCGGGTTGTTCCACCGGCCGCCCTGCCGGCCATCCCGTAGCAGCATCCCCGCTGCCGGGCCTCCCAGCGCTCCTGCCGGCGCTGCCGGGAACTGCCCGAGCAGCCGTTCGCCTCCCGCCCGGGTCGGCCGGCCCTCATTGGCGGCCATGCCGAGGGGAACCGTCAGCCACCAGGTGGCCGAGTCGACCGCCTGCAGCCCGGCGGAGACGGCCTGCTCGGTTGCCAGGTAGGTTCCGTGGGCCAACCGCACCTTTCCGGCCAAACCCCCAGCGCTGTCGGCAAGGGCGGCCAACGATCCCGCAGCGGTTGAGACGGCAGCTTCGGCCGCCAGCCTCTCCGGCAGCAATGTCCAGCGCGGATCGGCCAGCAGCATTTGCACCGACAGGAGCTGGCGCCACAGGTCGTCGATGGCAGCGGCCGCCGACTCCAGTCGGATTGCTGCAGACGTCAGCTCCTGCCACTCAAACGCGACGCCGCCAATGCCCCCGGCAACCCGATAGCCGGCGTACCGGCGGTGCCCGGTGCCGCCTTCCCACCACCGGGCTCCTTCGGGCAGCCAGTCGGCGTCAGCCACCGGGCATCACCAGCACACTGCATCCTGGCCCCAGCAGTCACGGCCGGGGGGCGCACAAAGCGGCGGCCGCCGTTTTTGCCGCGCCGGCAGCTGCTTCTGCCGCGCCGACCGCGGCTGCCGCGAGCCTTAGCAGTTCTGCAGCCTCCGCCATCCCGGTGCGGTACTCGTACAGCCGCGCCCTGAAGGCCTTGCCGGCCGGCGAGACCCATGCAGCAGCTGCGCCGGCCAGATCCGCCCGTACGGCCAGCAGATCCTGCTCACAGGAAAGCAGCCGGCCCGGGGCCAGCCCCCATTCCGGGTCCGGCGGACCGCCCAACCCGGCCTCCGCCGTCGCCGTTTGCCAAAACATCACCGTAACCTCCTTTGCTCTCGACTTCCGACGCTAGGGCCGGCGCCGCCTGCGATGCCCGACGTAAAACGGCCATGTGCACGAGGGAGGACGCAGCGCCGCTGTGCAGGCGAAGTCACGCAGGAAGCGGCGGCAGCGGACATGGAAGAATGGGGCCATGGCTGAAACTCCCCGTGTCCCCCTGGCAGACGTCACCCCCGCTATCGCACTCGGTCCGCTGGACGGGCGGTACCACCAGGCGGTTGCGCCCCTGGTCGATTACCTCTCCGAAGCCGCGCTGAACCGCGACCGCGTGCACGTGGAGGTGGAGTGGCTGATCCACCTGGCCGGCCAGTCCGTCCTGCCGGGGGCGGGACCGCTGACCGAGGAGCAGCAGTCGGCGCTGCGCAAGATCGTCACCGACTTCGACGGCAATGCCGTGCGCGAACTGGCCGAGATCGAAGCCGTCACCGTCCACGATGTGAAGGCCGTGGAGTACTTCATCGGCCGCCGGCTCAGCCAGATGGGCATCGAGAACCTCACCGCCATGGTGCACTTCGGCTGCACGTCGGAGGACATTAACAACCTCTCCTACGCGGTGGGCGTCAAGGGAGCCGTGGAACAGGTCTGGCTGCCGGCCGCCCGCGCCCTGGTCGAGCAGTTCTCGGCTATGGCCCGGGAACACCGCGAAGTGCCGATGCTCTCCCGCACCCACGGACAGCCTGCCACCCCCACCACGCTCGGCAAGGAGTTGGCGGTCATTGCCCACCGCCTCACCCGCCAGCTCGACCGGATCGCCCGGACCGAGTACCTGGGCAAGATCAACGGGGCCACCGGCACATACGCTGCGCACTACGCTTCGGTTCCGTCGGCGGACTGGCAGGCCGTTGCGAAAACCTTCGTGGAGGGCCTGGGCCTGACCTGGAACCCGCTGACCACGCAGATCGAGTCGCACGACTGGCAGGCCGAGCTCTACTCCGACATGGCACGCTTCAACCGGATCCTGCACAACGCCTGCACGGACATTTGGAGCTACATCTCCATCGGCTATTTCGCGCAGATCCCGGTGGAAGGAGCCACCGGCTCGTCCACCATGCCGCACAAGGTCAACCCGATCCGCTTCGAAAACGCCGAAGCCAACCTGGAAATCTCCAACGGCCTGCTCGACACGCTGGCGGCCACCCTGGTCACCTCCCGCTGGCAGCGCGACCTCACCGACTCGTCCTCGCAGCGGAACATCGGTGTCGCCTTCGGGCACTCGTTGCTCGCCATCTCCAACGTTGCCAAGGGCCTGGACCGGCTCAGCGTGCCGGCAGACGTGCTGGCCGCGGACCTGGACCAGAACTGGGAGGTGCTCGGCGAGGCCATCCAGATGGTCATGCGCGCCGAGGCCATCGCCGGGGTCGAAGGCATGGAGAACCCCTACGAGCGGCTGAAGGAGCTCACCCGCGGCCACCGCGTCGACGCCGAGCGCATGAAGGAGTTTGTCTCCGGCCTCGGCCTGTCCCCGGATGCCGAGAACCGCCTGCTCGCGCTCACCCCGGCCAATTACAACGGCATCGCCGGCAAGCTGGTGGACCACCTGCGCTGACCCTCCGCCGGTTCTGGCAACGACGGCGCCGGTCGCCTTCCGCGGGGAAGGCGACCGGTCGCCGTCGGGCCGCAGGAGCACGGCCGATCCCCGGGATCAGTGATCCGTCTCACCAAATTCGTCGTTTGTTCACCGGGGGGTCTAGAGTCATTACTACGCCGCGGGGTGGAGCAGTTCGGTAGCTCGCCGGGCTCATAACCCGGAGGTCGTAGGTTCAAATCCTACCCCCGCAACGAATGAAGGCCCTCTGACTAGGGATTATCCCGGTCAGAGGGCCTTTCTTTTTGATTCGATACTACTCGGCTCCGTTCTAGGTTTAAGTGATCCCGCAACGCTCTGTTGTCCATTCAGCAGGCCGTAGGGCTCCCTTGACTCAGGGCCCTGGGCTTGCGACGTTGTTCATCACTTCGCCGTCCTGAAACTCCTTCCCGGCAAAGAGAGACCTGTGGTGCATCTATGGTGCAGACTGGCGGCACCGCCGATGTTTATGTTCATGTGGGTTCGGGGATCGTCGATCCCCCTCCCTCCGGCACCGCCCGGCGATCCATGAATGGATTTGACCTGAACAAGTGACGTCCTCTGCGCCTCAGAGACTCTCTTTGCATCGGCGGCAAGTGCACTCGACCGGTGTAGACCTGGGCCGAAGGCACAAGAACTCTCGGTGAGGTCGATCGTGAGCGGCGCCCGTGCTTCAGCAGGATCTTCAGAAACAACTCCGCCGGCGACGCAATCGACGGCGGAAGAGCAGCCACAGCCGCTGACGACGAGTGCCAAGGAAGCCATGGCCGAATAGCAGAAGGTAGCATCCGAGTTTCCGGAAGCGCTCGTGCACGGCGTCAGCTTCCCCAACACTCTCCCTCCCGCTCTGTTGCAGAATAACTACTCAGCAGAAATGGGCGTCGGTGAAGGTGTGGCCGCCTTCTATTGGTTGTGCTCATGGCTAGACGTATTCCTGAATGTGGAATCCTCAGGCGATCAGGTGGCAGCTGATGAAGCTTTCGAGCGGATGACTGTCGATTGGGAAAGTCTTCCGTTCTAGCAAAGCAGGTCGAAGACGCCTATCAGGTTTGGCACAACGAAAATACCGGGCCGGCCAAGCTCGGCAATGATAGGACCCTCAAAGAATATTTCAGCACTACCTGCGGTTTCTACAAGGAGCACAACCCCAGCTAACGTCAGGGAGGAATTATCGCCCAAACACACCACGCACCGGTCTTTCTTACCGGAGGGATCTTGATTCTCGTCGGCTGGGTACTCTTCGGTCTCTCGGCGTGCGGGCGGCTGATGCGAACTATGCAGCGACGAAGACCTCTCCTGCCGCCAATAATAATCGTCTTGGAAGTGCCAATTCGTCGAGGATCTCCCATGATTTACTCCCTGACTCTTACCTGTGAGTTGCCTGTGAAGTGGATCTCATGTTTTGATGAAACAATTCACTCGCTTGAGCCGTCCGCGCTGTGGGCGGCTTTTCTGTTTGTTGGTGCGGAGACCCTCGCCGGCGTACCCACGATCATCCGCGTCGAGGAGAAGAACGCCGTCGGGGCCATGATCTCCGCCCCGGTGCACTACGGCTACGGCATGGGGCCCAACATCAGCGGGCGCACCGACTGGCTCGAAACCATTCACAAGAGCGATGCCAGTACCGGCGCCGGAAAGGTCCTGTTCGCCCGCATCGTCTACGGCGTGCCGGCCAAGGGCGACGGTTCTGCCCTGCCCAGACTCGAGGCCGCCACCACCGGTGTGTGGGAGCAGGACGCACCTGCTCTCGGTGCCGCCGTGTTCGGCATGGGCACGGACATTCCCACCTCCCGCGCTGAAACCCTGGGTCTGACCTCGGGGAATTGGAAGCGGGCCGAAATCACCTACTGGGACGCGGTCAACCGCACCGTCAACACAGCCTTCCACGGAGCCGGCGGCTGGCAATACGGCGCGACCGTTTACAACGAGGACAACCTTTCCATCCGACAGTACACCGCCTCCGCCATCGGGCAGATCAGCAGCGCCGCGCAGGCACCCGGCGCCCTGACCGCCGAAGGTACGCTCGCGGGGCACGAAGACTTCGCAACCATTACTGCTTATCCGGCTGAAGAGGACCTCGAAGGCCAGGAACACGCAGCCCATATCCGGTTCTTCCCCACCGATGTATGGGGACCTGTCGCCCCAAACAACGCCGGCACCGACACCCGTGTGCACACGACGACCACCTACACCTCACCGTCTGACGTCGACGCGGCCGGCATGCCCCGCATGCTTCCGCTGACTGTCACGACCACCGAAACCTCCGGCGGCAAGCAGCCCACTGCTACGGTCAAACTTGAGACGCCTGAGCCCGTTATCCGCAAGACTGTCAACGGCTACAACGCGCCCAACTCGGAGAACAAGAACGACCCGAACTCCGGATGGGTTCACGGCACCCCCACCAGCGTCAGCACAGACGTCGGTAACGGCACCATGATCACCACCCGGACCTGGCTGGACGACAAAGGCCGCACCGTCGGTGCCCTCCAGCCCGACTCGAACGGCTCGGACGCCGGAACCACCGCGACCATCTACTACACCGCCGAAGCCGGCGCGGACCCCGCCTGCGGGAACAAGCCCGAATACGCCGGATACCTGTGCAAGACCGTCCCTCAGGGCGCCGGCGCGGTGACCGAACACCAGACGGCGTTCAACCTCTACGGCCAAGTCACCCGCACCGAAGAAACAGCGTCCGGCACCAGTAACGTGCTGCGCGCCACTGTGCAGACCTACCGGGCCGACGGGCAGGAACTGACCACCACCGTCACCGGCAATATCGCTGGCTCCGCCCCCGTGCAGCCCACCGAGAAGCTCTACGACAGCCTCGGCCGGCACACCGGCAACCGCGTCCTCGCTTCGCACGGCAAAGCCCAGGCTGACACCGTCTGGACCCTGGACCTTTGGGGACGGACGACGAAATACACCAACTCGCTGGGCGAAGCCACCGAGACGACCTACAACACCATCGGCAAGGTCGGGAAGGTCACCACCCCGCACTCGGTCAGCACCTACTGGTACGGGGCCTGGGGCGGCCACGGCACCACCGAATACCGGTATCTGCCGACCAAGATGACCATCTCCAACCATGGCGCAGCCGGCACTACCGCAACATACACCGCTGGCTACAACACCGACGGGAACATCACCACCCAAACCATGCCCGCCGGCCTCATCCAGACCAGGGACTATGATTCCGCCGGCCGGCCGACCACTCTCACTTACTCCGGGCCGGTCACACAGCCGGACGGCACCACGACCACCAGCACCTGGATCTCTTGGACCCAGGCCCGCAACACCGCAGGCCAAGTCGTCGCCGAATCCACCCCGGACGGGATCCTGCTCGGTGGCCTCGCACCAGGCGGTGACCCCGCCGCGGATTACGAGCGCGAATACACCTACGACCAAGCCTCACGACTGACCAATGTCGTGGACCGTACGGCGGCGGCCGGGGAAGCTATCAACACCGACCCCGCGGAAGGAGACCTCACTCCCACCACCACCCGCACGTACACCTTCGACCAGAACGGCAACCGCACCTCGCTTGTCACCAGCATTGAGGGAGGCGCTAAGTCCACCAGGACCTGGATCTACGACGACGCCGGCCGCATCGGAGCAGCCGAAGGCTACGGCTACGACGGGCTAGGACGCCAGACCACCATCCCCGCCGCCGACGCCCCCGGAACCGATAGCACCGCTGCAGGCAGTGGCGCCATCGCCATCGGCTACTACGATGATGATCGCGCTCACACCATCACCCGTATCGGAACCACAACAAGCATTGGAATGGATCCGGAAGGCCGCCGACTGACCTTGGACAACGCCAGCGGTACGCTCACCCAGCATTACACCGACAGCAGCGATAATCCCGGATGGATTAGCCAAACCAGCGGAACCACTACGACGACGACTCGCTATGAAACCACCCTAGGCGATGACCTTGCCGTCACCATCACAGACAGCGAGGCCAGGCTGGCGATCAACAATCCCCACGGCGACACAGTAGCTACCGCTACCCTCCCGGTAACGGGGAATGCGACCGGCATTAACTCCTGGACTCAATACGACGAGTACGGAAATCTGCAAACCGTTTCCGTCGACACCGGAACCATCAAGTACGGCTGGCACGGCGCCGACCAGCGCGCCCTCGACACCAGCGGTCTCATCCTCATGGGAATCCGGTTGTACAACAGTTCAACGGGTCATTTCACGAGCAATGACCCAGTGCGAGGAGGCAACACTACTCCTCTTACATACCCGCAAGACCCGATTAACATGCAAGACATTTCGGGCCAGTACCGTGTCTGTGGCAAAGCGTGTGAGATCGCTGTGAACATTGGAAACGGAATTGCTTTTATCGGTTGCCGGACTTTTGGGCTTGGAGGCATCCTGTGTGGAGGCGTAGTAGGAGCTATCACAGAATTCGGCAAATACCTCTACCAGTGGAGCGGTGATCGTCGCTTCTCTTGGAAGAAGGCCGGAGAGGCTGCCGCGTGGGGGGCACTTATCGGATCTGTAAGTCTTGCCGGGCTGAAAGCTATCGGTAAGGCCGTGGGCTGGGCGCTTAAACGCGGGGGACATCATTCAGCTGCTCGATTCTTTGCGGCTCAGTTCGATGTCCTACTGCGTAAGCCTAGACACAGAAAGTAAGGAAAGCAGGAGATGACAAGCGCGGAACATAACGGGGCATGGCGGACCTTGCTGCTTTACGCCCTTGGCGTTCTAGCCATAACCAGCACAGCCACGGCTGCTTCAGCTCTTCTTTTCGGCCCAATCCTAGGGCGCTTCGAATCGTTCGCCGATGGTTTCTTCTCCGTTCTACCCTTCACTGGAGCTGCAGCTGCATACGGCCTAGGGACATATTTATGGCGCCGTAAAGGCACGCGCAACAGGGGAGACTGAAAGCCGGCCAACAGCAGAAGGCTAACCCTCGCACTCACTGCGTGAGCGCAGCTGACGCCCCCGACGGCAAGATCACCACGGACGGCGACACGCGCTGTCGCTCAGCGCGAACTGCGCACCTCGCCGCAGACGCGGCGAGGTGCGCAGGGAGACGTTCGCTGCCGCCGTCACGGGGCTTTTTGCCAGCTGGCCTGATCGGGGCAGGGAGGCCGGCAGAGCGCAACCCGTTTGCGCCTGATCCACAGGCCCTGACCTCGCCCGTATGGATCGTCGCCACGTCCCCCGTGAACTCGCGAGTGGTCACGATCTATCAAGGGAACCTACAGCAAGCAGGAGATCCAGGATTTCAAAGTGATTGCAGGACCGGTCACCGAGGCGGGCGTGGTCGTTACGCTTAGTAAGATTAGCCCCTCGGTTTTGAAGCGCTGAAGAACGCCTCGCTGCAGCAGGCGCCTTCGTCATTCTCGCCTTCGCCCAACAGCCGGCGCTGCCGGGACATGGGGAAGGACTCCCGCACCCTGGCTACCGTCTCAAGCGAGATATTCACGGTCTCAACACCGGGTTCGAGGCCGAGGTCGGCTTCGGTGGCCCCCATCGGATCCAGCAGAATGCTGCGGCCTACCGAGACCGGCGGCGCTTGGCACACCCCAGCCACATATACGCTGTTTTCGATGGCTCGGGCGGCGTTCAGGGCCAGCCACTGTCCGGTCTTGTGCTTGCCTGGCACCCAGGACGAGCAGACCAGCAGGACTTGGGCGCCGGCGTCAGCAAGCGATCTGGCCAGTTCCGGGAACCGGAGGTCGTAGCAGGTCATCAGGCCGAAGCGCGCTCCCTCGGATTCGAACACCACCGGGCGAGTGGACGGGCCTGGCTTAATGAACGTCGACTCGCCGAAGCCCTGGGCGTCGAAGAGGTGGATCTTCCGGTAGGAGGCCAGCAGGTCTCCGTCTTGCCCGAACGCCACCAGGGTGTTGTAGGCCTTGCCCGGTTCGTCCGAGGTTTCCACTACCCCCGCCACCAGCGCGATGCGGTGGCGCCGGGCGGTGCTGGCAAGTTTCTGGCAGACAGGACCGTCTAGCGGCTCCGCCACTGCGGGGAACGTCGCGTCCACAACCTTTTTCTCGTATGTAGCGTATTCCGGGAAGGCGACCAGGGTGGCGCCGTCGCGGGCTGCCTCGGCGGCAAACCGGTCGATCGCGTCGAGGTTGCCCTGGATATCGGTGCCCGACGCCAACTGCCCGAGCGCTATCCTCACGATGATTCCTTCCATTGGGTCAGGCGGCGGCCCCTGATCAGGCGGCCGCCTCAACCGAGGCCTTTTCCGTGGCGGTCATTTCCGGCGGTGCCGCCTTGAAACCTCTGGTGATCAGGGCCAGGACAACCGCGCCAAGTACCAGCCAGCACACTCCCAACGTAATCGCGTTGCTGTCCAGCTGTGAGAGCAGGTAGGCGCAAATCACGGCTCCAATCACCGGGACCACGACGTAGGACGCGGGGTTCAGCCGGCGCCCGGCACGGCGCTGGCGCACGTAGTGGAACACCACCGAGGCGTTGACCAGGCTGAAGGCGGTGAAGGCGCCGAAGTTGATGAATGACGTGGACGTGGCCACGTCCAGGAAAATCGCGATCAGTCCCACGATGCCCGTGAAGATCAGGTTTACCACCGGAGTGTGAAATTTAGCACTGAGTTGGCCGAAGACAGCCTTGGGCAGGACGGAGTCCCGGCCCATGGCATACAGGAGGCGCGAGGCGCTGGCCTGCGCGGCGAGGCCGGAGGCGAACTGCGCCACCACCAGGCCGGCGAGGAAGACCGCGCCGAACAGCTGCCCGCCGATCTGCAGCGCGATGGAGCTGGCCGCGGAGGCCGAGTCCTCGAACACGCCGCCGGGGTGGACCAGCTGGGTCACGTAGGACACGGCGACGAAGATACCGCCACCGATCAGGGCGATGAGCATGATTGCGCGGGGCATGTTCTTGCGCGGTTCGACGGTCTCCTCCGTGAGGGTGGTGACGGCGTCGAACCCGAGGAACGAGTACGCGGCGATGGCGGCGCCGGCGGAGATAGTGGCGAAGCTGGAGGTGTCGTTGAAGAACGGCTGAGTGCTGGCCAGGCCGCCGACGCCCGCGGTGGACACCACATTGCCGATGGACAGGGCCACAAAGAACACGATGACCAGCAGCTGGAACGCCATGAGCACGTAGTTGGCCTTGTCCGCCACCTTGATGCCGAGGATGTTCAGCAGCGTGGTGATGAGGATGAAGCCAACGATCCAGACCCCAATGGGGATCCCGGGGAACTGCGCGCTCAGGTACGAGCCGCCGATGAGCCAGATCACCATCGGCAGGAAGAGGTAGTCCAACAGGATGGCCCAGCCGACGAGGAATCCGACCCTAGGATCAATTGACCGGCGGACGTAGGTGTAGGCGGAACCGGCCACGGGGTATGCGATGGCCATCCGACCGTAGCTGTGGGCCGTGAACAGCATGGCGACCATTGCTACCAGATAGGCGGACGGCGATGCCCCGCCGGTGGTCTCGGCGATGATGCCGAAGATTCCCAGGACAATCAAAGGGGTCAGGTACGCCAGCCCGAACAAGACCAGGGAGGGCAGCTTCAGCGTCCGGGTGAGGGTTGGTGTTGTCGTCACAGGTGTTCCTTAGGCGCTAAAGGATTGAGGAGCCCAGGTGGCTGGGCTGATCCTGCCCTGGTAAACGGGAAGTTCGACGGCGTCTTCGCCGTCGCGGAACTGGGACCAGGGGCGGTTGAGGTTTTCGGTGCCGTGGGTTCTGACATGCTCGACGGCGGCGAGGTCCAGTTCCGCTGTCAGCAGCACCGGGGTGTCGTCGTCGGCCTCGGCGAGGGTGTTGCCCTCCGGGTCGACAATGATGCTCTGGCCTTTGCCTGTGGGTCCGGCACAGTTGACGCTGACCACGAAGACCTGGTTCACGATGGCGTTGGCCTTGGCCAGCACGAGTTCCTGCCGCCGGTCCGGTTTCGTGGTTTTCACGACGTTGAGGATGACCTCGGCGCCCATCCAGGCGAGCTGGCGGGACACCTCTGGGAACCACGCGTCGTAGCAGATGTTCAGGCCCACCCTGCCGACGCCTGGCAGATCCACGGTGGTGAACCGGTCGCCGGGGTCGTAGGGCTCAAACGGGCGCCAAGGGAAAACCTTTCGGTACCATCCGGCTAGCTCGCCCTCTGGGGACAGGACCAGCTGGGTGTTGAACAACTGCCCTTCTGGACCGCGCTCACAGATGCTGCCCGGGACCAGCCAGATGCCCAGGTCGCCGGCGAGCTGCCGGAGCTCGTTGACCCGGGGACCGTCCAGCGGTTCTGCGGACTCCTGGAGCATTTCGGTGCGCTGCTGGTCCGGGTCGGAATCCCCGAACAAGTGCAGTTCAGGGAAGACCACCAGCGTGCTGTGCGGCTTGACCGCGAGGGCGGCTTTGACCTCGTCCGCGAAAGCCGAGACGGGTTCACCGATGAGCCGGGGCGGGGCCTGGGCAGCGATGAGGGGAAGAATGCGTTGCATGTTATCTCCACGTTGGGGATGTGATCCGGACTATATTAGATCAGAATGATCCAATTATGGGAAGGGGGGTGAAGATGAGCCGTAGAGTAGCGGTTATGATCCGTCAGCTGGAAGACACCGTCGGACCCTCGCCCATCGGTTCAGGAAGGATTCCCGGGACGAACCGCCGAAGCGCGATCGACGCCGTCCGGCTGCGGATCGGCATGGCGATTTCGCTGGGGCTGCTGAAGCCCGGGGAGCGTCTGCCCGACCAGGAGGACGTGGCCCTGGGCCTGTCGGTCAGCCCGATCACTGCTCGCCGAGCGTTAGCGAGTCTGGCGGAGCAGGGCGTGGTGGTCCGCCGTCGCGGGCGGGCCGGCGGGACGTTTGTGGCGGACGAGCCGCCGCGGAGTGTGCTGGCCGAGCTGTCGGCATCACCGGCCGAGTCTCAGGCTGTAAATCGGTTGGTGGACAGCAGACTGCTCTTCGAATGCGCTGTGACGCATTACGCGGCGGTCAACGCCACGGCTGAACAATTGGAGGAGCTGGACCGGCTGACTCTTGAGATGGCCGAATCCACGGACTGGTCCTACTATCACCAAGCGGACGAGCGGTTCCATCAACTGGTCGGCACCGCGTCGGGGCTGGGCAGCGCTGTCGAGGCTTACCACGAGACGCTCGCGCAGCTCTATGAGTACTTCATCCCCTACCCGATCGAGCGGCTGCATAAATCGAATGGCGACCACATCGCGCTCGTGGCGGCCCTCCGCGCCGGCGACGTACAGAAAGCCGTAGAGGTCTCCCGCAGGCACGTGGACAACCTGCACCAAACCATGTTCATGGGATTGGCCAATGGCTAAGCCACATCCACCTCTACCTAATACGCCCCCTCGGAATGCACCTTCGCGGTCATACAGAGTGCGCAGGTGGCGATGTCCGTCGAGTTCTCAGGAACGGGAACACCAGCCGGCACCAGAACAGCAGGGCCTCCGTGAGAGGGAAGGGCACAGCACATTTAGTCCTGCGGTACGCGTCGTCGATGGACGTCTCCAGGATTGGGCTTCCACCCAGGTGCCGACGTTCAGGGGGTGGCCGTCGGGCCGCCCTTGGCAGGCGTCCTCAGGGGCGTTCTTGTTCGGCTTCTTCCACGCCGGGTCCTAACGGCAGCCAGTATCGATCAAACTACCGCCGCCTGCAAACAATAAGCGAGGCCACGCGTTGCAGCCCGACCGGTGTCAGTTGGCCCGAACCTGCCCGGCCCGGCGCCTGCGCAGCTCTGCCCGGTGACGGTAAAGGCTCAGCAGGCGGGTGACCAGCGCCCAGTAGGCGACGCCGGAGGCCAGTGAGGCGACGACGGCCACCGCGGGATGGATGGAGACCAGGGGCGGGAAGACCAACCAATGGGTGAGATAGATGTACAGCGACGCGCTGGCCAGCAGGACGGTCAGCCGCTGCAGGCCGCGGGGTACGGGCAGGGTGCGCAGCCAGATGAGCACCAGTATTCCGGCCAGCAGTGTCGCTTCCCGGGACGGATCGTTAAAGAAGCCCGGAACGCTGAGCAGCACCAGGGCAGTGGCCAGGCAGCGCTGTGGAATTGTCCGCGCCTGCGCGATGGTCCACCCAAGGGCGAACAACCACAGGGCCGGGCCGGTGTTCGGCACGTCGAGATCAACGATTTCAAATCGGCCTGCCATGCCGGCCGCGGTCAGTCCGAGCGGGAACCCAAAGGGGAACCGCCCCTGCAGGCGGGAAACGGCGGGAATGGCCAGCAGCGCCGTCATGCAGATCAGGAGGTAGGTCAGGACCTCCACGAACCAGAAGTGCCATTCGGTCGTCACCTCCTGCGGTCCGATGAGGGCATTCAGCAGGAAGATGTTGGCGATGCTGTAATCGTCGGTCAAGACATAGGCCAGCGCGATGAAGGCGACGCTGGGCACGAGAATCCGGGCGAGGCTGGCAAGTTGGCGGCGCAGCCGTTTGGCTGGCTGGCCCTGCACTTGGAAACGCGCGAAATTGTATCCGGCGGCCGCCAGCAGCACGTGGGCGGTTCCCTCCCAGTGGAACAGTCCGATATGTGTGCTGATGATGAAGATGATCGCTACCGCCCGCAGCACGATGCTCGACTCCATCGGCGCGAACAGCTTTCTTCGCCGCCTGACCGGAGGCGCCGTCCGTTCAAGCTCGCTGACGGGGCGGAGATGCCAGTCATCCGGCAGTAAGCCAAGCGCATTTTCAAGCCGGACCGAGGCAGCGACGTAGGACAGTGAGTCGCCGCCCAACGAGGCGAACGTGTCGGTGTCCTGGACGGCGGGGACCTCCAGCAGCTCCGCAAAGATGGCCCGCACGTCGCGCGGCCCTTCGGCCCGTGTTCGGGTTTGTCCCTGCGGCGCCGGGGCGGGATCGGCGAGGGCCAGCACGGCTTGATAATCGGGTTTTCCGCTGCCGAGCCGCGGCAGGTGCTCCACCGCATGCACGGCCAGCGATCCACGGGGAATACCCATGTCCACCGCCAGGGACTTCTTAAGCAGTCCGGGGTCGTGCTCACCCTCGACGGCGACCACGAGGTGTTCATCCTTGCCGGCGGCGACGGCCCGTACGCCCAGGTCCCCGAGGATTTGCTCCACCCGCCCCAGATCGATGCGCAGGCCCGCGATCTTGATAAACCGGCTGCGCCGCCCCACCACCTCATACAGTCCGTCCGGATGCCTGCGGGCGAGGTCTCCGGTGCGCAGTTCAGTGACCGTGCGGCCGGTGGCCAGGTCTCCTGGCTTTTCGGCGTAGCCCAGCATGACGTTGGGACCGGTGTAGACGAGTTCGCCGTCGTCGAGACCATCGATCGGGTCAATCCGGAAACTGCCACCGGGCACGGGAACACCGATGCGGGACGGGTTCTGAGCAGTCAGGCCAGGCGGCAGGTAAGCCATCCGTGCCGTGGCTTCGGTCTGGCCGTACATGACGAACAGTTCCCAGCCCCGGTCCCGGCCGAGCACGGCGTAGCGCCGGACAAGC
The DNA here is from genome assembly GCF_059092625.1 of Arthrobacter sp. Y3221114. Classification (NCBI taxonomy): domain Bacteria; kingdom Bacillati; phylum Actinomycetota; class Actinomycetes; order Micrococcales; family Micrococcaceae; genus Arthrobacter; species Arthrobacter sp. Y3221114. The sequence goes on from NZ_JBNHHW010000002.1 coordinate 498,346, forward strand.
TCGGGCGCCAGCCGTCCGCCGGCCTGCGTCACGTAGCGAAGGTGCGGCAGGTCCATATCGGCGAATCCCACGCGTTCCAGGAGATCGAAGGTGTATGGCACCGCGGCGAAGGCGGTGGCCTCCGTGCTGCGGAACAGGTCCCAAAAGCAGGGATCGACCACGGAAAGGTTGGTCAGCACCAGCGAGGCGCCCGTGAGCAGGTGGCTGTTGATCACCGACAACCCGTAGCAGTACGACATCGGGAGGGTGGTGACAGCCCGGTCCTGAGGCCGAAGCCGCAGGTATTCGGCAATCGCACCGGCATTCGCCTGCAGGTTTCGTTGCGAAAGCCGCACGAGTTTCGGGGAACCAGTGGAACCGGACGTGCTCAGCATCAGGGCCAGGTCCGGGTGAAGTTCGTGTCTGGTGGCCGGGCGCACTTCCCGTATTGTTGGTTCCCCGTTTCCGGCGGCGTCTCCCATGACCACGTCCGGATCGAAGGCGTCGATGATGGACCGCATGGCCGAGGGTTTGTCTGCCGGCACCAGAATCAGCGGGTGGCCCGCGGACAGCGCCGCCAGGTAGGCCACCAGGGAATCGAGGTTGTTGCTTGCGGTCAGCACAGCCAGCCGGCGAACGGGGCCAAGCCTGTCGACGACGGCTTCCACCCGTTCCGCCAACTGGCGGTAGCTGATCTTCCCGTCATCGGTGAGGACGGCAGGGCTGTCGGCGAAGCGGGCGAGCTCCGCGGCGAAGCCAACACCCGGTGTCGCCCTTTCCAGGGGCCGGGACGGTAGTGAAACGGACAACGGAATTACCTCATTGGTGTAGCTATGGGGGACGGTAGCGGCGTCGCGGAGCCGACAGCGGATGCGGGCGGTTCCGTGACGGCACGGTCGCCGATCAGCAGGGTCGGGTGTGTTCCGGCTGCGACGGCCACGCTGACGGCAGTGCCGGGGGCATAGCGCACCTGGTGCGGCTGCCAGGACCGCACGGTACGGCCCGAGGCCAGGCGGATATGGTGCAGCAGGAAAGCGCCCCTGTATTCCAGGGACACCACCCTGGCCTGGGCTGCAGGGTCCGGCGACAGCGACACTTCATGCGGCCGGAGCACCACGTCCACGTCCGCGTCACAGTTCGCCCAGCCCGGCACCGTGGAGACGACCCCGATTTCGCAGGTCAGCAACGCGTTGTGGACATGTGCGGGAAGAAAATCGGCGTCCCCCATGAAGGAGGCCACAAAACGGGTGGACGGCCGTTCGAAGACCTTCTCAGGTGTATCGACCTGCTCCATGACGCCGTCGCGCATCACTGCCACGCGGTCACCGACCGACAGCGCTTCGGTCTGGTCGTGGGTTATCAGCAGGCCGGTGGTACCGGTTTCCCGGAGGACTGCGACAACGTCTGCGCGAACCCGACCCCGCAGCGTTTCGTCCAGACTGGAGAAGGGTTCGTCCAGCAGGACGACGGCGGGTCGCGGGGCCAAGGCGCGCGCCAGGGCGACCCGCTGTTGCTCACCGCCGGACAACTCGTGCGGATAGCGGGAGGCCAGGTGCCCGAGCCGTACGAGTTCGAGCACCTCGGCGACGCGCTTTTCCCGTTCCCGGGCGGCCATCCGGTTCAGCCCGAAGGCCACGTTTTTCCGGACGGTCAGGTTCGGGAACAGGGCGTGGTCCTGGAACACCAGTCCCACCCGGCGGTGTTCCGGCTGCTGGAACCGCCGCCGGTCCGCGACGGTCTCGCCGGCGATGGTGATGCTTCCCGCGTCTGGCCGCTCCAGTCCGGCAATGAGCCGGAGCATGGTCGATTTCCCGCATCCGGACGGGCCGATGACAGTGACCAGCTCGCCCGCGGCAACCTTCAGTTCCAGGGCAGTCGCGGCGGCCACCTTGCCGTAGCGCTTGCCCACACCGTCCAGTTCCAGTGCAGGGGGCAGGGAACGGGGGCCAAGAGTGGACGTCACGGTGCCATCGCCTCGCTCCGGAGCCCGGCCGTCCGCCTAAACAGGAAATACACCGGGATCACGGCCACCGCAATGATGCCCAGTGCCGGCAGCGCCGCCTTCTCCCAAAAATTTTCGCGGGCCAACTCGTAGACCCAGACGGACACCGTCGTGAACCCAAAGGGCCGCAGCAGGAGCACGATCGGCAGTTCCTTGACAGCGTCGATGGCCACCAGAATCAACGCGACGGCGGACCCCCGGCGGGCCAGCGGCAGGTGGACGTGCATCAGCAGCCTTCGCGGCGTGGCGCCAAGGCTCAGCGCGGAGGAAGTCAGCGATGGCGGGATCTTGGCAAAGCTCGCGTCGACCGCTTGGTACGCGGGCGCGAGGAAGCGCACCACGTAGGCGAAGAGGATCCCGGCCACGGACCCGGTAACCAGCAGGCCGGTGCCGCCCGGGACCCCTGCCGTTTCGAGCAATTCATCGAATCGGGCGAACGCGATCAGCACGCCGATACCTATCACCGCGCCCGGAACTGCATACCCGAAGGTCGTTACCTGCGCGGCAGACGTGACCAGCGCGCCACCACCCAAGCGCAGGCTGTGCCCGATGAGCAGCGCCAGCGCGGCGCACAGCAGTGCGACGATCGTGGCAACCGCGATGCTGTTGGCCAAATACTCCGCAAACCGCGGATCCAGTAAGGTCTCCGCACCGCCGAAGGCCTCCCCGGCAGCCCAACCGGCCAGCTGCGCCACGGGCAGGACGAACCCGGCCCCGAACACGGCCAGGCCTGCAACTGCGGCGGCCCATCCCCTCCAGCCGGTAAGCTGCCGGGGCTGCACGCCAGCGCCACGACTGTTTTTCTGGTGGAAACGGGACCGCCCCCGGAGCAGGCGTTCCCCGGCAAGCACCGCTACCGCGAACAGCAGTACCAGCACCGAAAGCTGGGTGGCGGCGTGGAAGTCGAAGCTGCCTTTCCACACCAGGTAAACCCCCACGGAGACCGTCTGCACGTTGAAATACTGGACGGTGGCGAAGTCGGTCAGCGTTTCCATCATGACCAGGGCCAGGGCCGCGGCCAGCGACGGCCTGGCCATAGGCGCGACCACCCGCCACAGCGCCCGCGTCCGGCTGGCCCCCAAGGTGCGGGCGGCGTCGTAGGTTGCTGTGCCCTGTTCGGCCAAGGCCGCCCGCGCAAGGAGATAGACGTACGGGTAGAGCGTCAGCGACATGACCACGACGGCGGCGGGCAGGGACCGTACCTCTGGCAGCCATGCCCCCGGCCCCAGCACCGAACGCAGCACGGCCTGCACCGGACCGCCAACGTCGAAGGTGGAAAGGAACACGAAGCCCAGGATGTACGCCGGCATGGCCAGCGGCAGCACCAGCGCCCACACCAGCATTCTCCGGAAGGGGAAATTGAAGGCGGTGACCAGCCATGCCAGCCCGCCACCAATCAGGAGGGTGCAGGCGCCGACGCCGGCCATCAGCGCAAGGGTGGACAAGACCATCGCGCCGAGGTCGCGCGGCACGGTTGCATGCCCCAGGCTCCCCAGCCCGTCCACAAGCACCGCGACGACCGGGGCGGCCACCAGCGCGGCAACGGCCACCACGGCCGCCGACCACAAGGGACGGCCGCCCCCGGCCATCCGGCGCCTGCGCTGTCCGGGAACCGCGGCAGGTGCCAGGACCCGCGGCTGACTCACTTGTAGCCGGCCTCGGCCAGGACCTCGGTAGCCTCTGCGTTGAGGTCTCCGTAGGCCTCTGCATTCAGCGGCATGCGGCTAAACTCACCGAACCCTGCAATCACCGGCTCCGGCTTGACCGACGGGTTGACCGGGAACTCGTGGTTCGCGTCCACAAAGGCGTTCTGCCCGGTCGTGGCCAGCCATTCGATGAGCCGCTGCGCGTCCGCCGCATTGTCCGAGTTTGCGACCACGCCGGCGCCGGAGATGTTCACATGCGCGCCGGCGCCCTCCTGGCTGGCCCAGAACAGGTCGACGGAGAAGTTGGGGTTCTCCTCCAAGGTCCGGGCGAGGTAGTAATGGTTGGTGATGCCCACGTCACAGGCCCCGGCGTCGATCGCTTCCAGCAGCAGCACGTCGTTGCTCATGATGTCCACTTCGTTGGCCACCCACCCCTTCACGATCTCCAGGGCTTTCTCCCGCCCGTGCAGGTCGATCAGGCTGGCGACCAGGGACTGCGTGTAGGAAGAGGTGGCATCCCGCATGCACAGCCGGCCCTTCCACTGCGGATCTGCCAGGCCTGCATAGGTGTCCTGGGCATCAAAGTCGCCGGCATCAACATTGTCGGGGTTATAGGTCAAGGTCCTGGCCCGCATTGCCAGACCGAACCATTGCCCCTCGGGATCGCGCAGGTCTTCCGGGACCGCCTTCTCCAGCTCCTCCGAACGGACCGGCGCAAGCACGTCCTGGCGGGCAGCGTTCCAAAGATTGCCGGCATCCACAGTCATGAAAACATCAGAGGGAGTATCGCTGCCCTCCGCCTTCAGCCGCTCCAGCAGCTCCGCGTCGTCACCGGTAATGAATTCCACCGAGATACCCGTTTCATCGGTAAAGTCAGCGAAAGCGCCCTCCAGGTCATAGTGCCGCGCCGAATAGATCTGCAGATCGGCAGGAGGCTTACCGATACCCATGACGCCGCAGCCGGAAAGTGCCAACGCGGACACCGTCGACGCGACGCAAAGAGCATAAAGCTTGGGTCGATGCATGAAGAGGCACTCCTGAGGAAAGCGGCAACCACCGCGCAACGAAGGTAGGCAAGGCTTACCTTGCCTCAGACATTGTGTCTTAGGGCGCGAGAATAGGCAACATTCTCATTACGTAATCCCGTTGCATGGTTTACTGCGGACCACGCCGTCAGCGGATCGACATGTTGCCTACCAGCGGGGGCAGTACATCCACCAGGACATCGGGTCGCAGGAGGGGCCCGGTCCCCAAGAGGCCCGGAGCTGCTCCGAAATCAGCACGAATCACCGGCGATTGAGTGGCGTACGACTGAGTTCGCCTACGTCTGTGGGCGCCCTGCGGGAGGATCGAGTGGGGCGCTGTCAAATGCGGATGTAGGCGGCGCCGTCTAACTGGCGGCGGGCGAGGTGGGCGACGGCTGCGGGGACCATGGTTATGCCCTCGGCGAGGGAGGTTTCGTCGATGCCTGCCGAACGCATGCTGTTCCTGCAGACGGTGACGGCCGTATCGTCTTCCGCCGCGAGGGCGGAGGCCTCTGCCGCGGAGGAATCGCCTGTGGCCAGCTGGGCGACGGCCGGGCCTTGCACGACGAGTTCGATCTCCGCGGCGGGAAGCTCCGCCCGGGCATTGCGCGCTATGCGCAGCGCCGCGCCGAGATCGGGGAAGGGTGCCTCTCCCGGGCCCGCGAGGTGGAGGATTAACACAGCGTTCTGCATGCCGGCCACCTTAACACGCGTCCCCCGGTCAGCGACCCAGCAATTCTTTGATCCGGCCGAAGATCGAACTCCAGCCCGGACCGGACGGCGGACGCTGCCCAGCCGGGCCGGAACAGGTGCAGCGGCGGGACTGCGGAACGTTTTTCATGACTTGGTCCACATGGTTGCCGCATCCGGCCCAGGTGGCTTTCCCGCATTTCTGGCACGTGGCCACTCGGCACATACTGGCCTCCTTCTCGGTATATCGGGTAGGTGCAGGGACCTGAACCTACCGCAAAGTTTGCATACCCCTTGGGGTATCTTACCAACTCGGGGACGACTTGCGTTGATACCCCGGCGGGTATTATCGTGGGGCACGGACACGTAATACCCCCGGGGGTATAAGGAAGGGAGAAGCACATGCTGCTCGAACGTATTTATGACGAGGACCTTGCCCAGGCGAGCTACTTCATCGGTTGTCAGAGCAAGGGCGAGGCCGTGGTGGTCGACGCCCGCCGCGACATCGATCCCTACCGCCGGCTGGCGGCGGCGAACGGCATGAAGATCGTGGCCGTTACCGAAACTCACATCCATGCCGACTACCTCTCGGGCACCCGCGAACTGGCTGCCGCGACCGGCGCGGCAATGTATGTGTCCGGCGAAGGCGGACCGGAGTGGCAGTACGGCTTTGAAGCCAACCGGCTGCACGACGGCGACGCCATCTCGATCGGGAACATCAGGGTCCAGGCCCTGCACACCCCGGGCCACACCCCTGAGCACCTGTCCTTCTTGGTCACCGACGGCGCCTTCAGCGAAAAGCCCGGCTACCTGCTCTCCGGGGACTTCGTCTTCTCGGGCGACCTCGGCCGGCCTGACCTGCTGGACGAGGCGGCCGGCGGTGTCGACACCCGTTTCGAGGGCGCGAAGCAGCTGTTCGCGAGCCTCCGGGACAAGTTCCTGACTCTGCCCGACCATGTGCAGGTCTACCCGGGGCACGGTTCCGGCAGTGCGTGCGGCAAGGCGTTGGGTGCGATCCCGTCCACTACGGTTGGGTACGAGCGCCTGTACGCCTGGTGGGGCAAGTATCTGGAGGCCAATGACGAGCAGGGCTTCATCGATGAACTTCTCGACGGCCAGCCCGATGCCCATGCCTACTTCGGGCGGATGAAGCGGCAGAACCGGCTCGGACCGGACGTGCTGGGCGAGCGGGGCGAATTGCCCGAACTCGGCAACGAGGCGATCGCGCGGGACCTTGCCGCCGACAAGGTGACCTTCGTGGACACCCGCCCCAATGCACAGGTGCACGAGGGGACGGTGGCCGGGGCCCTGAACATCCCGGCCGGCAACAAGGCAGCCAGCTTCGGCGCCTGGGCCTACAATCCGGAAACGGACAGCCGTCCACTGGTCCTGCTTGCCTCAGATCAGGAGGCTGCGCTGCAGATGTGGGACCACCTGATCCGGGTTGGCATCGACCGGGTCGCGGGCTACACCCCGAGTCTGGCGGGGTTGCCTGTGGTTGTGCCGGCCCTGGTCCGGCCTGAGGACTTGGAGGACTTCGATGCCGCCTTGGTCCTGGATGTGCGGAACAAGACCGAGCACGCCGCCGGACACATTCCCGGCTCCGACCAGCTCAGCGCCGGGCGGGTGCTGTGGAATCTGGACAAGCTCCCGGCCCAGGGTCCCATAGTGACTTACTGTCAGAGCGGGGTCCGCAACTCCGTCGCGGCCAGCACCCTGCGCCGCGCAGGCTATGACGTCGTCGAACTCGCCGGCAGCTACGCGGGGTGGGAAAACTGGAAGAACTCCCGGGAAAGCGCAGACGTCCGCCAACCCTGAACCTGCAAGAAACGGACGGGGCCCGCACGAAGGTGTGGGCCCCGTCCGGTGTAACGATCATCTCGTCCATGGAAGGCACGCCATGCCCGGACATCCCACGATTCCTGCGCCCGTCCTGGGCCTGCGGGCCAACGCGGCCCAGTTCGCCCTGCTGGTTGCCGTGAACGCGCTCGTCGGCGGCATGGTCGGCCAGCAGCAAACCGTGCTGCCGCTGCTGGCCACGCTGGAGTTCGGGCTGACGGGCTTCACCTTCATCTTCACCTACGTGGCGGCCTTCGGCGTGACCAAGGCGGTCGCCAACTACTTTGCCGGCACGCTCTCGGACCGCTTCGGACGCAAGCCGGTACTGCTGGGCGGCTGGCTCTTCGCAGCACCGGTGCCGCTGATGCTCATCCTCGCTCCCGACTGGGGCTGGGTCATTGCGGCCAACGTGTTGCTGGGCATCAACCAGGGCCTGACCTGGTCCACGACGGTCGTGATGAAAATCGACCTCGTCGGCCCGCGGCAGCGGGGTCTGGCCATGGGACTGAACGAGGCGGCAGGCTATGGCGCCGTCGCCGCCTCCTCGCTTCTGGCTGGCTATTTGGCGGGGCAGTACGGGCTGCGCCCGACCCCGTTCCTGTTGGGCCTTTTCTACACCGCGCTGGCGCTGCTGATCTCCGGGGTGCTCGTCCGGGAAACGGCCGGCCATGCACGCTCCGAATCCCGGACCCATACCCCGCGCGCCGACGGGATCCACGACCACCTCCACGAGGACCTGTCCAACCGGCAGATCGTGAGGCAGACCAGCTTGCGCGAACCCGCCCTGTCATCGGCCAGCGTAGGCGGGCTCGTCAACAACATTAATTTCGGCCTCTCCTGGGGCCTGTTCCCACTCCTCTTCGCCACCGCCGGCCTGCCCATGGAACAGATCGGCCTGCTGTTCGCGCTCTACCCCGGCGTCTGGGGAGCGGCCCAGCTCGTCACGGGCGCACTATCCGACCGGATCGGGCGCAAACACCTGATTACCGCAGGCATGGCCACCCAGGCTGCCGCCCTGGCAGTCATCGCGGCCTCGAGCGGCTTCAGTGGCTGGGCCGCCGGAACCGTCCTGTTGGGGGCGGGCACCGCCTTGGTCTACCCCACCCTGCTGGCAGTGGTCGGGGACGTCGCCCATCCCGCTTGGCGCGGCAGGGCCGTGGGCATCTACCGGGTCTGGCGCGACCTCGGCTACGGCGCAGGCGCCGTCCTCGGCGGCATCACCGCCGACTTGCTGGGACTGCACGCCGCCGTCTGGGCAGCTGCAGCCCTCAGCGCCGCCACCGCCGCCGTCATCGCTGTGAGGATGTATGAAACGCTTCCTCCCCGGACCGGGTAGCCCCGGCGCACCACGCACACCATGAAGGTTGAGCCACGCAAAAAGGCGGCCCGGCGCAGTCCACTGCGCGGGGCCGCCTTTCCCGGTCCTGCCGGCGTGCCGGCTCAGGGTCAGGCCAGGGAGAGGAAGAGTTTTTCCAAATCCTTCTTATCCAGGGAGTTGTCCCCCTTGACCATGCACTGTTCCAGTCCGGAGGAGATGATCGCGAAGCCGGCGCGGTCCAGTGCCTTCGAGACGGCGGCGAGCTGGGTCACCACGTCCTTGCAGTCCCGCCCCTCCTCCAGCATGCGGGTCACCGCGGCCAGCTGGCCCTGGGCGCGCTTGAGCCGGTTGATGACCGGGGTGAGTTCGGCGGTGTCAAGTTGCATCGAAGGTCTCCTCTGGAACGGCTGGAAGTCTTTCCCCATCCTATACCCCCAAGGGTGTTTTGCATACCCCCGGGGGTATATGGCAGACTCTTAACGCAACATCCCCCGACCGGAAGGAACAGCCCCCATGGCTTCCGAAACTCAAACCGTCACCACCGTGGAGCCGCAGACCCTGCGTGATTGGATCGACAAGCACGAAGACCTGATCGTGATCGACGTGCGCTCCGCCGCCGAATTCGAGACCATGCACATCCGCGGCTCCTACAACGTGCCGCTGCCCTTACTGTCCGAGCACACCGATGACCTCGCCGAGCGCCTGGGCGCCCAGGTGGTACTGGTCTGCCAGTCCGGCGTCCGTGCCGAACAGGCCCGCCAGCGCCTGGGCACCGCCGGGATCGAAACCGCCAGCGTGCTCACCGGCGGTGTTCCCGGCTTCGCTGCCGCCGGCGGCGACGTGGTCCGCGGCGCCCGGCGCTGGGACCTCGAACGCCAGGTCCGCCTGGCCGCCGGAACCCTCGTGGTCGGCGGTTTGCTCGCGGGCAAATTCGTCTCGCCCCGGCTGCGGATGCTAGCCGGAGCCATCGGCACCGGCCTGACCTTCTCCGCGGCAACCAACACCTGCGCCATGGGCAAGGCCCTGTCCAAAATGCCGTGGAACAAGACCGCGGCCGAGCCCACCGCCGACAAGGCCATCGGGCAGCTGCCCAACAGCGGCGCCTGACCCCTCTCAGACCGGTTCCCGCCCGGGCCCCAAACCGGGCGGGAACCACCCACCCGAACCCACCCACAGACACCCCCAAGGAGGAGCGCCATGGCCGAGACCACCGTCCAGGACACCAACACCCGCCGCACCCGCGACCAAATCCTCGACGTCCGCGAAGACTTCGAAACCGCTGAAGGCATGATTCCCGAAGCCCTGCGCATCCCCATGGACCAACTCAACATCCGCATCGGCGAACTGGACCGGGAACGGGCCATCATCGTCGTTTGCCGCAGCGGCAACCGCAGCGCTTGGGTGGCCGACGCACTCAACGCCGCCGGCTACACGGCAGACACCATGACCGGCGGCATGACCGCCTGGCAGCGCGCCGGACTGCCCACCCGCTAAAACCCGGCCCACGCCCCTGACCCACAAGGACAGACCACATGACCGTCGCCCTCGCGGCCACCCTGCTGCTCTCAGTTGTCATCGGACTCTCCCTCGGCCTGCTCGGCGGCGGAGGATCCATCCTCACCGTCCCCATCCTCACCTACGTCGCAGGGCTCGATCCCAAGGAAGCCATCGCAGCCTCCCTCTTCGTCGTCGGGGCCACCTCCGCCTTCAGCACGATCGACCACGCCCGCAAAGGCCGCGTCCAATGGCGCACCGGACTGGTCTTCGGCGCCGCCGCCATGGCCGGAGCCTTCGCCGGCGGCCTGCTCGGCGGCCATATCCCCGGCACCATCCTCATGATCGCCTTCGCCCTGATGATGGTCGCGACCTCCGTCGCCATGATCCGCGGCCGCAAAAACAAAACCACCACCGGCAACAACAGGCTGCCCGTCCCCAAAATCATCGCCGAAGGTCTGGTCGTCGGCCTGGTCACCGGACTCGTCGGCGCCGGCGGCGGATTCCTCGTCGTCCCCGCCCTGGCCCTGCTCGGCGGCCTCCCCATGCCCGTCGCCGTCGGAACCTCCCTGGTCGTCATCACCCTGAAATCCTTCGCCGGACTCGGCGGCTACCTCACCACCGTCAGCCTCGACTGGGGCCTCGTCGCCGCCGTCACCGCTGCCGCGATCATCGGATCCGTCATCGGCTCCCGGCTCGCCGGCCGCATCCCCGAAACCGCACTGCGCCAAGGCTTCGGCATCTTCGTCCTGGCCATGGGCGTCTTCGTCCTCGTCCAGGAACTGCCCGCACCAGCCGGCGCCGCCACCGCGATCGCGGCCGCCGCACTAGCCGTCGCCGCCGTTGTCTGCTGGTTCGCGGCCCCGAAATGCCCGCTCCGGAAGACCAGCGCACCCGCCGAGCCGGCCCCTGCCGCCCGGTAGCGTTTCGCTCGCCACGCCACCCGAAATAGCGTTCACCAGTCCACCAATCAAGAATCACCAAACCTAAAGGAGACCCTCATGGCCACCATCAACACGACCGGACAGGACTTCGCGGCCACCATTCGGGACAATGACATCGTCCTGGTCGACTTCTGGGCCAGCTGGTGCGGGCCCTGCCGAGCCTTTGCCCCCACCTACGAAGCGGCCTCCGGACAACACGCCGACATCGTCTTCGCCAAGGTAGACACCGAAGCCGAACAATCCCTGTCAGCCGAAGCCGGAATCACCTCCATCCCCACCCTGATGGCCTTCCGCGAAGGCGTCCTGGTGTTCTCCCAACCCGGTGCCCTGCCCGCGGCCGGACTCGAAGAAGTCATCACCGCCGTACGGAACCTCGACATGGCCCAAGTCCACGCAGAGATCAACCGGCAGAACACGGATCCTTCCTAAAGCCAGCCCGCCCGATACATTTGCTTGGTCCGGATCGCCTTCACCGCGATCCGGACCGCTTGCCGTCCCTTCGCCTAGGAAGGTGCCCAAACCGTGGACAACACCACCACCTCAACAATCCGCTCCGCCCAGCGCCGCATCGTGTGGACCCTCGCCACCGCCCAGATCTTCTCCGGGCTGGGCACCGGTGCCACACTGGCCTTGGGCTCAATCCTGGCCGTGGACCTGTCCGGGTCCGAGGTTTGGGCCGGATCCGTGAACACGGCCCTGACCCTGGGCACCGCCGCCACGGCAATCCCGCTCTCCCAGCTGGCCCTGGCCCGGGGGCGCCGCACCGCGCTGGCCACGGGGCTCGCCGCCGCGATCGCCGGTACCGCGATGATGATCGGGGCCGTCATGACCGGGCTCTTCCCCGTGCTGCTCGGGGGCGCGTTCCTGGTGGGGCTGGCCTCGACCGTCAACTTGCAGGCACGCTTCGCCGTCACCGACCTGGCCGAGCCATCCCGGCGAGGGCGCGACCTCTCACTGGTGGTCTGGGCGATCACCATCGGCGCGGTTGCAGGACCGAACATGGTCGGTCCTGGCGCCCTGCTGGCCGGCTGGCTGGGCATCCCGGCCCAGGCCGGACCGTTTGTGATCTCGGCAGCCGGGATGCTCGTCGGCGCCGCCATCATTGGGCTCTTCCTGCGCCCGGACCCGCTGCTGACCCGGCGTGCCCTCGACGGAGACGACACCCGGCCAGCTGCCCGGGACCGCAACCCCTGGCGCTCCGGCTGGCAGATCATCCGCGAACACCCCACCGCCCGGGGCGCGGTGGTGGCCGTGGTAGCTGCCCACGCCGTCATGGTCGCGGTGATGTCGATGACCCCGCTGCACATGCAGCACCACGCCGGCGACTCCGCAGCACACCCGGACACGATCGCCCTGATCGGCTTCACCATTTCACTGCACATCGCCGGCATGTACGCCCTCTCCCCGCTGATGGGCTGGCTAACCGACCGCCTCGGCGCCGCAACGACCGTCATGGCCGGGATGGCAACCCTGATCGCCGCAGTCACCCTGACCGGGCTGCTGCCTTCGAACATGGCCGCAGTCACCGCCGGGCTGATCTTGCTCGGACTGGGCTGGTCCGCGGCCACCGTCGCCGGGTCCACCCTGCTGGTCTCCTCCCTGACCCCGGCCCAGCGCGTCCCCGCCCAAGGCTTCTCAGACGCCACCATGTCCCTGTCCGGCGCCCTGGGCAGCGCGATGGCCGGACCGGTCATGGGCATCATCGGCTACCCCGGCATCAGCGCCGTAGCAGCCGCCTTCGTCGCCACCGCCTCCATAGCCCTGCTGCGCCTGGCCTCAGCCCACCGCTGACAAACCCAAGCTGGGGCAACCCGGAAGACCGCCCGCCCATGTGCCGAACGCCGCCGGTGATGAGTGTTCTCGGGTGCGTCTCCAGTGCTGTGGCGTCGTGGCTCCGGACGGCCGCTGCGGACCACACTTCCGCTCGAAACTGCAGCGTTGACCAGCCGTTAACAGTTAGATGCGATCGGCGAGTCGTCTGCAGCATCCACGCCGCCCATACGGCTTCTACGGTCTGGCACCCACGGTGCAGTACCGCGGGCAGCCGGATATCCAAGAACCGGTACAAGGCAGGATCTTGTGGTGCCGCGAACCCGGAAACACCACCCGCTGCCTCGCGGCCGGCCCCAGCCGCTTTCCTGGATCCAGCACATCCGACAGCTCCAAGTGGGTTGTCTAGTGCGGGGAACCGGCAGGGGTGCCGGTTCCCCGCACGGCTAGGAGGATCGTTTGCCGGGCAGTTTTCGCCGCACGACGAAGGCGATGACCGCTGCAACGGCCATTATTGCGGCTGCGGCGAGAACCATGGGGCCGGTTGGGATTGCCGGGTTGGCGGCAGCCGCTTCCGCGTCGTTCGTTTGATCGGCCGATGATTCGGCAGGTTCGGGCCCCTGGCCGTCTCCGCCGGACGTCGCGGTGAATTCGAACGTGCCCTCAATCGGGTGGGAGTCGGACGAGACAACGCGCCAGGTGACGGTGTAGGGCCCGGCCGGAGCGTCCGGGCTGATGGCCTGGGTGACCGTTTTGTCTACGATGTTGACCTCGCCGACGGCCCAGTTCTGCCCGTCGGCGTCCTGGATTGCGACGACCGATCCCAGGGCAAGGGGGTTGTTGCTGAAGGTCAGTTCGAGGGCGTCGGGCATCTCTTCAACGGTTTCCCCGGCTTGCGGGTTGGTGTCGGTGAGAATGTCGTGGGCGGAGGCGGCAGAGATGGGCGCGAGCAGCGCTGCCGCTGCGAGTGAGAGGGTGGTCAGGGTTTGCCTGAGGGGTCTCCGGCGTGGTTTTGGCATAGGTTTTTTCCTTGTGAAGCGAAGGGTCCTTCCGCGCCGGGCGGGCCGGCGCGGAAGGACCCGGTGTGGGTCGGGTTCGAAAGGCTACTTGGCCGTCTTTCGTGTGCGTGCTAGGGCGAGGCCGCCCAGTCCCAGGCCCAGCACTCCGGCGCCCAGGCCAACGTACGCGGCGACGGCGGTGCCGGTGTTGTCCGCCTGCACTAGCGTGTTTTCCGCGTGTGCGGGCTCCCCGTCATCGTGTCCGTGACCGCCCGTGGCTGCGGTCAGGGTGTAGGTGGGGGCCGGGGCTGCGAGTTCGTGCGGGTCCTGGCCATCGGCGGGCAGTTCGGCCCAGTCGGTCTCGCCCTTCTCGCAGGTCTGCAGCACCGGGAACGCCAGGGTTTCGCCGGACTTGTCCGGGTTTTGCACCTGGACCTCGAAGGCCATCCGGTAGCCGTCTTCCAGCGGCGTCTTTGCTGTGTACACGATCTGGCCGATGTGTTCGGTGATCGTGGTGCCCTCGGCGGTGGTGACCGGTTCGGGCAGCTTTTCCTTGACCTTCTTCACGTCCCAGCCCGTGTACACCGTGGGCTTGGCGTCGGCGATCGTGTCCGGAATGTTGATTGTAAAGCCGGTGGTCGGCGACCCTTCGCAACCGTGCGACGCGGCGAACGTCAGGACCGTGAACGCGCCGGCAACGGTATCGGCAGGGTCAACAGTGACGTGTGCACTGGCTGAGGCCAGGCCTGCGCCCATCAGGCCGGCGGTGGCTGCGGAGACAAAGAGGGTACGTTTGATTTTCATGACAAGACCTTTCACTGAACGCAGCGCTAAACGCGCCTGCGCGAAAATACTGCGGGAAACGAGGGAATCAGTGAAAGACCGGAGGTCCGCGCAGCGGCGGCGAAACAAGGAACGGTGCCGCAATCAGCCGGTAACCGCGCTCCGGCACCACCATTCGGACCAGGCCCGGGAATACAACCGGTTCCGGCAGCGTCACCAAGAGCCGCAGCCAAGCGGCCGTCGCTGCCAACGCTTCCTCCCCGCGCGCCACCAGCGCAGCGGTCGCCAGCGTCGCGGCCACATGGGCCGCGAGCATCGCCGCCCCGACCCCGCCCGAAACCGGCTCGTGGCCGACCATTGGGCCGGCAACACACGAGGCGGCTGCATGCCCGCCGGCATGATGCATGTGCTCCGCCACCGGGACGCAGGACCCTGCCGTACTCAACAGCGCAAAGGCGTGATGGAGCACGAACTGACCGCACGCCAAGACGGCCACCAGCGACGGAACGTTCAGAGACCGCCGGATCCCGGCCGTCACCGCCAGCATCGTGACCGAGGCCAAACCGAACATGAACACAGGCTGAGGCAGGGCTCCGCCCCCGACCGCATGAGCCCCTGCGGACAGGGCGAGGATGATGGTCGACACCACAGCCGCGCGCAGGAGGCGGACATGCTGATCCCGCATCCCCGACCCTCCCTTTTCTATCGTCTGTAGAACCGGGGCCCATTCTAAGCAGACGGCCACATCCCGGCCAACCCCCCGGTCCCGTACCGATCCGTGAAGTTCGCCCTGCCCGGTTTTTGAGCCGCCAGCGAGATTATTTTCCGCGCCTTTGTTCCAGCTCGCGGCGCCTCCAACGGCCCGAACGCGCCGACACGCTCCCAACAGGTGGCCGACACGGCAAGGGGGTCTGTTTACCGTTCCGGCGCTTCACTGATCGAACATGTGTCTTTTTGAGGGATGGCTCGGGATGCCCTGGCGAAGCTGGCGGCCCGCTACTGCAGGCGGGCCGAACCGGCGTCGCTGACGGCGGAGGAACTGTATCTCGAGCACTGCCAGGTGACCCGGGTGGTGCGCGGGGTCCCGGTCTAGGCGTGGATCTGGTTCCCGGGCACGGCCGAACTGCTCGCCGGCGAGGCGTTCGGCTGGATGCCCCGGGCGGTGCACGTCACCTGGACAGACGCAGGGGTTCGCCGGGTGACCTGGCTGTCGGCGTCCGCCGTGCGGCGGCGAAACGATCAGGTACGGAACACGGCTTGGGAGACAGGACGGCAAAAGCCAATGACAGCGGTACAGGAACAACCAGACCGGAGAACGCTCAATGAGCCGGTCGAAATTCGTTTTACCCCCCATGGCGTGCCGCTGGCAGTGCGCCGGCGGGGCCGGCTCTGGCCGGTAGCGGCCGAGCCGGTGCGCTGGTTCAGCCGTTGGAATTGGTGGGAATCCAAGCTGCCTGCCGGGCCCGGGCAAGGCAACATCGTTGAGATCGAGTTTTGGCGCCTGCAGGTGCAGGCCACCTCAACCTCACCGCTGCGGACGCTTGAAGTCCGGAATCATCCGGGCTGGGATGGTTGGCACCGATGTTGCACGCGACGGTCCTGCGTCCCCGAAGGCGGGGCCGCCGCCTACCTAAGCTTGGGAGGCGCTAGGGCCGCCCCCAGCACAGCCCCCGTTTGCTACCTGAGTCCCCGATAGGTTGCACGACCTGAGCAGGACCGGGCCCCGTGCCGGCAACGGTACTGCGGCCGGAAGGTCAGGCCGATAACGGGTGCGTGACCAAAGCATGCGTCACTAGTGCTTGGGGCTGGCGCTTGTTGATCACTTTCGTTCTCCTGCTCCCACCGGCTGTAGATGCCGCAGGAACTCGGAAGTTGAAGTTACCGCGCTAAGAAGGGCTTCTGGAGTCTCGGATTTTCCATCCCGGATGTATTCGCACGGGAGGTCCGTTGCTTCAGGATGTTTCAGAATGAAATCGATGATTCCGGTGCCTTCTTCTACGATGCTGTAGCGAGCGTCGTAGACATCGGTGTACTCGCGGTAGCATCCGGCCAGTCCGTGTTGGTCTCCCTCCGTGACGAGCACTCGGGCAAGCGTGGCTCCAACACTGATGATGTTTCTTTGTGAGCCGATGCCGATTTGTCCGGGCCAGGGAGAATGAACGAGTCCGTTTACCAGGCTGATGGCGTCGCGGATTTCCTGTCGGACGTTGTGGCCCGCGCTGTCGCGGTCGGTCAAACGGGCCAACATGATCTTTCCAGGATTCACGCGGGCGCGCCGTATGCCACTGTTAACGACTCGCGCACGTGCATGGAAGTACGTATCCTGTGCGGTGGTGATCCACAGGGCCAGCTTGACCGGAGAGCGGCGGTAGTGCCGGTACAGGTGGCTCACGATAAGGCCGCGCTCGGCTGCGGCGCATCCTCCGATCAGGTCCACAAATGCGGTAACTCCGGCCGGGTTCAGCGTCTCGGTTATGGCAAGTGCCATGGGAAACGCCTTCGGGCGGGTCTTGCCGCGGAAGGCCCTTGTTACCACGCCCAGAGTTTCCGGCGAGACCTGGATCGGCGGTTGCAACTCCTGTTCCTCCGCCGCGGCTCGCCGCACAGGCGAGGCCCGAGGAGTACTCCTTGGTTCTATCGAGGACGTCAGGGACCCGGAGAGCCCTTTGCTGAAACGAAGGCGCCCAGTGAACACTGGGAGCTCCGAGACCGTATTCCAAGCAGCATTTTTTTGCCGCTTCAAAAGAGGGGTGCTAGCAACCCGGGGACTGCATTGCGTTCGGGCAAGCCATGCCAACGCTTCTGATTCCTGGGAGAAATAGGAGACCGGATAGGCCGGCTGGTGAACCACGCGAAAGAACTGCACGATCGTTTGTTCGACCGGGGTAGTTCCGACTAGGGCCATGCGCGTTACCGAAAGATGTTTTGCGAACTTGCTCAACGCGCCAGAACTGGCAGCACACATCCCCCGCATATCGACCAACATCGGGCTTCGCTCACCGCTTACCAACGCCTCTATCCGTGAGATCGCTGCCAATGCGTCGAAGTCCGTGATCGAAGCGTTCGCGGGCCACCGAACGAACAGGACGCGATCAGTTGAATATCGGATCTCGGGGCGAAAAAGGACACGCGACCCCGAGGATGACTGACTGTATTTCAGCTTTGTTGAGGGAAATACTGTGGACATCTGTAGCCTTTGGGAAAATTTTGGTAAACGTTTCATTAAGGACGGGTAAAGCGTAGACCTAGAAACCGAATGCTCCAACTCTCAAGCGATCAGTAAACTTACTAACCACCAGCCCTTAAAATCGTATTTCTGTCAGTCCTCTTGCTAAATCCCGTACATGGACGGCGAAACTAGGCCCTCCATGCTCGGAACTGCCACTGGCAACGGGTAAGTGAACAAGGTCGACGTCGCCCCAGGTACGGGGTTCATTCTGTAAGCACCCCGCGACCAAAGCCCGTGGCAGGAGGCGGACTACGAGAGATGCAACCCATGGGCGCCGGCATCTTCTGTCCAACGGATACCCGACCGACTCACCCGGCACGGTTCGACGACCTGTAGCGCTGCATTATTGATGCGTAGCGCTGCATCGCTACGCGATGTTGGCCTGTTTTCGGGCCTCCGCCCGCACGTAGCGCTGTAGCGCAGAGATCGTCGAACCTCTTTTGTCAGCACGACGGCAGTGCGCAGCAGTGGTAGCGCGCTTCTGCTCCCTTACATCTTTTTCTTCAAACCAGCGCTACAGCGCTACTGCCTGCATGAGTCCCCTCATAACAAGCCCAGAACCGTGTAGCGCAGAAGTAGCGGAGTGTCCGGGGCAGCGCTACGCCCGCGCTACACATCGGCAGCGAGCCGACAACAACCATAGAGTGCCACGCCCATAGAGCACTGGGCCTGCTCGGGTGACGAGGTAGTCTCCCGCCGGGATATGCTCCAGGCCCGCGGTGATTACCAGGCCACCGTTCCGCCGCCCATCGCCGACGCGCAGGTTGGACTGCCCGCCGAGACGATCGCCTTGGCTGATGATGCGAGCCAGGAACTGGCCCGGTTCGATGCCGAGGCCGGAACGATCGCTGCCCCGCTCGCGTCCATCCTGCTTCACAGCGAATCCGCCTCCAGTTCGGAGGTAGAGAACATCGTCTCCAGCGCCAGGCAGGTGGCCCTCGCGGAGATCGGCCAATCGAAGTCGGACGACGCCCGCCTGGTCGTCGCGAACGTTCGCGCCACGGCTGCTGCGATCGAGCTGTCCGACCGGCTGGATGGGAACTCGATCATCGCGATGCACGATGCGCTGCTGCGGGACACTGGCACCGCAATACACTGGCCATTGGCGCAGCGAACAGGTATGGATCGGCGGCAGCAGCACCTCGCCGCACGCCGCAACGTTCGTGCCGCCCCACCACACCCGTGTTCCCAGCCTCATGGCTGACCTGGTCGCATTCGCCGGGCGCACCGACGTGCCCGTGCTCATCCAAGCGGCGATCGCGCACGCGCAGTTCGAGACCATCCACCCCTTCCCTGACGGCAACGGCCGGACCGGACGGGCACTCCTCCAGGGCATGCTCCGCCACGGCGGCTTGACCCGCAACATCACTGTGCCCTTGTCGGCAGGACTCTTACAGGACACCAACGCCTACTTCCGCGCGCTGGCCGAGTACCGGGCAGGGAAAGCGGACGCCATCGTAACCGCCGTGGCAGAGGCGTCTTTTGCTGCAATCCGGAACGGCCGCCGGCTGGTCGATGACGTCCAAACTGTCGCGAAACGCTGGGACCACCGGGTCGTGGCCAGAAGCGACTCCTCCGTGCACTTGGTAAAGAGATACCTGCTCCGCCAACCGGTCGTGAACACCAGGACCACCGCGGCAGAGCTGAGCATCAGCGAGGTCGCCGCGCAGAACGCGGTCGACCGGCTGGTCGAGGCCGGCGTGCTCACACAGAGCACCACCGGCCGCCGGAACCGTATCTGGCAGGCGCCGGAGATCCTCGCCGCACTCAATGCATTCGGCGTACGAGCCAAACGCCGCCGCGGCTGAAAACCACATACAGTCACTGACGTCGGCAGAATTGATATTGGAGACAAGGAGGCCCGGAATGCTTACGAAGGATCAGAAGCGCGAACTGACGATCGACACGATGGCCAGCTGGGCTCTGGAAGGCATGGAGCCTGACCGCGAGACCGTCGAGGACATCAACTCATACATCGACGGCCGGATGACGCTCCACGAATTCATTGAGAAGTCGAAGACACTCTGATGCACGCGGCCGCGTGGCCGCCTCGACCCCGTCCTCCTCGCTGCCAGCCTCTCGTAGGATGATCTGAACTAAAAGGTAGGGGTCTCATGGCGGATGAAGTCTCGGTTCGGCAGCTGCATGCGGACCACTCGCCTACCCCGAGGTGGTTGTCGTCCATCTGGACAAAAACGGCGATCGGTCTGGCGCTGGTTCCTGCATACGTGCTCCTCTTGCACCGGTTCGCATATCTGTCCGGGAACGCCATCCGGACAGACTCCCAAACGATCGGTGCTGCAATAGGCGACGTTGCGCTGTGGGGGGCAGCTACTATGGCAGGCTTCGGGCTGTTCGGGATCCTGGCCACGCTCTACTTCCGAAACGGACGCGCCGTCGTACCGGCCTGGGCGCTCGTACTTTTGATGCTGCTTGTCCTGCCGGCGATCTGGCTCACGGTGGCACTTATCCAAGCTGCAATGACTCTTTCCGACGCCCCTGTCCATCCATCGGTTGGGACATTGGTGACCGATATGTATCTACCCGTGACGCTACTTGTCACAATCGTGGCGTTGGTCCAACGGATGACGCAGCAGCCGGAAAGCCGGTGGTGGCGGTGGACGGCGTTGACGCTCGGCGTGGCTCCCTTCCTGGCCGTCACCATCCTGCAGATCGTCGTGATAGCTGCGGATTTGGGATGACGGATGCCGCCCGTGATAGCGCGGCTCTGCGCTATGCACCCCTTTTTTCTGCTCAGCCCCGTCTCACTTCAAGGGGGGGTTTTTTACCCCCGATAATCTCAGTTATCCGCACAATCGGCGGGCAGGGACGTTTTTAGGTTGTGAGGGGCATAAACGGGGATCGAACGCTGGATTTTGGGGTAACTGGCTCTTGGAAGAACCGTTAATCAAGAACCCAAACTGCGCGAGCGCTGATCAACCGCTGACAACCGCGCAACGAGCAGCCAGGCCGACTATTATCACTCTGGTATGCCCGGGAGTGCCGGCTTGGCCACTGCCCTAGATTGGGAGTTACCGGAACGACGATTGCCCCTGACAAGCAGCGGCAGGGTCATCCCGGCCAGAAGCTTCACCTGCGGCGAAGTCTCCTGCCATAACTTTTTGCCCAGCGTAATCCTGAGCCGTGCCGCGCGGATCTCCTTGCGCAGTTCAGAGGCAACCTGTTCCCTGCTAGTCGGGCCGTAATTCCTGCGATAAGTCGCAGTATGCCCCTCCCGTCCAACCGAACGATCGGCGGCAACTTCATCCCGGGCCAGACGCTTCACTGTCATGCAGGTTTGACGGCCCGGATCCTCGTCCGGGCGACCTTGGCCGTGCTGCCAGGATTTCGCGAGGCAGCGGTCAAAGACCTGCTCCTCGTTCGTCGGGCCGTCCGTTCTACATTGAGTCACTTCGTCGGCGCGCGCGGGGCCGACGTCGAGACGCATCGACACAGTGCGCGGCATCATCGAACGAGGCAAACCCTACACATTCCGGCACCGCGCCGTGGAGGCTTACCTCACGCGTACTGGCCGGACATCAGCTGTTTTAGTCGGTCAAAGATCTGCTCAGGGAGCGAGCTGAATACGATCGAACCGATAAGCACCGAGAAGAAACCGACGGATGGACGCCGGTCGTTGGCTGATGCTCACGCCCGTTAACAAGGGCAAGAGGGAACTAGGCACTCAGTTCGTGGCTGCGCCGAGTCCGCAAGGGCTACCCCCTACAGATAAGTGAGGCTCAGACAATTCGCCGAGGGTGCTTCCACGACCATGTTTAGGCGGCAGTTGGCACTTTGTCGGTGTGCACTTAGTCACAGCTAGCCACAGCATTTGTGCGGTAAAATTGCGTCGTTTAACCTCATTTTCGAGCGTACGTAGCAGGCGCCTGGCCTGCTCAGCGCAAAAAGGGAGTCCTCAGCGCAGCGCTAGGGTTGCCCCCATGAGTCACCGCCATCAACCGGACGCCGCCAACGACGCCATGCAAGCCCTGAATCACGCGAAAAGGGGCAGTGCAACTCCTACAGTCGACTGGGCATTTCCTGCTGGAGCGCGAGGCTTCAAAGCGCGACGACCAGGGCGATGCTGCCTCTGCGGTGCTGCAATCGTCGTCGGAGACTTGATCTGGCCAAACGTGGTCGGAGGTTACGCCTGCAACCGCTGTAAGTCTTCGACCAAGCCCACTTGGGGCGGCGTTCTCCGGAAGGCACTTAATCGGCTGCGCGAGAAAAGGCACATCGCTCTCGTTAAAGACGATCTCGCGGCCATCGCGGAAACCATCGATCAGCTCGGTACCCTCACCGCCGTACGAAGAGGAGACCAGAGCGAGTGGCGTGCGCATAGGAGCACCAGTCTTTATGGTGAAGATCTGACCGCCGCTGCGCAGGCCGATGAGCCGGCTCAGACCTTTGGCCTGGTTCTTGACGCTCTCGAATACCGTTTCAGCCCGAACTTCAGAACGAACATGTTTCTTCGCCTCGCCAGGTTCATCGAAGACCCTGAATCAACGGACGGCTACTGGACCGAACTCTTCCGCCAGCGACGCATGAGGCCTGCGGTGACCGTCCTTCACCTTCCGGACCCAGATTGGGGCTGGGAGCCGCCCTATGACAACGTCCTCGACCTCGTTATGAGGCAACGAGGCTGGCACGCCCGGGAAAGCGAAGAACTGGGCAGCTACTCCTTCGATTGTTGGATGTTCGGTCCGCTCAGCAGTATCCGGAACCTTCCCCATCCAAGGTCATGTGAGCTGGAAAGTGCACTCACATACATTCAGTGCACGGGCGACGGCACTTACGAGCTTTGGTGGCCCGATGGACGGGAGCAAACCTTTGTGTCACGTCAGAGTTTGCTGCGAGTGCTGCACGTGATCGAGGAACGCTCTTGGGTACCCACGGATCAGGATTTGCGTTTGATCGGCGGTGCGCCGGGCCGCTGCACTCCGGTGTCATAAGTTCCGGTTCTTGTGATCCTGCGGGCCGTTTATGGGCGTTGACCGTGGCCGTACAACCGCGATACGACTCCGCACGACCCAAGTCATGCACAGGCTTCCGTCCTGATTTGGTCGCGCAGGCCGGTGCGAGCGGAATGGGTCCGACGAACCTGGTCTCAGCCTGAGAACAGCCAGCTTCGCCGACGACGGGGTTCACGATCCCGATGGCCTCGGGCTCATCACCATAGTGGACAACGGCCTGACCGAGAACGAACCGGGCACACCGACAGCACGCGTCTACGGCTGCACTGCGCCTGACAACTCAGTGGTTCGACAGCGCTGAGCGCTGCCACGGCCACCTTGGGAAGTACCGCCGATTGATTTCCATCGGCGGTACCGTTCCTGCAGACCGCCGACCCCGGTAAAACTCCTAGTCAGAGCGCGATTGCCGCTGCTCGGAGGGCGGTTTACGGAGGGCGGCCGTACCGGCTAATGTACCGCCGGAAAAACGGCAAATTCACGCTCTGACAAGGGCAAACACCCAAAAGTACCGTATGTACCACCTCGTAGACGAAAACCCTATGCGCATGCGCGCATGTGTGTACTTTCTGAAATCACGTGGTACATACGGTACTTTTCTCTCTCTGTTTGTTGATTTTTAGGGGTAAAGCGGCCAATTGTGCGTACCGCGGATGGAAATCCGGCCGAAAATCCGCGGTACACTGCACCCGCCCTGAGCAACCCCCAAATTGCCCACCTGACTAGGGCAAACGCCCCGACGAGCAAAAAATGCTGCCCGGAAATCGGCGGTACATTCCGCGGTACATTTGCCCGTTTTGCACCCCTTCGAGCCTAAAAACCGCCCAAAAACCATCGAAATCGCACCCAGAAGGAGGTCCGGACATGCTGGGCACCGGCCACAAATGCGCCACCGCCATCGACGAGCTCGTCAAGCTGAGCACCGACCAACCGGCCTCGCTGGGTGACCTCGACGCCCTGAGCGCCGCCTGCGAATGCATTGACGAGCTGTTCGTCTGTACGGACGAGCTCCGAGCCGGCCCCAGAATCGCCTCCTTGTGGGACGCCGTCGCCGCGACGATCAACCCTCTGCGAATCCTACTAGCAAGTCCTGACGTTCTAGGAACCTTCGCCAGGCGCCTCGCCTGGAGCTTCCTTCCGGTCGAATTTCTCCACGCCCTATAGGACCACTGGATAACCGAGCAGTTCCCCAACGATGTCGGGTTCTAGAAGAAGGCTTCAGCCGGCGCCTGAAGAGCGCCGCTGCCAAATCGGGCGACTGGTTCCCCGACCGTGCCCGCCCCGGCACGCGGATGAAAGCTGCCGAGGCGCTGGGAGGCAGACAACAACGAAAGTGGCGAAGCTCGAACCCTTGGCTGGCAAGCAAATAGGGTCGGAGCTACGAAAACACTTAGAAGTGCGTCCCGAAAGCGGCGGGAGGGGCGACCCGGTTGCTCCCCGGCTCAAGCCCGAGGGATGCAGTTCGGGCGCTGGCCTAAAGACTGACCATAGGTCACTGAGGCCTGACGCACGGTGCGCGGGCGGCAAAAATGTACCTGCACGTACCTACAGGGGTGCAGGTACGCTCGAAATGGATAAAACCGCAGGTCAGACGCCGTTTTCGCGGTTTGCGGGGAAAAGGCCCAAAAGGCCAAATTTGTCTCTGACCTGCGGAAACAGTGAATGTACCTGGTGTACCCGCTCTGGGCGAACCCCTTATACGTGAGAGCACGTAGGGCGGGATGCCATATACGTGGGCTTTCTATCCTCTTATTTATAAGAAGTAGTAGTTACAGCAGGTACATGGGCCCTGGCAGCCTGCAAGATCGTAGATATTCCACGGATCGCGTGTACCTGGTGGTGTACCTGGAGGGGTGGTTCAGCAGGTACGCGAGCAGGTACACAGCGGCCCATACTCGAAGAGCAGCACATTCTGTCCCAGGTAAATTGAACTGCTTCATCTTGGAGAAGCTCGCAAGGCAACGCACGAATTCAGATCTATGAGCTGCCCACCCTTCCCGCATCTTCGTCCAACTGCCATAGCCCTTCGACGGGATCAGCAGGGCGTTCGTCTGAAGAGCCATCCGCCCGACGTTCCTAAGCCGAAATCATTCAGGTCTGATTTTCAAAAATCATTTCGCGATGCCTTTCGCTGCGAGTAATCAGCTGACGGCATTCCGGCCGGGGTCACTGGAGCCGCTCTCAGGCGGAGAGCATCGGAGCCTCTTATGGCGAAGTCAATCGACGGAGGCCGCGGGCGAGCGAAGCGGAGGAGCGGCACCGTCGGAGGCACCCGAGAACGCCCCCGATGGGGCGTTGGAGGGCAAGGAGCGAAGCGACGCAGTAAGGGGCCCAAGGAGCGCCAGCGACGAGGGTGAGGAAGCCTGGAGGACGGAGCGAAGCGAGTGTCGGCCGGGTGACCGAAAGCGCGTCGGCTGAGCCGACGCCGAGCAAGATTCCGACGAGCGAAGCGAGGATGGAAACGCAGCCCGGCGCCACGCCCCCTTATGCCCTTTTCCTTTTTCCCCCGCATTCGGAGCTCTAGCGGAGAATCGGGGTCAAATTTCCCGTCGCATCAGCGGAAAAAGATGATTCGGCCCCTCTGTCAACAACGCCGAAACCCTTGTGAACAACATAAGGCGTTGTTGACAGTGGCATCACTTTCCGTTGGAAAGACGGGGTTTGGCTGTCAACACGGTTTTGAACGCAGTGACGCCGTGTTGACAGGCATCGAGCGCAGCGACGGAGCGTGTGTTGACACTTCTGTCACCATGCTCATTGAACCCCGCCGCGGACGCGGGCACGCGGCTGCCTTCGCCTCATATCAGTGCAGGCCGGAGCCTCGCGGAGGCCTCTCGGTGCCGCGAAAAAGGGTTGGTTCCATCCCACCTGGCACCACCGCCGAAACCGTAGGTTCCGTCGAGTGTAGTGGTACAAGTGGCATCCTTTTCCGTTGGAAAGACGGGGTTTCGTTGGTACCAAGGTTTGAGGGGAAGTGACGCCTAGGTACCAACGATGGAGCGAAGCGATACAGGGGGTGGTAGAGCTTGCGGTACCGGCCTCTCTTTTCGACCCCGTCGCGGACGCGCGAACGCGGCCGCTTTTGCCTCCCAACGGCGCAGGATCGAGGATTACGGAGACCGTGGATGAGTGCTGTTCCCTCGCCGGCCTGATCACGAAGGAGCATACGACACCGCCAGACACAGCGCGGTAATCGAGCTACCAACCGACGCCCCGGTCACGGGCGCGAGTGGGGCTCCGATGAGAGGTGTGGCCGGCGGCTCCCAGGTCGTGATCTTCGAATGCTCGTCACAGTGCGAGGTGGAGGCGGCGCAGAGCTTAACGCCACGGAGGATGTACCAGCAATGGAGTCGACGGGTAGGAAAACGAAGCCAAAGACCATGAGATGGACAGAAGACGGCCCCTTCCCGGACCGGTCACGGTCAACGCGGAGAGCCCAATTCTCCGAAGGCCGGAAAGTGACCATCATCTGGCCGAAAGACGGTCACATCATGGCCCTCTTTCAGACTCACATAGAGCATGATCTTCTGTGCCCAGATAGTGACCACGAGCTGGCCCTAGACAGTCCAATTTCCGGCCGAACGTGGGTAAATTGTGGCCAATTCCTGGCCGGAAAGCGGTCACATTGACGTGATCCGCTGTGCTCCGTTCGCCTCATCTGGTTGGCCCCAATTGGGCACCTTCGGATGCCCTCACTCACCCTTCTCGATCGTCCGCCGAAGCACTCCTTATTCCCTAACATAGAACATCTAACGCGAGGGAACCACGCCCACGACGCCCACGAAAGTCCTGTGGTCGACAGCGTAGACGGCAACGATCTCATGCAGTGGCTCATGGCTGAGGAACGGTCGACAGAAATGCTGTGTGGGTACTCTTTAGCGGCGGTGACAATCATCAGGCTGCATTCCCGGTAGGTCGCCGGGAGAGCGCATTAGATCCTCGTCCGAGGGCGATTTAGCGAATCGGCTAAAGTCAGGCTCCCGGGCCACGTCGGGCCATTGTGGTACGTTCATATCAGCCCGAATGAATGAAGGGTCAGAATCACACAGCCGACCGGCTGTGTGATCTCTACGAGTGGACGCGCGCCGCCGGTGCACGGCCGCCAGGGTAGCCGGTAATAGGCTCGGCGGACTCGGTCCCTCGGAAGTGTCGATACTTTCGAGGAGCAACCATGACCACTTCAGTTCTCCCAATCAGCGCGCCCCCGATCATCGCGACGCCACCCGGTGGGTTGCCGAGCATCGCTGCCGCCGCATATCTTGGCGTCGCGCGCAAAACGCTCTCCAATTGGCGCGCGCTTGGCGAAGGCCCGCCCTATGTCCGGCTCGGTAAGTCCGGGGCCCGGATCGTCTACCGGGTGTCGGACCTAGACCAGTATCTCGCCGAGCGCGTGATCGGCGTTGAGCGATGAGCGCCGGCGGCGAGAACACAGGCCGGTTACCTCGCGCTGGCCGGCAACGCTCAGCCACAACCCGCCTTGACGTGGGTCACCACTCCATCGACCGAGCGACGCCGCGTGAGCGCGAGGGTGTGTGGTTGCTCGACTGGTCCATCCGGCTCCACGATGGGCGTTTGTTGTCCAAGCGCTCTCAAGGTGCGACCAAAGGCCAGGTCCGGCAGCGCGCCAAGATTACTGCCAAGGAGTTGCTCGCCACCGGCGGGGGCACCTGGAAGACAACTTCTCCTCTGAACGAGTACATCGATCAGGTATCCCGACCCGCCATCGAGAAGGCTCAACTGCGTCCCAACAGTCGTGCGAGGTACCTCCTCGCGCTGGGCCAGCTCGTTGGCGAGTGCAGCACACACTCTCACTCCGATTCTCTGAGCAGGCACTCGATCGCCTCCGGCACACGCTTCCGAGCCTTGGAGGCATGCCTCCAGGAAATTGCCGAGTTGCATGGCTCGGAGAGCGCCCGGCAGGCCCGATCCGTCCTTTCCAAGTACGTCCTGCAGCAGCTAAACCGCGACGAGGTGATCAACGGCAACCCGTTGTCAGGGATGTCGATAGATCTGACGAGTTCGAAGCAGGTCAGTAGCAAGCGAGGCGGTCAGGCACTGACGAAGGATCAGTACGCCGCAGTCCTCGATTACCTCCTGGCGCTCGATCCAGCCGAGGGCCAAACCAAGGCGAGGCGAGGACGCTGGTCGCTCGCGGACCGTATCGCCAAACGCCGCAATGCCGTTGAGCTCACCCTGTTGCAAGCGACCACAGGTCTACGCGTATCGGAAGCCAATTCGCTAACCTGGCAGCACATCAACACCGACGACGACACGCTCCACGTGACCGTGACGAAGTCCGTCTCCAAGACCCATAGGCCTCGCCGTGTGCCCGTCCTGGACACTCGGGTCGCAGAGCGCCTACTGGCACGGCAGAACGCAGCAGTAGACGATTCGGCGCACGTCATTGGTGCGCCGACAGACCAGATGATTGCTTGGGACCGCGACAACTGCCAGAAGGCAACCACGCCGCTCTATATCGAGCTGGGCGAGTCGCTCAATATCGAGCTTCTGAAGACTGCCCGGACTCACGTCTGGCGCGCGACCCTGAACTCCCTCCTGCTCAATCAGGTGCCTGAGGTGGTCCGGGCGGCCTTCTTTGGACACGACACGGCGGTGAACCGGACTGCGTACACCGACCTCGCCGACACATCCAGCATGGTCAATGCAGCCCGGAGGCTACGGGAGGTCTGAGTTACGCGACGCGCAGGCCATGGTCGACGACGGTTTGGTCGCCAAGGTGTCGCGTCCCGACGTCGCTCTGGGCTGCATGCACTCGCCCGGGAGGCTCGATGCCGTACCTCTCGGTGGACCCGGTGGTACTGGCGGCCTCGATCGTGCTGCGGCTGCAGAAGACGACGCGGGCGGCCCCGCAGGGACACCGTCCTGGAAACTACTCAAGGATGCCTGTCAGCTCCTCATCCGGGCCGAACCGCCGGAAATCGGCACCGCTGAGCTGATGCTGGTCCTGCTGGTGGCAGTGGCACTCCCGGTGCCGAAAACCACCTGAAAGTTCTTCGGGCTGGTGGTCGTGGCCTGCAAGGAGCGCGGGCTGCTTCCGTCCGCCAACTACAACCGCGTCCACGTGGCCCCGCCGCTGAACATCTCCACCCCAGCCGGTCTGACCATCCTGGTGGGAGCGCCGGAACTGGCGGGCGCGCACGTTCAGGGCTGAGGGGCGCCGCCGACGCGAGAAGACCCGGCCGAGCGGAGCCCCTGTGCCGGACATACCCGACCCCCGGAGCTGCCACGAAGCTGCGCGCCTACCCGCCCTGGTTCGCCTTTCGCTCGCGTTCCTCGTAGGCCTCGTCGCCGGGGCCGGCGAACGCCTGGTTGCGCTCGATGGCGTCGATGGAGCCGGTGAACAGCTGAGAGTCGCCCGCGCCGGTCATCGCCGCGGCCGCGGGACGCCGGCGGCCAGCGACGGAGGTCTCGCCGCTATTCACCGGGCCGACGGCTTCCCACCGCTGCCGGGGCAGCGCCTGCGGGTATTCGCGCTGCAGGAAGGTAACCATAGATTCCCGCACGAGGCAGCGAAGGTCGAACAGTGTGCCGCTGTCCACGGCACTGACCAGGATGCGCACGCGGACCAGCGAGTTGACGGCGTCGGTGACCTGCAGGATGGCGGTGCGTCCGTCCCAGATCTCGGCCGACTCCACCACGGCCTTGAGGTGCTCGCGCAGCTCGTCCAGGGGAACCCGCCAGTCTACGTCCAGCTCCACCGTTCCCAGCAGGGCTGCGGTCCGGCGGGTCCAGTTCTCGAAGGGCGTGCTGGTGAAGTAGGTGGAGGGCAGGATCAGCCGCCGGTCATCCCAAATGTGGACCACCACATAGGTCATCGTGATCTCCTCCACCGTGCCCCATTGGTTCTCGACCACCACGACGTCATCCACCCGGATGGCATCCGTGAAGGCCAGCTGCATGCCGGCAAAGACGTTGGTCAGGGAGCTCTGCACCGCGAGGCCGGCGACCACGGACAGGACGCCGGCGGAGGCCAGGATACCGGCACCAAGGGCTCGGACCTGGGGAATGGTCAACAGCACGCACGCGACCGCGATCGTCACGATCAGCGCCACTGCCACACGGCGCCCCAGGATCACCTGCGTCTTGAGCCGGCGCAGCCGGCGGTTGTCCTTGGTGTCCGTGCGGTACTTGGCCAGAATGGCCGCCTCAATGACCAGGAGTACGACGACAGCGAACCAGGCCAGCGCAGCTATGAGCACCATGATCAGGACGAAGTCAACGGCGGTGAACCACGGCTCATCGGCGGAGGTAATACGCAGGCCCACCCGGATTCCGATGACAGCCAGCGCCACCCGGAAGGGGCTGCGCCCACGGGCCGAGACATCCCGGATGTTCGGCACACGCCGGAACAGCTGGTTCACTGCAACCCGCAGGAGCGCGGTGATCACCAGTGCTGCGGCAACGGCGATCAGCACTACTGTCGCCGGCTGGATCAGGTAGAGATAATCATCCATATTTCCGATGGTGCAGACCCGGCGCGGAGCCTGTCCAGTCGGGCTGCGCGACGCCCCGGACAGATACTGGTGCTCGAATGCTTGGAGTTTCCTGCCCAGGACCCGGAGAAATTCGTTACCGGCGAGTTCAAATTGTCCAGCTCATACCCCGGGCAACTACAACGGCCGACGACGGCGGCCGCAGACCTTCCCTAGGAAAGGCCCCCCGCCGTCGTGCTTGAATGCCAAGATTTCTTGCCGCTATCGGTGACGCTTCTCACCAAATTCGTTGTTGGTGGTGAGAAGGAGGTGGCGGTATTGGCCTTTGAAGTAGAGCAGGGGTGGCCGGGGTGCCAATCTGGGGTGCTCATTTCAATGACTTGTCCGTTGACGATGTAGTGGTCTCCGGCTTCGTATTCGGCGTAGATGCCCATGACCGCACTGCTGCTCTTCGGCGGCGCGGCACCCAGCATCAGGCCGGGCCGGCGCCGGTGTCGCGGACGGCTCTGCTACCGCCCGCGCCGTCGTCGTTCGTCGCATGGTCCCGGGACTCATCCATGGCCGTCGGCGCACCATCGTCGGAATGTGCCGTGTCATCGGCGGAGGGACTCGCCGGCGTGAATGAGATGTCGCGCACGTACCGGAGCACGACGATGCCGACCGCCGTGACCGGCGCAGCCAAGAGGGCGCCCGTGATACCGAACAAGGTGCCAGCCACGGTCACCGACGACAGCACGACGGCCGGATGGATATGGAGCGCGCGCCCCACCAGCATCGGCTGGAGAATATTGCTCTCCAATTGCTGGACCAGCAGCACAATGCCGAGCACGATGAGCGCCGTCGTCCAGCCGCCGGAGAGGAGAGCCACAAAGGCAGCCAGCGCGCCGCTTGCGATGGCTCCGAGGATCGGGATGAAGGCCGAAAAGAAAATCAGCACCGATAGCGGCAGTGCCAACGGAACGTCCAGGATCCAGAGCCCCAGTCCGATGAACACCGCATCTACGAAGGCAACGGCAGCCTGAGCCAGAATGTACCCCGATAACGTCTGCCATGCCTTCACCGAGACCGCCTTGATATGCGCATATGCACGGGCATTGCTCCAGTGCGCGACCCACGGCAGGAATTTGTCTCCGTCCTTGAGGCTGAAGAAGACGAAGACGACGACCAGCAAAAGGATGATGATCCACGATGTGATCGTTCCCACACCGCTATAGATCCCGGAGGTAATGCCGGAAAGGATGGCCGAGAAGTTCTCCCGCACCTGCTGCAGTCCGGTGTCAATCAACCCGTTTAGATCCACGTTCTGCAGATTGAACGGAGGACCCGTGAAGAAGGCACTGATCTGGGTCAGCGTTTGCCGGGCCTGCTCCACCAGCCCGGAGGTCTCCGACAGCAGGGATGGAATCATCCACCGTATGATGCCGTAGATTACCGCGAACAGGGCCACGATGATCACCAGCGCCGCCAGTGCGTTAGGCAGCGCTTTCCGCAGCAACCGGTTGACAGGCCACAGGATACTGCTCAGCAGCAGCGCCAGCAGGATGGGAAAAACCACGGTCCACAAGTAGCCGGCAATATTCCAAAGAACTGCTGCTCCAAGAATGAGGACGATTCCCCCGGCCACCCATTTGACGGTCCCGACGAATATTCTGGCGAATTCCCCTGGTCCTCCCTGCCGGCCTAAGGCTTGGCCGCCCTCGGCTTCGCTCTGCTGGTCGCGGTTTGCTTGCGGCGCCCGGCGCCCACGGTCCTGAGAGGAATCCATACTCTTTATCCTGCCGGAACGCTCCGCTCCGTAGTAGTCATCCGGTGCGGGGCTATTGTGAGGCCGGCCCTGGCGAATGAACTGAGACACCACTACTGACGGCTAGCTGAAAGACAACGCCGCGGCTGCGAAAACAGATCCGGGCAGCGGTGTGCCCCGTCGTTCTTCAGCTCCGCGAGTACCGCGGTGTCCTAGGCGCATCGGAACCCGATGTGCGTGGTGGCCGAGGCCCGGCCCTGGGGCTGTCGGGCGGCCGGCCGATAACGCAGGCATTACTCGGGCGCGCAGAGGTGGGATCCGCCCTTGACCACAAAGACATCGCGGGGTGTTTGGGCCGATGTTCGGTCTGCCGGGATCGCCCGGCGTGCAGCACGAGGAGGCGGCGGCCTGCCGGGGGTAGCAGGAGCTTCACCAGTCGGCCGTCCGTTCCCATCGTTGCCAATCAGGTCCACGGTTTCGTAGGCGTTGGCCGGGTAGGCGCCGACCGGGGAGGTCGCCGGCCAGCCGTCCTCGGCAAGGACCGGAGCCTCCTCTGCCGTTACCGGTTGGCGATAACAGATGCCTCGGCGAAGTATTCGGCATCGACCATGACGGCGTAACGCTCGGCTTCAAGGGACTTGACCGACTTGAAGTCCCGGCGACCGCCGGTGC
Organism: Arthrobacter sp. Y3221114; assembly: GCF_059092625.1. Taxonomy (NCBI): domain Bacteria; kingdom Bacillati; phylum Actinomycetota; class Actinomycetes; order Micrococcales; family Micrococcaceae; genus Arthrobacter; species Arthrobacter sp. Y3221114. The sequence continues at coordinate 530,903 of NZ_JBNHHW010000002.1, forward strand.
TCCAGTGCCCGATAAAACCGAAAACAGCTCCCCACGCGGCCGCAATAAGTACACTGCCCAGCAGCACGCTAAGCCAGACAATGCCGGGGATGAAGAGTCCGAACAGCAGGCCTATGAGCAGGCCGAACCAGGCGCCGCCGGCGGCGCCGGCCAAAGCTGCCTTCCCCTTGGTCATCCGACCGGTGACCTGTTCCACGCTGCTGATCCCCAGACCAACGATGCGTACGTGTTCGACCGGGAACTTCTCATCCGAGAGCCGGTCCACCATGCGCTGCGCCTGTACATAGTCGCTGAACTCGGCCAGCACAGCAGAAGCGCCAGGCACGGATGTCCGGGATTGGTGTTGGAATAATTCGCTGGTCATGTTCTTACCTCCGGTGGTTCTTACGTTTGCGGATGGTCCCAGCCTACCCGGGATAGTTCGGTTAGGCGAACCGAACCGATTTTGCTAGGGTGGCTCCATGCCCGATTCCTCTAAAAACAATGAGACCGGCGGTGAACAGCCCACACCGGGGGTTCAGGTCCGCCACGGCTTCGCCTTGCTGCTCCAATGGGCCAGCAGGAAAAAGACCCGCCGCTACGTCTTCGGCCCCGAAGCCGAGGACCTCTCGCCCACCGACACGGCACTGCTGGAATACCTGACCAGGAGCGGCCCGATGCGGCTTTCCGACCTGGCCGCGCAGTGGGGAGTGAACAAATCCACCATGACCCCGCAAATCCGCCGCCTCGAAGCCAGGGAACTGATCGACCGCCGACCGGACCCCGCCGACCGGCGGGCAACCCTCCTAGAGACATCCGCCGCCGGGATTCAACTGCAACAGCAGATCGGCGCCGCCGGCGCGGCAGCGTTCGATGAAATACTCTCCAGCTGGTCACCGGAAGACAGGGAAATCCTCGGTGCCATGCTGGTCCGCTTCGCCAACGAACTCTCCGCCGCCACGCCCCGGCTCTTCCAAAGCACCGCGGCAGCCCCCGACGACATTTCTCCAGTCCACAGCCCGGAAAGAACCCCCGACCCCTGAACAACCCCCGGCCCGAGATCTCCGCGACGTCTTCGACTCGCGACGGGGCAGCGCTCTCCCCCATTCGTTGCCTTGCAATGGGAGATTCCTTTCCACGAAAAAGGGCTCGGGGACCTGCCACCCGACGTGCTGGCGGCTGGGCACTCCGGGGCTGGCCGCTGCCCCGTTTCGGTGCCACGTCGCGGCGCCGTATTGCCACCGCGTGTCTCGTGCTCCCGAACTGCTGTCGTCGCCGGAGGGCATCTGCGTGCTTGTCCGCCCCGAACCGCTCCCATGAAACTTTGTGAAGGAATGACTGAATGAGTGAAAGCAACGAAATACGAGAAAGTGTGACGTCCAGCGGCGCGCTCAGGCGGCACACCCCCCTGATCGCGGCCGAAGCCCTTTTCGCGCTCTCGGCACTCAGCGCGCTCATCCGCGGCGAGTCCATGTCAGCCGTCATCCCCGTCGCACTGCTGCTGGCCTCGTTCCCGGTTCTGCTGGTGGAGCGGTGGGCGCGCGTTGAGATCCCCGCACGGCTACAGGGGCTGTACGCCGTGCTGCTGCTCGGCGGCCCGTACCTGGGAAGCCAACTGGGTTTCTACGCCATATGGACACCGTGGGACACGGTTGTGCACTTCTACTCCGGATTCGTCGTCGCGCTCGCGATCGTTTTTGCCCTGGGCAAAACCGGCCGCCGCTACGGGTTCTCGATGCCACCCTGGCTCGCGGCGGCGATGATCGTCGCGTGCAGCGGTTTCGTCGCCCTGCTGTGGGAGATCGCGGAGTTCGCCTCCGATGCCGTGCTCGGCACCGCCGCCCAGATCACCAACTTCGACACCATGACGGACCTGATCGCCGGAACCGCGTCGGCGATCATCGTGGCAGCCACGCTGTTCCTCGTTCAGCACAAGGGATGGCTCCCCTCCGGCGAGGTCCTGACGCAGGGCCCGCCACCTCGGCAGGTACCCGATGCGCACACCCCGGCCGCGGTGCATCCTCGGAGTGCTCCGGTGACCGAAGGCGCCACGCGATAAGACCCGAATCGCCGGGCCAATGTGGCTCGCAGTGACTGGGTGCGCCAGAATATCCGAGGGGCGGATTTCCTCACGGAGCCGCCGTAGGGCGTGGAGCCAGCGTCATGACGGCGAATGGCAAGGTAGCTGTAACTCCGGTCTAGACTCCGTTCTAGCTGCGGGATTCGGCGGTATGACTCCGGGCCACCAAACGCTCTGGTGCGCCGATAAATAGGCCTTGACGTGGGGAAATTTCGCTCGTTTCCGGCGTGTTCGAATGGAACAGCTCATACCCCGGGCAACTACAACGACCGACGACGGTGGCCGCACACCTGCCGTAAAACAGGCGCCCGGCCGCCGTCGTGCTTGAATCACAGGTTTTCCTTGGAGCATGCGGTGACGCCCCTCACCAAATTTGTCGTTTGGAAACTGGGGGGTCTACAGTCAGAGCTGCCGCAGGGTGGAGCAGTTCGGCAGCTCGCCGGGTTCACAACCCGGAGGTCGTAGGTTCAAATCCTACCCCCGCAACTACTAGTGGGACCCTTGCCTGTTTCAGGCTGGGGTCCCACTTTTTTGGCATGATCCCCCCGCCGGGGCGCACCTCGGAGCAGTCCGGCAGCGCCCGACTACCGAGCCGAGGGCAACACGGGCAGCAGCCCTGGCCCGCCGGTACCGGCGCCGGGAGCCGCTGGCCAGGAGCACCGCATGGCGGAGCCGCGCCGCGGGTTTGTCCCGGAAAGCGGCGTCCAGGCGGGGGCGGGGAGACGGAGTCGGGGACCGGAAAAATTGCTCCCCCGCAGGTGGGCACGGACAGGCTTGGGAGGTCTACGCTGTTCACCGCCACGGTTTTTTGGGCGACGTGCCGCTGACGAGAGCGGCAGGCGCCGCCCGCGAGAGAAGGAGAATCCGATGGCTAACGCCGAAGACGACAGCATCTCGAACAATGAGGCGCTGAAGCCACTCGTCGAACGCAGTCGCTTCGGCGTGGCGGAACGGCGCAAACCCGCCGACGCCGATTCCGAGGCCAAGCGCCCGCCCATATCCAGCACGGAACTGAGCAAGGGGCCCGCCGAACTCACCGAGAACCGCGGCCCCCGGGTCAACTGGCGGGTCTTCATCATCTCGTCGGCGATCGTCCTGGCCTTCTCCATCTGGGCCATCGTCGCCCCGGGCAACGCGGCCGGCACGATGCACACCATGGTCGGCTGGATCGCCACCAATCTGGGCTGGTTCTACGTCCTGACCGTCACCCTGGTCATTCTTTTCGTCCTGTGGGTGGCCCTCTCCAAGGAAGGCAGCGTCAGGCTCGGCCCCGACCATTCACGCCCCCAGTACAACCTGTTCACTTGGGTCGCCATGCTCTTCGCCGCCGGCGTGGGCATCGACATGCTCTTCTACTCCGTCACCGGCCCGATCACGCAATACATAAACCCTCCCACCGCCGCACCCGAATCGGCGGAAGCCGCGCAGGACGCCGTCGTCTGGACCATGTTCCACTACGGCGTGGCCGGCTGGTCGATGTATGCCCTTCTCGGCATGGCGATGGGGTATTTCGCGTACCGCTGGGGTATGCCGCTGTCCATCAGGGCCGCGCTCTACCCGCTGCTGGGTAAGCGGGTGCGCGGCGCGACCGGCGACGTGATCGACATTTTCGCCTTGGTGGGCACCGTCTTCGGCGTAGCCACGTCGATGGGCATCGGCGTCGTCCTGCTCAACGTCGGCTTCAGCTGGTTGTTCGGCCTGCCGGAGGGGCTGGCCCTGCAGATTGCCCTCGTGCTCGTCGCCGTCGTCATGACTGTAGCGGCCTGTACTTCCGGCGTGGACAAGGGGATCCGGTGGATTTCCGAACTGAACCTCTGGGCTGCCGGAGCGATGATGCTCTACATCCTGGTCACGGGCAAGACCTCGTTCCTGCTGAACGCGATGGTCGAGAACATCGGCCGCTTCATCTTCTCCCTGCCGGAGCGCACCCTGCAGACCCTGGCCTACGAGGAGGACGGTTCGGCGTGGATGGCCGGCTGGACCCTCTTCTTCTGGGCCTTCTGGCTGGCCTGGGGCCCGTTCGTCGGCCTTTTCCTGGCGCGGATCTCGCGCGGCCGGACCCTGCGGGAATTCGTCATCGCGGCCATCACTGCTCCGGTCCTCTGCGACTTCTTCATCGTCTCGATCTTCGGCAACAGCGCCATGAGCGAGGTGCTCGCCGGGAATACCGAATTCGCGCAGGAGGCCATCAACAGCCCGGAGCACGGGTGGTATGCGCTGCTGGAGATGTTCCCGGGCGCGCCGTTCCTGATTGGTCTGGCCACCCTCTCGGGCCTGCTGTTCTACCTCACCAGCGCCAATTCCGGTGCGATGGTGATGTCGAACTTCTCCTCCATGATTCCCGATCCGGCGATGGATGGGGCCAAGTGGCTGCGCATCTTTTGGGCCCTGGTCACGGCGTTCCTCACGGTGGCCATGCTGGTGGCCGGCGGCGTGACGACCATGGAATACGCCACTCTGATCTTCGCGTTGCCGGTGACCGTCATCGCGTATCTGGTGATGGCTTCCTTCTCGAAGGTGCTGAGGATGGAACGGGCCGAGCGCGAGGGGCAGGTGCTGCGACGGCGCACTGCTGCCGCCCACGGCGGGCAGGTACCGGAGAAGACCTGGCGGCAACGCCTGGCGCGGCTGCGGTCCTACCCGTCGAACAAGGCCGTGGCACAGTTCGCCGAGCGGGTCGTGCAGCCGGCGCTGCAGGACGTCGCCAAGGAATTCACCGAGCTCGGCTACGAGGCGGAGATGACGACGACGCCGAACCCGAAGACCGGCATCGACGAGCACACCCTCATGGTGTACATGGAGGACCACCGCAACTTCCATTACCAGGTGGCCGCGGTCGAGGCCCCTGTGCCGACATTCGGCGGCCGCAGCATGCCCCGCGAGATCGACACGTACTATCGGCTCGAGGTGTTCACCCAGACCGGCAGCGAGGGCTATGACCTCATGGGTTTGACCCAGCAACAGGTCATCAACGATGTCCTCGACCGGTACGAGGCACACCTGGCGTTCCTCAAGTACTCCAGCGAACACGCCTACGCCTCGGTGCTCACCCCCGTGGTCCCGCCGACGACGGAGTCGATTCCGCATGTGCCCAAGAAGGCCGACGACGTCGAGAGGCTCGACGAGTCCTAAAACCGCGGGACGGCGTCTCGGCGGGCTGACTGTTCCGAGACGCCCCGGCCGAGCCGCCGGCCCCGTTCCGATACAGTCGTTCCATGGGCACCGACGACATTTCCTTCCATACCCGCAAGTGGGTTCGCCCCGAAGATCTCAACGCCAACGGCACCCTTTTTGGTGGCAGCTTGCTGCGGTGGATCGACGAACAGGCGGCCATCTACGCCATCGTCCAACTGGGCAACGGCAAGGCAGTGACCAAGTACATGTCGGAGATCAACTTCGTCAGCTCGGCCCGCCAGGGTGATCTAATCGAGATGGGCCTGAAAGCCACGCATTTCGGCCGGACGTCCCTGACCATGCGGGCGGAGGTGCGGAACATGTTCACCCGCCAGTCGATCCTGACCATCGACAAGATCGTGTTCGTGAACCTGGGCGAGGACGGCAAGCCCGCACCGCACGGCTACACCGAGATCACCTACAGCCGCGACAGGGTCCCCCGGCAACATCTGGATCCCTCGGCGGTCCCGGACTAGCGGGCAGGCCTTCCGCTGGCGGCGACGAGGGGTCTGAAACCGGCGGCGGGCCGGATCCGAGGACCGGCCCGCCGCCGTCGTTGTTTGTGAGAAGTTACTCCGTCGCCGCCAACTGGCCGCAGGCGCCGTCGATCTCCTTGCCGCGGGTGTCGCGCAGCGTGGTGGGGACGCCGGCGTCGTTAAGCCGGGCCACGAACTCGCGGGTGACGTCCGGGTCGGACGAGGTCCAGATGGAACCCGGGGTGGGGTTCAGCGGGATGGGGTTGACGTGCACCCAGCCGCGGCCGCGCTTGTTAAGCTTCTTGGCCAGGAGGTCGGCCCGCCACGCGTGGTCGTTCATGTCCTTGATCAGCGCGTACTCGATGGAGACGCGCCGGCCGGTGCGCTGGTAGTAGCCGTAGGCGGCGTCGAGCGCCTCGTCGACCTTCCATCGGGAGTTCACCGGGATCAGCTCGTCGCGCAGCTCGTCGTCCGGGGCGTGCAGGCTGAGCGCGAACGTGAAGGGGAGGTTTTCATCCGCCAGTTTGTTGATCGCCGGCACCAGGCCCACGGTGGAGACAGTGATGCCGCGGGCGCTCATGCCCAGGCCCTCGGGCGCCTCGTCCACCATGCGGTGCACGGCATTCATCACGCGCTTGTAGTTGGCCAGCGGCTCGCCCATGCCCATGAAGACGATGTTGGTGACGCGACCCGCGTCGTGGCCGGCGTCCTTGCGCTTGCCGCCGAGGCCGCCCTCGGCGATGACCCGGTTCGCCTGGACGATCTGGTCCAGAATCTCCGCGGTGGACATGTTGCGGGTCAGGCCGGCCTGGCCGGTGGCGCAGAACGGGCAGTTCATGCCGCAGCCGCACTGGCTGGAAACGCAGAGCGTGACTCGGCCCGGGTAGCGCATCAGCACTGATTCGACCAGCGAGCCGTCGAAGAGCCGCCACAGGAACTTGATCGTGTCGCCGTTGTCCGTGGTCAGGCGCTTGACCTCGGTGAGGAGGGTGGGGAAAAACGCCTCCGCCAGTTCCGCGCGCCGCTCCTTGGGCAGGTCGCTCATGCGCTCGGGGTCGGTGGTGTAGTGCTGGAAGTAATGCGTGGACAGCTGCTTGGCGCGGAACGCCGGCAGTCCCAGCTCCTTCATCTTTTCCTGCCGCTCGGCCAGCGTCATGTCGGCAAGGTGGACCGGCGGCTGCGTGACCCGCGGGGACTTGAACTGCAGCAGCGGCCGGCCCTCGCTGGTGACGGCCTGGTTCCAGCCCTCGGCGGCGGGACGCACCTGGGGCCGGTCGGAAGTTTTTTGGGGGGAAGAAATCTGCGAAGACATTGCCACCCATTGTCTCACAGGCACGATATAGTTCTCCCTTCGCCGCCGCCGGCTGCCCGGACCGCCGCTGCAGCCGGCTGCGGTGGTCGCTGCCCCAACCGCCGCGGTGTGCTTATTCTGGTCCAATGCGGATATGGAGCCTGCACCCCCGGCTGCTCGACCGCAGGGGCCTGGTGGCCTGCTGGCGGGAGGCCTTGCTGGCGCAGAAGGTTCTCGCGGGCGAAACCAAGGGCTACCGCAACCACCCGCAGCTGCAGCGTTTCCGTGCCGCGGAGGATCCGATGGCAGCCATCGGCGCTTATCTGGAGGGGCTGGCAGCCGAGGCGGCGGCCCGCGGATATGGCTTTAACACCGGCCTGATCCGGTGCCCGGGAACCTCGGCCGCCGGCGCTGCCGCACGGGAACGGCAGCCCCTCCTGCCGGTCCATTCGGAACAGCTCAGCTTCGAACTGAGGCATTTGATCGCCAAGATCACGGTCCGGGATCCGGACCACGCCGTGGTCCTGAACCGTGGGCTGGAGCAGCAAAGCCCCGGCTGGGTCCCCGACCCGCATCCGCTGTTCACCATGGTCGAGGGACCGGTGGAGGATTGGGAACGGCCGGCGTGACCGCTTTCGGCTCGCCGGCGTAACCCGTTCCGCGCCAGCGTGGGCTGTCCGGCGGCTAGCGGCTCCTTGAGAGCGCCTGGGCCCAAGCGTGAGCGGCCCGCGACCTAAGCGTTCCGGCCGTGGCTCTCCTGGAAGCGGACAATGCGCTCGATGGCCGAGGCCACGGCGTCCGCGCCGGCGGCAAAGGACAGCCGGACGGAGCGGGTGCCGTGGACGGCGTCGAAGTCGGCGCCGGGGACCAGGGCCACGCCCTCTTCCTCCAACAGCGCCCGGCAGTAGTCGGCCGAATCGGCGAAGCCGTTCAGCTGTTGTCCGAGGTCGGCGTACAGGTAGAAGGCCCCGTCTGCCGGTGCCGCATTCCCCCACCGGAGCCGGCCCAGGTTCTGCAGCAACACGGCACGTACCTCGGCGAAGGCGGCCACCGCCGCATCCGCCTCCGTGTAGGAGTCCGCGCTGAACGCCGCCAGTGCCGCCAGTTGGGCCGGCGCCGGCGGGCACAGCGCCACGTTTCCGGCGAGCGCCTCGAAGGCCGGCGCCAGATCGCCGGGCATCAGCGCCCAGCCGAGCCGCCACCCCGTCATTCCCCAGTACTTGGAGAAGGAAGAGACAACGACGCCGGTGCGGTCCAGTTCCCAGGCGCAGGTTCCGCGCGAATCCGGTTCCGTGGGATCGGCCGGATACGTGATGCCGTGGTAGATTTCGTCGCTGATGAGGCGGACCCCATGCCCAGCGCACCAGGCCGTGAGCGCGGCGAGCTCGCTCCGCGACACCATGGTGCCGGTGGGGTTGGCCGGCGATGCCAGCACGAGGCCAGCCAACGGCCCGTGATCCGACTCCGCTGCGGCCAGCAGTTCCGGCGTCGGCTGGTAGCGGACCTCGGGACCGCAGTCGATCTCCACTACCTCGCAACCGAGCGCCCGCAGAATGTTCCGGTAGGCCGGATAGCCGGGCCGTGCCAGCGCCACGCGGTCCCCCGGGTTGAAGGCGCTCAGGAACGCCAGCACGAAGGCTCCGGATGAACCCGTGGTCACGGCCACTTCTTCCGGGGCCACGTCCAGCCCGTACCAGCGTCCGTAATGACCGGCAATCGCTGTCCGCAACTCCTGGACGCCCAGCGCGCTGGTGTAGGTCAGCGGCTGGCCGGAGGCATGGATCTCGGCGGCCCTCGCGGACACTGCACGCGGGGCGCCGCCCGACGGTTCCCCCGCGCACAACGAAATAACGTCCCGGCCGGCAGCGCGCATCTGCGCCACCCGGTCCAGGATGCTCATCACTTGGAACGGCGGAACCTGGGCACGGCCGGCCACCTGCAGTTCGTTCACGATCCCGGAATCAGCCGGCGGTCTTGGCGATGTACACGTCGCAGGCCGCCTTGTGGGTGACCGAACTGGCCACGCTGCCGAGCACCCGGCCGAGCCCCTGCATGCCCACGTTCCCGACCACGATCAGGCGGGCGTTGACGCGTTCCGCCTCTTCCACCAACGCGTCCTGGGGCTTGCCGAGCACCGCCGTGAAACTGGTCCGCAGGCCCTCCGCACCCAGTTCCGCTGCGACGTCCCTGGCTACCTTTTCGGCCCTTTCGGACTCGTGGATGTACCACTTGTCGTTTCCGATCGCCACTACTTCCGTCGCATCGGATTCGTGGGCCGTGACTACCCGGAGCTCGGCACCCATTGATGCGGCGAGTTTCGCTGCGGTGCGCGCCGCCTTCATGGCGGTTTCGCTGCCGTCGACTCCTACGATGATGATTCCGGCCATCGGGCCACCCCTTCGAGCACGTCGTCTGGCGGCCACGTGGGCCGTTTCACACCAACTTACCCGCCCCGGGCCCGACCGGCCGGGAGCGCCGCCCGCCGTCGGCGTCAGTCCACGAACTCCGACTGGGTCTCGATGAACTCCCAATCTTCTTCCGGCAGCGTGGCCTCCTTCAGGTCGGGCCCGCCGGCCTCATAGACCGCCGCCGCCGCATCTGCGTCCACCACGTCGGCCCGCAGGTTCTCCCGGAACCACTGCTTATGCCCGGTCGAAAGCTTCAGCCACCACTGTTCAATCCGCAATTCCGCCATCTCGCGCCTCCTTCGCCTCGCCGCTACTACTTCCACCGTAGGTCTGCGGTTTCCCGCGGACAAGGGAGGCCCGCCCGCAAAGACCCCGGCCGTGGCGGCAAAACTACCTCTGCCGATAGCTCTTGGCTCGTACCGGCCGCAGTGCCACAGTGGACCTCGTCCACACTCCCGTTGCGCCCCGCCGGCCGGCGGGCCCCTCCTGGAAGGATCAGCCAATGGACCGCATGGTTTTCATCAACTTGCCCGTCAGCGACCTTAAAAAGGCCACCGATTTCTACACCGGGCTGGGTTACACGCTGAACCCGGACTTCTCCTCCCCCGATGCGTCCTCGGTGGTCATTTCCGACACGATCGTGGTGATGCTGCTGACGCAGGAGCATTTCGGCAAGTTCCTCCGCGACGGCGGTATCCCGCATCTGGGCTCGAACGCCAAGGAAGTGCTGGTGGCCCTCAGCGCGGACTCCACCGAGGAGGTCGACCAGTTCCTGGCCAAGGCCGAGGCCGGCGGCGGTGCTGTCTACCGGCCCGCCGAGGCCGAGATGCCGGGCATGTACGGGGCCGCCATCACCGATCCGGACGGACACGTCTGGGAGATCATGCACATGTCACAGGAGGCGATGCAGGCAGTCGCGGAGCAGAACGCTGCGGCGGGCAACCCCGCGGAGGCCCAGTAGCTTCAGCGCGGATCGGGTTTCCCTGCCGAACCAAGCCACATTCATGGAAAGCCTCAATCCACCGCGGGGAGGCGTCGTGTGCCCCGGGTTAGATGCGCTGTGTGCCCCGAATTATCGACCGGCCGGTTCCGGGTTCACTGGCCTGCAATTATTGCCCGCGCACCTATGGGTCTGCCCGAAGTTCTGGCACAGTGAGGAGAAGCAGCCGGCGCCGGCAGCGGGGCCGGGAGCCGAACGACGCGGAGGGCCGCCATGACTGCCTCAACAACGGGCACTACCCGTCCGACCGTCCTGTTCGTGGGCGTCCGGGATGCCGGCCGCTCACAGATGGCCGCGGCCTATCTCTCCCAGCTCGCCGAGGGCGGCATCGAGGCCCGCTCGGCCGGCACCCGGCCCGGAGGACGGCTCGACGCCGCCGTCGTGGAGGTTATGGCAGAAGAAGGCATCGACCTGTCCGCGGTGCGGCCCACGGCGGTCACCCACGAGTCGGTCAACAAGGCGCAGATGGTGGTCACCCTGGGTTCCGGCGACGAATGCCCCGTGGTCCCGGGCCGGCGCTACGAAGACTGGGAAGTCGATGACCCCGCCGGCCGGGACGCCGCCGGCGTCCGTGCGGTCCGTGACGACATCAAGCACCGGGTGCAGCAATTGCTGTCCGAGTTGCAGCCCGCGCTGCACCCGGACGCGCAGTGAGCCCTCGCGAGGGGCGCCACGGGCGGGATGCGGGAGCTGCCCGTGGCCGGAATCAGGTTCCCGACGCTCCGGTGGTCGCCTCCGCATACGAGGCCGAGACCCGGTGATAGACCGGAGTCAGGAAGGCCAGCAGTGCGGCGACGATCATGATGATCCCGGCGACCAGGAACACCAGGGCGATGCCCCGGGACGTCCCCTCGCCCAGGAGCGGTGCCAGCTGGGCCGAGCCCTCAACCGACCGGGCATATGGAATGATCCAGACTTGCGCGATCGGTGCGATGAGGAACGCGGTGATCGGCGCAGCCGCGGACTCGAGCGCCATGGCGAATCCGAACACCCGACCCTGCCGTTGAAGGGGAACCACCTGCTGGATGACCGTCTGCTCGGCGGCCTCCACCACAGGCACCAGGACCAGATACAGCCAGATCCCTGCGACGTACAGCCAAGCCCACTCGCGCAGCGTGAACACCGCACCGAGGGCCCCCATCACGATCACCGCGATGAGCATGGTGCGCAACGGATTGCGCCCAAGTCCGAACTTGCCGATCATCGCCCCGCCGACGATGAATCCCGTGGAACCGAGCGCAAGGTACGCGCCCCACAGCTCCACGGGGAACAGTTCCAGGCCATAGGGATCCATGAGCGCCATGTAGACCCCGCCGATGAAGTTGTTGAAGGTGGAGAACAGGATCAGCGCGAACAGTCCGGCAATGGCCAGCACGGCGGCCATGGAACCGCGCAGGTCGAAGCTGCCGTGCGCGTCCGTGGCGGCCGCGCGCACTTCCTCCGGCATGCGCAGGGTCAGCAGGTGCGCGAACGCCAGGGCTGTGAGCACCAAGGCGACGACGATCGTCGCGCCCATGCCCAGCAGCCCGACCGAGAGGCCGGAGAGCACCGAGGTGACGATGAACATGAGTCCCTGGACCATTCCCACCAGTCCGTTGGCGTTGGCCCGCCGGTCCGGCTCGATCAGGATAGTGACGGTGGTGGAGAGGGCAATGTTGCGCATGTTCTCCACCACCGCGCCGATCAGAATGATCAGGGAGAAGACCCAGAACCACGGCCGGGTGAGGTCCAGCAGCCAGGCTTGGGGGGTTAACAAAAACATGGCCCCGGACAGAAGGAACATCACCAAGGTGAAGGCGGCGGCGAAGCGCATCACGACCAGCTTGCGGTAGCGGTCCACAAAGGTGCCGAAGCTGATGCTGGAAAGCGCTATCAACAGCATGTACGCGCCGCCGATCACCCCGGTGGCGATCACGTTGCGGGTCTCCAGGTACACCCAAAACGTCAGCGCGAACCACAAGTAGCTGGTGGTGATGTTGGCCAAGGCCGTATTCACCAGGATCCCCATGAACGTGCGGTACCGCTGTGCAGGGCTGCGCAAGGTCGTGTCGACTGCGTCCGGGGTGACCAGGCTCTGACCTTCGCCGGACCCGCCCTGCACCGGGACAGCGGCCGCCCCCGGGGTGAGACCCGCAACCTCTTGTTGAGCCGGGGGCCCGGTCGGGCCCGGTTCCTGCTCGGTCATGCGTCCCAGTGTAGTGATCAGGCTTCGGCACGGACACAGTTTCGCCGATCGGGAATGCCTACAACTCTGTGCTGATCTTCGGCCGGCACGGGTGCCCTAACCGGCGTGCAAATCGCCGGAGACGGCGCCGCCCGTGCGGGGACGGCCTGCCGGCTCTCTGCCCGGCACGTGGCTGGTTAGCCGCAGGTGACGGTGACGCCGTCCACGAGGTGGTTGCCCGGGCCCAGGTCGCCACAGACTTCCATCATGTAGCCGATGCCGGCGATCGTGATGATCGTGAACAGAATCAACAGCACCGTTCCCACGGCGCCGATGATGATGCCGGCGAGCGCAAAGCCGTTCTTCGCATGCGCGCGCTTGGACTGCACCATGGCGATGATGCTGACGATCAGCCCGACCACCGTCAGCGGCCCGAGCAGGGACAGGACAAAACCGATGATCCCCATGGTCCTGCCGGGAACGGGTTGTCCGGGACCGGGCTGTCCCGGGTGGCCGTAAGGCGCGTTGGGTTGCTGGTATGTCTGGCCAGCGCCCTGTTGCGGATAGGCGGGGTAGGTCCCCTGCGTGGACTGCGGCTGTTGGGAAGCCGTTGGCTCGGGATGCTCGCCGTAGCCGTTGGGAGTAGACATGAGGTTCCTCTCGTCGGTGCGTAAACGATTTATCGTTCCCCACGAACCCTAAGCCCGGCGGCCGCGGATCAGCCCCGGCTCACCAGCGTGTCGACCTGTTCCAGCAAGGCATCCATCTCGCCGTCGGCCAATTGGTATTGCTGCGCATCCGGCGAGAAGAAGGTTGCGCTGTAGTAGAGGCCGTCGCCGATCAGCTTCACGGCCTGGGCCACAGGCCGGCTGCCCAGCGCCTGCTCCAAGGCATCCAGCCACAGCTCCTGGATTCCGGCAAAGGTCCTGGCGGCGGAGGGGTGGCCCTGCTGGACCAGGCGCGCCACGGCCACGATCGCCCGATCCAGCGGCGAACCGACGAACTTGGACGTGCGCACGTAGTAGCGGGCCGCTCCTTCCGGGGCACTGAGGATCTGCTCCGCGTCTGCTGCAGTCAGTGCGGACAGCCGCTCGCACAGGGCCTCGACCATGGCCTCCTTGGACGGAAAGTGGTACAGCAGCCCGCCCTTGGACACCCCGGCCGCCGCCGCGACGGCATCCATGGTGGCGGCTCGTTCGCCCTCTTTGATCAGGATGTCCTCGAAGTTATCGAGGATCCGGTCTCTCGCACTGGCCATCCATCCATCCTAGGACTACGCTCTCCGGCCGAAACGCCACCCCTTTTGCAGGTAAACCGTCCAGACGGTACAGTAACTCCTGCGTCCCCCGATTTCCGAAGGATCCACCATGCTCACCGTTACCCAGCGCGCCGGGCGCAAAGAATGGACCGCCCTGGCCGTCTTGATGCTTCCGGTCCTGCTGGTCGCCGTCGACAACACCGTGCTCAGCTTCGCGCTGCCCGCGATTTCCCTGGCCTTCAGCACCAGCGGCACCACCCTCCTGTGGATCATCGACATCTATCCGCTGGTACTCGCCGGCCTGCTGGTGGCAATGGGCAGCCTGGGCGACCGGTTCGGCAGGCGCCGGATGCTGATGATCGGCGCGGCCGGATTTGCCGCACTCTCCGCACTCGCCGCGTTCTCCCCCAGCGCCGAACTGCTGGTTGCCGCACGCGCCGGCCTGGGCGTCTTCGGCGCCATGCTGATGCCGGCCACCCTGTCCCTGATCCGGAACATCTTCACGGACCGGACGCAGCGGCGCTTGGCGATCGCCATCTGGGCCGCCGGGTTCTCCGCCGGCGCTGCGCTCGGCCCGCTGCTGGGCGGCCTGCTGCTGGAGCACTTCTGGTGGGGTTCGGTCTTCCTGCTCGCCGTGCCCATGCTGCTGCCGATGCTGGTGCTGACGCCGGCGTATGTGCCGGAGTCGCGCGACCCCGAGCCCGGGCCGGTCGATGCGGCCAGCATCCTGCTCTCGGTCGCAGCGCTGCTCCCTGTTGTTTACGCCATCAAGCAGCTGGCCGGCGGCGGGAATCCGGGCGTCGCAGCGGTAACGTTCGCCCTCGGCATCGCGGCCGGCTGGCTGTTCGTCCGCCGCCAGCTGCGCCGTGCGAATCCAATGCTGGATGTCCGGCTGTTCCGCCACCGCCCGTTCACTGGCGCCGTGCTGGTCAACCTGTTGGCCGTTTTCTCCCTGGTCGGCTTCCTGTACTTCGTGTCCCAGCATCTCCAATTGGTCCTCGGGCTCAGCCCGCTGCGGGCCGGCCTGGTGCTGCTGCCAGGTTTGGCGGTCACCATTGCGGCCGGGTTGCTCGCGGTGCCGCTGGTCCGCCGGATCGCGCCGCACCGGGTGGTGGCACTTGCGCTGTTGCTGTCGGCGGCGGCGTACGCGCTGGCGGCTTCGACCCCGGACGCGTCGGCGGTGACCCTGATGACGGCATTCGCGCTGCTCGGCGCGGGAGTCGGCGCTTCCGAGACGCTCTCCAACGACCTCATCCTCTCCAGCGTCCCGGCGGCCAAGGCGGGGGCCGCTTCCGCCGTGTCGGAGACGGCCTACGAAGTCGGCTCCGTCTTCGGGACCGCCGTGCTCGGCAGCATCCTGGTCGGCGCCTACCGGCGGAACATCGCCCTGCCCGCCGGGCTGACCGCGGAACAGCAACAAGCTGCCGGCGAGACTCTCGGCGGGGCCATCACCGTTGCCGGACAGTTGCCGGAACGCACCGGGAACGCCCTGCTCGATTCCGCGGTCCATGCCTTCGACAGCGGCGTGACCGTCACCGCCGGACTGGCCGCAGTCCTCATGGTGGCTGCAGCGTGGCTCGCCTTCCGGACGCTGCGCATCCCGCAGCACCAGTGAGCCGGAGCGCCGCGTGTCACATATCCTTGCGTCATACCCCTAGGGGGTATAGATTGGCTCTGTAGTCCACCGATCGAGGAAGCCATGAGCCACACAGCACTGCCCGCGGAAACCGAAGCCGTCACCTCCCCCGCCGACGAGCACATCGGCCACGCCTACACGTCGGACAAGGAAGCGTACCTGCGCCGGCTCAAGCGCGTCGAGGGCCAGGTCCGCGGCATCGCCCGCATGGTGGAGGACGACAAGTACTGCATCGATATCCTCACCCAGGTCGCCGCCGTCAACAAGGCCCTGCACGCGGTCAGCGTGGGCCTGCTCGAAGACCACATCGGACACTGCGTCGTCGGCGCCGCCAAGGAATCCGAACTCAGCGGCGACCCGCAGATTGTCCAGGACAAAGTCAGGGAAGCCTCGGACGCCATCGGCCGGCTGCTGCGCTGACCTTCCCGCCCAACACATACCCCACCCCCAGGAGACAGACATGAGCATCACCACCATCAGCATCGACGGCATGACCTGCGGCCACTGCGTGGACGCCGTCACGGAAGAACTGCAGGCCCTCGACGGCGTCCGGGACGTCAGCATCGAACTCAACAAGGGCGGAATCTCCACGGCGACGGTCGATTCCGAGGCGGATCTTGACCCGGCCCAGATTGGCGAGGCCGTCGCCGAGGCCGGGTACACCGTCGTCGCGCAGAACGCGTAGGGCCAGACCTACTTCCGCGAGTACGACGACGGCGCCCTTTCGCCGACGTCCGCCCCCCTTCGTGCCCCCGGCAGACGCGCCGCCCCCGCACCGCCCCACGCAGAATCGAGATACCCAAACGATGGCCTCCCATCCCGGCACCGTGGATCCTGTAGCAGAGCCGAACCCGACCAGAACCGTACAACTGGCGATCGAGGGCATGACGTGCGCCTCCTGCGTGAACCGGGTGGAACGCAAGCTTGGCAAGATCGACGGCGTCCAGGCCAGCGTCAACCTGCCCCTGGAGTCGGCCGTCGTGAGCGTCCCGGACGGCGTCACCGACCAGCAGTTGGTGGACACGGTGAATGCCACCGGTTACAAGGCCCGGGTGAAGCAGCAACCGCATTCCGGGCCCGCAGCACGGCACGGGGATGCCGGCCACAGGCACAACGGGAACCCGCAAGCCGACCACCGCACCGGCCCGCCCCAGGACCGGCACGACCACCCCGGGCCTGCCGGGCACGGCGAAGACGGCGAGCACGCCGATCACGTGGATGGCGAGGACCACATGGCCCATGGCGGAACCGCCGGCCAGCTGCGTCCGCGCCTCTGGACGGCCGCCGTCCTGACCGTGCCGATCTTCATCATTTCGATGATCCCCGGGGCCCAGTTCCCGCACTGGGGCTGGGTGGCCTTTGCCCTGAGCATTCCCGTGGTGTTCTGGTCGGCCTGGCCGTTCCACCGCGCCGCCGCGGTCAATGCCCGGCACCTGGCCTCCACCATGGACACCCTGGTGTCCATCGGCGTGCTGGCCGCCTTCTTCTTCTCCGCCTGGCAACTGGCGATGGATCCGATGATGACCCAACACGTGCACGGCGACATGACCGAGCACGCGTTGTACTTCGAGACCGCCGCCGTGGTGGTCACCTTCCTGCTGCTGGGCCGCTATCTGGAAGCCAACGCCAAGCAGAAGGCCGGCGACGCGCTGAAGTTGCTGCTGAACCTGGGCGCGAAGGAAGCCACCGTCCTGCGCGACGGCACCGAAGTGAAGGTACCGGCCGCCGGGCTGGTGCCCGGGGACGTCATGGTGGTCCGTCCGGGCGAGAAGATCCCCACCGACGGCTACGTGGTCGACGGCCACTCGGCCATCGACGCGTCCCTGCTCACCGGCGAATCCGTGCCGGTTGAGGTGGATGTGGACGACGCGGTCATCGGCGCGACCATCAACACCTCCGGCCGGCTGCTGGTCCGCGCCACCCGGGTCGGATCGGACACCACGCTGGCCCAGATGGGCCGCCTGGTCAGCCAGGCGCAGGCCGGCAAGGCACCGGTTGCCCGGCTCGCGGACCGGATCAGTTCCGTGTTCGTGCCCATCGTGCTGGTCATCGCCGTCGCGACGTTCGTCCTGTGGATGATCTTCAGCGGGGACCTGCGCTCCGCGTTCACGGCCGCCGTCACCGTGTTGGTCATCGCCTGCCCGTGCGCCCTGGGACTGGCTACGCCCACCGCGCTGCTCACCGGCACCGGCCGGGCGTCCCAGCTGGGCATCCTGATCAAGGGGCCGCAGATCCTCGAGGACACCCGGCACGTGGACACCATCGTGCTGGACAAGACCGGCACCGTGACCACCGGGCAGCAGGCGGTGGAGGGCGTGCTGGCCCTGGCGGACCGCAGTGAAGACGAGGTCCTGCTGCTGGCCGGCGCCGTCGAGGCCGGCTCCGAGCACCCGATCGCCCTGGCCATCGTTGAAGCAGCCCGCAAGGTTGCGGCGCGCACCGCCACGCCGTCCGGCGCGACGGCGGGCAAGGACGCACTGCCGGCCCTCTCCGATTTCCACAGCACGGCAGGCGGCGGCGTCCGCGGCACCATCATCGACCGCGACGGCCGCGGCAGCACCGTCGTCGTGGGCCGCAACAACTGGATGGACGAAAACGGCATCGTCCTCGCCGACACCCACCGCGAGGCACTGCTGGAGCAGCAGCAGGCCGGATCCACGGCGGTCTGGGTCGCCGTCGACGGCGCCATCGCCGGAATCGTCAGCCTCCAGGACACCGTGAAGGAGAACTCGGCGGCCGCCATCGCACGGTTTAAGGACCTCGGCCTGCACCCCATCCTGCTCACCGGCGACAACGCCGCGGTGGCCGCCGAGGTGGCGGCCGAGGTCGGCATCGCCCCCGGGGACGTCTTCGCCGATGTGCTCCCCGAGGAGAAGGTGGCCGCGATCAAGCGGCTGCAGGACGAGGGCAAGACGGTCGCCATGGTGGGCGACGGCGTGAACGACGCCGCCGCGCTGGCCCAGGCCGACCTGGGCATCGCCATGGGCGCCGGCACCGACGTGGCCATCGAGGCCGCGGACCTGACCGTGATGGGCAGCGACCTCGGCCAGGTGGTGCAGTCCATCGAGCTCAGCCGCCGGACGCTCTCCACCATCAAGTCGAACCTGTTCTGGGCCTTCGCCTACAACACGCTCGGGATCCCGGTGGCCGCGCTCGGACTGCTCAACCCGATGATCGCCGGCGCCGCGATGGCCGCCAGCTCCGTGCTGGTGGTGGCCAACTCGCTGCGGCTGCGCCGCTTCGGGCGGTAGGGGGCGCCGGGCCTAGACGGTGGCCCCGTAGCGGACGGCGGCGCGGGCCCGGGCCTTCGCGGCTTCTTCCTCACGGTTCTTCGGGGGCGCCGCGGTCACCAGGTCGTCGAGCAGGTGGGCGGTGATGTGCGCGATCTCGTGCACGGCCTGGTTGAATGCTTCCTCGTTGGCCTTGGACGGCTTGTTGCTGCCGCTGACCTTGCGCACGTACTGCAGCGCCGCCGCCTCGATTTCGGCATTCGTCGCGGCGGGTTCGAAGTTGTGGAGCTGGCGGATATTCCGGCACATGTCGGGCCTCCGGTTCGGATCGTGGATGCTGGCTGGTTCCAGTTTGCTCCCCCGCCGCGGCATCGCACCACCCCCGCACACAACGGCCGCGGGGGCCCCACACCCTCCCACGCACGACGGCGGGGCCCGGCACAGTGCCGGGCCCCGCCGTCGTTCCGGGGTTCTAAACCAAACTGCAGCCGGTTAGTGCTTGCCCACCGGTTCCCGCTCCCCGACCGCTTCCCCTGCCGGGGCGACCGAGGCCAGCACCGGCTTGCCCAGCATGGAAATCACTACGGCGCCGATCAGCATCGGGATGATGAACAGGAAGTACAGGTCGGTAGGCTTCCAACCGCCGTCCATCAGTGCGCCGGCAATGATCGGCGAGGCGATCGCACCCACGCGGCCCATGCCGATGACCAGGCCCAGCGCTGTGCCGCGCACGTCCGAGGTGTAGTACGTGGGGCTGATGGCCAGCATGCCGGCAATCGGGGCGTTGGAGCCGAAGCCGACCAGCGCCGCGGCAAACAGCGCGCCGGCCAGCGATCCGGTGGAGAGCGAGAACGCACCGAAGGTCAGGCCGCCGATCACGAAGAACACCGCGAGGACCTTGCGCATCGGGAAGCGGGCACCGAAGACGCCCAGCACGACGGCGCCGATGATCGCGCCGACGCTGAAGAGCACGCCGGCGGTGATGCCGTCCTGCTGGCTGAAGCCGCTGGCGGTGACCAGCTTGGGGGTCCAGGAGTTGGCGAAGTAGAAACTGGCCATCAGGATGAAGTAGGCCAGCGAAATCAGGATGGTGCGGCGCGCATTGACCCCGGTGAGCACGTCGGCAAAGCGGGACTTCTTCTTGGCCGGGGCCGCTGGCAGGGCCGGCAGTTCTTCCACGACCGGCTGGCCGATCCGGCGCAGCACCTTGTTGACGCGCTGCAGGGCATTCTCCGGGCGGCGGACCAGCAGGAAGTCGACGGACTCGGGGACCGCTTTCAGGATGAACGGGATCATGACCACGGTGATGATGGCGCCAAAGAGGAAGGCGGAGCGCCAGCCGAACGCGGTGATCAGGGCGCCGGTGGCCATGCCGCCGAGCACACCGCCGATGGGCTGCCCGATGCTGACCAGGGCCAGCGCGGTGGAGCGCCGCTTGGCGTTGGAGAATTCGGAGGCCAATACGTTGGCCGTGGCCTGCAGGGTGCCCACCGCCAGGCCCGTGATGAAGCGCAGCACCACCAGCACGGCGTATCCGGGCGCAAACGCCGAGACAAGCATGCCCACGGCGACGACGGCCGCACCGATCACCAAGGTTTTTTGGCGGCCGATGATGTCGGCGACGCTGGAGACGAAGATGGAGCCGATCGCCATGCCGATCAGCGCCGAGCTCAGGAGCACGCCCAGCTGGCTGCCGGTCAGGCCCCAGTCCTCCATCACGGCATTGGCGCTGAACGCCATCACCAGGACATCGAAACCGTCGATCATGTAGAGCGCCATGCAGATGGCGATGACGCCGACCTGCGTGCGCTTCATGGGGGCTGCCTCGATGCGGGCTCTGATATCCATAGCGGACCTAACTTGTTGCTGATGCAGCCGCTCGGCAGCGGCTACAGACTGAACGACCGGTAAGTTCGGTTGAGCAATCAACTCTATGACCCGCGCGACCCGCTCCTGTGCCACACACCATAGATATGTGAGCAAGCTCTCGTGGCGGGTGTTACAGCACCTGCAGCCGAGCCTCGTTGAGATAGACGCCGAAGTTGTCGCCACGCCGCGGGCCCCGCTCGCCGCTCAGGCGGGGAAACCCCCGCGGCTTCTTCGGCCGCACTGGATCGCTCCAGGCGAAAGGAGCACAGTGAGTGGTGAGGGGAGTCACACTCGGCCCGGTAGCCCGCACTGAACAGGAAACCATCATGAAAACTGCAGTCCTCGGAACCGGCAGAGCCGGCCGAACCATCGCAGCACGCCTCGCCGAGCTCGGCCACACCGTCAGCATCGGAACCCGCGATCCCGAAACTACACTGTCCCGGACCGGGACTGACGCCATGGGCACACCGCCCTTCGCCGCCTGGGCCGCCGACAACCCCGGCATCGGCGTCGCCCGCTTCGCCGACGCCGCGGCCGGCGCCGAGATTATCGTCAACGCAACCAACGGCGGCGCCTCCCTGGACGCCCTGGCTCAGGCCGGGGCCGAAAACCTCGACGGCAAGGTCATACTCGACATCGCCAACCCCTTGGACCCCAGCACCGGGATGCCCCCGACCCTCTTCGTCAAGGACACTGATTCCCTCGGCGAGCAGATACAGCGCGCCTTCCCGGCCGCGCGCGTCGTGAAGTCCCTGAACACGCTCACCGCCGACCTCCAGGCCCGCCCCGCACTGCTCTCCGACTCCGGAACGGTCTTCGTTTCCGGCAACGACGCCGATGCCAAGATCACGGTCACCGAGCTCCTGAAGGATTTCGGCCATCGGGATGTCATCGACCTCGGCGACATCACTACCGCCCGTGGTGCCGAAATGATCCTGCCCATCTGGCTCCGCCTCTGGGGCGCGCTCGGCACGCCCCAGTTCAACTTCAAGATCGTCCGCTAGCCCTCTGGAGATGCTTCCGCTTTAACGCCGGCTTGGGGCCGCGCAATTCGTCGGCGCGGACCAGCACCACGCCCGTCACGATCAACACGCCGCCAACCAGTTGGATGGCCGCGGGCAGCTCGCCCAGCAGCAGCCAGGCCCAGATGACGGCGAAGAGCACTTCGGTCAGCGAGACGAAGGAAGCCACCTTGGTGCCCAGCGCCCTGGCCGCCATGATGCCGGTGACATAGGACAGCACGGTGGACAGCAGCACCAGTCCAACCAGCGGCACCCACCACTGGGTTTGCCAGCCGGCCAGCTCAACGCCGGCCGTGCTGAAGGCCATCGGCAAGATCTGCACCGCGCCCAGGGCGACGATGGCGGCACCGCCCACCAGCAGGCCGCCGGCGGCCAGCACCAGCGGCGGCAGCGAGTCGTTCTGCTTGGCGGTGATGAAGAAGTAGACCACCAGGCACACGGCGGCACCGAGCCCCCACAGCACGCCGGCAACGTCCAGCTTGACCGGCCCGAAGACGTCGAGGACGAGCATGAGGCCGGCCACGGCCAGCACGGTACCGGCGATGGTCGCTGGCCGCGGCAACCGGCGGCTGGTCAGCCAGAGCCACAGCACGATCAGCACGGGCGCCAGGAACTCCAGCAGCAGCGCCACCCCCACGGAGAGGGTTGCAACGGCATTGAAGTAGAAAAGCTGGCAGCCGGCCACGCCGATCAGCCCGAACAACACGATGGTCTTCCAGTTTTGCCGCAGCTGGCCCCACCGGCCGCGCAGCAGGAAGGCGGCCGGCAGGAACAGCACCAGCGCCGCGCACACCATCCGCACCGCCACCGCAGAGCCAGGCGTCCAGCCGGCCTCAAGCAGCGACTTGGCGAAGGGCCCCGAGAGTCCGAAGATCGCCGAGGAGGCCAAGGCGATGCCGACGCCGGCCACGGCGGAACCCGGGTGCGGCGGGGCTGTCTGGGTGCGCTGTTCGGCGGCGGTGGTGGCCATGACGGATCCTTGGGGAAGTGCGGGTTCGCTCCCGGCGCAGAACGGGTCTGTCAGGAGTCATGAGAGGTATACTCCTGACAATAACGCTGCCACTGTTCAGGAGTCAATGTGGTCTTTGCTCATGACACGGAGTACTCGCTGGTGGACGCGGCCCGGCTGATCAATACGGCCGAGGTCCACCCGGACACCCTCGCCAGCGTGGCGGATCTCGATGCTCTCGTGGACGATTTCGGTTTCACCGGCTCGCGGACGCATACGACGGCGGAGCTCGAGGCGGTCCGCGCCCTGCGCCCCGTACTCAAGGAGGTCTGGTCCGCGACGGAGGACCGCGCCGTCGTCGTTGTCAATACAATCCTGGCCGACGCCGGCGCCATCCCGCAGCTGGTCAAGCACGACCAGTGGGACTACCACTTGCATGCCACCCGCCCGGATGCGCCGCTGGAGGTGCGCATGGCCGTGGAGGCGGCGATGGCGCTGGTGGACGTGATCCGCGAGAAGCAGCTGGAACGGCTGCGGATCTGCGCCGCGGACGACTGCACCGCGGTGCTGGTGGACCTGTCGAAGAACCGGTCGAAGCGTTTCTGCGATACCGGCAATTGCGCAAACCGTACGCACGTGGCCGCCTACCGGGCGCGCAAGTCGGCTGCCGCCCGCTGACCGACGGGCCGGTGCCCGGCCTGGAGTGGTTGAGCGCCCGCCGCGGCCCTTAGCGGCTGCCGGACGCCCGGCCACACGCCCCGCCGCGGCCCTTAGCGACTGCCGGCCGCCCGGCCTCACGCCCCGCCGTGGCCCTGGCGGCTGCCGGCCGAGTAGGGCGGGCCGGGATCCAGGTCGATGACCGTCCGCAGCGGCGGCAGCAGCGAATCTTCCCAGCCGGCGGTGAACCTCATGCCCTCCGGACCGTTCAGCTGGCTCTTGGGCTGGATGACGGGACCGTGTTCGAACAGGTAGGCGGCCACGTTGAAGGCCAGTTCCACCATCTGGTTCGGATCCTTGTCGCGGAAGTGCACCTGCACGTCCGGCAGGCCCAGCTGGTACATGCCCAGGCTGTCCACGACCATGGCGCCCTCGTCGTTGCTGACCAGGAAGAACCGCATATTCACCGGGCCCGCCAGCGGGTGTGCCGCCTCCAGCTCCCCGGGGTCCCGCCAGTGGGAGTTGTGCAGCCACCGGACCGCGGCCGGCCGGGTCTCGGCGGCCAGCAGGCGCAGCACCCGCTGGAAGGACTCGACCCGCGGCTTGGGTTCGAAGCCGCTGGCCACCACTTCCGTCACCAGGATGCGGTGGGTGCAGCCGGGCACCTGCTGCTCGGCGTCCGGCCAGGACCAGCTTTGGTCCGCGGGGGTCGCCTCCAACGCCTCGGCGGCGGAGAGCGGCCCGCGGGGGACGGCCACGCCGGTGCTCAGCCGGATAGTCTTCACGCCGGAGGCGCCGTTGATGTCGAAGGAGTGCCCGGCGTGCGGCAGCAGGGCAACGCCGTCGGAAAAGGAGGCGCCGGGGAATTCCGCCGTCAGGCGCGCCTGGAGGTTCTCGCTGAAGAGTCGGGGATCCGACCGATACCACAGCTCCGCGGCCAACGTGGTCTTGGCCTCGGGCGCTGGTCCACCGCCGGGCACGGCGGTGTCGCCGGACGCCGTGGTGTCGCCGGACGCGGTGGTGTCGCCTGGCTCTGCCGGGAAGGGCAGGTGCGGGCAAGGCTGGCCGGAAGTCATGCTGCCAGCTTGTCAGGCCGGCCGGGCCGGCGCCAGCGCATCAGCGGCGCGCGCCGCCGTCGTCGTCGTTACCCGAAAGACGGTTGGTGGCCTGGTCGGGATTTGCGGCGGACTCCGCCGCCTGCTGTTCTTCCACCTGGGCCCGGCTCTGCGGCGTGCCCGGGGCCGGCACGGCGCCCGCGCCGCCCGGGATCTTCGAAGAGACGCGATGGATCCCGGAGCCCTGGCTGAGGTGTTCCGGATTCTCCTTGGTGGACATGGTCAGCACCGCCACGATCAGCAGCGAGGCGATGAAGGCGATGCCGGCCGCCGTGACGCCGAGGTCCCAGCGCAGCAGGTTTCCGGACCCGCCGGTGGCGAAGACCATGGTCAGGGAGCCGGCGATCACGGCAAGTACCGCCGAGAAGATCAGCGGGCCCTTGACGGACATCCGTCCTTCGTCCGGACGGCCAGACGCGTTCTTGCCCACGATGATTTCCTCCTGCTGACGGATAAAGCCTGCATCCAGTCTACCGACTGTAGAAGTTGCCGCGCAGGCGCCGGTGGCGGGGACCACACGTGCGGGCGGTATTCAGCCGGCCGCGGGCTGCCGGGCGTCGTGGCGCAGGCTGAGGGCGGCGATCAACAGGACGACGGCGATGATGATCGCCGCCCCGCCCAGCACACCCAGCAGCGCGTGCGGACCGAGGTGCGCGAAGAACGGCAGCGCGACACCGAAGCCCACGGACACGGCGCCGGTGGTCAGCCAGTCGCGGGCCAGCACGGAGCCGGCCTGACCGGTCGCGGCCGGGGTGCCCGCGGACCTCCCCGGGACGTCGCCGTGGGAGGGCCGGTTGCTCCACCAGAGCATCAGCTCGGCCCCGCCGGAGACCAGCAGCGCCGCGGTGGCCAGCACGGTGAACATCGGCACCGTCTGAAGGGCGCAGGCCAGGATGCCGGCGACGGCGAGCACGGCGGCCTGCAGGAGCAGCAACTGGCGGTGGGCAGCAGCCGCCGGCTTGCGCGCCAGCAGCCAGACCGCCCCGCCGCTGAGCAGCAGGAAAAGCCCGCCGGCCAGCGCCATCACGGTGCGGTCGGGTTCCTGCCAGAAGATGGTGGTGGCGCCGAAGGCGGCGGCCACGAGGGCGCGGATCAGGACCGGCTGCCAGAATACGGCCGCCTGGGTAGTACTCGGGATCGTCACGGTTCCAGCCTAATGTGCCCCGGTGACCATCCACGCATCGTTGCGGACCCGCCAACCGAGCGTTACCGCGCGCGCCGCCGTGTAGCCGAGCCCGAAGGCCGCCCACAGCCAGACGAGACCCGCTGCGCCGGTCAGCCCGGCCATGGCCACCCACATCAGCAGGGGCACGTAGGCAACCAGATTCACGACGCCGGCGATCGCCAGGTAGCGCGCGTCGCCGGCGCCGATCAGCACGCCGTCCAGGACGAAGACAAGCCCGCAGATCGGCTGGCTCAGGGCGAGAAGCCAGATCGCGGCCGTGAATGCCTGGTGGACGGCCGGGTCGGAGGTGAAGACCCAGCCGAGCACGGGGGCTACCGCCGCCAGCAGCAGGCCGGTCACTACGCCGAATCCGACGCCCCAGACGATCATCCGGCGGGTCAGCGAGTGTGCCAGCGCCTTGTTCGAGGCACCGAGTTCCTTCCCGATCAAGGCCTGGGCGGCGATCGCGATGGCGTCCAGCGCGAAGGCTAGGAAACTGTACATCGTCATCACCAGCTGATGGCCGGCCAGGCTCACCGGGCCCTGCGAGGTGGCCACGAAGACCGTGGCGAGCAGGGCGATGCGCATGCTCAGGGTCCGGAGCATCAGCCACGACCCCACGTGCGTGGTGGCCCTCAGGCCGACCCAGGTGGGCCGCAGCCGCACACTGTGTTTGACCGCCCCGCGGTAGACGATGACGAGGTAGACCGCCGCCATGGCCCACTGGACCAGGCTGGTGCCCATGGCGGACCCGGCCACCGAGAGCCCCATCCCGTAGACCAGCACGAAGTTCAAACCGATGTTGGCCAGGAAGCCCACGCCGGCGACCAGCAGCGGGGTCTTGGTGTCCTGCAGGCCGCGCAACACCCCGGTGGCCGCCAGCACGATCAGCATGCCCGGCAGGCCGGGCATCGACCAGCGCAGGTAGTCCACCGCGAACCCCTGCACCTGCCCGCTGGCCCCCATGGCCGCGGTCAGGTCCGGTGCGAAAGCCCAGCCGGCGGCGGCCAGCACCACGCCGACGGCGAGCGCAAGCCAGATGCCGTCCCGCCCGACGCCGTACGCATCCGAGACCCGGCCGGCCCCCAGCAGCCGCGCCACCGCCGGGGTGGTCGAGTAGGCGAGGAAGATCATCAGTCCGACGACGGTCTGCACCACGGTGGCGGCCAGGCCCATCCCGGCCAGTTCCGCCACGCCAAGGTGTCCCACGATGGCCGAATCGGCCGCCAGGAAGAGCGGCTCGGCGATCAAGGCGCCGAAGGCGGGGATGGCGAGTGCAAGGATTTGCCGGTTCAGGCTCCGTCCCTGCCGCTGCTCGGCAATCTTCTCCGGGTTCACGCCCTCCAGCTTAGGCGCCTTCGGGTGGCCCACCTCACTCCGTGCCGCCGCGTCCCCGCAGGGCGGGCACCGCCGTCACCCCCGCCACGACGGCGAGCGCGGCGGTAAACGCAACGACGCCGGTCCAGCCGAACCGGCCGAAGAAGAGGCCGCCGACCCAGCCGAACAGGCTGGACCCGGCGTAGTAGAAGAGGTTGTAGAGGCTGGACGCCTGGGCCGCGCCAACCGTCGCCAGCCGCGGCGTCCAGCCCGACGCGACCGAATGGGCGGCGAAGAATCCGGCCGTGAACACCAACAGTCCCAGCAGGATCAGCGGCAGCGAATCGGCCAGCGTGACCGCCAGCCCGGCGATGCTGACCAAGATCGCGCCCAGCAGCACGGGCAGCCGGCCGGTCCGCGCCGTTAGGCCGCCGGCGACCCGGGAACTCACGGTCCCGGCCAGGTAGGCCAGGAACAGCAGGGAGGCCAGCGAGGCGGGCAGGGAAAACGGCGGCGCCTCCAGCCGGAAGCCCAGGTAGTTGTAGACGGCGACGAAACCGCCCATCAGCAGGAAGCCCTGGGCATAGAGCGCCAGCAGCGGCGCCGAGCGCAGGTTGGCCAGGATCCGCTGCCCCAGCCCCGGCCCCTGTCCGCGCGGCACCGGCCGGAAGCCGCGCGGGGCCGGTGCGAGCCGGACGAACAGCACGGCGGCAAGCGCGGCGGCGGCGCTGACGGCCAGCACGCCGGCGCGCCAATCGGCCCACTCCCCCACCGGCCCGGCGATGAGGCGGCCGGCCAGGCCGCCCACCGTGGTGCCCGCCACGTAGGTGCCCGCCGCGACCGCCGCGTGCAGCCGCTGCACCTCCTCGTTCAGATAGACCAGTGCGACGGCGGGGATGCCGCCCAGCGCGGCGCCCTCCAGGAAGCGCAGCGCCAGCAGGGCGGGGAAGTGCGGCGCCAGCGGCAGGGCCAGGCCCAGGATCACGGCGGCGCTGATCGCCCACGCCATGGTGCGCTTGCGGCCGGCGCGGTCCGCCACCGCGGACCAGGGGATGACGGCCAAGGCCAGGCCGATGGTGGCGGCGGAAAGACTGAGCGCGGCATCGGCTGCGCTGACCTGGAAGCTTCGGGCGATGCCGGGCAGCACCGCCTGCACCGAATACAGCTGCGCAAAGGTGGCGAAACCGCCGAAGAGCAGCGCCAGGAGCATGTTGCGGTATCCCCGGGTGCCTTTCGGGTGGCCTGCCCAGGGATGCTCCGCGTCACTCACGCCTTCGATGCTAAGCCTGCCGCACGCAATGGTTGACCATGCCGCACATGTGCGGCGCAGGCCGCGCCACTACACTCGGATCAGTAGCGAAGCTTCGCAACTGGTACGTTTCGATGAAAGAGGATCTCCGTGTCCCAGCTCCAGCCCGGCATGTCCGCCCCCGACTTCACGCTCTCCAACGCCGACGGCAAGAAGGTCTCGCTGTCCGACTACGCCGGCGGGAACGTGGTGGTCTACTTCTACCCCAAGGCCGCCACCCCCGGCTGCACCACCGAGGCCTGCGACTTCCGCGACAACCTCAACTCCCTGCAGGCCGCGAACTACGACGTCATCGGGATCTCGCCGGACGGTCCCGAGGCCATCCAGGCGTTCAGCGACGCCGAGGGCCTGACGTTCCCGCTGCTCTCCGACCCCGATTTCGCCGTGGCCAAGGCATACGGCTCCTACGGCGACAAGACCTTCGGCGGAAAGGTCATCACCGGCACGCTGCGCAGCACCTTCGTGATCGGTCCGGACGGAACCATCAAGCACGCCGAGTACGACGTGGACGCCAAGGGCCACGTCGCCCGCCTGCGCGAGACCCTCGGGGTCTGATTAGGGGGCTTCCCAACATCCCAAGCACGACGGCGGTGCTCAGCCATCGCCGTCGCGCTCCGTTTCGGGTCCCTGCTCCACTCAACAACCGGAGCAGCCGCCCGAACCGGAGCGCCAGGCCGGCTTTAATCGGCCGGCCGCCGCCCGCCGCCGCCACCGCCGGTGCGCACCGTCAACCGCGCCGCGGCGGCACCGCCCAGCACCGCGCAGGAGAACCAGATCGCGCCGCCCGGGCCGAGCGGAGCGGCGACCAGGCCCGCGGCCAGCGGCAGCACAACCTGCCCCACCCGGTTGCCCAGCAGCCGCAGTGCCAGCGCCGAGCCCCGGGACTCCGGCCGGACGGCGTGGCTGATCAGCGTCATGGTCAGCGGCTGGCCCAGGCCCAGGAGGAAGCCGCCCACGAACAGCGCCGCCGCGGCCACCCAGAACGACTCCAGGACGAACGGCGTCACCGCGATCGCCGCGCCCGAGCCCAGCAGGCTGACCACCAGCAACTGGATCCGGGTCCAGCGATGCACCAGCCAGGGCAGCAGGATCCGGGAGATGATCGACGCGCCCGCCCGCACGGCCAGCAGGACGCCGACCCAGAGCGGGGGCACCCCGAGCTCCTCGCCGACCAGCGGCAGGAACGCCACCAGGATGTCGATCACCGAGAGCAGCGCCATGGACGCCAGCATGTTCCAGGCCACGCCGGGCCGCCGCAGGATCTGCAGCACCGGCTCCTTCACCACCGGCTCCCGCGCGGCGCCGCCGTCGTTCTTGCCGCGGCGGAGCCGCCGGGCCGCGGCACCGGGATGCGCGCCGATCAGCATCACGGGCGCCCCGGCGGCGGCAATGCCGGCCGCCAGCAGCAGGGCCAGATCGATGGCGCCGAGCCAGCTTGGCCCCACTCCCGCCGTCCCGCTGCCCAGCAGCAGCCCGGCGAGCAGCGGGCCGAGCAACTGGCCCAGCGAAAACGCGGCGGTGAACCAGCCAAAGCCCGTGTCCATCTGATTCAGCTGCGCATACCGCCCGATGGCGGACTGGCCGGCAATGGTGAATACCAGGTGCCCCACCCCGAGCAGGGCCATGGATACCGCGATGACCACGAATCCCTGCGCCAGGGCCAGCCCCAGCGTGGCCACCGCCAGCAGGGCCGCACCCAACGCGACCATGCCCTTGAGCGAAGGAATACGGTCGCTGACCCGCCCCAGCCACAGCGCCGCCACCACCGGCAGCACGGCGTAAACGGCGGTCACCACGCCGATCACTGCCGCGTCTCCGCCCAACGCCAACAGCTTGTAGGACACCACGGGCCGCGACACGTTCAACGACGTCTGGGTCAGCACGGCGGCCGCCATCAGGACCCAGAGCCAAAGGCGGGACCCGGGCTGGTGCGGCGGCTGCGTGCTCATGTCCTCGTTCCTGAAGTAAGGTCGGCCTCCCCATTCTGCCCCGCGCCCGGCCGTTCGCCGCAAAACCGTTGCGCAGCCCGTGCCTCGGTGGTCGAATGGGTGGCATGGCTACTGGGGAGACCGTCCTGGCAATCGGGACCAAGAAGGGCCTGTGGCTCGCTACCAGCCGCGACCGGACCAACTGGTCCCTGTCCGGCCCGCACTTTTTGATGAACGAGATCCCCAGCATCGGGATCGACCAGCGCGACGGCTCGACCCGCCTGCTGGTGGGCGCCCGCTCCGAGCACTGGGGGCCCACGGTCTTCCGCTCGGAGGACCTCGGCGAGACCTGGACGGAGCCGGAGAACGGCGCCATCCGCTTCGGCGACGACGACGGCGCGGCGCTGGAGCGGATCTGGCAGATCCAGTCCGACGCCGCGGACCGGCCGGGCGTGGTCTGGGCCGGCTGCGAACCGATTTCCGTCTGGAAGTCCACCGACGGCGGCGAGCACTTCGAGCTCAACCGTGGCCTGTGGGACCACCCGGACAAGGACCAGTGGGGGGCCGGTTACGGCGGGGCGGCCGTTCATTCGGTCCTGCCGAGCCCGCAGGATCCGGATACCGTGCACGTGGCGATGAGCACCGGGGGCGTGTACCGGACCACCGACGGCGGCGCCAGTTGGCAGGCACGCAACCACGGCATCAGCGCCTACTTCATGCCCGACCCGAATCCCGAGGTGGGCCAGTGCGTCCACAAGATCGCGAGGGATGCCGCCGAACCGTCCACCCTCTTCGCGCAGAACCACCACGGTGTCTACCGCTCGGACGATTCCGGCGACAACTGGCAGTCCATCGCCGACAGGCTGCCCACCGATTTCGGCTTCGTCATGCTCACCCATCCGCGGAAGTCCCGGACCGCCTGGGTGGTCCCGATCAAGGCCGACGGTGAACGGATCCCGCCGGACGGGCATCTCGCCGTCCATCGGACGGACGACGGCGGCGCCACCTGGGCGCGTTTCGCCACCGGATTGCCCGATTTGGACTACAACGTGGTGCTGCGCGACGCCGCTGCCGTGGACACCGGGGATCCGGCCGGCGTCTACTTCGGCACCCGCGGCGGCTCGGTGTA
Source organism: Arthrobacter sp. Y3221114 (assembly GCF_059092625.1). Lineage (NCBI taxonomy): Bacteria > Bacillati > Actinomycetota > Actinomycetes > Micrococcales > Micrococcaceae > Arthrobacter > Arthrobacter sp. Y3221114. The sequence continues at coordinate 562,059 of NZ_JBNHHW010000002.1, forward strand.
TGCCAGTGCCGACGAGGGCGAAGTGTTCGTGGAAGTGGCCTCGGGGCTGCCGGACGTCCTGTGCGTCCGCGCGGCCAACCTGTAAGGAGGGATCCCCGTGGTGGGTGTGGCGGAAAAGGCGGTCACCGTCGTCGTGCCCAGCCTGCTCGCCAAGGTCACCGGCGAGCAGCGTGAGCTGACCGTGCCGGCATCCGGCCCGCAATCTGTGGCGGAGATTCTGGACGCCTTGGCCGGCGACTACCCGGTCTTCAACCGCCGGGTCCGCAACGAAACCGGTGCCATCCGCCGCTACGTCAATCTCTATCTCGACGGCGAAGACATCCGCACGCTGCAGGGGCCGGCCACGCTCGTGGCTCCCGGACAGGAACTGCTCATCATCCAGTCGGTTGCCGGCGGATAGGAACCACGTTTAGCTACCGTAGTGATCAGACGACCGCATGAGACCGAACCAGACAACAGGAGGGCCCGCGATGACCAGTACCGGCAACCACGAAGCAGACGTCCCCGAAGCAGATGAAGCCGACCGCGCCTGGCAGGAGCGTCCGGTCGATGAGGACGCCGCGGACACGGCCGTACCAACCGTGCTGCCGGTCGACTGGGAAGCGAACGAGGCCGACCTGCAGGAGCAGCTGGAACTGATCAAGCCCGACGACGACGACGAGTATCCGCGCGGGGAAGCCGAGTAAGACCGGTCCGCCAGGGACGCCGGAGCGCGGCCAGGGCGTGGTTGCGGCACTGGAATAATAGCCGCATGCGACTTGCAGTTTTCACCGGATCAGCCAGCGGCACGGACGACGTCTACGCGCGGGAGGCGGAGCGGTTCGCCACCGAACTCGCCTCCCGCGGCATCGGGATTGTGTACGGCGGCGGTCAGGTGGGCCTGATGGGCGTGGTCGCGGACAGCGCGGTGGCGGCCGGCGGCGACGTGGTGGGCGTGATCCCGGAGTCGTTGGACAAGACCGAAGTAGGTCACGTCGGGCTGAGCAGCCTGCACGTGGTGGACTCCATGCACGAGCGCAAACAAATGATGGCCGACCTGGCCGACGCGTTCGTGGCGCTGCCGGGCGGCATTGGAACGCTGGAGGAGATTTTCGAAGCCTGGACGTGGCTTCAGCTCGGTATCCACGAGAAACCGGTGGCCTTCCTGAACATCAACGGCTTTTGGGACCAACTGCTGGCTACCATCGACGGCCTGGTCGCCAGCGGCTTCCTCAAACAGGACTATCGGGATGCCGTCATCGTGGCCGGCTCCGCCGCCGAGCTGCTGGACGCCATCGACGGCTGGAGGCCTCCGGTGCGCAAGTGGCGGGATCCCGGCGAGCGCAGCCGGATCTAGCTGCTGCGACGGAACGCAGACAGCGCCCCTCCCTTCCGGGAGAGACGCTGTCGGGGGGTATCAGACGCCGGGAGGCCCCGCCGTCGTACCGGGTGAGGACCCGGCCCTTACGGGAAGAACTTGTCCAGCTCCGCGGGCTTCCCCAGCGTGCCGTACTTCAGGGCCGCGTCGGCGAGCTTCTGCGCCGCCTCCATGTTGAAGTCCTTGCGGAAGGTCGGCAGGGCCATCTCCGCGCGGGCGTCTTCGTCGATCTTGGTGTAGGTGCCCACGATCTCGCGGACCTCGTCCGGGTTCTCCTGCGCGTACTCCAGCGAGCGGTTCATCGCGGCCTGGAACTTCTTTACCAGCTCCGGATCGCCGGAAACCGTGTCGCCGGTGGCGAAGTAGCCTGAGATATCCAGGTTCTTGTCGAAGTCGGCGAAGTTGTAGGAGACCACGCGGCCGCCGTCCTCGACTGCCTGGGACAGGAACGGATCCAGGATCCACGCGGCGTCCACCTGCCCCTTGGCCAGGGCGGCCGGGGCGTCCGGGAAGCCAATCTCCACGAATTTCACGCTCTCGGGGTCGCCGCCGTCGGCCTCGATCACGCTGCGGATGGTGGTGTCGCCGATGTTGGAGAGGGTATTCACCGACACGGTCTTGCCGGCCAGGTCCTTGGGCGACTTTATGTCCGAATCGCCATTAACCACTACCCCGCCGAAATCGTGCGAGGTGTCTCCCGAGGTGGAGTTGCCGTTGGCCACTAACTGGATGTCCAGGCCCTTGTCGTTGGCCACCATGACCGACACGACGTTGCCGAAGGCGAAGTCGAACCCACCGCTGACCACGGCGGGGATGGCCGCCGCGCCGCCGGCGACATTCTGGATGTCCAGGTCCAGTCCCTCTTCTTCGAAGAACCCCTTCGAGTCGCCGAGCCACAGCGGGGCGGTGTCCACAATCGGAATCACGCCGACGGTCACCTTGGTCAGGCCCCCGGGGGCGGCGGATTCGTTCCCGCCGGCCTCGTTGCCGCCGCCGCTGGGTGATCCGGATCCACAAGCCGCCAGTCCAAGCGCGGAGACACCTGCCAGCAGCGTCAGTATTGTTCGCTTCATGTCACTTCCTCAGTTCGAAAAAATCAAGTGACAGCGCCCGCGGTCTCCCCCAACCGGAAAGCGCGGCCATTGCGCTGCCACCGGGGACCACTATGTCACGGCTCACACCGCATGCTCGCCGCGCGTCCGTAATGTGACGCGTCACGCATCTCGCTGCAAGACCCCCACGCGGGGAGGCAAATCACCGGGCAGCGAGTTGCTCCTTGACCTGCTTGCGGAGCACCTTGCCCAGGATGGACTTGGGCAGCTCCTGGGCCGCAACTATCCGGCGCGGGACCTTGTACGCCGCGAGCCGGCCGCGGCAGTAGTCCCGCATCCCCTGTTCGTCCAGCCTGACGTCGCCTCCGGGGCGAAGCACGACGGCGGCCGCCACCTCCTCGCCTCCCTCCGGACGCGGAATGCCGACCGCCGCGGCCTCCATCACGTCGGGGTGGGAGCGGAGGGCGTCTTCGACTTCCGACGGCGAAACATTGAAGCCGCCAGTGATGATCAGTTCCTTGACCCTGTCGACGATGCGTACGTTGTGCTGCGCGTCCACGGTGACGATGTCGCCGGTGCGCACCCAGCCGCCGTCGAGCAGGACCTCCGCCGTTTCCTCCGGCTTGCCCCAGTACCCCTGGAAGACCTGCGGGCCGCGGATCAGGAGTTCACCCGGCTCGCCGGGGGCGACGTCGTTGGACGGGTCCTCCGGATCAACCACCCGCATCTCCGTGTTGGGGAACGGAACACCGATCGTGCCGTTCTTCCGCGTGGGCGCGAACGGGTTGCCCAGGGCCACCGGCGAGGTCTCCGTCATCCCGTAGCCCTCCACCAGCAGGCCGCCGGCGGTCTCCTCCCATAAGTCAACGGTGGCCTGCGGCAGGTTCATCGCACCCGAGATGGCGAACCGCACGGACCCCAGATTCACCCGGCGCTTTCTGGCTTCCCGGGCGGTCCGCTCGTAGATGGGCGGCACGGCGCAGAATATGGTGGGCGGAGTCTTCTTCGCCGCCGCCAGCACCAGGTCCACGTCGAACTTGGGGAACAGGACCACCCGCGAACCGATGAGCACCCCGAACGTCAGGTGCAGGGTCATGCCGAAGGCGTGGAACATCGGCAGGATGGCGTACATGACCTCCTTGCCCTCGGAGATTCCGTGCATCCAGGCGCGGCCCTGCTCCGCGTTGGCCCGCAGGTTCCGGTGCGTGAGCATGGCGCCCTTGGGCTGTCCGGTGGTGCCGGAGGTGTACTGGATGGCCGCCAGATCGGTCACCGCCGGCCGGGGATGCGACTTCTTCAGCGGCCTGGCCTGCAACAGCCTCTCCCACGTGACGGTGCCCTTCACCGGCGCGGTCAGCGCTGTGCGCGCCTTCCTCGCAGCCGGGACCGGCAGCCGCAGGGCCAGGCGCTTCGCCCGGGGCATCGCACGGGTCAGGTCCACGGACACGATCGCCTTGACCTCGATGTCCGGCGGGAACCCCTGCACTTTGGCCACCACGTTGTTCCAGACAATGGCTACCGTCGCCCCGTGGTCCTCGAACTGGTGGCGCAGTTCGCGCTCGGTGTACAGCGGATTATGTTCGACGACGACGGCGCCCAGGCGCAGCACGGCGTAGAAGGCCACCACGTGCTGGGGGCAGTTCGGCAGGATCAGGGCCACGCGGCTGCCCGGGCCTACGCCGAGCCGGCGCAGGCCTTCCGCTGCCCGGTCTATCTGGCGGCCGAGCTCCCGATAGCTCGTCGTGGCGCCGAAGAAGTCGAGGGCCGTCTGCTTCCGGAACCGGCGGACCGAGGTTTCCAGCATGTGGGACAGGGATTCGGTGGGAACTTCGATCTCGGCCGGCACGCCTGGCTGGTAGTTCTGCAGCCACGGGCGGTTTTCAACGGTGGACACAGCAGTGGCCCGTCCTCTCACTCGGTTGATACCAGTCTAGGGCGCGTCTTTTGGGCCCAACCAACAAGGCCCCGCCCTCCGGTCGGAGAACGGGGCGTTGCTGGCACAGCGAATTACTGCGCGGGCAGCTGCAGAACCTGGTCCACGAAGATCAGGTTCGGATCGGCAACAGTGTCCGCATTGACCGCGAACAGATCCTGCCATCCGCCCTGAAGGCCCAGGGACTGGGCGATCTTGCCCAGGGTGTCGCCGGGCTGGACTGTGTAGGTTTCGCCGCTGACCGCCGGGGCCTGCACCGCGGGCGCGGCCTGTACCGGGGCCGGCGCGACCGGGGCCTGCTGGACCGGCGCCTGGGCGACCGGAGCCTGCTGGACGGGTGCCTGCTGGATCTGGGCCGACTGGCTGCTCACCTGCGACCCTCCGCCGCCGCCGGACAGTCCCAGCTTGGACGAGCAGGCAGGCCAGGCGCCCCAGCCCTGGCTGTCCAAAACGTTCTCTGCCACGGCAATTTGCTCGGCGCGGCTCGCGTCAGCGGCAGAACCGCTGCCGCCGTTCGCCGCCCACGTGCCCGGGGCGAACTGCAGGCCGCCGGAGTAGCCGTTGCCGGTGTTGATGTTCCAGTCACCGCCGGACTCGCACTGGGCCAAGGCGTCCCAGGTCGCCCCGTCGGCCGCGTTCGCGGCCGGTCCGACCAGCGCAACGCTGGCTCCGGTCAGGGCGACGGCCGCGAGGCCGCCACGGAGGGCACGGCTAAGGTTCAGGTTTTTATTTGGATTCACAATGCTCCGGTTAGGCCGCCTTGTGCTCAGTCCGTCCCCGAACGTCTCCGCACCGCCGTCAGCCACTCGCATAATCGAGGTCATGTGGACGTCTGCCATTCTGACGGCGAAAGGCGTGGGCAGCGTCCGGGCATTCCATGGGTAAATCGCGCCGGAAGTTCCGGCATCCCCTGGCACGGTCATCTCACCCGCGCACGAACTGCACGTTACCGTAAAGTAACCAACGTTGCAAAACCGTGATCTTGGCGCTGCGTGTCGGGCGACGCTGCGGCGCGGAACAAGGGTATGGCCGCCCCCGCGAACTATTCCCAGCGAACGCCCCAGCACGTAGCCTAGGGAGTCCCTAGTGGATCGGAAGGACTTCCCATGGCAGACAATCCCAGTCCCATTGATATCCAGAAGGCGCTGGGCGGCGTCGACTACCCCGCTTCCGCCGCCGATTTGGTGAAGAACGCAGAAGAGTCCGGGGCCGGCGACGACGTCCTCTCGGCGCTCAAGAACCTTCCCGACCGGCAGTATGAAACGCCCGCGGAAGTCAGCAAGGCGGTTTCCGACAACAATTAGCGCGTCCTCGGCTCCACCGGCACCAGCCGGACGTCCACCAGGCTGCCGCCCTCGGCGGTAGCCGTCATGTACGTACAGACCGGCTGGCGGCGGCGGTCGGTTGGCGACCCCGGGTTCAGCAGCCGCAGGCCGCCGGGCGACGTGGTGTCCCACGGGATGTGGCTGTGCCCGAACACCAGGACGTCAACATCGGGAAAGCGGGCCTCGCACCGTTGTTCCCGGCCCTGCGCCGCTCCCGTTTCGTGGATCATGGCGAACCGGACGCCGTCGATGGTTGCCTCGGCAATCTCCGGCAGCCGCGAGCGCAGGTCGTCGCCGTCGTTGTTGCCGTACACCGCGACCAGCCGCCGGCTCCGCTCGTCCAGCTCGTCGAACAGGTCGGCGGTGACCCAATCGCCGGCGTGGAAGACGACGTCCGCCGCCTCCACCGCGTCCCACACCTGGTCCGGGAGGCGCCGCGCGCGTTTGGGCACATGCGTGTCCGCCAGCAGCAGCAAGGTGGTGGCCATACCGGCATCCTCGCATATCCGGTCAGAGATAAAGGGCCATCCGCAGCCCGAGCACCAGCATGACGACGGCGATCAGTCCGTCGAGCAGGCGCCAGGAGCCCGGCCGGGCGAAGAAGGGCCGCAGCAGCCGGGCGCCGAAACCGAGGGCGCTAAACCAGATAAGGCTGCCCGCCACGGCGCCGGCGCCGAAATACCAGCGCAGTTCCGGCCCCTGGGTGTTGGCGATGGAACCAAGCAGCAGGACCGTGTCCAGATAGACGTGCGGGTTCAGCCAGGTCAGGGCGAGCGCAGTGGCAGCCGTCGTGGCCAGTCCCCCGCCGGAGCGATTGGCCGAGGCGGTCAACACGCCCGGCCTGATCGCCCGTTTGGCGGCGAATACCGCGTAGGCCAGCAGGAACGCCGCCCCGCCCAGGCGGATGACGTCGACAACTGCCGGAGCGGCCTGGATGACCGCACCGATGCCGGCGATCCCGGCGGTGATCAGCAGGGCGTCGGAAACCGCGCAGATGAGTACGACGACGCCGATGTGCTCGCCGCGGATACCCTGGCGCAGCACGAAGGCGTTCTGCGCCCCGATGGCGACGATCAGGGCCAGCCCGGTTCCCAGGCCCAGCAAAACTGTGGGTGCAATAGCGGTAGTCACAACAGTCGACGCTACTGACAACCCGTGCATCAGTACAGCTAAAGAATTTTGGGTTACGTAAGCTGGACTTATGCAGCCGTTCCAGTTCGACCATCTGGCGACCTTCGCCGTCGTCGTCCAGGAAGGAAGCTTCGATGCGGCCTCCCATGCGCTCCACGTGACGCCTTCGGCCGTGTCCCAACGGATCAAGGCCATGGAGCAGGCGGCGGGGCAGGTCCTGTTGCAGCGCACCGCCCCGGTGCGGCCGACTGCTGCCGGAGACGTGGTGCTGCGGCTGGCGCGGCAGGTGCGGGTCCTGCAGGACGATGCGCAGCGCGAACTCGGCGGCAACGGTGACGGCGTGGCCCTGCCGCTGGTGGTCAACGCGGATTCGCTGGCCACCTGGTTCCTGGGCGCGCTGGCCCGCATGCCGCGCGAGCTGGGCGTGTTCTTCGAAGTCCAACGCGAAGACGAGCAGCATTCAACCTCGCTGCTGCGGGCCGGACGGGTGACGGCGGCGGTGACGGCCACGCCGGAACCGGTCCAGGGCTGCTCGGTGGAGGCGCTCGGCTCGCTGCGCTACCGGGCCGTCGCCAGCCCGGCCTTCCTGGAGCACTGGCGGCCCGCCGGGGCAGGGGACGCTGATGTGGCGTGGCTGGCGGCCGCGCCCGTGCTGGATTTCGACCGCAAGGACGACCTGCAGGAGCGCTTCTACCGGGAACTGACCGGCGCTGCCTTGGCGGCGCCGCGCCACTATTTGCCGGCCTCGGCGGAGTTTGCGGCAGCCGTCCGGCTGGGCTTCGGGTGGGCGCTGCTGCCGGAGCAACAGTGCCTGGCGGACGTTTTCAACGGGACGCTGCACGAGCTGGCCCCCGACCTGCCGGTGGACGTGCCGTTGTACTGGCAGCGCTGGAAAATCAGCTCGCCGGTGCTCGACGAACTGACTGCCTGCGTGCGGCAGACCGCCGGAGAACAGCTGCGCCAGCCCTAGCCTCACGGGCCGAAAATCACGCCGCGCGCGGCGTACCGCCCGTCGGCAGGAGCCCGTTTCTCCCCGCCCGGAGCCCGGGTGCCTGGCCCGACCCCTAGAGTGGAAGGGGAGATCCAGACGAAGGGGCACGATGCAAGACCGCATTCGCAACGCCCGCCTGCTCGAGCGCGTGATGTCCGCGGAGCAGGCGGCTGAACTGATCAAACCCGGCATGACGGTGGCCATGAGCGGCTTCACCGGGGCCGGTTATCCGAAGGCCGTGCCGCAGGCGCTGGCGGCGCGGATGGAAACCGCGCATGCGGCCGGGGAGCAGTTCAAGATCCGCGTGCTGACCGGCGCTTCAACGGCCCCCGAGCTCGACGGCGCCCTCGCCAAGGTCGACGGGATGCAGCTGCGGCTGCCGTACCAGTCGGACCCGGCGCTGCGCGAGCGGATCAATGCCGGCGAGCTGGATTACATCGACATGCACCTCAGCCACGTCGCCCAGCACACCTGGTTCGGCTTTTTCGGCGATGTCGACCTGGCCGTGGTCGAGGCCGTGGGCGTCCTCGAGGACGGACGGCTGATCCCGTCCACCTCGGTGGGCAACAACATGACCTGGCTCCGGGAGGCCAGCCGGGTCATCGTGGAGATCAACAACGCCCAGCCGCTCGGCCTCGAAGGCATGCACGACGTCTACCACGGCACCGCACTGCCGCCGGAACGCAGGCCCATCCCGCTCGTGAATCCGGACGACCGGATCGGTGAACCCTACCTGGAGGTGGATCCGGACAAGATCGTGGCCATCGTGCACACCGACGCGCCCGACCGGAACTCCCCCTTCAACCCGCCCGATGAAAACTCGCAGCAAATCGCGGGCCACCTGCTGGAGTTCCTGGACCACGAGGTCCGGCGCGGGCGCCTGACCGAGCAGCTGCTCCCGCTGCAGTCCGGGGTCGGCAATATCCCCAACGCCGTGCTGGAAGGCCTGGCGGCCGGCGGCTACCGCGGCCTGACCGCCTACACCGAGGTCATCCAGGACGGCATGCTGCAGCTGCTCAAGGAGGGCGTGCTGCGCATGGCCTCCGCCACGTCCTTCTCGCTCAGCCGCACCGGTCTGGAGGAGTTCAACGCGAACGTGGACTACTACCGCGAGCGCATCATCCTGCGCACCCAGGAAATCTCCAACCACCCCGAACTGGTCCGCCGGCTGGGCTGCATCTCGCTCAACGGGATGATCGAAGCGGACATCTACGGCAACATCAACTCCACCCACGTGGCCGGCACCAAGGTGATGAACGGCATCGGCGGCTCCGGCGATTTCGCCCGGAACAGCTACCTGTCCGTCTTCATGTCACCGAGCACCGCCAAGGGCGGGAAGGTCTCCAGCATCGTGCCGATGGCCAGCCACGTCGACCACACCGAGCACGACACGATGATCGTGATCACCGAGCAGGGGCTGGCCGACCTGCGCGGTCTCGCGCCGAAGCAGCGGGCGCGCAAGATCATCGAGACCTGCGCCCACCCCGACTATCGGCCGATGCTGCAGGACTACTTCGACCGTGCCTGCCGGGACAGCTTTGGCAAGCACACCCCGCACCTGCTCGGTGAGGCCTTGTCCTGGCACCAGCGCTTCGTGGAGACCGGCAGCATGCTCCCCGCGCAGCAGTAACGGCCGGCCTCGCCCACCCCGGGCGGAGGTCTGTCCGGCTCTCTGGCTCTCCAGCTCTCCAGCTCTCCGGCTCTCCGGCCGTCCGGCTCCCCGGCTCCCCGGCTCCCCGGCTCCCCGGCTCCCCGGCTCCCCGGCCGGGAGTATGACGCCGTCGTACCGGCGGTCTTTCGCCGCCCGGTGCGGCAGACGGTAGGCTGCTGGCTTGTACACGGGAGTCCGGTGAGCCGGGCTGAGAGGAAGCTTCTCAAGTTTCGACCGTTGAACCTGATCTGGATCATGCCAGCGCAGGGAGCAACCCTCACACCCGTGCCCTGTTCACTCAACAGAAGGGCGCGAAAATGCAGACATCCGACGGCATGCACCTGGTGGCGATGGTCAACCCGCCCACCAGCCAGTATTCGGAGAACTGGCGGCATCCGCTCTCCCGGCGCGACTGGCTGAGCGCGGAGTTTTATCTTGATCTGGGCCGGACACTGGAACGAGGCTGCTTCGACATGCTGTTCCTGCCCGACGCGCTGGCCGTCCCGGAGGACAACGCGGGCGACTTCGCCACCACGCTGGTCACGGGCGGCAAGGGCGCCATCTATCTCGACCCCTTGGTCACCCTGTCACTGGTTGCCGGGGCGACTCGGCACCTGGGGTTGGCCGCCACCATCTCCACGACGTTCACCCCTGCTTACACCATCGCCCGGAAGCTTCTCTCGCTGGATCACCTCTCCGGCGGCCGGGTCGCCTGGAACATCGTCACGTCCACCACGGACGCCGAGGCCGCCAACTTCGGCCTGCCCTCCATTCCGCCCAAATCGGAGCGTTACGACCGGGCCGACGACGTCGTCCAGACCGTGGTGGACCTGTGGGAAACTTGGGAGCCCGGGGCGCTGACACCGGATGCGCCGGCACGCCGGTTTGCGGATCCGGAGCGTGTCCACCGGATACCCGAACGGTCCCGCTCCGGCGGCGGCGACCGTCCGCTGGGCCGCGGTCCGATCACCCTGCCGCGCAGTCCGCAGGGAAGGCCGGTACTCATGCAGGCCGGATCCTCCCCGCGCGGCATGGAGTTCGCCGCCCGCTGGGCCGAGGTCGTGTTCGCCGTCGCCGACACTCCGGACGCCATGCGCGCGGTGCGGACCGAACTGCGGGCACGCGCCGCCGCCGCCGGACGGAATCCGGATCGGCTGGCCGTGCTCCCGGCCGTCCAGCCGATCACCGGCGCCACTCCCGCCGCCGCCCGCCAAGCCGTAATGGGCTTGGAGGCGGCGCTCGATGAGGAGGACGTTCTGACGAAGTTGGGCCGGCTCCTTCACGCAACCCGGGAGGACCTGAAGCCGGACGGCAGCGCCGAGGAGTTGCTGCTGGCCCATCGCGGGGCCACGGGCAGCGAGGGCTTTGAAGAGATGCTCCTGTCGGCAGCCCGCCGGGAATCGATGACCGTCCGCGAACTGGCGACGGCGCAGGCCATGAACCAACTGCACCCTCAGCCCGTGGGCGATCCGGCGGACATCGCCGACTACTTGTGCGAACTCTACGACTCTGAGGCGGCTGACGGTTTCGTGATCATGTCGGCCCTCTACCCCTCCTCGCTCGAAGAGTTCGTCAACGGGGTGGTGCCGGAGCTGCAGGCCCGGGGCCGGTTCCGGACGGCGTATTCGGGACGCACCCTGCGCGATCACCTGGGAGCCTCCCGGAAGGGCAGTCGCTCCGTCGCGTCTTAGCAGCGGTTCCGCGCCGGTTCAGCGCTGGTAGACCCTGGCGAGCACGGCGTCGAAGACCCGGTCGGGCAGGAGCCGGCGAGCGCCCATGATCGTCCGCGCGCCTCTGCCGACCGGGTACCGGCCGCGCGTGCGCCGTGCGGCCGCCACCCGGGCAATGCGGCGGCCAACGATGTCCGGCCGCGTTCCCGTGCGTTCCGTGTAGGCCCCGGCAATTGCCCGTGCCACGCTCTCCGCCTGCGGCGCGTAGGCCGTCCCTTGGGAACTCCGCTGCAGGCTTTCGACCGCGATGGCGTCCCACTCGGTCAGGATCGGCCCGGGCTCGACGATCACCACGTCGATGCCGAAGGGCCTGAGCTCCACTCGAAGGCAGTCCGACAAACCCTCGACCGCGAATTTCGCCGCGTGGTACCAGGCGCCCAGCGGTTCGTAGAACACGCCGCCGATCGAGGAGACGTTAATGATCCGCCCGCTGCCCTGGGCCCGCATGGCCGGGGCCGCCAGTTGGATGAGCCGCCCCAGCCCGAACAGGTTTACTTCGAACTGCTGCCGGGCGTCCTCCAGCGGCACGTTCTCAATCGCGCCGTATGAGCCGTAACCGGCATTGTTGACGAGCACGTCCAGCCGCCCCTGCTCCGAAAGGACTTGCTCCACCCCGCGCACCATCGACGCGTCGTCGGCCAGGTCCATCTCGAGGACGCGGACCCCGTGCTCTTCCAGCGGGCGCATCCGCTCCAGCCGGCGCGCGGCCGCATAGACGATGAAGCCGCCGCGTGCCAGCTCCCGGCACGTATGTTCCCCGATCCCGGAGGACGCTCCGGTTACCAGTGCGACTTTGTCCCTCACCATCACGCCCGCCTCACTTCTCCAATGCCATGACGACGGCGGCGCGCGCCTCGTCCGGCAGGTTCCGGGCCGCGCCGTCGGGAGCGAAGAGCCGCCGGTAACCGTCGAGTTCCACGGTCAGCGGTGCGCCGGCGCTTTGCCCCTTGGCGAGCGGCCACAGCACGGCAAGCTCCGTTGCGTCGTCGGCGCATTCGCTGTCAGCCGGATCCTTTGCGGCCGCCTTCAAGATGACGTCTATGGCCGGGCCCTCAAGGCTACCTCCCCTAAAAAACGTCCCGGACACGATCTCGAACACGTCAAACTCCAGGTTCGGCTGCGCGTCGGCGGGGCGCTCGTCGTCTTCATTCGTTATCCGCTCGGTCCGGTACTGGCAGATCTTCATCGTGTCGGCCTCGCCAGCGCTGGGCAGAAGGCCGGGGGAACCCGGCATGCCCTCGCCGCTGCTACGCGGCTGCGCGCCCGCCGTCTGCTCGAAAGGTACCAGCGCAGCCACTCCCGGCATCGGCTTGATGCCCCACTCGGCGGGGCAGCCAGCATCCAGCGCCGCCCTCGGCTGGATCAGTTCCCTCCGGTGCTGCTTCGACTCGATTACGGTCATGCCCGCCAGAACCTCGCGGACCCCCGGTTTGGTCTTGCCGCAGGAATCCGTCGGCCACGCGGCACGCATGGCCTTGCCGGCCGCATCCACGAGCCACAGATCGGGGACCATTTCCATGTCGGCGGTGCAGGCCAAATTCGCCCTGGGTCCGTCGCTGGGCTGCGCCAGCGCCTTTAACAGTGCGTCAATGTTTCCGGTGAGGCGCTCTTCCGTGAACGCCGACCACAGGCCATCCTCGTCCTCGACGGTTGCCATCGCCAGGGCGTCACAGCGGATGACGTCGACCAGCGCGAAGGCTTCGGGCACGCTGCCGGCCGCCGGCGGCGGAGGCGCGGACGGCCGCCCTGGTTCGACGATGTGCTGCACCGTGGTGCAATCGACGGCGTCGACCAGCTCGGCCTCGGGCCGTGTTTGTTCTCCGGGGTTTCCAGGTTGCTGCCCGCAGGCCGCCACGGTGGCGACGGTCAGCAATGCCGCCATCATCGGCCCGAGCAACCGCCCTCGGCCTCCCTGCCGCCGCTTATGCTTCACCGCGCCCGTCCCCCGATCACCGTCGATGCCGACAGTGTAGCGAGGCCGCCGACAAGCATGACGAGTGCCGCGGCTGAGGGACCGGAACCGACGGAGGGTTCAGGAAAGACGGCGGAACTCGCCTGCCCGGAGCTGGACATAAATCGGCAGTGCCAACTGGATGTGTGAGACGCCGACGGGCTCGTCAAGCAGTTCATTGATCGAGGTCTGCCCTTCCAGCTCGGTCACTTGGCGCCCATCCATGACTCGACCCTACGTCGACAGGACGCTCCCTTAACTAAGACACGCGAGCGCGTTCCACCAGCCGGTAGCCACCTGAGAGCGGATGTTGGAAAATTTACGCGTCGGGGGCTTCGCCCTCAACGGGGTCCCACCCCAATGAGGAGCGTTAGTTGCGGTTCCATTTGGGGTTGGCCTCAGGACGTGGCCCTCGTCCCAGAGGAGGTTCCGTGGGCAGCACCGTCCGGTTCCTGATCCTGGCGCTGATGTTGTTCGCGCTGCTTGCTATGCCGGGGTCCGCGGCCCTGCGATCGGATCCAAGCGCCATTGCAGGACTCGGAGATTCCATCACCCAGGCCGCAAACACCTGTTGCAAGCCCGGCAACTATCCGGCCCAGTCCTGGTCCACCGGCGACGGGCTGTCCGACGGCATTCAGAGCCACTATGAGCGGCTGGTTGCACTGCACCCTCAGACGAGCATCAGCAATTACAACAATTCCGCCGGCGGCGCCGAGGCCGCTGATCTGCCGGCGCAGGTGGCCATGGCCGTGGCCCAGAAGGCGGACTACATCACCCTCCTCATTGGAGCCAACGACCTGTGCGCCTCTTCGGCAGCAGCGATGACGTCCACCACCGACTTCACCGAACAGGTCGCTACTGCTCTCGAGGCTCTGCATCACGGGCTGCCGCACGCCAACATCTACGTCAGCAGCATTCCCGACCTTCATCGCCTGTGGTCCGTTCTGCGCACCGATCAGGAGGCCAGACGGGTCTGGGCGTCCAACGGAACCTGCCCGTCCATGCTCGGCGCCGAGGTCACCGAGAACCAGCGGCAGGAAGTTGTCGCCCGCGAGCTGGCCTTCAACGAGATCCTCGCCGACACATGCGCAAGGTATAAGAACTGTCACTGGGACCGCGGCGCCGTCTACGCCTACAGGTTCTCCGCCACCGAAATCAGCACCCTGGATTACTTCCACCCCGGCCCCGGCGGCCAGGCCGCACTGGCCGAACTGACGTGGCAGGCATTTCAGGGACGCCGTTGACCCCGGATAGGGGGACGGGCCGTGCAGCACACGGGCGCGTAGCAGATGAACAAGAGATATTTACTCAAAAGCGCGAGTAAGTTAGCAACTCTGATGCTTTTTCTGCGGCTAACTCCGGCACTCGTAAGATTTTGAGGTCCTTGTCAGCAACATTCGCTTCGCATAAAAACTCTTTTTCAGCGCGTGTTAGCTTGATCACCGTCCTTTCCGGCGGGCCCGCCGGAAAGCTCAACCAACGCTGCTACCTTCCGGAGGCACCATGGGATTCAGCTCCCCCACGCACACAGACGACAGCGCTGTCGCGCCCGGACCCGCTGCAGAAACACGACGCGGGTCCTCCCCGGGGACAGGGGCAGGCCGCACCTCCGGCAAGGCCGACAACGAACTCAAGCGCGGGCTGAGCAGCCGCCACCTGCAGATGATCGCCATCGGCGGTGCGATCGGCACGGGGCTGTTCGTGGCCTCGGGCGGCACGATTTCCCAGGCTGGTCCCGGCGGAGCCTTGGTCGCCTATGCGCTGGTCGGCCTGATGGTGTTCCTGCTGATGCAGTCGCTGGGCGAAATGTCGGCCAAGATTCCGGTGGCCGGCTCCTTCCAGACCTTTGCCACCCGTTTTGTCTCGCCGTCCTTCGGGTTCGCGATCGGCTGGAACTATTGGTTTAACTGGGCCATCACGGTGGCCGCCGAGCTGGTCGCCGCCGGAATCATTATGGATTTCTGGTTCCCGGGGGTCCCCGGCTGGGTGTGGGCCGGGGTCTTTCTGCTGGTCTTGACCGGGCTTAACGCCCTCTCCGCCAAGTCCTTCGGTGAGTCAGAGTTCTGGCTCTCCCTGATCAAGGTCGCCGCAGTGGTGCTCTTCCTGATCGCCGGCGTGCTGATGATCTTCGGCATCCTCGGGGACAACTCCCCGGGCCTGAGCAACTGGGAAAACCGCGATGAGGTGTTCCACGGCGGTTGGGTCTCGATCATCTCGGTCTTCATGATTGCAGGGTTCTCCTTCCAGGGCACCGAGCTGGTGGGCGTGGCCGCAGGCGAAGCCAAGAACCCGCGCCGCGAAGTGCCGAAGGCGATCCGCACGGTCTTTTGGCGCATCATGCTCTTCTACATTGGTGCCATCTTCATCATCGGCTGCCTGATCCCGTTCACCGATCCGAGTTTGCTGGCCTCCGGCGAGGCCGATGTCGCAGTATCCCCGTTCACGCTCGTCTTCTCGCGCGCCGGAATTGCCTTCGCGGCGGCGCTGATGAACGCGGTGATCCTGACCGCCATCCTCTCGGCGGGCAACTCGGGACTATATGCCTCCACGCGCATGCTTTATGCCATGGCCCATGACGGGAAGGCCCCGAAAATCTTCCGGAGAACCAATGCCCGCGGCGTGCCGATTCCGGCGCTGCTGGCCACCGCGGCGGTGGGTCTCTTCGGATTCCTCTCCGCGATCGTCGGTCAGGGCGCGGCCTACTCCTGGCTGCTGAACATGTCCGGCCTGTGCGGCTTCATCGTGTGGGCGGGAATCGCTGTCTCCCACTACCGCTTCAGGCGCGGCTTCCTGGCCCAGGGCAACAAGGTCAGCGACTTGCCGTACAAGGCCTCCCTGTTCCCCATCGGCCCGCTGCTGGCCTTCGCCCTGCTGGTCCTCGTGATCGCCGGACAGAACTACGAGGCCGTGCTTGCCGGACGGGGCATGGAGGTGCTTTCCTCCTACATTGGCTTGCCGGTCTTCATCGTTTTGTGGCTGGCCCACCGCTTCATCACCAAGTCCAAGGTGGTGCCGCTGCTCGAGATGGACCTCGGGGCACCCGAGGACCTCGAGGACGAACCCGCCGGCGCCACCCGGTGACCCTGCAGCCGCCGGGCTGCCCTGGCGCTGCGGGGCGCCGGCGGTAGCTGCCGAGCGTTATCCGCTCGGCACCGGCGCCGGTTCGTCAGCCGGAGCGGGCGCAGGGGCGGGCTCCTGCGCGGGGGCGGGTTCGGGCTGCGGTGTGCCGGTGGGTATCGGTGCCGGGGATGTCGTCGCCGTTCCGGGCTCGGGTTCACCGGCGGGTGTCTCTGCCGGGGCGGGTGGCTGCCCGCTGCCGGTGTCCGCCGGAGGTGTTGCCTCCGGAGACGAGCCCGTGTCGGAGGCCGGCTCTGTTTCGGACGCCGCGTCGGTGCCTGTGTCGGCGCTGCCGTCACCGATGGCGGCGTCTTGTTCGATGATGCCGAGAATGCGCTGCTTGTAGTCGTTCAGCCGGGCCTGGATTTCGTCCAGGGGAACGTCTTCGAGCGACCGGCCGTAGGCGGCGATCTCCTCCCACAGGGATGCCAGTTTCTCCATGCCTGCGTCGCTGAGCGGACCGTCGAGGGTGAGGACCAACTGGCTGGCGAGGGCGTAGGTGAGGCACTCGACGCAGTTGTAGTTGGCCGCCGCCGAAAGGTTTTGGGGGACGACGACGTCGGCCTGGCCGAGGATCAGGACAACCTGAAAACCGACGGCGACGGCGGTGCAGCCCCGGCACGAAGCGAAGGCGTAGGCCTCGTTCGTGGCGTCTACCGGTCCACCGTCGGCCCAGACAAGGGCGAAGGCGACGTCGTAGACCACGGATCCGTCCTCAACGTTGACGGCAAGGGCCTGGTTTCCGTCCTCCTCCGGGGCCAGCGGCCGGTCGAAGGGGAAGACCCAGGCCGGCGGTGTGCCGGTGCCGACGTCAGTACCGGTGGTGCCGGCACCGCCGTCGTTCGTCGGATCTTCGCCGATGTCCGCGGTGGCGGTCGCTTCGCGCCCAGGCTGATCGTCACGGGGAACAAGGACCATCGCCAGTTGTGGATTCTCCGCCGTCGGCAGGTCGGTACCGGACGGCCACGCCGCCACCGTTTGTCCTGCGCGGCCTTCGGTCAGCCCCGCCGATGACACCGGGGCGAAGGAAGCTGCCGCATCGAACAGGGTTCCGCGCTCGTAGGGCTGCACCGGGCGGTAGGCGCCGTCGTCGGGCCACCAGGCCCAGGCCAAACCGGCGAGAACGGCGACGGCGGCGGCCATGGCAGTCACCCGCCGGAGCGGCCGGCCACGGGTTTTCGCCCAGACCGCCGTGCCAAGCTGGCGGGCCAGGCGCAGCAGGATGTAGGCAATCCCGAGAATGGGAAGCGCGACGGCGGTGATCGCCAGGACACGCACGGCCATGCCGGCGAAGTCACCGTCCGAACCGGCATCGGCCAACAGCCTTTGTTGGTCCATGATGCTGGCCCAGGCCGTCCCCAGGACCCGGGGAAGCGAGACCACCATCATGAAGAGGCAGAACAGGAGCAGCGGAACCGTGACCAGGACCCAAGCTGTCACGACGGCCCTGGCCCAGGGCTTGAGCAGCTTGGGTTCGGGATCGGACCACCGCCAGGGCAGCAGCCCCAGCAGGGTGGGCTTGATCCGTTGGAACAAGTCGGGAACCCCGGTTGCGTCAGCGAGAATGTGGTAGCCGTCGAAGCGAACCAGGGGCAGCAGTTGGCGCACCATCTGCAGTATCTGGGTCACCACCACCAGCAGCAGCGCGTCGAAGCCGGTGAGCCACCAGGCAGCTATCGTGCCCACCACGACGATGGCGTTGAAGTACAGGCCGCCCAGATCCGTGCGGAGCCGGCCGCCGCGTCCCAGCCGGTAGGAGTCTGTGACGTCGGTGTAGAAGGCGGGCCAGATCAGGTACAGGCCAACGCCCATGGCTCCCGGCGTTGCGCCGCCGCGGCGCGCCCCGGCGGCATGGCCGAACTCGTGGAAGCCGGCTGAGAGAAGGGTGATGGCGAAAACCAGGAGCAGCAACCCGGGATTGGCGAAGGCTTCGTGCGTTGCCGAGCCGAGGCCCTTGACCATGAGCACCCACCAGCACGCCGCCAAAAAGGCCAAGGTCACGGGCAGGGCGATCAGCGGATGGAACAGGACGGCGAACGGAGCCGTCAGCTTCCGGGTCAGCGCGGGATCCGTGACCGTGTAGCGGAAGCGCATGCCCAGCAGCGGGCTGGCCTTTTTGACTTCCGGTTGCGAGCCGTCCGCGAGCCGCAGCAGGCCCAGCGGCAGCAGCTGTTTTTGGATCAGCGTCTGCACGTTTCCGGCAGTGATCAGCCTGCCGGACTTCCCGCCGGCGTGTTCGGCAATTTGGTCGAGGCTTCGGGAGCCGTCCACGCCCTCCAAAACCGCATAGAGCAGCGGAGTGAGCTGAAGCGTCTGGCCGTCCGCGCGCCGGACCAGCGCGGGCGGCTCCCGGTAGCCGGATCCCTGTGCCGGTCCGAGGAGCTGCACGCCGTCGGCCAGCGCCGGGACGTCAATCGAAGGCGCAGCAGACCGGCCGCCGGGCAGCACGTCACTCGTGGCCGGCGGCCGGCTCGGACTGATGCTCATTCAGGGACTATTGCTCGAGGTCGGACTGCTGGCCGGCATTGGCCTCGGCGCTGCCGTCGATCTGCTGGTTGATGATGGCGTCCTGCTGCGCCACCGCGACGGCATTGCTGTCGACCGAGCCGATATTCGCCGCCACCGCGGCGTCAATCGGCGCGGCAACGTTGGCGTTGGCGGCCACAGCACCGTTGATCGGGGCCGCAATATCGGCGTCAGCAGCCAGATTGACGTTGACGTTGAGCAGGTTCCCGTCGAGGGTCGACCCAAGGCCTTCCGTGACCGATCCGGTGTCGGGCAGGGTGCCGTCCGGCAGCGTGCCATCGGGAAGGGTGCCATCCGGCAGCAGCGCCGGTTCAGTGGCCTCCTGCCCGGTGGCGTTCTCCAGCGGAAGGCCGGAATCACCGGCGGCGGCCGTCCCGGCAGCGGAGCCGGCCGTTGCCCCGGCGTCGTCCACGGTGTCATTGCCCTGGTCGATGGTGCTGTCCTGAGTTGACTCGGCGGTCGCGTCCGCAGTGATGCCCTGGTCGATGATGACGCCCTGATCGGACAGGGCCTGCGCCGTGGAGCCGGACGAGAGGATGTTGGCCGAGGCGGCGGCATCGATGGGGGCCGCCACGTTGGCGTTGGCCGCGACGGCCAGATCGATCGGCGCGGCCGCATCGATGGCCAGGTCGAGATCGGCATTCAGATCCAGGATGGACGCGACTTCCTTGTCCGGCAGCGCCGTTCCGGACTGGGATTCGAGTTCCTCCGGCGACAGCGGCGTGCGTCCCTGTTCGTTGCTCATCAAAATCTCCGTCTCCGGCGCCTGGCGCCTTCCGTTCCAACCCGTGGTCGAGTTGATTATCGGCCCGGCGGCACCGGGCCCTGATCGTTTGCCCTCCTCTTCAGCACATCAACGCAAAGCATACTGATGAATCCTTTTATTGTGTAGGCGCCGGTGCGGTCACGGGCGTGCGGCGGCCGACGAGGCCCTGAATGTGCCGGGACGGGGAGTGACTGCCGGCGGGACCACCGGAGAGCAGGCGCCGGCGCTACCGGAGAGGCGGCCGTCGGGGGACCGGAGAGTAACGGCCGGCGGGACGGGACCTTGAATTGGCGGCCGGGCGCAACCTGGAACGGCGACGAGGCATGATGTTTGGCGGCGGGAATTTGGGATCCCGCGGGCACTGTGTGTAGGGTGTGAGGCGAATCACCCACAACTGAATGCCTTTTGAACCGTGGCGGGAGAGTCCTTTCCGCACACCATCCGGGCAGGCGCCGTAGGAGCAAATCCTCCCCAGGAATCTCTCAGGCCCATGTACCGCCGCGGCGAGGCAACTCTGGAAAGCAGTCAGGCAGCAGCCTGGCTCACCGACGGTGCAAGCGGATCACACTCCGCGGAATCTCTCAGGTCAGATACAGAGCGGGGAGGAACCCCAATCCCAGCCGAGCCCTCGGGCCGGCCCGATCTTGGAGTTCCTCATGACTTCCTACCTGCAGCGTCGCGTCCTCCGCAGACATTCAAAGACTTGGTTGCCGGCCCTGGCCCCACCTTGATCCCCGCCCCGTCGTTCCCGACGCCGGCGCCTGATCCTCGAGCCAAGGAGCCCGGGGATCCAACGGCCATCGATCGCTTCATCGAAGCCATGATCGCCGTCCGCAAGTGCTTCCACGAAGCTTCAAGGCAAACAAAAACGGGTGCACTGCAGGGACCGAGGCGGCCTCCTCCTCTCCTCAACAAAAGCGTGTTTACGAAAGGCATCACAGTGAGCAAAGTCAACGCGGAACTACGATACTCCGCAGAGCATGAATGGGTGGCCGCAGACGGTTCCGGCCCGTCCAGGATCGGCGTTTCTGCCGTGGCAACCGAGGCACTGGGCGACATCGTGTACGTGGATCTTCCCGAGGTCGGCACCGTCGTCACGGCCGGCGAGACCTGCGGTGAAATCGAGTCCACCAAGTCCGTTTCGGATCTCTACTCTCCGGTGACCGGCGAGGTCACCGAAGTCAACGGCGACGCCGTGGCCAATCCCGCCGTGATCAACGATGATCCCTACGGCGCGGGCTGGCTCTTCACCGTCCAGGTGTCGGAGGAAGGCCCATTGCTCTCCGCCGAGGAGTACGCCGCCGCCAACGGTGGTGAAGTAGCATGACCGCGGCCATGACGGCGGTCGCCAGCGCCAGCCTGAACGCGGACCTGGGCGTCCTCGATCCGGAAATCGCCGCCCAGATCGACAACGAGCTGCGCCGCCAGCAGGCCGGGCTGGAAATGATCGCCTCGGAGAACCACACCTCTGTCGCCGTCATGCAGGCCCAGGGCTCGGTGGTGACCAACAAGTACGCCGAAGGTTACCCGGGACGCCGGTACTACGGCGGCTGCGAGCACGTCGACGTGATCGAGCAGCTGGCCATCGACCGGGTCAAGGAGCTGTTCGGGGCCGGCTTCGCCAACGTCCAGCCGCACTCCGGTGCGCAGGCCAACGCCTCGGTGATGCACGCCCTGATCAAGCCCGGCGACACGATCCTGGGCCTGAACCTGGCCCACGGCGGGCACCTGACCCACGGCATGAAGATCAACTTCTCCGGCAGGCTCTACAACGTGGCCGCCTACGGCGTCTCCGAGGAGGACCACCGGGTCGACATGGCCGAGGTGGAGCGGCTGGCGCAGGAGCACAAGCCGCAGCTGATCATCGCCGGCTGGTCCGCCTACCCGCGCCAGCTCGACTTCGCGGAGTTCCGCCGGATCGCGGACGCCGTCGGGGCGTACCTGATGGTGGACATGGCGCACATCGCCGGCCTGGTGGCGGCGGGCCTGCACGCCAGCCCGGTGCCGCACGCCCACGTGGTCACGTCCACCACGCACAAGACGCTGGCGGGTCCGCGCGGCGGCATCATCCTGACCAACGAGGCCGACATCGCCAAGAAGATCAATTCTGCGGTGTTCCCCGGCCAGCAGGGCGGGCCGCTTCAACATGTCATCGCGGGCAAGGCCGTGGCGTTCAAGATCGCCGCGTCCGAGGAATTCGCCGACCGCCAGCGGCGCACGCTGGCGGGCGCACGGATCCTGGCCGAGCGGCTGTCGCAGCAGGACGTCGCGGAGAAGGGCATCACGGTGCTGACCGGCGGCACCGACGTGCACCTGGTCCTGGTTGACCTGCGCAATTCCGAGCTGGACGGCCAGCAGGGCGAGGACCTGCTGGCGGCCATCGACATCACGGTCAACCGCAACGCGGTGCCGTTCGACCCGCGGCCGCCCATGGTCACCTCCGGCCTGCGCATCGGCACGCCGGCGCTGGCCACCCGCGGCTTCGGCGACGAGGCGTTCCACCAGGTCGCGGACATCATCGCCGAAGCCCTCATCGCCGGACCGGCCGCGGACCTGTCCGGCCTGAAGGCCCGGGTGGAAGCACTGGCCCAGGCGCATCCGCTCTACCCGGACCTGGCACCGGTTTCCACACCAACCGAAGGTCGTTAAGGAGCATCATGGCCGTCGGCGTCTTCGACCTCTTCACCGTGGGCATCGGTCCCTCCAGTTCGCACACCGTCGGCCCGATGCGGGCAGCCGCAGTCTTCGCCGGGGAACTGGTGTCAACGGGTGTGCTGGACCGGGTCGCCGGGCTGCGGGTGGACCTGTACGGATCCCTCGCGGCCACCGGCCGCGGCCACGGCACCTTCACGGCGGTGATGCTCGGGCTGGAAGGCTTCCAGCCCGAGCAAATCCTGCCCGACGACGTCGAATCCCGCCTGGCAGAGATGGCCTCGACCGGCGAGCTGCAGCTGTGCGCGCGGGTCGAGGGCTCGGCCGGACTGACCCTGGACTACAGGGTCGAGGACATGGTGCAGCATCCGCTCACCGTGCTGCCCCGGCACACCAACGGAATGAAATTCCAAGTGACCGACGACGCCGGCGCGGTCCTTCACGAGGCGACGTTCTTCTCCGTGGGCGGC
The DNA here is from genome assembly GCF_059092625.1 of Arthrobacter sp. Y3221114. Lineage (NCBI taxonomy): Bacteria > Bacillati > Actinomycetota > Actinomycetes > Micrococcales > Micrococcaceae > Arthrobacter > Arthrobacter sp. Y3221114. The sequence continues at coordinate 584,711 of NZ_JBNHHW010000002.1, forward strand.
GGCTTCGTGGTCCGCGACGGCGAGGAAAGTGCGGCAGCGCGTGAACTGGACGCCTCCAAGGAGGGGCTCCCCTACCCCTTCCGGACGGCGGCGGAACTGCTGGAACACTCCCGCAACACCGGCCTGGGCATCAGCGACATCATGATGCTCAACGAGAAGGCCTCACGCTCCGAGGCGGACATCCGTGCCGGCCTGATCCACATCTGGCAGGTGATGGAGGAATGCAAGGACTCCGCCATCAAGCGCGAAGGTCTCTTGCCCGGGGGGCTCAACGTCCGCCGTCGGGCCCCCGCCTGGCATGAGCGGCTGCGCAAGGAAGACAAGGACCGGGACCACAAGTACTGGCAGGAATGGGTCAATCTCGTGGCCCTGGCCGTGAACGAAGAGAACGCCTCGGGCGGCCGCGTCGTCACCGCACCAACCAACGGAGCGGCCGGAATCATCCCCGCGGTCATGTTCTACGCCACGCACTACGCGCCGGGCATGGACAAGGCCACGCAGGCGGACAAGGACGACGTCATCGTGAAGTTCCTGCTGGCAGCCGCCGCCGTCGGGGTCCTCTACAAGGAGCAGGCCTCCATCTCCGGCGCCGAGGTCGGCTGCCAGGGCGAGGTGGGCTCCGCGTCCTCCATGGCCGCAGCGGGACTGGCCGAGGTGATGGGCGGCAGCCCGGCGCAAGTGGAAAACGCCGCCGAGATCGCCATGGAGCACAACCTGGGACTGACCTGCGACCCGATCGGCGGCCTGGTGCAGATCCCCTGCATCGAACGCAACGCCATCGGCGCCGCCAAAGCCGTGAACGCGGCCAAGATGGCGCTCTGGGGCGACGGCACGCACCGCGTCTCGCTAGACGAAGTCATCATCACAATGCGCGAAACCGGCAAGGACATGAGCTCCAAGTACAAGGAAACCGCAATGGGAGGACTGGCCGTCAACGTCGTCGAATGCTAGGCGCCCGGCCAGCCGCAGCGAACGCAGCATTCGCCTGACAGCCGCCGCGGATCCGGTCAGGCCAGCCAGCGCCGCCAGCGTGACTGCTCCGGTTCCGGCGTTGGTTCCGGCTCCGGCTCCTCACCCAAGGCCAGCGCGGCCTCGACGATGTCGTCCTCGGTGAGCGTCATGACGGCCTCACGATCGAGCGCATCGAAACTTCGTTCCCCGTCCAGCGACAGCCGCAGCGCCTGGCGGTTGAGCGCCTGCTCGAACAGCGTGCGGGCGAACCGTGCGTTGCCGGAGTCCTCGCCCGCGTGAAGCCCGGTGAAAATGCGGCGCAGCATCTGGTCCGCACCCGGCTCCAGCGTGTACTCGTGTTGGGCCAGCATCTGGTGGAAGATCGTCTGGAGTTCGTCGATGGAGTAGTCGGGGAACGTGATCTCGCGGGCGAATCGGGAGCGCAGTCCGGGGTTCGAGAGCAGGAAGGACTCCATCAGTTGCGGGTACCCGGCCACGATCACGACCAGGCGGTGGCGGTGGTCCTCCATCCGCTTGAGCAGGACCTCGATCGCCTCGGGACCGAAGTCCGCCCGGCCGTCGTCCGGGGCCAGCGCGTAGGCCTCATCGATGAACAGGACACCATCCAGCGCACGCCGGATCACCCGGTCCGTCTTGATGGCGGTCGCGCCGACGTACTGCCCCACCAGGCCCGAACGGTCGACCTCGACCAGGTGGCCTTTCTGCAGTAGACCGACCGCGCGGTACATCTCGGCCAGGAGCCGCGCCACGGTGGTCTTGCCCGTGCCCGGATTTCCGAGGAACACCAGATGCTGTGATGTGGCCACCTCCGGCAGGCCGTGCGCCTTACGGCGGGCCTGGACCTGGAGTAGTGCGACGAGGGCCCGCACCTGTTCCTTCACGGTCCCCAGTCCGACCAGCGTGTCGAGCTCGGCCTGCACCTCGGACAGCGGCCGGGCCGGCCCGGGCCTCGCACCGATGCGATCACCGACCAGGTCGTCGACGCGCTCCGAACCGTGCAGCTTGAGCTGATCGGCCAGATGGCCGACGGTTTCGCGCAGGTCGTCGAGCGGATTGCGGCTGGCAGCCATGCATCCACTGTAGTACCCGGTTCCCGACCGGGGTGAGGTTGGCCTCACTAGTACCACCCCCCCCTTTTTGGCCGTAGTTCACGCGACACAGGAGTCTCCGTTGGATAATGCGCGGAGAAGCGCACTCCGGAAGACGTTTGCCCGTGACCTCGCCTCGCGGATTCCGGGACTGTCGGCCCGCCTGCAGTCCACCGGAGCCGGAATGGCCCGTCCGATGCCGGCACAGGAACTCTGCGAGATCGTCCGGGTCGCATTCGATCCCCCCGCAGCGCTGATCATTGATGAAGCCCACGCCGCCGGATCCCGGGTATCCCTGACCTGGGGCGAGGTCGACCCGACCGCGACGCAGGCGAACTGGGACGACTACCGGCACGAGGGCGCGTTCTCGCCTCCTGGACCATGACCGGCGCACCCCGCGGGTCCGTGAACTCCTCAGTCCTTTCCCGGTTGCCGGTCCCGGCGCCCGCGGCTGGTCCGGACGGGGCGGCGGCATGGCCCGGCTCGTCCCGTCCGTAAAGGAATACCGGGGAACGACGGTCCAGGTCTGCGGCCTCTGGCCGTTGTCCTCCGGTGCGTCATCGCCCATGATCAGCGTCCCGCTGGGCCGCCATGAAGAAACCCAGGCCACGGTCTGCTGTGACCCGATCAGCTGGTTCCAGCGCGCACGGCTCATCTCCAACCCCTCCGCCTTCATCCCCGGCAAACCCGGACTGGGTAAGTCCACGCTGGTCCGCCGCATGTTTCTGGGCCTCTCCGCCCAAGGCATCCATCCCCTGGTCCTTGGGGACCTGAAGGGTGAGCACGTCAAAGCAGTCGAGGCCCTGGGTGGGCAGGTCATCAAGCTCGGCCGTGGTGTTGGGTACCTGAACATCTTCGATCCCGGGCAGGCCGTCGAGGTTGCCGAGCTCCTTGAGGCACACGGCCACCACGAAGCCGCCACCCGGGTCCGGGCCGACGCGCACGGCCGCCGCCTGAACATGGTCGTCTCGCTGATCACCATCAGCCGGAACAACCCGCCCACCGATCAGGAACAGACCATCCTGGACCGGGCACTAAGGGTCCTAGATGACCGGTTCGACGGCATCCCTGTTCTGAAAGACCTCCTGGACGTCATCGTCTCCGCACCGGATGAACTGCGTCAGGTCGCACTGGACCGCGGCGACATGAACATCTACCTGCAGGAGACACGGGCGCCGGAAGCAACTCTGCTGGGCCTGACCGGCGGAGGAAAGCTGGGAGAAATTTTCTCCCGGCAGACCACCAACCCGATGAGGCGGGACCGCGCCGTGGTCTTCGACGTCTCCAGCATCGACGAAACCGAAACGGACCTGCAGGCCGCCGTGCTGCTCGCCGGCTGGTCCTACGGATTCGGAACCGTGAACGTCGCCAACGCCCTCGCGGACGCGGGCCTGGAACCGCGCCGGAACTACTTCGTGGTCCTGGACGAGCTGTGGCGGGCGCTGCGCTCCGGCAAGGGCATGGTTGACCGGGTGTACGCCCTGACCCGCCTGAACAGGTCCGTCGGCGTCGGACAGATCATGATTTCCCACACCATGTCCGATCTGCTGGCGCTGCCGGCAGAAGAGGACCGGATGAAAGCCAAAGGTTTCGTGGAACGCTCGGGCATGGTGATCTGCGGCGGTCTGCCGGCCTCGGAGATGCCCCTGCTGACCTCCGCGATTCCCCTCTCCCGCGAGGAGCAGCAGAAGCTCATCTCGTGGCAGGATCCGCCTGCCTGGGACTCACGCGGTCTCGATGTCGACCCCCGGGCCGGGGCAAGTTCCTGATCAAGGTCGGCGGCCGGCCGGGCATCCCCGTTCAGATCGGGCTGACCTCCATCGAGAAGAACGACGGCCTGAACGACACCGACACCCGCTGGCACCCACCCGCCAAACCTCCCCTGGGACCGGTGGCTGCCCGGTTGCCCGGCGAAGGAGGAACGCTGTGAGTGCTCCAAACCGTAAGGGAATGGGCCTGGGGGATGCCCTGCTGGTCTGGCTGGCCATTGCGTTCATCATCGTCTTCGGCGGAGGCCTCATCGGCAAGGACGGATCAACGGACCCGACATTGACCTTCTGCGCAAAGAAACCACCGCCACTATCAACGGCGCCGACGACTCACACTTCAAGGACCCCGAATTCGTCAAAGCCGCCAAGGACATGCGCGAAACCAGGCTCCTAGCCGAGGGCGGCTTCAACGGCTCCCAGTCCGCGTCAATGGAACAGCGCTACGAGAGAGCCGAGAAGGAACTCTTCACCCGCCTCGAAGGTGTCGGCCGCGAGATTGATAACCGCGTCACCGGCGACGATAGCGGCCGGCTTCACGCGCAGGGCCTGAATTCTGAAAGCACGTCGGCCGCCGGGTATGGTTCAGCTGAGCGTCAGGAAGCTTTCGCAGCATCCTTGGCAACTACTGGCGCCAATGAAAATCAGGTTCGGGGTCGCGCAGCGGCAGAGCGCAGCGAGGGCACACACCCCAGCGCAGCCGTCACCCTGGGCAAAAAGGCACAGCCAAGGCAAAAAAGACCCGTACCGGGGCAGCTATGGGCGCGGAGCGGGCCAGGAGCGCTCCCTCACGATAGGACATAACTTGCTCCACTTGTCGGGCTGAATCAGCGATGCAATGCCCACGCCTGCGCCGGAGGGTTCAGAGACGAAGAGGCAGGGCGGCAGCTCCACCAGCAGGGCTCCCTCGAACCGCAGGGGTATCCTCGGGGGCCTCACCCGGCGAGACCGGCCTCTTTGTAGTATCCCTCGATGTGGACTGCCACGAGAAAGGCCGCCCGGGCGCCATCGTTGTCGTTGATCGCTGCCAAGATCTCCCGGTGCTCGGCCCGGAGGCGTGCTGAGGTGGCGTCCCAGTCGGGCAGGTTGGCCGTGAGTTTGCCCGCGTAACTTTGGATGGCTTCCCGAAGGGAGCCCATCATGGCGCTGACGACTGCGTTCCCCGCCGCTTCTGCGAGAGCCACGTGGAAGCGGACGTCCAACCCGAGGAACTCTTCCGCATCGGGAGTGGAGTCCATCCGCTCGAGAAGCGTCGCGGCTTCTATAAGCGCCGGCGAATCGGTCCGGGCACGTTCCACAGCCCAGGATTCGAGCAGCACGCGCGTCTGCACAATGTCCGCCACCGGCAGGTGGGAGGTGGCGACGTGGAGCCGCAGCGTCGAGCCTAGGGCCGCCGTCGGGTCCGCTATCACCACGGTGCCGGACTCCGGGCCGGACCCCACGCCGGCACGGACAACACCCATGGCCTCCAAAACCCGGATCGCTTCACGGACCGATGTGCGGGAGACCTGCAGCTGTTCGGCGAGGGTGCGTTCCGCAGGGAGCCGCCCGCCGAGAGCAAGCCGGCCGCCGGAGAACTGGTTCTCGATCCACTGCAGGACAAGCTGGTGGGTGCGCATGGACCAATAGTACCTGCTGTGGTTGGACCACATCAGGTATGGTGTGGCTGGACCACATCGCACACCCGCTCCCAAGCCCCTGGAGGCAGCAATGACGCAGACCATCGATCCCGGCAACCCACTGGCCCCCACCGCGCCGGCGGCCACCACTCCGGCCGCGACGGCGGGGGTCTCCAATCCCGCCGCCACGGCGCCGCTTACGGGTCCGGCCCCCCCCGCGCTCAAGCGCCGGATCCCCCGATATCCGGACCTCGCCCCGCTGATGCAGTTCAAGAAGCCCGAGTTTAGCCGCGCGGCGAAGCTGCGCCGCGCCAGCACCATCTGGGACCTGCGGGACATGGCGAAGCGCCGCACGCCGCAGGCACCTTTCGACTACACCGACGGCGCGGCCGAAGCCGAGATCACCCTGCGGCTGGCGCGCCAGGCATTCCTGGACATCGAGTTCCGTCCCGGCATCCTGCGCAACGTCTCCAGCATCGACCTGAGCACCGACATCCTGGGCCGGCCGTCCAGGCTGCCGGTAGGGATAGCCCCGACCGGCTTCACTCGGATGATGCAGTCCGAAGGCGAGTACGCCGGGTCCCAGGCCGCGGAAGCCGCCGGCATCCCGTACACGCTGTCCACCATGGGCACGGCCTCCATCGAGGACGTTGCCCAGGCTGCGCCCTACGGCAGGAACTGGTTCCAGCTGTACCTGTGGACGGACCGGGACCGCTCACTGGAATTGATTGAACGTGCGGCCATGGCGGGAAATGACACGCTGATGGTGACTGTGGACACCGCCGTCGCCGGCGCCCGGCTCCGGGACGTGCGCAATGGCATGACCATCCCGCCCGCACTCACCCTCAAGACCGTGCTGGACGCGTCCTACCGTCCGGCCTGGTGGTTCAACTTCCTCACCCACGAGCCTCTGACGTTCGCGTCGCTCTCCCGCTATACCGGCACCGTGGCGGACCTCATCAACTCCATGTTCGATCCCACGCTCACGTTCGAGGACCTCGACTGGCTGCGGGAAACATGGACGGGCAAGCTCGTGGTCAAGGGCATCCAGACCGTCGAGGACGCCCGCAAGGTGGTCGACCACGGGGCCGACGGCATCGTGCTGTCCAACCACGGCGGACGCCAGCTGGACCGCGCCCCCATTCCGTTCCACCTGCTGCCCGAGGTGTCCGCCGCGCTCAAGGCGGACAACAGCGATGCCGCCATCGTCCTGGACACCGGCATCATGAGCGGAGCGGACATCATCGCCGCCCTGGCCCTCGGCGCGGACTTCACCCTGATCGGCCGCGCCTACCTCTACGGACTCATGGCTGGCGGCCGGGCCGGGGTGGACCGGGCACTGCAGATCCTGGAAACCGATATGCAGCGCACCATGGCCCTGCTCGGGGTCGGCAAGATCTCCGACCTGACCCCGGACCACGTCCGGATCCAGATGCCGATGGCTCACAGGGGCCCTACTTTGCGGTAATCCAGAGGACAGTCTTGCGAAGAGACCTCCGCTGCGCGTCCAGCCGTGGCAGCTGATAATGCCTTCACCGTGTCTTGCGCGACTTCTCGGACCGAGGCCGGGAATCCGTGGGGGTGCGGTCTGACAGCGAACGGGTTGCACGCCAATGGGGACAGCTTGAACTGTGCGGAGGGCTCCACCTGACCCCAATGGGCACAACCCAAACCCGTCAGCTGTTGACAGGATGGTTGGCCTGGCACCCTGAGTGAGGACATGAGGAAGCCTCCGCGCGAATCCGTCAGGACTCAAGCGGGGAGGCTGCCGACTCTCCGAGCATGGTGCGTCGGTCATGCCACCCGGGTCTCGTCCGCTGCTGCTCTTGGGTTCCCTGCCCATCCGGCGGACCACAATCCTCATAGTGTGGGACCACGCTCAGCGGCACTGAGGTGTAGTGGTGGTGGCGGGGCCAGCCTGACGTCGGTGCGGAAACCCACGAATCGGTTGGAGGGCGCCGTAGGCTGCCTCGGTCGTCGGGCTGAGAGCCACCCGGCCATCGACCGTCCTTCGGATATGGGCGTCCGCTGGCGCGGCCGGCTGTTGGGTCCAGTGCCTCCGTCGCAGTGCTCCGGTGACCCTGGCCCTATGGGTGGTGAGCCCTTCACGGCTTTTCCGTATCGGACCTGAAGCACTCCGTACTTGCCAACTCCCGGGCGTGAGGGTTTCTGGAGAAATCCACTGTTTGCAGGTGCCGGACCTCGTTACGACGCAGGCCCCAGCAGTAGGCGACCTTGAAAAGGACGGCGTCGCGGTAGGCCGGCAGCCAGCCTTTGCGCCCCAGGGTCGCGATCCGGTCCACCTCGTCGTCCGCCCGGTCAAAGAACGCCTGCAGCATGCGCCGGCTGAAGGGGCGACGCTTGGGAGCCGATTCGTTCGCCTGGGCATGGACCGCTGTGTCCAGTCGAAACAGACCTGTGCAGGGTGCGTTCCAAAGTACTGTTCACAGACCCGGTCCTAGCCGTAATCGGGAGACGCCACGTAGGCGCAAAACGCCCGGAGCGCTGCCTGATGGCTCCTGATAGTGGATTGGCAGCGTGCTTGACGCTGCGCAGATCCCCAAAGAACTCATCGACATGCGCCGGCGTCCACTGCCACGGGTACTCGTTCGTCGATTCCTGAAACCGTCACCAGCCGTTCCCAGGACTCGATAGTGCCAAACGCCAGATTCCTGCTCAACTGCTGGTTGCGCCAGCCATCGAGCATCTGGGCGAACACATGATTCTCAGGATGAAGGAAACGCACGGCCCCGAACTGGAAGAGTGATTCCGCAGGTCAGGCGTACTTTTCAGGCGACGCGCAGCGCGGTGCCTGGTCAAGCGGCGGTGGAGGGGCTGATCATGCATCGGATGCAACTCCAAGAACAGGCGCAGCGAGCTCTGGTAGCCCAGCACCGTGGTGTGTGCAGCTCCACGCAGAGCCCGCAGTTCAAGGAAGAACTCGTCCACCACTGCCACATTCCACGACCACGGATACGCATCGGCGAAACGCCGGAACCGAGCCACATCCGCGCGACGGTGCTCGCTGGCAGCTCCTTCGAAGGATTCCAAGCACACCGTCCACACCTCCCGAGTGCGCCAAAAAGCCCGCAGGTAACCGGCGGAACCGGGGGTACGTCTATTCGGATCCAATGCGAACATCACGGAGTTAAGTTGACATAAGGTAGTAGCTTATCGGCGTCAAAAGCACGGGAGCTGAAGCAGCTGCGAGAACTTTCGCTTCCTGACGTATCCGGCGTTTCCGCAGGTCAGACGAGCCTTCTGCAACGACCGCATTGGCATGCTGGACCTGAATTTGCTCGTGGATTCCGAGAGCCAGGTTTACCGGCTGGTCACGGCCACGCCGGAACGCATTCCGGCCAGGACGTTCGCGGCCCTTTGCGACATCCTGGACTGCACCCCCAACGACCTGTTCGAACCCTTCGTCGAGATGCGCGCCGCGGCGACAGCCGACGCACCCCGGCGCAGCTAAGACCTGGGAATCCAACCCGGTAACCCGATCGCCAAACGCATCCGCCTCGTCACCCCCGAGGACGGTGAGTAGGCCACGCAAGCCGGAGGACCCGATCCGCTGGCCGGTCCCCTGCAACCGCTGCGGCCAGCACCACCAAACCGTCGCACGGTACCAAACCGTCGCACGCTGGCCCGCCGGCGGAGTCTGCGGCTACTGCTACCAGCAAACCAAACGCACCCGCGGCATCTGCGCCTGCGGACACGAAGGCGTCCTGCCCGGCCTCATCGACACCCAACCCGCGTGCCGTCGATGCTCGGGCATCCGACTCAACGTCGACTGCTTGGCCTCCGGAGCTGAGGACGGACTTCACACGGCGGTCGCTGCTGGACCTGCGTCCTCGGCAATGTCCTAGATGGCTTGCTCACCGACCCGGCCACGGGATCCATGGCCAACGATCTGATCCCGCTGGCGGCGGCGCTGAAGTCTGTGAAACGGGCCAACAGCGGCCTGACCTGGATCCGCCAAAAGCACGTAACAGCGTTCCTGCGAAACCTCGCGGTCGCACCCGCGATCACGCACGAAACCTTCGACGGACTGCCCGAGTCACGCACCCGCGAATACGTCCGAGGACTCTTCATCGAGCACGGGGTGCTCCCCCGCCGCGACGAACTCCGGATGCGCTACGACAACTGGGCAGCGCAAGCCCTCGAACGCGTGAGTGACCTGCAGAACCGTGAAGTGATCCGCCGCTACATCCGCTGGCACCACCAACGACGGATGAACCACATGGACGAAGTCAGCCGCGGAACCTTCCTGCGTGCCAAACAGGAAGTCACCGTGGCCATCGACCTCCTCAACTGGCTCACCGGCCACGGCATCAAACTGCCCGACCTGCAACAATCCCACCTAGATGTATGGCAAGCAGAAGGGCCAACGACCCGGCGCATCGCCGAGCGCTTCCTCAAATGGGCCATCAAAACCAAAGCCGCTGCGGCAGGCTCGCCATCCTCCCGCACCGCCGCGGAACCAGTCCCAAACTCGACAAGACAGGACAGGACGAAGCGCTGAACAAGGTGCTCCAACTGGACGGACTCGACGTACGGGACAGGGCCGCCGCGATCCTCATCCTCGTCTTCGGACAACAGGCCGAAAACATCGCTCGGCTGACCTGGGACGACGTGACCATCACCGAAGACCTGGTCACCATCCGGCTCGGGTCAATCCAGATCGCGTTGCCTGATCCGCTGGACCTGCCGTGGCGGGAACTCGCTGAGAATCCCGGCCACAACCTAACCGCCTCACACCCGAGCACCAACTGGGTATTCCGCGGAACATCGCCAGGACGACACATCGACCCAGGGCACCTGACAGCGCGACTCCGCAGAATATTCAGCACCCGGGCGGCACGGCTCGGAACTCTCCACGAACTCACCAAACTCGCGCCCGTGGCCATCATTGCCGATGCGCTCGGCTACTCCCCGGCTACGATCGAACGCCACGCCACTGACTCGGCCGCCGCCTACGCCCAATACATCGCAGCAGCAAGAACCTCCCGGCAAAACACGCCACGTGTCTAACAGGCATTCGGCCGCGACGGTCCGAACTTTCGAAAGGGCAACCTGCTAAGAGGGCTTACGGCAACGGCGGAAATCGCCTACTCCCGGCCCACGAATACCCGCGCATGCCAGTTTGCAAGGTCTTGGTCAGAAGGGGTATGGGCTGTCCGGTGCGGATCAACTCGGCCGGCAGCCTTTACTAGCAAATGGCTGAATGCCTGTGTGTAGAGGTTGATGTGCGACTGTCGGACACAAGAGTTTGCCGACACATCCAACGCGTCTGGTGACCTGCCCGGACCGGCAGGCCATCCGGGGACGCGACTATGCATAATACGGGGGGGTCTTAGCCATCCCAGTCCCTGCAGGACTTTTCGCCGTTCTTCTCCCGGGCGATTTGGGAGCGGTCCCAGCCGCCGGACATTGGCCATGAATTTTCGTAAGCACTTTCCCCTTCCCATTTCGCGAGCACATTGGTGAGTCTCGTCGGCCCCTTGACACTGGATGTCGTTACCGACCAGACTGGGCCTACCGATCCATCGGTCGGGAGCAGGCAACGCAGGGGTTCCTGTGGTATATCCGGCAGGTGCGACCCGCCTGCGGTACAAATGGCGGGACTGATCATGTCTCTCTCCCTCCTACCCCCGGTATACCTCCGTGATCTGCGGCCACTTCTACCTCTGCGCTGCTGGCTCAGCGCCGCCGGTGCTGCTAATTGCTGTTGACGAAGCCACGCTGAGCCCATAGTGGCGGGGCTGGAATGTTAAGGGCAAGACCCTCGGCGCAGCCATGAGCTGCGGTGGCTTCCCCATTGGGCCTCTTGGCGGAGGCCGCAGGAGGGTTCGAGCACTATCTCTCGACACGCCGGATGCTCCTCCCGCCTCAGCCACGATGGGCGCGAATGTTCCTTCATCACGTCCCGTCCCTAAGGCGGACCCGCCCAGCCGTCTGTGCAAAGACATACATGAGAAAGAGGAACACAACAATGAAGATCGGGGACATCGAGATTACGCCGCTAATCGACGGCGAGGCGGTTGTGCCTAACACCGCTTTCTATCCCAACTTGCAAGAATCCGATTGGGAGCCCTACCGCTACCTGCTCGAGCCGGTGTTTGGTCAGTGCCAGCACCTCAACACGCTTGGCGGTTACCTGATTCGCGCGGGCGACCGACTCATCGTAGTCGATGGCGGGTCAGGGCCGCAGCCCAAGTGGCCGTTCGCCGGTGGGGGCTTTCGTTCCTCACTTGCCGCAACCGGTCTGGACCGTGCGGAGGTGACCGACGTGGTCTTCACGCACCTGCACTTCGACCACATCGGTTGGGCCAGCGTAGAGGGGAAACCGTACTTTCCAAACGCGACGTACCATATTGACCAACGTGAGTGGAACTGGTTTCTGTCTCCTGACTTCGGCTTCACTGAAGATGAGATTGCCAAGAGTATGGAGCGCCTCGAACTGTCGGCGCACTACTTCCACCCGGAGAATGACGCGCCAGCAGTTCGTCTGCGACCGATCGTAAATCAGATTGAGTTCTTTCGAGCAGACGAGGAGGTAGAGCTGCTGCCTGGTGTCGTAGCCCTCGACGGCAGTGGGCATACTCCGGGACAGGTTGTCCTGGAGTTACGCTCCGCTGGTGAGCATGGTTTGGTGCTGGGCGATCTCGTGCATGCCCAGCCTGAATTGATCGATGACAACGAGCGCGGCCAGTGGAACCTCCACAGGCATACGGACCACGACCGCGCCCGCGCTGCGGTAGAGCACTTCAGCAAGCGCATGTGGGACGAGAAGATCCCCGCTGCCGGAGGGCATTTCCCGGGTCTCCGCTGGGGCCGGGTAGTGCGCGACGGCGGTCAGCGCATCTGGGAGGAAATCCGTGGCTGAGCAGAAACAACATATCGGCCGGCTCACTGGCAAGGTGGCGATCGTCACGGGAGGTGCATCCGCGGCCGGGTTGGGTTTCGCCATCGCCCGTCTCTTCGCACAAGAGGGCGCGGCGATCATGCTCGCCGACATTTCCCCCGCCGTTAGGGAACGTGCCGAGCATTTCCCGGAAGGTTCCCGGGTTGAGGTGATGCAACAGAATGTCCAGGAAGAGTCCGATTGGATCGCCACGTTTGACGCAGCCCGGACAATGTTTGGCTCGGTCGACATCTTGGTCAACAACGCTGGGATTACCCGCCACGCCCCGATCGATGAGATGAGTTACGAGACCTATCGCTCGGTTATCGACACGAACTTGACCGGGACGTGGCTCGGTTGTAAGCACGCTGTTCGGGAGATGAAACGAAGCGGTCGTGGTGGCGCCATTGTGAACGTCGCTTCGATCAGTGGCATCGTCGGGATGCGTCATAGCTCTCCATACGGGTCAAGCAAGGGTGGCATCCGGACGCTTACCAGAGTGGTCGCGCTGGAAACGGCAAAGGAGAAAATTCGTTGCAACACAATCTGCCCTGGAATCATCCACTCGGACATTCGACCGCCGTTGCTGGAGCAGGACCCCAAAGAGTTACAGATGCGTCTCGACAGCATCCCCATGGGACGACTGGGCGAACCGGACGATATCGCCCGGGCCGCGCTCTACCTCGCCTCAGAGGACGCTCGGTACGTGACCGGGGCAGAAATCGCCGTAGATGGCGGCTACACCGCTCAATGATGGCCTAGCACCGAGTGCCCCAAGAAGTGAAGTTGCATCCTCGCCGGATATGGATCGGGCTTGGCGACGAAGGCAGGCGGAAACTGACCCATGATTTCGCTGCCGGTCATGGCTGCCTTGTTCCGCATCGAGCGTGGATAGAGGCGGGTCCAGTGAATATTTGCGCTTTTAGGGTCCATCTGTCGGGTGTTTGGGGGCCGGCGGGCCGAGCGCGCAGTAGCGGACTTGGGTGCCGGTAGTGGCGAGTCTGGGGGCCGCCCGGACCGGACTGCCTTACAAACCCTGACGCTAAGAAACGACAGACAAAACTATCTTGCCCATAACATGATTTGTCTCTCCTATCGTGTGGGCTTCGCTGGCCAGCTCCAAAGGCACTACGGAGTGTATAAGTGGCCTCAGCTCGCCCCGAAGGGCTAGGTTCCCGATGGCAAGCATCCCCGCATGATCCGGTTCCACAACCAGTCTGAAGCTGCTCCTATCACCGGTGGCAGCGGTTGCTGCATCGGATGCCAATAGTGAGATCAGGCGTCCCCCCTTCCGCAGTAGGGCAAGTGATCGCTGCTCGTAGTCACCACCTATCGAATTGAGCACAACATCGATATCGCGCAGGGTCGATGCGAAGTCCTCCTCGTTGTGGTCAATCAACTCATCGGCGCCTAGCCTGCGTAAAGCATCATGTTTCTGGGCACTGGCTGTTCCGATCACATAGGCGCCGCGCGACTTGGCTATTTGAACAGCCAGGTGCCCTACCCCGCCGCCGGCAGCGTGGATTAGCACCCTCTCGCCAGCGCGCAGACAAGCTGTGTCAACCAGTGACTGCCAGGCGGTCAGGCCGGCAAGGGGAAGTGCTGCAGCAGCAACGTGGTTAAGGTTTGCCGGTTTTGGTGCGAAATGGCGTGCAGGTGCCGTGATGTATTAAGCATAGGCACCGGCTGGATGGGGGAACTTGGCCATGCCGAACACCTCTTCACCGGGGCTAAATATCGTAACGCCTGTCCCGATTTCCTCGACGACACCCGAGACGTCGAAGCCCAATACAAAGGGAGGGACAGCCCCGCTGGGGAATTGTCCTTTAGCCCGTGTTTTCCAATCGACAGGGTTGACTCCTGCAGCATGAACCTTGACCAGGATTTCCGTCGGTTTCGGAGTGGGGCGGAGCATTTCTATCTGCTGCAGAACCTCTGGTCCTCCGGCGACTTGTTGGCTTATCGCACGCATTGGGAGAGCTCCTATAGTTCGGGGGGCCATGAGCCTCGTTTCCTCAGTAGCGGACGATCTAAATGGGGTGGTTCGCCCAACTGGCTGGGCGCCCTGCTTTATATTGAAGAAGGTGTTTCAGTGCTCAGGACAATATGAAGATAAGGTCTCCACCCAAGTCGGAGAATATTTACTTGGGTGGAGAGGCCAAGCCACCGAGGTTATTGCAATAAGTGGATTTCCCCATGGTGGTTTCTTTATCTAGTTTTCGATTGTTTCGATGTGTGCTCGCAGTGATTTCCTGTCATTGCTGAGCCACCCTTTCGATCGTGCGTACACGACCATAGCGTCGAAGTCCGCGATCCAGGAGGGGCCGTACTCCTCTCCTGCCTTGCGGAGCACATCCACGCTGAGCCAAGCATGCTGGGCATCGATACGACCTTTCAAGCCCAGCGACTCCTGGAGGTCGCGGTCCGGTACCTGGTGGCCCTGCACGATGACCGATAGTGACTTGAGGTTGCTTATATCGGAGATCGTCGAGTTACGTTCCTTGGGATCAATCGTGATGATCATTCGGAACCGCCGGAGCCGTTGGACGTGGAAGACATTTCGCGTACCTGCCTTACGCCGCTCATCTGACCCGTGGCGGTCCACCCCCCGTCGATGACGAATTCTGAACCAGTGACAAACGAACTTTCATCCGAACACAGGTATCCGACGAGTGGTGAAATTTCGTTTATGGCCGCAAGTCGCCTGAGCGGCGTGGTGAGCCTGTAGCTTTCGATCAATCCAGGATCGGCCTTGTGAACCATGGGGCTATCGACCACACCTGGATGTACCGAGTTCACACGGATTCCAAACTCCGCGAATTCCATGGCCGCGGTTTTTGTCAAGCCCCGCAGAGCCCACTTCGTGGAGGTGTAGGCAGCTCCGGTGTGGGCGGTCATCCCCGCAGTGGAAGAAATATTGACGATTGATCCACCGCCCGCAGCCGCCATGTGCGGGACAACAGCCTTCATCCCCAGCAATGGTCCCGTGAGATTGACCTGCAGGACTTTGTCCCATTCGACCATCTCCACATCGCGAATCCCGATCCGACTTGCAAGTCCGGCGTTGTTCACGAGCGAGTCAATCCTGCCGAACCTCGAAACAGCAGAGCCCAGAGCGTCCTTCCAATCGCCGGGGTTGGACACGTCGAGATGGACGCTCAGGGTTTCTGCTCCTGACTCCGCAAGGGAATCTGCCAACGAATTTGTAAGATCGTCGGCCACATCAGCGAGCACCACGGCTTGACCCAATTTAGCGAAGTACTCCGCGTGAGCCGCGCCCTGCCCTCCCGCTGCGCCGGTGATCACCACCACCTTGCGTTCATTGTCCATTGTTCGCATCCTTCCATCGCGATGACATGCTCATCGTGACACCCGTTCCTTCTCCCACTGGCCTGCTGCGGCAGTTCGCGCCGCAGCGGTTTCGCTCCGGTTTTGCTCTTGGGCCGCCACCAACCGCTCGTAAGAGTTCGTGGGTGCAGCAAGCTGGCCGTTGAAACGCGGCATGACTTCCTCGGCGAAGAGCTCGTAGCTCCTAAGAGTGCTGGGCCAGTCCGCATAGTCCACTCCCTGGAAAAGGTAAGTGCCGAAACCGCCGGACCGGTCGATGAGCCGCTGGATCTGTGCAGCGGCCATGTCAGGCGTGCCGATCACTCCGCGGCCTTCATCGTTGATCGTCTTGGCCAGTTCTGCGGTGGTCTCCGGAACCGGAATCGCGGACGGCGAGAACAGCGAATGGAACTGGTACTGCCACCGCAAACCGTACTCGCAATCCTGGACGGCCTTTTCGACTGTCCTTGCAACGTGCATGGGCCCCATCAGACGCCACCGACCGCGGTCCGGGACGTGGCCAGTTCGGGCGCTCTCTTCTTCGATGATCGACCAATGCACCGGTAACTGATCATTGCCTGCAGGATCTGTCGCCGCCAATGAAAGCATCCCGAGTCCGTGCCGACCGGCTA
The DNA here is from genome assembly GCF_059092625.1 of Arthrobacter sp. Y3221114. Taxonomy (NCBI): domain Bacteria; kingdom Bacillati; phylum Actinomycetota; class Actinomycetes; order Micrococcales; family Micrococcaceae; genus Arthrobacter; species Arthrobacter sp. Y3221114. The sequence continues at coordinate 601,019 of NZ_JBNHHW010000002.1, forward strand.
GTTTTGGGCCGGAGGGCGATACGGTACCGACGACGTTCACGTCGATGTTGTTGTAAGGCGAGAGTTGCAGCACAGCCTCGTTCAGCGTGAGCCAGTCTGACTCGTAGGAGACGGTCTCCCCCGCAAGGAGCCGCAGGATGATTGACAGCGACTCTTCCATGCGAGGCCGAAGTTGCACGGCGTTAAGGCCGAGCATCCGGGCGTCCATAGGCAATTGTCCGGGCCCGGCTCCAAACATGAAACGGCCGCGTGTCATATGACTCAGCTGAACGATACGCTCAGCTACCTGATAAGGGTTGTGGTAGGGAAGGGATACCACCCCGGTGCCCAAGGCGATACGGGAAGTTTTTTCTGCCGCCGCCGCGACGATCAGTTCAGGCGAGGCGACTGTCTCCACCCCGCTTGAATGGTGTTCACCTATCCAGATTTCATCGAAACCCAACTGGTCAAGATGGGCCGCCAGCTCAATCGTCCGGCGGAGAGCTATGGTCGGGTTCAGGCCCACGAGGTGCTGGGGCGGGACGAACGCCCCGAAGCGAAGCGGCCTCAGATCATTATTATTCACTCTAACTCCTCGATAAATTCATACAACTAGCAGTGGCCGCACAACCGGCAGCCATGAGCGCACCAATGCCATAGTCTGGTTCGTTTTTCCTAGCGCCCGGCCCAAACGGGCTGGCGCTTCTCCAGGAAAGCCGCTGAACCTTCTCGGACGTCTTCGCTGGCAAAGGCGATAGCCCGCAGGGTGTTGAGATAGGTCAGGGAGTCTTCAAACGACATGTCCCGGGAGGCGTTGAAAGCCTCGAGCCCGATCCGCATCGCATACGGACTGTTTGCTGCGAAGGATGCAGCTACGTCCAGAGCCTCTTGGTCGAGTTCGGCCGCACTCACGACCCGATTGACGACACCTGTGGAGAGGGCTTCCTCTGCGTTCATCAGCCTTCCGGTGAGTGAGAGGTCTAAAGTCAACCGGTCGCCGAGAATCGGTCGTACCAGCGGCAGAACCGTGAGCGGGAACAGGCCCAGCTTCACTTCAGGGAGGCCGAAGCGCGCCGAATCAGCGGCGATGGCGTAGTGGGCCGCGCAGACCAGCCCGAACCCGCCTCCGGCAGCGGTGCCGTTCACCGCGGCGATCACCGGTTTGCGCAGCCACTTCCGCATCGCGAAGACCTCCAGTGGCGGGTAATTATCGAGTGTCTCCGAGATCGGTTGACCCGTTGACTTGTTGAAGTCCGACTGGTCCCCGCCTGCGCAGAAGGCAGGCCCGGTGCCGGTGAGCACAATTGCATGCACCGTGCTGTCCGAATTCAACTCACGGAAGGTTTTGACGATCTGCTTCGCCGTGCTGAAACTTAGCGGATTACGCTTTTCCGGGCGATTCAAGATCACCCGGGCTACGGGTCCGTGGAATTCCACGTCAATTGCGGTGCTGTCTTCCATTGTTACCTAACTCAGAGAGATGTTTTTGTTGGCTTGGCGACTGAAATGACCCGAACTGTGGGGGCCGGAGAGTCAGTCACTGATGGAGGTTCTCGCGCAGAGTCCGACCGGGGTACTCCCGGCGGTAGACGCCTTTCTGTTGCAGGATCGGGACAACATTGTCGACGAACTCTTCAATGCTCGATGGGCTCACAGTGGGACTGATTACGAATCCATGTCCGCCGCTTTGCCGCCACAGGCCTTCCAGTTCCTCTGCCACCTGTTCTGCTGTCCCGACAATCCGCTTTGCGCCCACTGCCATGCCGAAATCCAGTGCAGCGTCCTTGAGAGTAGGTTTGCGTCCATCGACTGCTTCAGACACTGCCTCCGCGAGTCCTTTAGAACCGGGGACGTCGAGGTCCTCAAGCGGCGCGTCCAGATCATACTGTGACAGGTCCACGCCCAACGATCCGGAAAGCCGGGCGAGACCTGCCTCGACAGGAACACTTTCGCGGTAGGCCTGTTCCCGTCGTACCGCCTCCTCAGTTGTGCTTCCGATTATGGGCTGAACGGCAAAGAGAGCCTTGACCTGGCCGGAGCGGCTTGCACCGTCGGTGGCCGCTCTTAGCTTTTCCATGTATCTGGTCATGCCTGTCACGCTTTTCTGGACTGAGAACGTTGCGTCCGCGTGTTCCGCTGCATAGCGGAACCCGCGCGGTGATGCCCCTGCCTGGAATATGATCGGGCGCCCCTGGGGAGAAGGCAGGGTGGGGACGTAGCCCTCGCTTTTGTAGTATTCCCCGTTGTGGGTGACCCGCTTGACCCTGGTGGGGTCGGCAAAAGTTCTTGTCTTGCGGTCAGCTACAACCGCCTCGTCGCCCACACTGTCCCAGTAGGCCTCGCACACGCTAAGGTATTCATCCGCCAACTCGTACCGCTCATCGTGCCCGATCGGATCGATTCCCAAGGCCTTGTGTTCGGCGACGTTATGGCCGGTAACGATGTTCCAGCCGATTCTGCCACCGGACATGTAGTCAAGAGTGGAAAGCCTGCGGACTGCCATGTAGGGATGGGTGCCTGAGGTAGAAAGGGTGATGACGCACCCGAGGTGCTCCGTCGCGGCTGCCATCGTCGCTGCCACAGGCATCGGGTCAAAAGCTGGCCAGTTCACCCCGTACCGGATCGCTGTTTCCTGCCCGCCACGGTATCCGCCGCTTGGTGCAGGGGTATCTGCAAAGAACACAGCATCGAACAATCCGCGCTCGAGTGTTCGTGCCGCGTTCTGCCAGTAAGAAAAGCTCCCCAGCCCCTGCAACTGGGCGTCCGACGGATCAGCCCATGCTCCTAGCGTATGAGTCGAGGGGTTGCTCATCATGATCTGGACAAGATGCATGGTTTTATTCGTCATTCGTACTTCACTCCTAGGTTTTTCTGCGAGGCAAACATCGGTGACGGGGCTGTCAGCTGATGCAACCCCGTTTAGTCAGATCGTCAATCTGGTCCTGTTCAAGGGAAAGTACCTCGCAGAGCACTTCCGATGTGTGTTGGCCCAGTGACGGTCCGGCCCAGCGCACCCGTCCGGGTGTTAAAGACATCTTCGGGACGACACCGGGCATGCTTATCGTGCCGGTCCGGGCATCGTCCACGTCGATGATGTTCTCCCGGGAGGCGTACTGTTCGTTCTTAACGATGTCTTCGGGTGTCAGGACCGGGCCGACGAGGATTCCCGAAGACTCCATTTCCCTCAGCACGAAGTCGATGTTGTGGGCCGAGCACCAGTCCCGGGCGGCCTGGGTGATTGACTCCGTCCTGTTCCCGGCGGGTTCGTTGGCCGGGGGACAATATTCCTCGACCCGTGCGGTAAGGAACTCATCGAGCCGCTGGATGGTCGCTGCGGTTGCTGCTGAGACGATCACGTTGGATCCGTCCTGCGTGCTGCAGATCGTGGTCACGAATGCGTCCCCGAACGGGAAATCGCCGCCCTTGCGTGTTGCATTGAGGCCGGCCTGTTGGTGCAGGGGGATCTGCCACTCGATCATGCGGAACAGCGGCTCATACAGGGCCAGGTCGATATGCTGGCCTCTCCCGGCACCGTGGCTTTGTCGGGCCAGCAGAGCACTGACGACACCGAATGCACCCATGAGACCTGCGGTGGTGTCGCCTATTGAATACCCCGGATGAACGGGGGGTTCGTTAGGGTTGCCGGTCAGGTTCGTGGCTCCGCTGAACGCTTCCGCGATCTTGCCGAATCCTCCCCTTAAGCGGTACGGCCCGGTCTGGCCATACCCGGATATGCTCAGCATGACAAGGTCCGGGTTGATTTCGTGGAGCGTTTCCCACCCGATGCCGAGGCGGTCCATGACTCCCGGACGGTAGTTTTCTATGACCGCGTCTGCCGTTCCAGCGAGTTCCAGGAACAGTTGACGGCCTTCTTCGCTCTTGAGGTCGATACATACCGATCTCTTATTTCTGCCGGTAACAGCCCACCACAGGCCCACGTCGTTGATTTGTGCCCCCATGCCGCGGTGAGTGTCGCCAGTCCCCTTCGGCTCAATTTTGATTACATCTGCGCCGAAATCCGCCAGCAGGGCGCCGGCGAAAGGTACAGCCACCGCGTGCCCGAGCTCGAGTATGCGCAGCCCGTGCAAGGCAGATGGCTCTAGATTCTCAAACATAGTCTTCCAATTTCTATCGCTAAAACATGCATGTATCGTTGCCGGTAGGGACTAGCTCTGATTCGGCTCATCCGGCACCGGGCGAAGCCCGATGGCAGCCAGTACGGACCGGTTATCGGCCCTGCCACTGTGGAATGCGGTTTTCCTTGAATGCCCGGGGCCCTTCCTGGGCATCGTCACTCGCATAGACCGCTGCGAAGAGCGCGTCGGCAACCGCTTCCCCCGCCAGTGGCCCCATCTCGCTCCCGAACTGCGTCATCTGGAGATGGGCCCTCACCGTCAGGGGAGCGTTCCCCGCAATCACCCGCGCCATGGTTACGGCCTCTTCCAGTGCCTCTCCTCTTCCGACGACTTTGTTGACAAAGCCCAGTTCGTACATCCGTTGCGCGGAGAGGGACTGCGCTGTCAGGAGGAGTTCCATCATGACTTTCTGCGGCAGCATGGCGCTCAGGGCTGCCGACCAAGGCGCGCCTCGGCCCCAGCGCGCTTCGGTAATAGCGAACGAGGAGTGTTCCGCCGCTATACAGAGGTCACACATCTGGGCCAGCAGGAAGCCGCCGGCCATTGCAACACCTTCCACCGCCGCGATGATCGGTTTGTCGAGCTTGACGTTTTTACGGAATCGCGGGGTGAAGTCCATGCCGGGTTCCTGGATGGCCTGGCTGGCCAGCTCCGTTAAATCCGCTCCTGCACAGAAGGCCTTGTCGCCCGCGCCGGTCAGCACGATGGCGCGGCATGAGGGATCGTCATTCGCACGCCTCAAGGCATCGAAAAGTCCTTGTCTTGCATCTGAGTTGAGGGCGTTCCGCTTCTCCGGGCGGTTGATGGTGATGATCCCGACTCGGTCGTCCACTTCATAAAGAACTGCAGGCATCGTTATGGCCTCTTTCTTATCCAAGCTCTATTAATCTCATTACGCACAATATGCGTGCACGCCTCCGCCACGGCTCATGTCAGTGATACGGGTACCTGGACTTGCCGGGAGCCGAGGTATTCCCCGATGCCCTTGGCTTGCGGGTCGATCTTGGTGCAGGCGGCAACGCCCATTTCGAGGTAGCCGTGAATCACGAAGTTCATGCCCTCGATCTTCGGGAACAGGTGCCGGTCGATGCGGTATTCCCTGACGTTGGGCAGCAGGTCCTTCAGTTTCTCCACCGTCAGTTCGTCCACCAGATAGGAGTACGCCTCGGGCGTTCGGGCCCAGACGCCCAGGTTTGCCACGCTCGCCTTATCTCCCGACCTTGTCCCGAACAGGTCTCCGAACACGATGTCAGTGCGAGGAGACTCGGAATGAACCACCGCTTCTGCAATGTCCTGCGGATGCACGGCGGCTTCAGATGCTGTTCTGGCTTGGAACTGGTCGATTTCCTCGTGCGGACCCCAGGCAGTTTCTGTTCCGTCCGTTGCGTCGAAAACGATCCGAGCGGTGAGTTGTTCCTTGGGGATGAGGCATGGCCATTGAACACCGGCCAGGCGCTCTCGCTGCGGAGGGGTTGGAAAATACAGGCCCGGGAAGTTGTTGACGCCGAGCTGGGTGATGCGGTCGGAGAAGCCGGCTCGGCCGACCTTTTCCTTCTGGGTGCTGAGCACGGAAATGACGACCCAGGCGGTGGCCTCCTGGAAGGTTCCGGAGTTGGGATTCGCCGGTCCAATGACAGACCAGTCATAGGAATCATAGGATTCGAATCCTCCGATGGCGCGTTCGACTTCGCGCCGCAGCCATGCGACCTTCTCTGTCGTGCGGGCCCCGGTGACCCCGACCATCATGGTGTTGCGGTACCCGCCCTCGTAGGTGAGTGACAGCTTCGTATACGGCGTGGGCGTTATACCGCGTGAACCGGTCAGAGCGACTCGTCCATCGCCCAACGGTTCGACTGCCACGCTGGTCAGGTCCCCACACACGTCCGGGTTTTCGTACCGGGGACCGGATACTTCGTATAGCAGCTGTGCTTTCACGGTATCGACGGTGACCACTCCCCCAGTACCTTCTGGCTTGGAGATGACGGAGTCGCCGTTTTCAAAGATTTCCGCGATGGGCAGCCCGGGTAATCCAAGGTCGGGGTTCTCGTGGAAGAAAGAGAAATTACCGGCAGTTGCCTGCGCCCCGCACTCGATCACGTGGCCGGCGAACAATGCTCCGGCAAGCTTGTCCCATTCGTCTCGCTGCCATCCGAAGTGCCAGGACGCGGGACCGATGACCAGTGACGCATCGGTGACGCGGGGACAAATGACGATATCAGCACCCTGTTGGAGGGCCTCGGTGATAGCCCAGGAGCCAAGGTAGGCGTTTGCGGTCAGGATGGAACTGTCGTCGGCTTTCAATGGGGTTCCCTCGTCGAGGTGGGGGAACAGCTCACCGTCCTCGCGGAGTTCGCGGATCCGGTCAAGAACGTCGTCACCGGTGATGGCGGCCACCTTCAGGTCAACGCCGCGCTTCGCGGCCTCGGCCTTTACGGCCTCGGCGCAGCCCAGGGGATCGAGTCCTCCGGCGTTCGTGACGAGTTTGATTCCGCGATCCTTGATCTCCCCCAGGTAGTCGGAAACATAGCTCACGAACCCCTCGGCGTATCCCTTTCCACCGCGCAGTTCATTCTTGCGAAGAACGAGCATGGTGAGTTCGGCGAGATAATCACCGGTCAGGACATCCACGCCGCTGTCAATCAGCTGTCTCAGGCCATCGACCCGATCGCCGTAAAAGGCGGTGAACTGTCCAACTTTCAGGGATTCGGACTTATTACGCACAGGATCCTTCTTTCGTTTCAACGTGAATTCTTATTGCTGTGCTGCGGGCGGACTATCCGCCCATCATGCTTGGGATGAAGGTCGCTATCTCAGGGACAGCGAAGATGAGGGCGGTAACGAGGATGTCCATGGCAATGAACGGAAGGACTCCTTTGAATGTCTCAGCTGCCGTGACCTTCCCGGAGGCCGCCGCCACGACAAAGCAGTTGATTCCCACCGGTGGTGTCAGCAGGCCGATCTCGATGAGCTTGACGACCAGGATGCCGAACCACACGCCGTCAAATCCCAGTTCCATGACGATCGGGTACAGCAGCGGCATGGTGATGACGAGGATGGCGATCGAGTCCAGGAACATCCCGAGGGGAATCATCAGGACTAGGATCGCGACGACTACAAGTTCCGGCGCAACGTCGAGTTCCTGGATTCCTTTGGCTAGGGCTTGCGGGACGCGTGATGCGACCAGGGCGACGCTGAAGAGGCTGGAACCGATAACGATGAAGAAGATTGTGCTCGAAAGTCGTGCGCCCTCGACAAACGACTTCAGAGTGGTCCGCACGATTGAACGTGTTCCCTCTCGACGGAGCTCCCAGACCATCATGACCAATGCTGCCAGGGCGCCGATGGCGCCGGATTCCGTGGGTGTGAACAAACCTGAGTAGATGCCGCCGATGACGATGGTAAAGAGCAGTCCTGCCCGGAAGACTGCGCGCAACGGCAGCTTCCCGCTCCCGGATGCTGGAGCCGGGGACGCTTTGGCTGAGTCATCCGGAGTCGGCTGAAGATAGGTCGTAAGGGGTCCTGCTCCAGCATAGGCTTCTTCCTTGACACGGGCCGATTTTCCGGCCTGCGTTCGTTGCAGCTGCCTTGCCTGGTCTTTGCGCGCCGCCACCATGATGTAGACGATGTATGCGATTGCCGAAACTATCCCCGGAAGTATGCCCGCCATCAGCATCGCGCCGGTTGACTCACCCGTAAGCACCGCGTACAGCACGAGAATGACGCTGGGTGGGATCATGGCTCCGAGCGTTCCGGCCGAAGCTACGATTCCGGCGGCGAAGTGTTTTGAGTATCCGTAACGCAGCATTTCCCCGACCGATAGCTTCGCCATCGTTGCTGCGGATGCGGCAGACGATCCGGAGACGGCACCGAAGCCGGCGCTGGCCATCACCGCGGCGACTCCCAGGCCGCCCGGTACCCGGCGGAATACCCGGTTCGCGATGGTGAATAATTGTTCGGCAAGTCTGCCGTGGATGGCAAAGACTCCCATCAGGATGTACATCGGGATGACGGTGAGGGTGAATTGGCCAACCGAGTTTAGCGGTGCTGATCCCATGAAGGCCGTCGCCTGATCGCTGCTTCTGAGGACAATGATCCCGAAGGCGCCGGATATAGCAAGTGCGGCACCGATCGGCGTTTCAAGCAGCAGCAGGACGAGTAGAACACCAACCATGAGGAGCACGACAACCGTAGGTGTCATTGGTTTGTTCTCCTTTGAACCTGAACCGAAAATTCATTGTTTTGAAAAGTCTGCGCCGTGTCGAACGCGTTTACGCTGTTAGGCATTGGTCAAATCCGCCTCGTCATGGGTGGGCCAGTCGCCCTTGTCTTGAATGGAGGACCGGATGAAGTAGGCCGCCTTCATGAGAGAGACGATGGTGATGACGACCAGGCCCAGCGCCAGTACCGTCTTAGCCGGCCATAGCGGCCAATTGACCACTCCGCTGTTAAACTCTCCCGAGACAAAAGATTCAATAGCTCGCAGACCGCTGGCATAGGCCATCCAGCCCATGATCCCCGTCAAAAGTATTTGGGAAATGCTTCGCAAGATCACTCGAACCCGAGTAGGGAGGATGTCCCCGAGAAGCGTCATCTTCATGTGCGAGTCCTGGAATTCGGCGGTGCCAAGTCCGAGGAACGCAACGGCAATCAGCAGCAGGGTGTTCAAATCGAACAAACCGGGCAGGCTTTGATTCGAGACCAGCCGGATTCCCACATCGAGCGTGATTCCGATCATCATCGCTACGCCGGCTGTTGCGGACAGCACACCGCTGAAATCGGAGATTCGCCGCACAAAACCCATGGCTTTGTCCATCGTTTTCATCTAGCATTTCCTTCTCTAGACGTTGTCCCGGCCATCAAAGGCCGAGCTTCTCGAGGCAAGCGATCCGGGGATCCGAGCCCTCGTCTCGGTGTGCTTCGGAGACCTCTATGAACTCGTCATAAATGGCTTCAGCGTCGGCCACGCCGGCCTTTTCGGCATCGGACACCCATGTGGCCTTGATGTCATCGGCGACAAGCTCTTTCCACTCGTCGGTCTTGGACTGCTCCCACACCTTGAGCGTCGCATTCTCGGCGAGGGATTCACAGTGCTTGGCATTGGCTTCAGTGCGCTTGTCCACGGTGCGGCCTGCGAAGAATTCCACGCTGACCTCCTCGAAAACCTGCTGCACCTCCGGCTCCAGGTTGGCAAATACATCGCTGTTGATCATCAGGGCTTGGTTCGAATATGAGCCGATTCCGGTGTCCGTAATGTAGGGGGCAACCTCGTAGAGATTCCACTCATCGGTGCCACCCATCGTCTGCACGAAAGCATCGAGGACGTTCTTGTCCACGGCGTCGTACAGTTCAGGGGTAGCCACCGATGAAGGGTTGGCGCCGGCAGCGATCAACGCCGATGTTAATGCCGGGCCCGTGGACCGGATCCGAAGGCCTTCAAGTTCGGCGATATTGTCAAACGGAGTCTTCGTACCTATCATTGCCGCCGTCGCCGGGAAAAACTGGAGCAGCTTCACGCCCAAGCCATCGAGTTCATCATCGATAGCAGGAGAGTTTTCTCGCACCGAGGACAGCGCCGTCATCCTAGCCTGGTCGGTCGCCCCCCACGTGGGTACGTCAGCGACAGTAAGCGCCGGGAATTCGCTGGGAGTGTAAGCCGGCGAGGTCAACGCCATGTCCACCCGCCCGTCCTGGACACACTTTAGGGATTCCGCCACATCGCAACCAGTGCCACCGGACCCTGCATGCTCAATCTCATAGCTCACCTTGCCGCCTGTTCGAGAGACAACTTCATCCATGAACGCGATCGCGGTTTGAGCATCGGCGTGCTCATCATTGGGAGTGATCGCCGTAATGAGCAGATGTGCGGTCTCACCGCCGTTGCCCGAGCCCGAGGCCGCACCACATGAGGTGACGGTCAATGCGACTGCCACCGCCGCCACTGTCATAGCACCGTAACGGCGGATCCCAGAAACCGGCCGTTTCAAGTTCTTGTCCAATTTCGAGCCCTTCAACTAGTAGGAGTCCAAGCATCTTGGCTAGACCGCCAAGGTGATCCTCCCCGGAGTCCATAGCAATGAACCTATGGCGTGAAGGTGCCGCTAACGATGCTGCCCCAGAATGTTCGAATTCCCGGGGTGCTTATTACGAAGAAGCGAAAAATCCTCTTACCGAGCGATCGATCACTCGGTAAGACTATCGAGTGTCCATGATCACAGTCAATACATTTCTCGTTGCTACGCCTTATGCTCTGGCTCATGATCCGTTTATGGCGTGTCAACGGCACCATGGGAGGAGAGGGTGCCCTTGGTGACCACCATAGGGAATGCGCCGTGCGGCCAGTAAGTTTTGCCACGCTGGTTTTGCTGACGGCCTTCCCCGGGTATACCAGGGGGGCGCCGCTTATTTGTCAGCGAGGGCAAGGTCAGGCGAACAGGACCGGGCGAATAATTGAACGAAACCCAGGGCAATTCAGCACTGATAGAACCTAGGCCCAGCATCGCAAATGATAGGGGCAGAAGCAGACGAGGCCGTCGGATCCTGCTAACCCCGTGCCAGTCGCTTCGGTGACTAATCATGCACACCAGCGCTACTCGGCTGCCGACTAGGACTAACACTATGATTCTGGTTGCCCGAATGCGGCACTGCAACCGGCCAAGGGTGCAAGCTCCGTGCGTTTCCGATCCGTGTCCTTCGGCGTGGAAAAGGTGCTAGTGCCGTCAGACAGTTCTTCAGCCGCTTCGAGCAACGGTATGGGATCACTACCGCGGAACGACGAACACATTTACTTACAGGCAAGATCTTTCTTTACGCCAGCGTTGCTGGTTACGCCGTTAAGGCCAGCGGGCTTAACGGCTCCATCCGCGGCAGCGCGTACTGGTCTGGGCGGCTTTTAGTCGTTGTGATTGTGAACGTATTTGTACTGTCCCCTGAAGAACAGGAGGGGATCCTGGGCGGGGTCCGATTCGAGCGCGCGTACCCGGGCCACGACGATGGTGTGGTCCCCGCCGTCGTATTCGTCCACCAGGTCGCATTCG